>NZ_JBRAND010000001.1:0-972371 GCF_052747885.1 Marinomonas dokdonensis
GAAGCCTTCTGGAAGCGCAATCGAGACAACACCAAGGCCATCCTCGTTCACTTCAGCAGCGTTAAACACGCCATCCGCTGTGTCATCACCCACCAAGCTTAAGGTCGGTGCGGCCAACGCTGTAGTATCCAACGTTAAGCCATCCTCTAGCTCAGCCGTCGCTGTGTTACCTGCCGCATCCGTGACTTCCGCACTGATGCTGATCGCTCCGTCTGCCAACTCTGTTAAGTCAACACCACTGAACGTCCACTCACCCGTCTCGCTGTCTTTTTCTGTCAACGTCACCACAACTGGTGTCTCACCACCATCGCTCAACGTCACGGTCACGCTGACCGCGTCATCGTCCACGCCGTTCACTGTGATTGACGCCGCATCATTCGTTAAGGCATCCGCTACGCTGATGCTTAACGCTGTGTCGTCTTGATCCGCAGACAGATCCACGTCAATATCAATAGGAGTAGAGACAGTTGAAATATTTCCTGCTTTATCCGTAATGCTGGTTTCTAATACATCACCAGGCTCAACTTCCACTCTAACAACATACCCAGCTTCAATTTCTTCTGCTGTAAACTCATGCTCAACACCATCGATTGATAATGTGTCTGTTCTTGGATTGAAATCATCTGGCACACTGACTGTTACCGTTAAAGTACCGTCAGCTCCCAATTCATCAAGATTAATAACATCATCACTATTAAGGTCACCTAAGATTTCGACGATTGGCGCACCAACCTCAGTATCTACAAAATATACTCTTGTGGTGTCAGCAAATCCCTCTTGCCCAATAATGTTGCTAACAGAAACACTACCTAGAATTTCAGTATTAGGGTCAGCAGCTAGATCCGCACCAGAAACAGGAATCGAGAAACTGCCATCAGTCACCTCTCCCTTATATGTATTACCATTAATAACTAAGGTCACTTCACCTTCGTATTCAGCAAGGGTATCTACTTGAACTGAACCAGTGATATTTACAAGTCCACTAGCCTCATCACTATTAATAGCGGCATCAGATGTCACTCGATCAATGATAAAATTCACTTGTAATTCTGACTGATCAATAGAATGAAGAGACTCACCTACTGTTGTAACCGTATTTCCAGCCAAGTCTGATGAGGTTACTGATACTGTGAAGTCTGTATCAGCAACTAGGTCAACACCTTTTACATCAAGTGACCATTGGCCGTTTTCATCGACCACAGTTTCATATGTAAAGCCGTTGATAACAGCTTTAACGGCATCTCCAGTCTTTATGTCACCACCCGTTGCTTTACCAGTAACGAGAATATCTGATACAGCTTCAAGGGCTGAAATCTTGTCATCCTGAGTAATATCATCAACTGTCACGCTACCTTGCTCAGCCACTGTATCAACAAGATAATCAGCCGTTATAGCGTCTTTGCCTTGCAAACCATCCGAACTGAATGCAGTTACACTTGCAGAAACTTCATACTCTCCGTCTCCGTTTACCGAAAGAACAGAAACTGGAACGTCTACACTAAACACTCCATCTGCATCAACACTGCCACCTGGTACACGTACGATATAGGTTTCACCATTTACGACCAGACTTACCGATGCAAACGCATACTCATCGCCCGTCACAGAGCCCGTGATCGCAATGGTTTCTGCCCCCGATTCAACGGCGTTAATGATACTGTCGGATGCAATATCATCCAGAGTCAACTGAACATCAATTGACTCGGCACCTTCTGCCACGTCATTATCAAAAATACGTAGCGAGCCTTGCATATCCCCAAGCACAGCATCGCCTGTTACATTTGATAAGGTAACAAACGCCATTTCCATGTTTTCGACTTCAATATCATCGACAATTGGAATCTGTATAACAGCGGATGTTTGCCCTGCAGGAATGGTTATGGTTCCTGTGGCATTTTCGTAGTCTTCCCCAGCGGTCGCCCCCATTCCTAGCACATCATAATCAATCGTCACGTCTGTGGCGGATGGCTCACTCAATGACACTGTAAATTCTGCGTACTCTTGGCCTTCAACCGCGTAAACATAATCAATAGAGACAACTGGTTGAGTAGCTTCAACTGTGTCGTTATCAGTTATTTCTATACTAATATTTTCATCATAGAAGTTATCGCCAGTGATCACGGCATCAAGGAATTCTGCCCCTTCAATTTCCACATCATCAAAAATAGGGATTCGTACTTCAATAGAACTAGCACCTGCAGGAAGCTCTAAACCAAAGGTTGGCCACGCTACATCACCAATAAATTCAACGGAATTAAGTGTGGCCGACAACCAAGTTTCCCCACCGTCAGTGGAATATTCAAACGGCATACTAAAGTCATCAGCATATTCAGCAATCTGTTTACCAAGTTCGCCACTCAATGTTTCACTGGTAAAGGTGATATTGAGAGATTGCGCCTCATCAAAGGCAAGAGTACTGCTTAGGGTAAATTGGGCGTAGTCATCGCCTTCTGAGACAGGGTCTGAAATATTGGTTGAAAGGTGGGATTTATTAAGATCTAGCGCTACTGAAGAGCTTTCTGTGTATGACGCGGTCCAGTCATTGACAGTAAAGTCAAAATTTAAGCCCTCAAGGTCATAAGGGGTCAGATCTTCTTTGGTGATATTAATATAATAGGTACCATCGCCATTGTCGACGAGCTCACCTAAACCTTCAAAATCAGCACCTAAAGAAACGTTGGATACAACCAAGTTCTCTGAGAAAACTTGATTTACCTTAATACCATTTGCTAAATCACTAGCGTTAAATTCTAACCGCCCAGACTCTTTAACATCATTAAAATTATAACTAACCGTACCTTGGCTAAATTCAATAATATCTGGAGCTCTTTCATCAAATTCCTCAGGAACTCGGTCGCCAGCAAACTCTTCAATACTCTCTTTAACGTGCTCCATCGCAAGGGTTTCAAATTCGTTATACCCAAGCCCATCAGCAATTTCAGACTCACGTGTAAATTCAATACCCAAGGTTGCCAAAAGATCCGATAAATCTTCCTTGTCCATCGTTTCGATGTTTAAATTAACGTTCTCTAGGGCATCACGAACAGATTGAGAGATAGAAATTACTTCACTAACTTCTTCTAGGTTAACAAGGTCATTAGTCTGCAGTATGCCATCATCTTCTGCTGTATCTGTATCACTATCCTTCAAACCGTCTTGAATGGCTTGCAGAAAGATCGCCATATTCTCAACATAGTTATAATTTAGATCGTCTAACCCTATATCTGCACCTGTTTCAGCATCTACACCAGCAACATCTTGCAAGAACAGATAGTCACCATCAATCTCATCAGAAGTAACGCTACCAACAATTACACCACCCACCGAGAAAGTAATGGTATCCCCTTCATGGTATCGAAAAGAACCATCATCACCATCAGCACCAGTCAAACCAGTTAGACCACTTGATGTGGTATAAGTTAATCCGTTGACCAGTCCATCGACAAAATAGCCAGTGAACTCTTCAGCAACTTCAGTTGCGCTATCAGTCGAACTAGTTGAGGAGCTGCTAGATGAACTGGTTGAGGAGCTGCTTCCAGTATCATCATCAGAATCGATTGAGGATAGAGAAGTTGATATACCAAAACGACTACCCGTTTCACTTTCTGCGCCATTATAGGTAAAGCTAACTCGAGCCGTATAAACCGTGTTGGTATCATAACCAAAAATTGGTAAGTCACTGGTATCAAAACCTGTACCAATGGAGGCTTCAGATTGATTACGAGTTATACTTACATCAACACTATCTGCATTATCATATTCACCAGACTCTTCACCGGCAGCAGGGGCTTCTTGAGTTTGCGATGGATCCTCACCTGCCAAGATAGCATCTTGTAGAGCCTGAGCCTCGGCTGCAGATTCTTGGGCAAGAGCATCTAAGTCTTCTTGGTTATAGACTTCGCCATTAATATCAACCACATCACCAGGACCAAACTCAACATCTTCAGTCACCCCATCGAAGAAAACAATTTTTCCTCCAGAGGTATTATTGGCGACAATCACATCTCCAAAAAATATTACGCCACCGTCTTCTACAGTTCTAACCTCGCCATTCGCCGATTGAACCTCAACACTGCCATCATTGATTGCTAAGTAACCGATAGGTTTAACATTTACTTCTGTAGCAGGAGTCTGATTGTCGCTCATAACATTCACCTTTAAGTTGGTAAAAAATTTAGTTCCATAATTACTACTAATATTACAAAGCAAAGTACACTTATTACATTGTACTTTGGTACAGTTTTGTACCCATCGTTACACAACAGAACACTTAAAACGCATTTTTTTATTTACAAACAATCCAAATAAGCGTATGACCAACCACCCAATTTGCCATCACTAGCCTCTCAATCTATAATCCGCAGCAATTAATATTTTGCCCTCCGTATTTGAGGTATAAATATTTTTTATACTTATAAATTGTGTAACGGTCTCGATTTTTAACTTAATCGTCTTTTACGCATTTATTCCCCTCCTTTCCAAAATTCTTTCAGCACTCAGAAGGTAATAATGATCGACACAATAAAACGAGATTGGCTCTCAAACATAAAGGGCGACTCTTTAGCGGGTACAGTGGTGGCACTGGCCTTGATCCCAGAAGCCATCGCATTTTCTATTATTGCAGGGGTGGATCCTAAGATAGGCTTATACGCTTCCTTCTGTATTGCTGTTGTGATTTCTATTGTGGGCGGGCGACCAGGCATGATCTCTGCCGCCACGGGTGCCATGGCGTTACTGATGGTTACGCTTGTTAAAGAACACGGTTTGCAATACTTGCTCGCAGCAACCTTGCTCACGGGTGTCATTCAAATCATCGCAGGGTATATAAAACTCGGGGCCTTAATGCGGTTTGTGTCCCGCTCCGTGGTGACAGGCTTTGTGAATGCTTTGGCCATATTGATTTTCATGGCCCAGTTACCAGAATTAACCAACGTCACTTGGCATGTCTATGCAATGACGGCGGTTGGCCTTGGTATTATTTACTTATTCCCTCTATTACCTGTTATAGGCAAAGCCGTTCCTTCCCCATTAGTGTGTATCGTCTTACTGACCATGTTCTCTATGGTTTATGGATTAGATATCCGTACGGTTGGCGACATGGGTGAGCTACCAGACACCCTACCTGTTTTCTTATGGCCTGATGTCCCCCTAAACCTTGAAACACTAATGATCATTCTGCCCTATGCCATTGGTTTAGCTATGGTTGGCTTACTTGAATCCATGATGACAGCAACCATTGTTGATGAATTCACCGACACTACCAGCGACAAAAACCGTGAGTGTAAAGGCCAAGGTATTGCAAACATTGCCTCAGGTCTTTTAGGCGGCATGGCGGGCTGCGCCATGATAGGTCAATCAGTTATCAACGTGAAATCCGGTGGTCGTGGTCGTTTATCCACTTTCATCGCGGGTTTATTGCTTTTGATCATGGTGGTCTTCCTTGATGATTTGATCAGCCAAATCCCAATGGCTGCATTAGTCGCCGTTATGATCATGGTGTCTATCGGCACCTTCTCTTGGGAATCCGTCATTAATCTGAAAAAACACCCACTTTCAACTAACATTGTAATGCTGGCGACGGTATCCATCGTGGTGGCGACACATAATTTGGCGATCGGTGTATTTGTGGGTGTATTGCTGGCCTCACTTTTCTTCGCCAACAAAATTGGTCGCTTCATGGTGGTAAAAAGCAGCTTTGAAGAAGCAAGCCATCACCGTACCTATAAAGTTGTCGGTCAGGTTTTCTTTGCATCAGCAGATCAGTTCAACGCTGCGTTTGATTTTAAAGAAGCCGTGGAGAAGGTTACTATCGACTTATCTTCTGCTCATTTTTGGGATATCACATCCGTATCAGCACTGGATAAAGTTGTTATTAAATTTAGACGTGAAGGCGCGGAAGTCGACTTAATTGGCATGAATGAAGCCAGTGCAACCGTGGTAGATAAGTTCGGGGTTCATAACAAGCCCGAAGAAGTTGCTAAGTTGATGGAAGGCCACTAATTACGATTGGAGAGCATTATGAGTAATGTGATGGCATGTATTGACGGTTCTAGTTTATCTGAACACGTAACCACAGCATCGGTTTGGGCTGCCCTTACCCTGCGGTGTCACATTACTCTCTTGCATTCTTTGGAGAAACCTCCCACCCGAACCGCCGAAGACCTATCAGGGTCCATCGGCTTCGGCAGTCGTGAACACCTGCTTAATGAATTAATCACCCTAGAAGAAAAACGCTCTAAGCTGGCCCTAGAACATGGCAAGCTTGTGCTTGAGAATGCCGAGGCATTTGCCAAACAAGCCGGCGCTGAGCACATCCAATCTCTGCAGCGTCACGGGGATTTAATAGAAACCCTAACAGACCTCAAGGACGAAACGCGCTTAATCGTCTTAGGACGCCTTGGTAGCAACCATCCAATGGATGCCCATACGGTTGGCTCCAATATCGAACGGGTTGCGAGAACACTTGATAACCCTATACTGATCAGTGTCGGTGAATTTCAGCCCCCTAAAAGCTTTATGATCGCTTACGACGGCCGTGAAGCCGCTGACAATGCGATACAAAGAATCGCTAAAAGCCCACTCCTGAAAAACCTACCTTGCCATCTGGTAATGGCGGGTGAAAACAGCCCAGAGCGACAACAAAAGCTTGCCAAAGCAACGCAAATTCTTGAAGCAGAAGGCTTTGAGGTAACTTCTCATTTAGAATCTGGCAGTATTTTTTCCGTTATTAGCCATTACAGAGATCAGCACAATATCGAGCTAGTGGCCATGGGCGCGTACGCCCACTCCAAAGTCAGACAGTTTTTCGTGGGTAGTAACACCTCAAGAATGATCATTGAAAGCCCAATTCCCCTACTGATATTGCGATAATATCTCATCACTTTTGCCTGTTTAGCCTAGTAAGGCAAACAGGCTCTTTTCTACCAATATGACAATTCCATTAAATATCTGAATTTATGAATATATGGTTTTACATATATTGCAAAATTCGACTATCATAGCCCCATCATAGCTTATCCGATACATTCACCTTCGGAACTCTAATCTCGATACAGCAAAAGGTATTTTTATGACAATTAAAGTGGGTATTAACGGTTTTGGCCGCATGGGCCGTCTGTCTTTTCGCGCAGCCTTTGACTGGGACGATGTGGAATTTGTACAAATCAATGATGTTGCAGGGGATGCAGCTACACTCGCTCACCTAGTAAATTTTGATTCAGTTCACGGTCGTTGGCACCACAATGCAACAAGCCAAGACGGCAACATTGTCATTAACAACCAAACCATCACCTGCACTAAAAATCGCCAAATCAGCGAAACAGACTGGTCTCAGTGCGACATTGTTATTGAAGCCTCTGGTGTTATGAAGACCAAAGCGCTACTGCAAGCTTACCTTGACCAAGGCGTGAAGCGCGTCGTGGTCACAGCCCCCGTGAAAGAAGAAGGCGTGCTTAACGTTGTTATGGGCGTTAATGACGACCAATATGACCCAGCTAAACACCCAATCGTGACCGCTGCGTCTTGTACCACCAACTGCCTAGCCCCTGTGGTGAAAGTATTGCATGAGTCCATCGGTATTAAACATGGCTCCATGACCACCATTCATGACATTACCAACACTCAAACTATTATCGACGCGCCCCATAAAGATCTACGCCGCGCACGGGCTTGTGGTAGCAGCCTTATCCCAACAACGACCGGCTCCGCAACGGCCATTACTCATATTTTCCCTGAACTTAAGGGTAAATTAAACGGTCATGCAGTGCGCATCCCTCTAACCAATGCTTCCCTAACAGATTGTGTCTTTGAAATGGAACGTGCCACCAGCGAAGCTGAAGTGAATCAGCTTATGCGTGAAGCAAGCCTTGGTGAACTGAAAGACATTCTAGGCTATGAAGAACGCCCACTGGTGTCTATCGATTACAAGACTGACCCTCGCTCAAGCATTATCGATGCACCAAGCACCATGGTCATTAACGATACCCAAGTAAAACTTTATGTTTGGTATGACAACGAGTGGGGCTATGCCAACCGCACTGCGGAACTTATGCGTAAAGTAGGTCAACTTGACCTTTCGAATTAATCATTAATTTTACATAACAAGCGGTATCGAAACATGTTATCTCAGCTTTCTAGAAGTGTGCGCCAGTACCTTATCGTGACTGGCAACTATTGGTGTTTTACCCTCACCGATGGTGCCCTACGTATGCTCGTGGTGCTCTATTTTTATGGCCTAGGTTATGGTGCTCTCGATATCGCCTTGTTATTTCTGTTTTATGAAATCTTCGGTGTTATTACCAACCTTTTAGGAGGTTGGTTAGGTGCCAGATGGGGACTTAATCGCACTATGAACATTGGTCTTGGGTTACAGATCATTGCCCTAGCCATGCTTTTGGTGCCCACCACTTGGTTAACTGTGTTTTGGGTGATGTGCGCCCAAGCCCTATCTGGCATCGCTAAAGACCTCAACAAGATGAGTGCAAAAAGTGCCATTAAGGTGCTGGTGCCAAAAAATGAAACAGGCAAGCTTTACCAATGGGTTGCCATATTAACAGGCTCAAAGAACGCCCTAAAAGGCATGGGTTTTTTCTTGGGCGGGCTATTGCTAAGTCTCGTTGGTTTCCAAAAAGCGATACTTATTATGGCGGTTGCCTTGGTGTTCGTGTGGTTGTTTAGTCTATGGCAACTGGGTGAAGACCTAGGTAAATCCAACAGCAAACCAAAGTTTTCAGAGATTTTTTCCAAGAGCCGTGAGATCAACATTTTATCCGCCGCCCGCATGTTTTTATTCGGTGCGCGTGATGTCTGGTTTGTCGTGGCACTGCCGGTGTATTTAAGCAGCCAGTTCAACTGGGACCATTGGACAGTGGGAAGTTTTCTAGCCATTTGGGTTATTGCCTACGGCATAGTACAAAGCCTTGCACCCTATATTACCGGTAAGAACAGCAAAACAGTCCCCGGAGCAAAAGTCGCAACGTTTTGGGCATTATTACTGGCGATGATTCCAGCCATCATTGCGCTAGGATTGAGCTATTCCGATCACCCATTAAGCATACTGTTAACCGGCTTAATCGCTTTTGGTGCGGTATTCGCCATTAACTCTTCGCTGCACAGCTACCTAATTGTGCAGTTTGCTAGCCAAGATGGCGTTTCCATGGACGTTGGCTTTTATTACACTGCCAACGCCATGGGCCGCCTAATCGGCACCCTACTGTCCGGTTGGATTTATCAAGAATATGGCCTAGAAAGCTGTCTGTGGGTTTCTTTTGGCTTTCTATTTGTTACCAGCCTTATTTCCATGGCGCTACCCAATAAAAACCCTAAAGCTGCAAACGCTTAACCTTGTTTCAAGAGGTCTTAGTATGAGAAGTACTAAGATCTCTTGCGCAAGCAATAAAGTCTTCAACATCCGCTTGTTGCGTTTGGAATGACGTTACAAAACGCACCACACCTTCCTCCCAGCGACCAGTATAAAAACTAAAGCCTTGTGCCAATAACGCCTCAGCCATGCCAACAGGAAGTCTGCAAAACAACATGTTTGCCTGTGCTGGCGCAATAATTTCTACTCCTGCTATGCTGGCCATTCCCTTTTGCAACAAGGCCATCATGGCATTGGCATGACGAGCATTGTTTAACCAAACATCGTCTGACAAATAGCCCAACATTTGTGCTGATAACAAGCGCATTTTTGAATGCAAATGACCGCCACGCTTACGTAACAAAGCCAATTTCTGGGCAAGGTTCTTATCAAACACAACAATAGCTTCTGCCGCCATGGCACCATTTTTCGTGGCACCAAAAGAAACGATATCAATACCGGACTGCCAGGTCATTTGCGCAGGCGTACAACCCAAAGACACTAGAGCATTGGCAAAGCGTGCCCCATCCATATGCACCTTAAGCCCTTTACTGTGAGCAAGCTGAGAAATTTCTTGTAGCTCGGCAAGGCTATAGACACTGCCTATTTCGGTGACTTGAGAAAGACTTACAGCAGAAGGCTGTACTGAGTGTACATCTCCCATGCGCTTGTTTATCGCCTGCTCTAAGGCGGAGACGGAAATTTTTGCTTCCTCGCCAGCCACGCCGACTAAACGCGCACCATTGGTGTAAAATTCTGGTGCGGAGCACTCATCATTAACAATGTGGCTTTCAGGATGACACAACACACTCCCCCAAGGAGGCGTTAGCGCCGCGAGACTCAATACATTTGCTGCCGTGCCCGTGGACACTAAAAACACCGCCACATCACACTCAAACAGCTCAGCAAACATTTTAGTAACCTGTTCGGTTAAAGGGTCACCGCCGTAGGGCATAGCCTCCCCTTGAGCGGCTTTTATCATCTCAGCCACTACAGCTTCACAAGCCCCGGCAATATTGTCACTGGTCAACGCTAACCTCATCTTATCTCCCTAAATAGTCGCGACGGATGGAATTCACCTCGGGTTCAAAATAACACTTGCCTGTAAGCGCCTTTGTCCGTAGCGCGACATTTTTTCAAACTCTGCTCGGGCAATGGGCACGTACTGACAATCAAGGGGGCTGGCTGGATCATCTTGAGGCCTGCCCTCCTCATCTAAATCCGGGTCATGAACCAGAATACAATCTTCATCATAACCTGACATCACCACCCAATGGGGGACTTTTTTGCCATCCATTCGATAGGTACTGATTAAAATCAGCGCCAATGCTCCGTCATCAAAAGCCTGTAGCAACTGAGTCAGTGGCATGGCCTTGTAGTGCACCTCAAGCCTAGCGTCCTGACATTGTTTCGCAAAACTGTGATGCACGCGCTCGATCACGTTTTTCTTTAATTCATCCCGAACACTGTCTACAAACAGCGGCACATCATCACTCAACCAAACGCTGGCAGAAAGCCCTCGTCGCTGGGCAGCCAAAGCCAAGCCCATAGGGTGGCAACCACCGTGTCCAGAGGTCATAAAAATAGTGGTGGCCTCACGCCAAATTTCCAACTCATCATCCGGTGTCGCCTGATACACAGAATTCAACTGGGTTAACGCCATTTGCAAACAAGCAGGGCCACAGGAAAAAGGCGTACCTTGAGCCAACCAGGGCACGGCGCGCACGGAACGCATCCCTTCCACATGGCGGATTGGCTTTTGCATACGAATCGCATCGGTTTGATCTTCATAATAAGCATCATAATGACCAAACTCACGGAAGCCTAACTTATGATACAAGTTGATCGCCACTTGGTTATTTTCACTCACTTCCAGTCTCAGTACACTCTTGCCTAATTTAACCGCCTTTTTCTCACAGGCCACCAGCAATGTACTGGCAACCCCTAAGCCCCGACTATCTGGACTCACCGCTAAAGAATATAAACGTGCCAAGCGAGTGCCTTGACGTAAATGCAACAAGGCATACCCCAATAAATCCGTGTTTTGACCATCCTCACGGCCCGATACCAACAAGGCAGACCCTGCGGAATGAATCGCACGACGAAAGCTACGACGACTTAACCGGTCACCGCGAAAGGCTTGTTCTTCAAGGGTTAGCAATGCCGCAAGATCTGAAGTTTGAGCAGCACGAATAAACAGTTTGGGGGAAGGTTCTGGCATTATTTCGCCTCAGCAAAAGAGCACAACAAAATGAAAGTTCAACCTGTATAGCCCGTTTTTTGCGACACTTAAAAACAAGTACTACCGAGTCGAATCGACGCGGATTCTAGGACCATTTAATGGAAAAAGATAGTATAAAAAAACACCAAAAAAAGTTTTTTTAGCTCTTGTCAAAACACTAAAACAAGCGCAATATCCGCGCAAATATTGACCTCAATATTTCATGCATTTTGCCCTTCAGCAAGGCGGTTTTTCCCATACTTTCTACAAGGATAAACACAGCGAATGTCGCAAACTTACATTGTCGTTGATCAGGCCAAAGATTGGTCCGCCTTCTTACCCAGCGATCGAGTGATTACATTTTCTCAATACCTAAACTTGGCGACTAAAAGCCAAGGGCGCACCCGCATTATTAACCTATGCAAAAGCAGCAAATACTTGTCCGATGGCTACTACTGCTCATTACTTGCTGAAAGCCGTGGCCACCACGTTATGCCATCTGTTCGGGTGTTAAACGACATTAGCAAAAAGACCTTGTACGAAATGCAAGTGGCTCAGCTATTACCCTCTTTAAGCGAAAAACTTGGCACCCCAGAACAACCAACTGAGCTGCATTTTTACTGTGTGTTTGGCAAAACCACACAAACAGAAATGAAAGAGTTTTCCAGAAAGCTGTTTGAGTTTTTTGCTTGCCCAGTATTAAAGGTATCCCTGAAGTTTCGCAAAACATGGCAAGTAAGTGATCTACAGGTCGCTTCGCACAAACACTTGAATGATGAAGAAGAGACTCTGTTTGCAGAATCACTAGAAGCCTTTAGCACCAAGGTATGGAGCAAAGGCCGCACCCAACGTGCCGCTAAGTTTGATTTGGCCATGTTGGTAAACCCTGACGAAGCCATGCCGCCCAGCGATGCACAAGCCCTTAAGAAGTTTGTGCAAGCAGGTAAACAGCTTGGTATTCAGGTGGATATGATAGGTCCTAAAGACCTCATGCGCTTACCGGAATATGACGGTTTATTTATTCGTGAAACGACCAATATTGACCACCACACTTATCGCTTCGCGAAAAAAGCCGAAGCGGCAGGCTTAGTGGTGATGGACGACCCGCAATCGATCATGCGCTGTACCAACAAGGTGTATTTGGCTGATTTATTTAACACCCATAAAGTGCCTTGCCCAAAAACCCGCATTGTCCATAAAGGGGAGAAAGACTTAGAAACCTTACTTGAAGGTGCCATTAACTACCCTATGGTGGTAAAAATACCGGACGGTGCCTTTTCCAAAGGGGTTATCAAAGCCGAAAATCGTGAGTCTCTTAGCAAGAGTTTGGTAACTCTGTTTAAAAAATCGTCCTTGTTATTGGTGCAAGAGTATCTCTACACAGAGTTCGACTGGCGTATTGGTGTACTCAACAATAAGCCGATCTTTGCTTGTCGCTATTATATGGTGAAAGACCATTGGCAAATTTACCAACATGGTGAAAGCAGCAGTGAAAGTGGTGGTTTTGACACCCTACCTACGTTTGAAGTGCCAAGACGGGTTCTACAAGCCGCCATCGCGGCCACCAAGCCTATTGGAGACGGCCTATACGGTGTCGATATTAAAGAGATAAACGGTCGTGGTTATGTGATTGAAGTGAACGATAACCCTAGCATCGACCGTGGCGTGGAAGATAAATACCTAGGGGATGAGCTTTACATGCACATCATGTCCGAATTTTTGCGTCGTATGCAACTTAACCGCAGCCCGAACATCGCACACCACTAATCTGCCACAAGAAGCGTCAGCCTTGACGCTTCTTGTCCATATGCCAACAGATGATGTTATGATAGCTGTCTGTATTGTTTGTTGAGCAAGCTATGCGTAAGCCAATTGAAGTCATATCCTACCAGTCTACCGCCCCCGACCATCATCACCATCACACCCAGATAGTGATGCCGATTAGTGGCGAGTTGACGTTACAGGTAGAGAGGCAAGAAGCCCTGATCACAAAAGGCCAAGCTTGTTTAATCTCCAAAGAATTCAGCCACACCCATTATGCTCAGCTGACCAATCGCTGTGTAGTAATTAATGCCTTACCAAGCTGGAATCATGAACTCCCCAGCGCATCGGCCTTTGTCACTTTAACGCCCATTGCACAGCAATATTTAGACTTTCTGGTGCATCTGGACGGCCTTGATCCTTACCACCCTATGCTCCCTCAAGCCATGAATATGCTTGAGCATATGTTGCCTTTACCTGTGGAGTCGTTAACCCACCAAGACAGAAGGTTAAGCCAAGCTAAAGCCTTGCTCGAAAAAGACTTTGCTTACCCTTGGACCATGACAGAATTGGCACAAAAGGTTCACCTAAGCCAAAGCCAACTAAGCGTATTATTTAAACGTTATCTAGGCTTAACCCCAAAGCAATATCTGCTTAAGCTTCGTCTTGAAAAAGCTCAATACCATTTAACCACAACAAAATGGAGCCTAGAGCAGATCGCCGAGAAAGTCGGCCTAACGGACGCAAATGCGTTAATTCGCCTGTTTCAGCAACACCTACAACTCACCCCTCGACAATACCAATCCCAGCACCTGGATAGGCTTAAGCACGCCTAATTTTCTTGGGAAATTTCCAAGGCACTCTCCCAGCTTTGAATGAGCCTTTTCTGCTTAGCATAATCGCGGCCAACCAATAGCTGCTGATCCAGTTCAATGGTACGAGTTGGGCCAGAGGCTTGGATAATATAAGGGGAATTCAGCGAAGGCACCTCCGCTTGAATGGGGAACAATAGCCCCCTACGCTGCATCATTTCTTGCCCAGCTTCGGACAAAATAAAGTCTAGAAACAAACCTGCATCCGCTGCATTGGGAGCCTTTTTGGGAATCAAAGCGACCCGCTTTAGCATCAAGGTGTAATCTTTGGGCAAAATCATTTCCAAATTACTGTCCTGACTGGCTCTTTGTGAAGCATAGGAACCTAACAGGTTATAACCCAACACCAATTTGCCTGACGCCACATCGTCAATCACGTCCCGGGTACAACAATAGGTTTGTACATCATGGCTACCAAAGGCTTCTAGCAAACGCCCCCAAGTAGCATCCGCTTGTCGTGCATCTTGACTGACCAGCAAATAACCCACACCACTTTTACGAATGTCATACATGCCGATGCGCGCTGTCATCGCCAGCTCATTTTGACGTATGGTGCGCAGCAGGTCTTGTCGGTCTTGGGGTAATGGTCCTGGAAACAGCTTTTTATTTACCAACATCACAATCGGCTCATAAGAAAAGGCAAACAGCTGATCACGCCATTTCGCCATACTCGGCAAGGCTTCTGTGGTTTCCGATTGATAAGTCTGTGCCAACCCATCATTTACCAATTTAAGCTGTAAATCCATGGCACTACTGATCACCAAACTGGCTTGTGGTGCATCTTTTTCTTTGATGGTTTGGTGATAAAGCTCAAGGGTGTTGATGTCTTGATACGCCACCTTAACCTGTGGGTACAAGGCAATGAACGCCTCCAACAAAGGCTCAAAGGATTCCAAATCCATCGCAGAATGTATGTACAACATTCTGGCGGCATTGGCATTGCCGTACCAAACAGGATTGGCCCATAAGGCTGGGCAGCACAAAAGCATTATGCCCACTAGAAATTTCGTCATCGTGCTGGCCCCTGAGTATATTTTTGAATGTCCACTTGAATACTTGTGCCGGTAGGTTCGGTATCCATAATGACAATACTAGCGGAGTGGTAATCGACAATGTCTTTCACCATGGATAAGCCAACACCACTGCCGGACACATCATAGCGACCACGGTAAAAGCGCTCAAACACTCGAACTTTTTCTGCCTGTGGTATGCCTTCACCAAAATCTATCACGCAAATTCGAAAGTAGCGCTCATGCTCTTCGAGACGAACCACCACTTCATTTGGCCTATGGTGATCCAGCGCACTGTAGCGAACGGCATTTTCAATAAGATTTTGCATCATTTGCTGAAGGGCAAAGCTGTCTCCCAACACCCAAGCACTGGTGACATGGGTTTCCAAAGACAAGCTAATGCCTTTGTGAAGGGCCATTAAGGCTTGCTCACGACAGGACAAGGTCACCACTTCTAACAAATCCATGGCTTCCAAGTGCTTGGTTTGCAAACGGTGTGAAACCACCGCCTGATTGAGCAACAAGGTCACCGTTTTGCTCAGTGCATCACATTGCTGGACGATGTTTTCTAAGGCTTGTTGCTGGGTATCTGGAGAAGTTTGATCTCGCGCATTTTCTGCTAAGGCCTTTAGGCTGGCTAAGGGGGTACGCAATTGATGGGCGGCATCGGCCGTATAGTTTTCTAACTGCTGCAAGTTGCTTTGCAAACGTGCCATAAAATGATTGATCACCACTTTTAAGTGATGGGTTTCTTTTGGGGTATTGATGGTAATGGGGGTTAAATCTCCCAAAGATCGTTCTTCCAACGCCCGCTCAATCCGATGTAAAGGCCGCAACACAAGATGACTACCAATAATAATCAGTGAGATGGCCACCAGAGCAATGAGCAAAACCACCTCTACTGCCCTTCGGGTCACAGCAGAAGCCATCTCCTCTCTTGATAGACGAGTTTGTCCGAGGATAATACGTACGGTTTGTGCCGATTCAGGCTCAGTGAGCTGCCTCTCAAGCCATGCAAAACGCACTAACTCTCCAGAATACATTTGATCGTAAAACTGAATTTGGTCAAGTTCTGGTGGTTTGGGTGGCTGACTGAGCAGATCTTGATAGCCAGTAATAAAGCCCTGCTCGGCACTTTCTACCTTATAGAAAACCCTGTCCTCGTTGGCTTGTGCCAAAGTCGCAAAAGCTGACCAAGGAATATCAATACTGACTTCATTGCCGATCCAACCCACATTTTCATCCATTTGCAAAATCGCACTTCTCAGCAATCTGTCATAGGATAAATCGGCCAGTTTTTGGCTGTAATCAAACACCAGATTCACCGCCAATGCAGCGATCACACTAATGACCAAGACCCCAGCTAAGATAAAGCGGAACCGCAGGGATGGAGCTTTTTTTAAGGCCTGCTGCTCTTCCAAATACATATCCAAAGAACGGCCATCAAGGTTCGCCCCTAACTTAGTCGGGTTTGGATGGGGCAATTTGCGCCACATAACCAATTCCTCGCAAGGTACTAATCTGCAAATCCCCTTGAGCAAGCTTTTTTCTTAAGCGCCCAACATAGAGTTCAATGGCATTTTGCCCTGGGGTTTCATCGAAGTTAAACAGGTGATCGGTAATTTCGTCTTTACTTAACACACGGCCAAGGTGACCTAAAAAGATTTCCAGCAAACGAAACTCGCGGTTTGTGACCCCGGTTAACTCATTATTCACAAATACTTGGCGGCTATCTCGGTTCACAAGAATGTTACCATGCTCAGTGACATTACTGGCATAACCCTGCTTACGTCTCAGCAGCGCACGACATCTAGCTTCTAGCTCGCCGAAATCAAAAGGCTTGGTTAAATAATCATCGGCGCCTTCGTCAAGCAGACGAATCCTATCTTCTATTTGATCTCGGGCGGTTAGAATGAGCACAGGTGTACTGTCTTCCCTTTGTCGTAACTTTTGCAACAACTGAAGACCGGACAAACCCGGCAGGTTTAAATCCAGCAAGATCAGGTCGAAATCTTGGTACTTGAGTAATTCGTCGGCGCTTTTACCATCCGCGATCAAGTCTACCCCATGACCCAAACTGGTCAGCCGATCACAAATCGCCTGCCCTAACACTTGTGTATCTTCCACCACCAAAATGCGCATCTTTTATGTCACCGTATTATTTTTGTCATCACATTAGAAACGAAAAAAGTTCGAGCCCCCTATTAGGGTACTCGAACTCTAGCACTTCAGATTTGCTTAGTGAATACTGGCGCCCAGCACCCCCTTAAGCATCGTGCTCCGCAGTTTTAGAATTGCGCATTTTAGCGCGAACAATTGGGCCAATGATCATAGGTAAAACCAGACCAGAAATTGCGACTACCCAAAGGCCAATACTTAGGCCGCTGTTAAACAGCACTGTCCAATCACCATCGGAAAGTACTAAGGCATGACGCAAGCTTTTCTCCATTTCTGGCCCCAACAGCATACCCAAAATAATTGGGACTAGCGGGATTTCAACCTTACGGAAAATATAGCCTGCCACACCAAAGCCCACCATGAAATACAGGTCTAGCGCACTGTGACTTACAGAGTAAATGCCCACAGAAGCGATCAGGGTTACCACTGGCATTAGATATTTTGGTGGAATGCTCAACAACTTAACAAAGATGCCAACCATAGGAATGTTCAATAGCAACAACACTAGGTTACCCACGAACATGGCCGCAATAACCCCCCACACTAGATCAGCATTTTGTTGGAACAACATAGGGCCTGGGGTGATGTTCAAGGAAATCAGCATGGCCAACAGTACCGCTGTGGTTCCACTGCCCGGCACACCTAGGGTCAACATAGGTACCAGTGCACCGGATGCGGCACCATTGTTACCGGCTTCTGGTGCGGCAACACCGCGAGGGTCACCTTTACCAAATTCGCCTTTATCGGACACACGTTTCTCTAGGGTATAGCTGATAAAGCTACCCAAAGAAGCACCTGCGCCTGGTAGTACACCGGCAACAAAACCTAACACGGCACCGCGAATCGAAGTCGGCAAGACTTTAATAATATCTTTAGGAGAAAGCTTTAGTTTGTTAATTGCAACTTGCTTTAGGCCGTCTCCTGCATGTCTTTCCAAGAAGAAGAACAATTCACTGATGGCAAACAAACCCACAATGGCGATGATGAAATCCACCCCTTCAAAAAGCTCTAGGGTGTTAAACGTATAACGCTGTACGCCAGTGGATAAATCAATCCCTACTGTGGCAATCATCAAACCAATAGCCGCTGCCATGAGAGTTTTGAATTGGTTTTTGCCAGTAATGCCACCTAGGGTTGCGAAGGCGAGAGCAAAAAGCGCAAAGTATTCAGAAGGACCGAATTTAAGGGCAAATTTCGCCAAGATAGGAGCAAGAATAACCAAACCGATAGTGGCGATAAAACTACCAATAAAGGAGGCAATGGCTGAAATCGCTAACGCTTCCGCGGCCTTGCCCTTCACTGCCATAGGATAACCGTCTAAACAGGTCATCATGGCCGGTTCATCACCCGGAATATTAAGCAAGATAGACGAAATACGTCCACCATACATGGCCCCTGCATACACAGATGTTAAAAGAATCAGGGACGAAGTCGGTGATAAGCCTAAGCTAAAGGCCAAAGGAATTAAGATAGCCACACCATTGGCAGGGCCAAGGCCTGGCAAAGCGCCGATTAAGGTACCTAGAATCGCACCTATAATGGCAAACATTATGCTTTCAGGGGTTAATGCAACGGCAAAGCCCTGCATTAATAAGCTCATAGTATCCATAGTTAAAACTCCAATAGACCTAGAGGAAGTGCCAGTTCAAGCACGTAATCAAATAGGAAGAAGATAATCACTGCGCTGGTCACGCCTGTGATCAAGCTCTTCGCAATACTTGAGCCCATACGCCAGCTTAAGAAGCTAACCACTAAAGCGGCTGACAATAAGAAACCAAGGGGTTCAATTGCCCAAGCAAAGGCCATAATAGACAAGGCAACGACACTCAATTCGATTAACATTGGAATCGGAGCCCAAGGCTCATCTGGGTCTGGTCGCACTATCATGTAAACCGAGCTGATGCCTAACAAGATAGCCAGCATGATAGGAAAAGTTTCTGGGCCAACACTTTCGTGTCCACCAAATGGAATGGGGAATTGCGTTGCTTCCCAGCCATACGCCATGGCCAGCAAAAGCATCAGCAAGCCAAACACACGATCGTTAATACGCATGTCATTGCTCCGAGTTTGTTAATTCAAAAGGGGATTCGTTAAAAAAGGGAGGAACTAGGTTCCTCCCAAAAAGATCGGCTGGGAGTTATTTGATCAGACCGATGTCTTTAGATAGTACTTGGATGTCGCGGGTCTGAGCTTTTACAAATTGTGTAAATTCTTCACCAGACTTATGGAATGGCATTAGGCCGTTTTTCGCCATGATGTCTTTCCATTCTTGTGTCTTGTACAGACCGTTCATCGCATCTACCCACCAATCGTAAGAGGCTTCTTCAGCATTACCCGGTACGTAGAATCCACGCCAGTTTGGTGCAACGGAATCAATACCTTGCTCCATAGCAGTAGGAATTTGGTCAAATGGTGCTGGCAAACGCTCTTCAGATAGCACTGCTAATACACGTAGATCACCAGAGTCCATAAAACCTTTCACTTCAGATACATCACCCGTGAAGGCATCAACGTGACCACCGACTACTTGTACCAAAGCTTCACCACCACCACTGAAGGCTAGGTAACGAATTTTTGGAAGGTTTGAAACATTGGCTTTTTGCGCTGTGATCAAGACTTTAAGATGATCCCAACCACCTGAGCCACTACCACCAGAGAACTTAACAGAACCTGGATCTTCACGTAGATCGTCCATCATTTGTTTCAAAGAGGTGTATTTTGAGTCTTTACCAACGGCGATGACACCGTAATCGGCGCCCAAGGTACCTACCCACTTAACTTGGTCGGCATTCATGCCAGGGAATTGGCCTTGAGCTAGACGAGTTGTGGTTGCTGTACTGGCCGCAACAATCAAGTTGGCATCTTTTTGACGCTTACTTACTGTGTGAGCAAAGGCAACACCACCACCAGCACCACTCATGTTAACCGTTTTCACGTTACCTTTGATGTAATCTTGGTCTACCAAGACTTTACCAACACTACGACAGGTAAAATCCCAACCACCGCCTGGGTTAGCAGGGGCAATACATTCAGCGGAACGAGCGGGTTCAAAAGCATAGGCTTGGCCTGCAATCGTTAGGGCTGCAGCGCCAGAAATTAGAACAGACTTTAAGGATAAGGAATTAAGCATTATGATCTCCTGCTTGTTATTTTTGTTGTTTTATTTGCTTACTCAAAGCACGCAGTTAGTTCCCTAACTGTGATTTGATGCCCAAGACATTACCCTGCAAACCTGTCACTAGCCTGTCATCGCGTTATTTTATTGTCATCAAAATTTCAAAATCATCATTTTTGCCGATAAAATTAACGATTTTTGCCTACTCGACCATGGCAGTATTCCGTTACTCTACCCTCCTCTTCAACATGACAAATCGAGACATCTAATGCCGAATTCACCTATTGCCACCGGGATTGGCAGCATTGCCATTTTACTGTGGAGCATATTGGCGCTCTTCACCACACAAGCCAACCAAGTGCCGCCTTTACTCTTACTCACCTTGACTTTTGCCATAGCGAGCGGCCTCTTTTTATTGGTGTATTTAATCAAAGGAGAAGTTAAGCAGGCTTGGCAGAAAACCCCAGTCAGCGCCATGCTAATTTGTGGCTCGGCCTTTTTTGCTTATCACTTTTTCTATTTTTACGCGTTTAGCCATGCACCTGCGGTAGAAGCAGGATTAATTGCCTACTTATGGCCGTTACTGATTGTCTTAATGGCGGGATTAGGCCCTAACAACCGATTGCTTTGGCCTCATTTGGTGGGAGCACTGGTGGCTTTTGCAGGCACGGGCATCATGTTGTTTGCCAAAGACTCTGGAAGCCTTACTGAGAGTAACCCAAACCATGATTGGACAGGTTATGGTGCTGCCATCGCATGTGCCTTGATCTGGTCAAGCTATTCTGTTTTCAATCGTCGTTACCAGTCCGTACCTTCGAGTGGTGTGCTTTGGTATTGCCTTATTACCGCGTTCCTAGCTGGCCTTTCTCATCTTGCCTTGGAAGAGCAGAACTATCAGTTCTCAACCAGCACATGGCTGGCTATTTTCGCACTTGGCCTTGGCCCGGTGGGCATTGCCTTTTTCTGCTGGGATTACGGTGTAAAGCGCGGCAATTTATCCTTACTCGGGGTGCTATCTTACACCACGCCAGCCTTATCTACCGCTTGGCTTGTGCTCTTTACCGATGCGCCCCTCACTCAAGCTCAGTTTATTGCCTGTGCCTTTATTACACTTGGAGCACTCTTTGCCAGTGTTATGCCCACAAAAAAATCCCCATAGGCTTTGCCCATGGGGATTTCATTTTAGCCAAGCCGACTAGGACAGGACGCTTTACATCATTTGTTAAGCCACATTGACCAATTGCCTTGGTACCTGTTGTAAATAAGCCTCCATTTCAGCCATGCCGTTAGGTTGATCTACCTTAACCCCCAAGTCGCGCATGGTGCTGCCTAAAGCATGAAGCGTACGGAACAGGTTATGCTCACGACATTGCTCACCCATTTGCCCGATGCGGATAATCGGCTGCCCAAAAGAGCCTGCTATTTCAACCCGATAAACATCGGAAATGTGACGGCAAATTTGTACCGAGGTTAGACCCTCGGGAATGCTAATTCCCACCACAGAGTTTAGCCTTGAAGAAGGTTCAACAAACAAATTTAGGCCCATGGCCTCAATGCCAGCTTGCAGAGCTTTTGAACAACGTAAATGACGGGCAAAACGCTGCTCTAGGGTTTCATCACAGACAAGTTTTAAAGCCTCATGCAAAGCCATGATGCCGGATACTGGAGCCGTGTAGTGGTAACCATCCTTATGCCAGAAATTTTCCGCCAATTGTGCGTCAAAACACCATTGGGCAGTGGGCACAGTACGGTTCTTTACACAGGCCCAAGCTTCGTTTGAAAACACCAATAACGACACCCCGGGGATAGAAGACAGGCCCTTTTGTCCACCAGTAATCACCACATCCACCTGCCATTCATCCATCTTTAGAGGCATAGTACTTAGCGTACACACAGCATCGACAACCACTAAGCAACCATAAGACTTAGCAATTCGAGCAATCTCTTCTAAAGAGTGGTTAAACACGGTATTGGAAGTTTCCCCCTGCACAAGAGTGAGTACTTTTGGTTTGCTCTCTTCTATCGCGCGACGTACTCTCTCAGGGTCTACTGCTTGATGTACAGGTACATGAAGTTCATGGACATCTGCACCCACTCTGGTGGCCATTTCCGCCATTCTGTGACTAAAAAAGCCATTATTAATACAAAGAATAGACTCGCCAGGCTGCATTAGATTTGACACAGCCATTTCCATTGCGGCCGAGGCTGGTCCTGCCACCCCGAGCACCCATTTCGATTCAGTCTGAAAAACATAACGGGCCATGGCTTTTACTTGGTCGATAACTTGCGCCATCACCCCACCCAAATGGTTGATCACCACAGAGTTGGCTTTGGCCACCCGCTCAGGGATAGGAACCGGACCTGCGCCCATCATTAATAACGGTTCGTGTGGAAGAATTTCATCGAGTGTTTTCACCTGGGGGCGAGGAATGCCCATTGGCGACGAAGCAGTCATAATCTTTACAGCCTAATATATTTAACGGATTACAAGGAATGGCATCTACAAAAATCTCACTAGCAGCAGTGAAAAATATCGAAAACAGCATTTTTACAAAATAATATTCTGCAATAATACAATATTCTTTCTTAAAAAATAGAGTATTCAAACAAAACAGTGGATAACACTAGAAGTTAGATTTTTTACCCTAGATCTAACGCACCATCATCAACACAAGCAGTCTTTTTTACTCTGCCTAATGGAGCCAGATATGCAATAATGCCCATCATTATTTAATTAGGAAAACGCCATGATCACATGCGGCATAGAGATAAAAGGTAGCGAAGCCATTCTTTGCCTACTCAGTAAACAAGATGGTCTGTTTCAAATCACAGATTGTCGCCAAATTCGCCACGCCCTAAGCAACGCTAATGACAGCGCGAACATGCGTAAGTTTTACCAACTGATGAAGAAACTTTTTGAAGACTATAAAGTCGAGAAAGTGGTCATTCGTGAACGCCTAACGAAGGGTAAATTTGCTGGAAGTTCTGTTGGCTTTAAAATAGAAGCCGCTATCCAGTTGATTGAAGGTGTTCAGGTAGAGCTTTTTAACAGTGCTCGCATTAAAGACATTCTGCAGAACAACCCAATGCCCATTCCTTTCAAAGCAACAGGTCTAAAAGCTTTTCAAGAAGGTGCTTTTACCGTTGCTTATGTAGCCTTAGCCGAAGATACAGAACAAGTTTAATGGCCATCAAACACTTTCTTAGAGACTAAGAAAGTGTTGCTTTGTTTTCCCCGATAAAAAATTGCCATTTTAGCACACAACAAACCACCAAAATGGCGCAGAAGAAAATTCATGCACTATTATAATGCACAACTAAGCCGCTTTACGCTTACTTAAAATCACCATTAACACCCCACCCAATACCCCTGCGCTTGCCAAAATCAAATGCATAGTTACCGCTTCACTGGCAAAAACCACACCGCCAATGGTGGCAATCACTGGCACAAGTAATTGCAGTACTGCAGCTAGGGTCGTAGTGATTTGCGGTAGCAAGGCATACCATAGAGCGTAACCCAGTCCAGACATCACTGCACCAGACAGTATTGCCCAGATTGCGCCGAGGGATGATACCGACATTTCAAAACCGATAAAGACAATAAAAATCAATATCATAGGTAGGGTTCTAATAAAGTTTGAGGTGGTCACAAAAAGTGGACTGGTCGACTTTTTACCCAACCAGGTGTAAGCCCCCCAAGCGATCCCCGCCATCACCATCAAACCAACGGCCAATAAAGGCATAGCGGTTGCGCTCTCACCTTGCAAGCTTGGCAATATCAAATAAACAAAACTTAAAAATGCCACGGCTAAACCTAACCACTCAAGGCCTGCCAACCTCTGGCCGGCACGAATGGCCAATAAAATTAATGTGAGCTGAACGGCACCAAAAAGTATCAAGGCGCCAAGACCTGTACCCAATGACACATAGGCGTAAGAAAACCCTAGAGCGTATAGAAACAGTGCCAGAGCAGACCACCAGCTCCCTTGTTGCCAAACGTTTTTCACCCCGCCATTCGAGCTTTTTGCCAACTTAAATAAGCACAACAACAGCAGAGTAAAAGCGCCACTCACCAAGCGAAGCAGCGTAAAGCTGGCGGGATCAATCAGACCTTCCGCCAAAGCCAGACGGCACAAGATGGAATTACCAGCAAAAGCAATTAACGCTAAGGCTATATAGAAAAATAAGCGGATCTCTTTTGTCATCATTTTGTTTAAAACAGCCTCTAGTATTAATCAGTGTATCGTTCTTGAATGATCGTTCACTTTAATGACTGGCACTGGATTTGCAAGTTTTAACTTAATTAGTGTGGAGAGACACACCTGATAATGGACTTATTTATGACACCTTTGATTATTTTTACTGATCTTGATGGAACTTTACTTGACCATCACACTTACAGTTTCCAACCTGCCCTGCCGGCACTACAAGCTCTTAAAACCTTTTCTATTCCTTGTGTACTGAATACCAGCAAAACCTTCGCAGAACTTTTATCCCTCCGCCAAGCTTTAAATCATAACGACCCCTTCATAGTGGAAAATGGTTCTGCAGTATACATACCGAAACACCTCAATCTTAAATTGACAGAACAACTAGAAGATAGCGGAGATTTTTGGGTAAAAGCCTTTGGCCCGAAACGCAGTACCCTAGTGCAACTAAGCAAACAGCAAAAAGACATTTATCACTTCACGCCTTTTAGTGACATGAGTCATCACGACCTAATGGAGATCACAGGTCTTGAGGAAGACGATGCCAAATTGGCAATGCAGCGAGAATTTACTGAACCTATGTTATGGCAAGATTCCGACAGTGCGCTGGACGATTTAAGAGAAAGGCTGCAAGACGCGCACATACAAATTCAAAGAGGGGGACGCTTCGCCCACCTGATGGGAGATAAATGCGATAAAGCCAATGCCATGCTGTGGTTAAAAGAACTTTACCTCAACCAAGGGGATGGCGAGATTGCAACGGTCGCCCTTGGCGATGGAGAAAACGATATTGGCATGATCAGTAAAGCGGACTTCCCTGTGGTGATTCGCTCCCCTGCCCATGAGCCCCCTGTAATTGAGAACCGCTTGGATACCTATCTAACCAACGCATACGGTCCTGCAGGCTGGACTGAAGCCATTGATAGCATTCTCATCAAACAGGGCATTGTGGCGTAAGAATTTCAAACTTTTAGCATTACATTTAAAATTAGGACAAATACTATGGGTGACTTTCATCAAAACGGCATCATCACTACCTTTCATAATTTGGCTAACCGCCCCTTAGAAGATATGGAAAAAGAGCTGTGCGAATTCTCAAAATCTCGCCCCATGTCTCTTATTTTACCCTGTTTATATTCAGAGCTTGAAACGGATGCCATGCCGAACATCCTCAAGCATTTAAAAGAAGTGCCTTACCTTAGTGAGATCATCATTGGCCTAGACAGAGCCACTGAGGAGCAATACCGCCATGCTCTAGAATTTTTTAGCGTGTTACCGCAAAAGCACCGTGTGCTATGGAACGACGGCCCTCGCTTAAGAGAGATTGACGGTGTTCTAAAGGGTGAGCATTTATCCCCTTCTAACCCTGGTAAAGGCCGTAACGTTTGGTTCTGTATGGGTTACAACCTAGCAGCAGGGGAAGCAGAATCTATCGCCATGCACGACTGTGACATTGTTACCTATGACAGAGAATTATTGGCTCGCCTGATTTACCCTGTAGCCAACCCGAAATTCAACTACGAATTTGCTAAAGGCTACTATGCCCGTACGGCAAATGGCAAAATGAATGGCCGTGTTAGCCGCCTATTGGTGACGCCATTGCTGTACTCACTGAAAAAAGTATTTGGCAACCTAGATTACTTAGATTACCTTGATAGCTATCACTACCCACTTGCCGGAGAGTTTTCCTTCCGTCGAGATGTAATGACAGACATTCGTATTCCAAGTGATTGGGGCCTAGAAATAGGCGTACTCAGTGAAATGCACCGCAACTACTCTACCAACCGTTTGTGTCAGGTAGATATTGCTGATGTGTATGATCACAAGCACCAAGACTTGTCGGCTGACAATGATGATGGTGGTCTATCCAAAATGTCCATCGACATTACGAAAGCCATTTTCAGAAAGCTGGCCACCAATGGCATTATTTTCAACCAAGAAACCTTCCGTACAGTAAAAGCAACCTACTACCGTGTTGCCCTTGATTTCATCGAGGTGTATCGAAATGATGCGGAAATTAATGGTTTGAAACTGGATGTGCACAGTGAAGAGCAAGCGGTTGAGCTGTTTGCTGGCAACATCATGAAAGCCGGTAACCAATATTTAGACAAACCCATGGAAGCACCCTTCATTCCAAGCTGGAACCGAGTACAAAGTGCCTTCCCTGGCGTCATGGAACAATTAGCCAAAGCGGTAGAGCTTGATATGGCTGAGTTTGGACCAGCAAAAGACTAACGCCCCACAGCTGTTTCTATGAAGCATTAGAAATAGCTTGGTTCATACCTCGAAACGGAGCCTCAAGCGGGCTTCGTTTTTCCACATTTTGATAGATAGGCAGGTCATATGGATAACACAACTCCCTCTCACCTAGAGCAACGGCTCGTCGCTCACCTTCAAACCCTATACCCTAAGCTCGATGCTAATTCGCTTGCTCGTACCTGCCTTGAAACGTTTCACCTAGACCCAGCAACAGAACCGCCACGCCCCCATCGTAACATTTGGGATCAGTCGGACATCATGCTGATTACCTATGCCGACACCTTACGTAGCGAAAGTGAAGCACCGCTGGAAACCCTAACAAAGTTTGTTAAAAAGAAGCTTTCTGCCAGCATTTCTGCGGTTCATTTGTTGCCTTTCTTTCCTTACAGCTCTGACGACGGCTTTAGTGTCATGGATTACACCACGGTGAACCCTTCCTGTGGTAATTGGGACCATGTCACCCAACTCTCTCAGCAGGTTAAGGTCATGGGGGATTTGGTGATCAACCATTGTTCTAGCCGAAGTATGTGGTTTGAGAACTATAAAGCTGGAGTTGATCCTGGGGCATCCTTCTTCTATGAAGCTGACCCGTCTATGGATTTAAGTGCCGTGGTGCGCCCTAGAACCTCACCATTGCTCAGGGAAGTACAAACTAAAAATGGCGAAAAATATGTCTGGTGTACCTTTAGCCATGATCAGGTAGACCTTAATTTTGAAAACCCTGAAGTATTGCTCGAATTCCTGCGCATTATCCGCTTATACCTAGAAAAAGGCATTCGTTGGTTCCGTTTGGATGCGGTGGCTTTCTTATGGAAAATCCCCGGCACCAATTGCATCAACTTGCCGCAAACCCATGAGATGATACGTTTGCTCAGATTGATGATTGAGCACTATGCGCCCGATTCCGTCATCATTACCGAAACCAACATTCCTAACCAAGAGAACTTAACGTATTTTGGTAATGCTAACGAAGCACACTTGATTTATAACTTCTCCTTGCCACCTTTGTTGATTAACAGCTTGGTGACAGGTAACAGCAGCCACTTGAAACAATGGCTAATGAGCATGCCTCCGGCACAGCAAGGTACCACCTACCTTAACTTTGTGGCTTCTCACGATGGCATTGGCTTACGCCCAACCGAAGGCTTGTTGTCTGAGTGGGAACTAGAAACCCTGATTAGCACCATGAAACGCTTTGGTGGCAAGATCAGCTCTCGCACCACTCCAGATGGCGAGGCCAAACCTTATGAGATCAATATCAGCTTATGGAATGCCCTAGCGGGTTCTGTGCATCAAGGGCCAGACCAATGGCAACTGGCACGTTTCTTATGTGCCGCAGGGGTCATGATGGCGCTAGAAGGGGTTCCCGCGTTCTACATTCATAGCTTATTTGGCACAGAGAACGACATTGATCGGGTCAATAATACCGGTCAGTTCCGTTCCATTAACCGTCATATTTGGGATATGGAGGACTTGAATCATGTTCTTAATACTCCGACCCATCACCAAAAAGTCTTTGAGAATGTTACCCGTTTAACGCAAATACGCCGCGCGCAACCGGCCTTCCACCCGAACGCAACCCAATACGTGTTGCACATGGGTGAAGACCTATTCTCTTTCTGGCGACAAAGCCTAGACAGAAGACAGAGCCTGTTTGCGGTATACAATATGACGGATCAACCGAAGAGCTTTAATTTATCTGAGCTGAACTTAATTGCTACCGACGATTGGGTAGATTTGATTACAGAGCAGGTATACGAAGATCACTTGGCGAAAATCACCCTGATGCCTTATCAGTTCATCTGGTTGTCTAACAAGCGTGGCCGACTCAAGAACAGCTAAGAGTCAGTGATATAAAAAAGGCCCGTCCACTTCAAAGTGGACGGGCCTTTTTTTTGCTCCATTAGTGGCTAACGGTTTTAGAGAAAATATTAATAATAGCAACCCCTAAAACGATAAAGAACAAGCCTAAACAGGCCGCCATATCCAATTTTTCACCGTTAAAGAAATAAGCAAACAAAGAAATCAGCACCACCCCTAAGCCTGACCAAATGGCGTAAGTCACTCCTGTGGGCATAGATTGCATGACGATACTAAGCAGGTAAAAAGAAATACCATACCCCAGCACCAGAATGATCACAGGCCCAATACGAGTAAAAGAGTCCGAGGCTTTCAAGGCCGAAGTAGCGATTACTTCAGCCACAACTGCTAAAAACAACAATACATAAGTGATCATTTACGCCTTCTCCTTGCTTCAGACTCCAGCCTTAAATGGCATTAAGAATCCAGATCTTCCCCTAAGAAACCGCCTGTTTGGTGGGCCCAAAGCTTGGCATAAATACCTTCTTGCTGAATTAATTGATCATGACTCCCCTGTTCTACCACATGGCCTTTGTCCAATACAATCAAACGATCCATGGCGGCAATAGTGGACAAGCGGTGAGCGATAGCGATCACGGTTTTACCTTCCATTAACCGGTATAAGCTGGCTTGAATCGCCGCTTCTACTTCTGAATCTAGAGCAGACGTTGCCTCATCTAAAACCAATAAAGGTGCGTCTTTTAGCAGCACACGAGCAATAGCAATACGCTGTCGCTGACCACCAGAAAGTTTAATGCCACGTTCCCCAACCATAGCATCGTAACCCGTGTTACCGAATGGGTCGGTCAGGGTCAGAATGAAATCATGGGCTTCAGCTTTTTTCGTGGCGGCGATCATTTCTTCGTCACTGGCATCGGGGCGACCGTATAATAAGTTTTCTCTCACAGTACGATGTAGCAAAGAGGTATCTTGAGTCACCATACCTATGCCAGCACGTAAGGAGTCCTGACGCACTTCACTGATATCTTGCCCGTCAATGCAAATGCTGCCGGACTCCACATCGTGAAAACGCATGAGCAAGTTCACTATGGTTGACTTGCCTGCTCCAGAGCGCCCCACCAAACCGACCTTTTCACCCGCTTTGATTGATAAACTCAGGTTTTCAATGACCTTAGCGTCTTCTTTGCCATAGTGGAAAAACACCTGTTGATAATCAATCGCCCCTTGCTCAATAACTAAATCTTTCGCATTGGCTTTGTCTTGAATTTCCACAGGCTTGGACAAAGTTTTCATACCGTCCGCCACCATACCTATGTTTTCAAACAAGGCACTGACTTCCCACATGATCCATTGGGACATACCGTTCAAACGTAGAGCAAGACTCACAGCAATGGCAATCGCCCCAACACTAATAACACTGTCGGTCCACAACCAAATCGACAAGGCTGCAATAACAAAGGTCACTAGGTAGTTACTGGATTGTACCCCCACATTCAGCCAAGTCACTAAACGCATTTGCTTGTAGACAGTTTTCAAAAAGCCATCCATGCCTTCTTTGGCATAGTCGGCTTCACGATGATTGTGGGAAAACAGCTTCACCGTCGAAATATTGCTGTAGCTGTCTACCACTCGCCCTGTCATGTTTGAACGAGCATCCGCTTGTTCGCTGGAAACACGTTTTAGCTTAGGAACAAAATAGAGCTGCAACAGCACATAACAGACCAACCAACCTACTAATGGCAGCATTAAGCGGTAATCCGCATTGGCGATCAGCACCAGCATAGAAATGAAATACACTCCGATGTACACCAATACATCCAAAAGTTTCATCACAGTTTCCCGCACAGCGAGAGAGGTTTGCATGATTTTGGTGGAAATACGTCCGGCAAATTCGTCCTGAAAAAACGACATGCTCTGACGCAAAATGGCATGGTGGGCCCACCAGCGAATACGCATGGGGTAGTTGCCCAATAAGGTTTGATGCACAATGGCTGAGTGCAACAAGGAAATCAGCGGCATTGCGACCAATATCATCAAAGACATTAGCAACAAATGACCACCTTCTTCCGCAAAAAAGGTATCTGGATTCTTGGTAATCAGCCAATCAACAAGCTGCCCCATAAAGCTGAATAAGGTCACTTCTAGAATGGCAATCAAGGCGGTAAGCATCGACATTAAGACCAATGGCACTTCGACACCGCGAGAATAATAACGACAAAATGCCACTAACCCCGTCGGTGGTTGAGAGGTCTCTAGATCTGGATAAGCGCCCACCCACTTCTCAAAAAACTTTAACATACCTTTCCTTTTTTCTTTGGTCATTAGCCAGTCAATGAATGGTTAGGCAGCTGTTTGCACGCCAAGATGACCGAATCCTAATTTTGAGGCGAAATTGAAACATGTTAGCCCCTGTAAAACCAGCTTAACTATCACCTAGAGCTAACACAGATCGATCAATTATCTTACTGTTTTCATTATTCAATCCAGTTTTTTAAGCGATAAAACATTATAATTATGAGCTTATAACCAACAGCCCTGTGATGGCGTCTCTTGTCATCCTAAATTCAAAGGTCTTTTACGGAATGAAGCTAACTTTGCCCATTGTTTTAGTGTTGGGATTATTGGCAGGATTAACTCCCTTCGCCATTGATGCTTACCTACCTAGTTTACCCACTATCGCTCGTTACATGGGGACAGATGTCAGCCTCATTCAAATGACCTTGAGTATGTATTTGGTGGTCTTTGCTTCATTACAGATTGTCTTTGGCCCCATTTCGGATGCCTTAGGTCGTCGCAAGGTCGTGGTGACCGGCTTGTGCTTATTCATGGTCGGCAGCATTGTATGTAGCCTTTCTCAAAGCTACGAAGTGCTGATGATAGGTCGGGCTATTCAAGCCATTGGTGGTGCCGCCGTAGCGGTATGTGTGCCAGCGTTGGTAAAAGATGGTTTGTCTGCGGATCAATTTGTTAAAGCCATGTCCATGGTCATGCTGGTCATGGCCTTAGCGCCTTTGGCGGCCCCCATCATTGGTGGGGCGATTTTAACGCTACTGGATTGGCATTATATTTTCGCTCTATTAGCGGTTTTGGCAGCGATCGCCATGGTGCTTTTCCTGATCACTATTCCGGAAACACTCCCCGTTGAAAAACGCACCACTTTATCATTTGCAAGTGCCTTACATAATTACAAGGTGCTGTTAAAGAACCCGTCTGTCACTGGCTATATTGCCGCTGGTGCTTTCCACTTTGCTGGCATGATGTGTTTTATCACCGGATCGTCTTTTGTTTATATCGAACTTTATCATGTGCCTCCTGCGCAGTTTGGCTTCTTATTTGGCCTAAATGTTATTTGCATCATGATTGCCTCCACCATTAATAACCGTTGTGTTGAACGACTAGGCAGCGCCACCCTCACTAAATACGCCGCTCATGTGGTTTTCTGTGCTGCGATTGCCATGGTCATTATTAGCTTTATGGAGCAGCCACCCTTTATCTTTATTATTCTTAGTGGCATGGCCTTTATGGGCAGCATAGGAATTTTAGGCAGTGGCCTCATGGCAGGAGCGCTGAAAAACGCCGGCAATAACAATGGCAGTGTGACCGCCCTAGCAGGTGCCTCTCGCTTTGGTGCAGGCGCACTAAGCGGTGTCATCATCAGTGTATTGCATAATGGCACCTTCGTACCTATGGTGGCGACCATGGCCATTTGTGGTATTTTATCCTTCACTTGCTATAAGTTTGTTGTCAATTACAGCGCCAAGCAAAGCGCAAACAATCTCTAATCATTTTTAGGAGCCCAAATGTTAAATACGCAAAGCCTCATTGACCTTGTTCAATCCACTCCAGAACAAGTTGAATTTAAAAGCGTCATTGAGGTTATTGATCGTGACTACGATTTCACTCCCAGTGCTTTTACAAACGGTGAGCAGCAAAATCAAGCCAACGAAAATAACGGCTCTTGCAAAATCTTAGCTTTCGCTAAGCTGAATCAACTTACGCCAGAACAAAGCTTACAGCTGTTCGGGGACTACTATCGAGTTGATGTTCTGCAACACCCTGAAGCACAAGACCACCAAAACATTCGCCAATTTATGATTCATGGCTGGCAAGGTGTGAGCTTTACCACAAGCCCACTTACCCTTAAAGCTTAACGAACATTGCTCGCCAAACGAGCATGATTTGGCATTGGCATTAAACCCAATAAAAAGGGTTTAATGCCCCTTACGACTCAGCCCAGAGGTTTATATGGAATTAGTGGCATTTGATTTAGATGGCACCCTGCTTAACCGTCAGCAGCGCTTATCCGAGTACACCCTAGAAACTCTACGACGTATGGAAGCCGCAGGTATTTATTATACCGTCGCAACAGGACGTACCCATTTAGCTGCCAAGCCTTGCCTAATTGGCCATGAGTTCCCTAACGTACAAATCTTCAAAAACGGCGTTGAGTGGTGGGACCCAAGCCAACAAAGTTACCGTTACAAAAACCTACTGCAACTCGAGCACATTACCAATATGCTGCAATCTTTTGAGGAGCATAAGGTCACGCCATTCATTTTCTGCCTAGAGGAAGATGGCTTACAGCGGGTTTATCACGCGCCTTTACAAGGCCAACTGTGTGACCACATTGCCAACGAGTTAGGCAACCACGATAAAATGAGCCTGCATCCTCTTGAAGCCATGTCAGCACAGGCAAGGATCACCAACATTAGCGCCATGGGTCGCCCTGAGCATGTGCAAAACATTGTGAATGACAGTCAGGACCATGAGCACCTAACCGCTTACTCTGGCGGTGGTATTTATAATCCAGATGCTTATTGGCTCGATATCCACCATAGCAATGCCTGCAAGGGTTCTGCTCTTATGGAACTCAAGGCAGAGCTAGGTGCCACTCACCTTACGGTCTTTGGTGATGGAGATAATGATTTGTCCATGTTCGCCATGGCAGATGAATGTTTTGCCACAGATAATGGCAACCCAGAGGTAAAAGCAAGTGCGGACAAAGTAATAGGACATCACGATGAAGATGGCGTCGCACGCTTCTTAAGACAGAGATATGACCTCTAAGCATGGGTTGAATTCTTAGAAATTCGCCTCATTATTAACAATAAGACAACATATTGGGCTTTACGACAGGGTCAGAATAGGTCATTCTAGAATCATAAGAACAACCAAATGGAGAAACGCCATGTTTGAATTTTTACTTTTTGCGGCTGTATGTGCACTAATGGCTTTCTTAGCGGCAGGTCTATACACACAGATTTCTCAGCCAAAAACTAAGCTGCAACCCATCAAGATCAAAAAGCAGCCGACTCGTAACAAGCGCCATCCACAAGATTATTAATACTTACTAATCTTAAAACTCAAAGCAGACTTAGCAGTCTGCTTTGTTGTTTCTAGCCCATCATTTTAACGCAATATTATATTCATTGAGTTTATTCGCTACCGCACTGTGGCTAAGCCCTACGGCTTTTGCTAGCCGTCTGGTGCTTGGATATTGAGGATACAGCTGCCTTAGTAACTTGGCCTCAAAGGCTTTCACGGTTTTATCAAGGGAACCTTCCTGTAACACCACCTCTAAACTCGTGTTGTCGGACGCTAAGCCTAGATCTTCTGCCTGCCACTCTTTATTGGGATTCGCCAATAGGGTTTGCAAACAAACACTGTGCAATTCTTTCAAGTTACCCGGCCAAGGGTACAAGGAGAGTTTTGCCAAAGCTCCTTTTGAGATACTCGGTAAGGCAAGATTATAACGACCACAAATGTCCTCTAGAGTCTGCTCTAAAAGCCCAGCGAAATCCTCTCGTCGACGAGCAAGCTCTGGCATTGTTAACACCAAGGTAGATAACTCGAAATAGAGTGATTTATTGAGCGTTGCATGGTCAATCAATTGCTCTTGAGTCAAGGAAGATAAAGATACTAAACGGGCACTGGATCGTAAGCTGGTTAATTCATCGGTTTGTTTGGCGAGCCAACTTAATAAGGCGAATTGAACCTCTTCTTTGAGGCGTTCAATATGTTCTATCACCCACCAGCCACAGAAAGAATCCAGTGCTTGAATATCTGCAAGGTCTATATCCTCGGCAGATTTCATCACAATCTGACAGTCTCGCTCTAGTTGATTGTCATACCAGAACTGAAATAGCGCCTGAATGAAATCCCGCTTACCGGTTCCCACTTGGCCAACGAACAACAGCGGCATGGTAAGGTCCGCTAAGGATTTAGCCTGAGAAACAAGCCCTGCCATGGCCGAGCTTTGTAACACGGACTCACGATGGTATTTATCCAAGCCATTAATGGGCTTGGGGGCGTTCTTTAAACTTTGCGTTTGTCGTTGTAATCGCGCCTCAGATTTCAGGTGTATGACACTGCCCGCTGGGGTTTGGCTGCCATCGTCACCCTGCACCCAGATTGGTTTCATTTCTAACAAGAGCGTTTTGCTGCGAATTTTAATACGCTTGCTTAGACCTGCTGGCATACTCTGCCATGGTATCTTGGCAAAATTCACCCCTTTAATAAATTGCTGTAGCGGCTGGTGCAATAAGCCTGCAACACTGGTCTGTAAGTCTTCTGCGGCAAGCTCGGTTGCCATGGTGATCACACCTTTTAAGTCCACGGAAATCACCCCGTCTGGCAAGGCTTCCAGCAACATATACAAGGTGTTTGTTTCCCGTTCCGATGGGGTGAAGGCAACTGTTTTCACATCTTCCACATCGTCAAGTTTGCGGATTTCGGCCAGCAGTTTTTGAATCTTAGAAAAAGCTATGTCACTAAAGCCGCAGTAAATACAACGACGCAGGGTATCCACTTCGATGAGTCGCACATCAATTTGATAAGGGGTAAATAAATCCAATACTTCGCGTATCATGCCGATACGATCTTCACACTGAATTTCAAGCCTCATGGCCACGTATTACTCTCCTCGGGCGCTCTCACCCTAATCTATTTATTCGCCTAGGCCGGGTTTTGAACTTAACAGAAGTAAATCCCTTTGGGGTGAAAATACCTCATACAAAGGCAAGATTGCCGCCCCCATTACTCCTGCAGAGTAACCAGCTTGCGCGGCGCTAATCTCTGGTGCAACGAGCAAAGTCTGATCATTAAACAAGCTTTGCATTTGGTCCATCAAGCTTCTATTCACCTCAGCAGGCAAACGCCCAGCCAAAATGATATCCGCTGGATCGTATAGCGCTAAGACCGCGAGTAAAGCTGGCTTAATTTCTGCGATCACTTCTTGGGACCACTGCTTAATGACAGGTTGCAACTCAGCGTCGCCCCAGCCATCTTCTCGGTGTGGCCAAAGTGTTTGCTGATGTTCAAAGTAACGTCGCAAGGAAGATAACGATAAAGCTTCTAGCGTCCATTTGCCATGCTTGCCCGTGGCTGTGGCAATCATGCCAAAGCGACCCGCTTGCCCATGAGCTCCTAAATAGCATTCACCATCCGCAACAAAGCTGCCGCCACAGGCGGTACTGACAAAAATATAAAATAGATGCTTTCTATGGGTGTTGGCGGATAATAGAACTTCACTGGTGGCCGCTGCCGTTGCGTCGTTTTCACAATAACAAGCGACCCCAGATGTCTCTTCTAGCCATAACTCAAAGGCATTAGATTGCCAGTAACTCAGTGCCAATTTTAAGTCATTGAGTTGGTTGCGCTGGGCGGCATCTGTTACCAGGGTTTCCAACCAAGCGTCCATAAAGCCGGGGCGAGTGAGGCCTATGCCCTGTACTTTGCACCAATCTTCACCAAGTGTTTGCTTCACCTCAGCCAAGAGTTCTTGGGCAATGTTTTTTGCGACTTCTTCTGTAGGGAAAGACACCAGCTTTTCTCGTAACAGCACGCAGTGTCCTGTGAAATCCAGCAGTGCAGCACTAATGTGATCTCTATCTATATTAATGCCTAAGCTATAAGCCCCTTGTGCATTAATGCTCAATTTTATAGAGGGCTGGCCACGACGGCCTTTCACTTTGCCCGTGACTTCTAAAAGCTGACGCTTTAATAAAGATGAGGTGATCACCGAAATGGTTTGGCTGCTTAACCCCGTCAGCTCTGCCAGTTTGACCCGAGAGATATGCGGATTCTGCCTCACCAGTTGCAGAATAATACGTTCATTGTAAATGCGCCCCTGCTCGGCGGTACTGCCTGACACTTTCATACTTAGCTACCTTTTCTATTGGCTAGCAGTCTAACCAATATAATTAATAAATCTAGTTGATTTATTAAAGCAGCAAGGGCTATCCTAACGCCATAATTAAAATAACTGACCACAAAGGACGATCACCATGCAGGCGAGCCCAGACTTTCAATCCGCTGCTTTTCTTAAGCAACACATTCAAGACACCATGGCGTTTTATCACCCCCATTGTATTGATGAACAAGGCGGCTACTTCCAGTTCTTTAAAGACGATGGGCAAATCTATGACAGGGAAACCCGTCATTTAGTCAGCAGTACCCGCTTTGTTTTTAATTATGCCAAGGCTTATATGGCAGAAGGCAAAGAAGAGTATTTGGCAGCGACTCGACATGGTGTGGATTACCTTAGAAATCGACATCGTCGAGAAAATGGCGGCTATGTTTGGCTACTCGAGGGCGACTCTAACCTTGACGAAACCAACCACTGCTATGGTTTAGCCTTCGTACTGTTAGCCTATGCGAGCGCTTATAAAGCAGGCGTTAGTGAAGCCAAACCTTGGATCAACGAAACATTTGAATTAATGGAAAAGCATTTTTGGCAGCCTGAGTTTGGTTTGTACCAAGATGAAATATCCGCCGATTGGCAGACCCCCTCTTCCTATCGAGGCCAAAACGCCAACATGCACAGTTGCGAAGCCCTCATGGCCGCTTACGATGCCACCCAAGATCAGCGTTATCTAGAACGTGCCGAGCTACTTGCGAAAAATATATGCCAACGCCAAGCAGACTTGGCCGGTGGTGAAATTTGGGAGCACTATAGCCAAGATTGGCAGGTTGATTGGCAATACAACAAAGATGACCCAAAACATTTGTTTCGCCCCTGGGGGTTTCAACCTGGCCATCAAATCGAGTGGGCCAAATTGCTGATCTTGCTGCACCAAAGAAGCCCGCAAGATTGGCTCATCCCCAAAGCAGAAGCACTTTTTAATACCGCCTGGCAAAAGGCTTGGGACACTGAGCATAAAGGCTTATGTTATGGCTATGACCCAGAAGGCAATATTTGCGATGGTGATAAGTACTTCTGGGTTCAAGCGGAGTCTTTCGCGGCGGCCGCCATGCTTGCTTTAGTCACCAACAAAGAAGCGTATTGGCAGTATTACAACCAACTTTGGGAATACAGCTGGCAGCATATGATAGACCATCAATACGGGGCTTGGTTTCGCATTCTCACCCAAGACAACCAAGCTTACGATGACTGCAAAAGTCCGGCGGGAAAAACCGATTACCATACTATGGGGGCCTGTTATGAAGTCATTGAGCAATTACGCCTTCAAGGCATGAAACCAGCCTAATGGCTTGTCCCATACTACAAAGCTAACATCACCTAAAAATGGGCGGCCTCCTCTAACCCAAGACCGCCCATTTGCCATACATATACTCTTAATTTACAAAATGCAGTATGATTAGCCACTACGATTTGAATTCTGGCCCCATCTTATATGCAACTAGATAAAATAGACCTTAACTTACTGCGCTATTTAGACTCTCTACTTCGCGAACAAAATGTTACCCACGCTGCTAATCAACTGGGCATTACCCAACCCGCCATGAGTAATGGTCTACGACGTTTACGTGACCTATTCCACGACCCGCTCCTAGTGCGAACCAGTGATGGCATGATGCCAACCGCTCTAGCCATTCAGCTGCAGCCAAGAGTGGAAAACATTTTACAATCCGTCGACGAAGTATTGCATCTAGGACAAAGCTTTGAGGCTGAATCAAGTTCCCGAGTGTTTCGCATCATGGCCAGTGATTACGCGGAAGCTACGCTGATTCCTCCTCTTATGAAAAAGCTACAAAGCGAAGCGCCAAACGTTATTTTAGACGTTATGAACCCAAGTGATGTAAGTTTCCATGACGTCGAAAAAGGCAAGGTCGATCTGGTTATTAACCGTTTTGACACACTGCCTCAGTCTTTCCACCAAAAGTCTGTTTGGGTCGACCATTTCTCTTGTCTTGTGCCAGCGGATTCTGATCTGGCAAAGAACTTTAACCTCACCAATTATCTTTCATCTTCCCATGTATGGGTGAGTAAAACAGGGTTTGGTGTTGGGGTTGGCATACAACCGGAAGAAGTGCAGAAACTTGGTTGGGTTGACGGCACATTGGCCGATCTGGGTTTTAAACGAAACATTCGCTTATTTACTCGTAACTACAATGTGGCCATGCGTGCTACAGAACAGCTTGGACTCATTGCGACGCTACCTTCTTTGGCCACGCGACTCATGGAAGGCAACGATAAAGTGGTCGTCCTGCCCACACCATTTGAAGTGCCACCGATTGAATTAAAAATGCTCTGGAGCCCTTTGCTGCAGCATGACCCTGGACATATTTGGCTGCGCTCAACCATTGCAGGTTGTTCAAAAGCCATTGCCGAAAGTAATAATTTATAAAGTAACCGACAAAAAAATACCCCCAAGACCACAACCTTGGGGGTATTTTACGAAACCACACTGAGTGGCTTATTTATAGGTTACTTAAAGATTTTCTAAACGTACTTTTGCTTCCTCAGCATTCGATACGGTCATTTCCAAATCTTTAATATGGCCATTATCGATACTGTAGCACCAGCCATGTACATGCAGTTCCTGACCCGTTTTCCACGCATTTTGTACAATACTGCTTTGGCAGACATGAGCAACTTGCTCAATTACGTTTAATTCACACATGCGATCAAAGCGTTCGCAATCATCCGTGATTCCATCCACTTCTTCTTTGTGTAAACGATACACATCTTTAATGTGACGTAGCCAATTGTCTATCATGCCATGCTCTTCTGTGCCCATCGCCGCCTTGATACCGCCACAACCATAATGCCCCACTACCATGATGTGTTTTACCTTCAAAACATCTACTGCGAACTGAATCACAGATAGACAGTTTAAATCGGTATGCACGACCACGTTGGCAATATTGCGGTGTACAAACACTTCTCCTGGCAATAGATCAACAATTTGGTTAGCTGGAACACGGCTATCTGCACAGCCTATCCAAAGGTATTCAGGTTTCTGCTGCTTTGAAAGCGTGGAGAAAAACTCAGGATCTTCCGCATTGACCTTGGCAGCCCACTCTCGGTTTTTCGTGAAAAGATTACTTAAGCTATTCGACATTCTGCCTTCCTTCTAATTTTTACGATACCAGCGAAGTTTTATGTCCGCGGTGACACTTATGGACTCTAATGCCTTAACGGCCTCACGACCTTCATAAGAAGCTTTATGAATGTGAGGAGTCATACTCAATAATTGCTGAATGGCCAGTTGAGAGGTTAAATCAAAGTTGTAATTTAATTTGTGCTCTCCAAGACACTCAAAACCTGACACACCATCACTATAAGTGGCTTTATAGTCATGGATGGCAGGGTAGAGAATTTTTCTTAACTCAATAAGGTGATCTTCGCCTGATTCCACGAGGAGCAAGTATCCGCCCTCTGCCAAAACACGTGAAAACTCAGAGAAGACAGGGAAGCCAAAAAGGCATAATACGGCATCAACACGGGCTTCTGGCATAGGCAAAGCGGCATTACTGCCCACCAACCAACTCACCTCTTTATCCCTTTTGCTGGCGGCCATAATCGCCCATTTAGAAATATCTAAACCGATTCTCTCAATCGAATTGCCCTGTTCAGCCAGCAACAAGCCTAACTGATGTAAGTAGTAGCCTTCCCCACAACCGGCATCCAAAAGTCGCACAGTCTCTTGCTGGAAAAAGCCGGCTGGTGCACTGGCAACAATCTCTTTAACGATTGGAAAATAATGTTGCTGATTCAAAAAGGTTTGCCGTGCCGCAACCATTTCTTTGCTGTCGCCCGGATCTTTAGAGCGCTTATTCTGAACGGGAAGTAAGTTCACATAGCCAGTCTTGGCCAGATCAAAAGTGTGTCCATGGGCACAAACAAGGCTCGCTTGCTTAAGCTCAAGACGTGAGGCATCCATCGGACAGGATAAATTTTCCAGCTTAGACACAGTGTTCCTAATTAAGGTAGGGGATTGGTGTTATTTTATTGACACCACAGGGGATAAACAAGCCAAATCAAATAACTAAAAAAACAATTCAACAATGTTTACAATTTATTTAACAAAGCTTACCACATAGGTTTTTAAAGGTTACCAATCATTTGGCACAACAAAGATATTTGCGGGGGTTGGATTTGTTTTTTCGCTCCAACAACATAGGTTAATAGGCCGATCATCATGCCGAAATTTATCCCCCAGTAAGTTCGATAATTCAGACACAGCAAAGCCTTGAGTCAGTTCAGGTAACGCCAGCCAGTGGGGTTTCGTCATCAGTTTAGCGTACTCATAGCGTTCCTCTAACAAGGCTAAATTATCTAACCTTAACCAGCCACAACGTTCTTGCTGTATAGGGTTTTCGGTGAGTCTCTCTTGCCAATTTTTGGCAAGATTTAAATCGAAAAACAATCGCCCAAAAATTAACAGCTTGTTTGCTATCGGCTCGTTTTCAGAGCCCAGAATAAGATCAGCAGCTTGTCGCCCTGCTGGGCTTTTTAACAGCGTCAGCTGATGCTGTCGTGCTCGGGTAACCTTCTTCGCTAGGCTGTCTTGCTTATTAGGGCCAATCCAATCATGGGGAGCAAGGTCTGGTCGCTGCAAATAAAATTTAACCGCGATTTCAAACTGCAAAAGTCGCCCTTGCGGATCTCTTAGCAAAGCATCCACTTCGCCAAGGGTTTTACCCGCTTGTTGAACTTGAAAGTGCTCTTTAACAATACAAAGGGATGAAAGGTGTTCAATGGCAAATGAAAACAGAGTTTCAAAATAGCTGCCCAGAAAATGCGATTTACAAGCGTTAATCGCTTCAATTAGGGGCGCTGGGTCATCTTCAAGGGCTTGTAATCTAGCCTCAACATCATGATGCCAATATTTGGCGAGATCACAGTCTTGCTCTATGTAATGGCCTACAATCAGCCAGGCCAAATCCTTAACATAAGGGTGCTGTAACCCAGTGATCATCACTTAAGTTCACTCAAATAGACATCAATTGCTTCCAAACAAGCCACCAGCCGACTCACCTCAAGGGGAGACTTATGTTTAAAAGCTTCTTCCGCCATGGGAGCAACATGACAGCGAGTCGGTAACGGTTCACCACTATCGAGTAACGCGTTAAACCTTGCAATCATCACGTATCTTAACCACTGGGCAAAACTCATGGTGTCGATACAAAAAGGTTCTGTGCTCATCATGGCTTGTGCGCTTGGTTGGCCTGTCGACCATTCACCACATTGTTCCATGCAAGTTTCAAGCTCTTGAAGCAAAGCCTGCAAGTTTGGCTGTTTCGAAAAACCCTCTGACAACCTGATTTCTCCTTTAGAAAACGGTAATATAGGTCAACTTTTACTAATGATGGCCCCTTTCATTCACACTGCAAGCCATCTCTCATTTGAGCTTTATATCTACCATGAACAAAATTGAATCTCTTTCAGACTTATTTCAAATGGTTGGCTGCGATGTCACCTACTATGATCTTGGCCGTCATATTACTAAAATTTCCCCGCAACAAGCTATACAGTTTGACCGTAAACAGCAGGCCTACCCTTTCCCTTTTCGCCAACACGCTTGGTTAGCTTGCCTATTAAAAGATAGCCAGACGACCTCTAAAAGCTTGTTAGATAACGGTGTCATCTGGTTTTTGAAGCTGCCTCTGGACGAAGCTGGTTGCTTGAACTTGGGTACCCGAGATCATTTTATAAAAAGCATAGTGGATAAAATTTTGCATAAAGGGGAAGCTCAAGGCTTATCGGAAGCATTAGAAGACAGCCCTTATGCGTTTAAGCCCGACCAAGAACGTATGGCCAGCTTTCATGCCATTCTTGGTAAGCAGCTCAACACCCCAACTTCCAGTTTTTTTGATGGTGTCATTGATTACCTAAAATCACCACTTGAAGTCAACTCCGAGCAATGGCAAGAACTTGGTATTCAAGGCATTGCAGAGTTAGCCACTAGAGCCCATGAGCCAACATATACGGCACTCATTATTAAAGCAATCCAGCAAGCAAACCCTGCTTTTATCAGTGCACTCTGTCATGCTCTAGAGCATGAGTCACTGCCAAGCAGCATTCAAGAGGTGCTGATCCAACAACTAGAAGAGAATCAAGACCCCTTCTTGCAAGCCAGTTTTATCCGTGCGCTTTCGCGTAACCCCCTTGATAACCGACTGCTACTGCCCTTATTTGGGCTATTAGGCAGTCTAGTCGAATGTCAGGACGATGACACACACAGCATTGCCGCATTGGCCGCTAAATGTCCTCACTGGCTTGCGTCTAACCCTCAGTTGCTACGCATTATTATGGAGAAGCTGGCCCACCGACAAGATGGCTACATTGCCTTCAAGCAAATCACTGCCGAACTTAGCCAGCATCCAGAGACTCACCAGCCATTGTGGACCCTACTTCGCAGCCAACACATTAGCTCGCAATTGGCACAAGCGGTGAACCACATATTTACACAAACACCGGCCAATCTTCACTAAACCGCCCTTTAGCCTCAGTTTGCATGTTATTTGCACCCTTAATGACTGTTTTTACTGAGGCTAAGCATGTTTGTTGTCATATTTCCGTGCTAAATTTACAGAATATAGAAACTTAGTTTAAGGTCCGTTCATGTTGAAGCTTGGGGCCAAGAGAGGGTGTAGTGAGAAAATTATTAGTATTGTTTAGTTTAGTTGGCGCCATGTTTGCCAATGCCGAGAATTTACGCGTCGAGATTTCTGAAGTCGCCAGTAATCCAGAAAGCTACACCATTGTTGATGTTCGTGATGAGCAAATTTACCTTGAAGGCCATATTAAAGGCGCTGTTAATTTTCCTGCCAGCCTCACCTTCGATGATTTGACCATTAGTGGTCGCATTACCCCACCTAACCAAATGCAGTCGCTCATCCAGCAAAGAGGTCTCGATATCCATGACAAGGTTGCCATTTATGATGATGGCAGTTTCTTTGATGCGGCAAGACTTTTCTGGTCCCTAGAAGTGTATGGATTTACCAATGTAAAACTCATTAATGGTGGCTACTACGAGTGGCAATCCCTTAATCTTCCTACCAGCACCCAAGCCATAACACCAGAGCCTAGTCAGTATGTCGCTTCCATTGACAACAAAAAACTGGCCACTAAGTTTGCAACCCAAATCGCTTCTCGCAGCCCATCGCAAGTGGTAATTGATGCCCGCAGTACAGACGCCTACCAAGGCATCATTTCGACAGCTCAGCGTTTTGGCCATATCCCTCATGCCGAACACATTCCTGCGACCCACAATATTGGCGCTTCCAATGGCATGTCGAAACTTAAAGATTTGAATGAGTTAAAAAGCACTTATCAAAATATCGACCCTAACCAAAAAGTGATTATTTACTGTGCGATAGGTCGCGTTTCTTCAACCAACTATTTTGCCCTGCGTGAACTGGGTTATGATGTGGCTAACTATGACGCATCTTGGCGGGAATGGGGTAACGACTTTAACCTACCCGTGACCAACCCTTCAGGCCAATAACAAGGGCACCCTATGTGGTACAAACTGAGTATTAAGCGACAACTTATCATTTTCATGTCGTGCATTATTGTGGTGGTTGAGGCCGCCACATTATTCCTAATTCTAAATATTCAAAAACAAGAAACGCAGGAAATGGCGATCAATGAGGCCAACAGCATCAGTGCCTCATTGAATAATGATTTTGTAAAATACCTACTGACCCCAGGTGCTGATTCTTTATCGGATATCACCTTCCGCTTATCTGCCTTTAATAATATTCAAGGGGCGATGGTCTACGACGAAAGTGGTCGTGCGATTTATCGTTTTAAAGACACTGAACACATTACCGCAGAAAAACCGCAAGTCACACAGAACACCAGTGTATTTACTGAAGCCAACCTGTTAATTCAATCCCCTATTGAAGCCGAAGGCTATCAATTTGGCATGGTGATACTAGACGTCAATCTGGATACTTTTCGGGTCAAACAAAAAGAGATCACCAACACCATCTTAGCGATTTTCCCTTTTGCACTATTGTTCGGGCTTATCTTAAGCACCTTTTTAAGTAAGAGTTACACTAACCCCTTCCTCAAATTACTTTATGCGATGAAGAAAAGTGACCCGACCAATAACGCCATTGTCACCGTAGACACCAAATCGGAAAACGAAATCAAAGAGTTATTTGACGGCTTTAATCAGCAGATGGAACAGATTTCACAATCCTCTGAGGCACTTAAGTTTCAAGCTTCCCACGATACCCTAACGGGCATTTACAATCGTTACCATATGGAAGAACTCATCTCCCAAGCCCTTAAAGATGAAACCCGATGTGGTTATAACTTGTTGTATATCGATCTGGATCAATTCAAGTTGATCAATGATTCAGCGGGTTATCAGGCGGGTGACGAGTTACTTAAAATGATTGTCAGTCACTATCAAGCTATTTTACCCAGCCACGGGACCTTTGCTCGTGTCGACGGTAATGGTTTTATGGTGCTATTGAAAAACTGTACTGAAGGCTTTGGTAACGACTTCCTAAACTTAAGCTTACAACGCCTGAACGATTTCCGTTTTTCTACCAACAACGAAACTTACAGCGTGTCGGCCTCTATTTCTTTGGTGTATTTCAAACCTTTTGAATTCACCTTAAAAGAGCTTCTAAAAATCAGCAGCGCCTCTCTTTATACGGCAAAAGCTAAGGGTCGTAACAAGTCTCATATTTATGACCCAAGCGATGAAAAAACCAAGCGTGTGTCCATCGAGACAGAAACCGCTAGGATGATTAAAGAAGCCTTGCATGGAGGCCCTACTCGTTTTGAATTATTCGCTCAGGACATAGTGGCGCTGCAAGAAACCAAAGAACAAATTAGTTACGAAATCTTGATTCGCATGTGGGACAAGGATAATAATTTTATCTCCCCTGGAGACTTCCTTCCTGCAGCAGAGCGTTATCAATTAATGAGTGATATCGATGCTCATGTGCTTTGGACCTATCTTGAAATCGTCACCCAAAGCCCTGAACACATTGCCAAATTACACTCGGCTCATATTAACTTGGCCGGTTCGAGCTTAAATAACCCTGACTTCCAAGAAAAAGTAAGGCAAGCCATTGCTCACTTTGACTTCCCATGGGAAAAACTTGAACTGGAAATCACCGAGAGTTCGGCCATTGGCAGCTTTAATAGTGCCAATAAGTTCATTTCTTGGTTGAAAGAGCAGAAGATTGGCTTAGCTCTGGATGATTTTGGTACGGGCATGGCGTCTTTTGAATACTTAAAAAGCCTCCCCTTTGATGTGGTCAAAATTGATGGCAGCTTTGTAAAAGACATGCACACAGACCTTACCGACAAAGCCGTGATCAAATACATTCAAGAAATAGCCAATTTGAAAGGCCAAGAAACGGTTGCTGAATATGTGGAGACTCAGCAAGATGTGGATGAGTTAACAAGCATTGGCGTCACCTATGGCCAAGGTTTCTTCCTTGGTAAGCCACGTCCGTTAACAAGCTGGATAGATTAATAAAAACCCTCTTTAAGCGTCATGAGTTTGTGCTTAAAGAGGGTTGGTTTTAATGTTTGGTGGGCGATTTGCTCGCCACTCGCATTTTCTTTCTGTGCTCTACAAATGCTTCAGTCAGTAGATAATCCCCATGCTCAGTATATTCTAAGGCGCCTCGATTGATCAGAGCATCTAGTGTCTTCGACAACACTCTTTGTCTGTGATCACCTTTCACAAAATAGTATTGATCATCAAGCTGCACCAACTTAAAACCGGATTCTAAAAAGCCAACGCATAAGTTTTGAGTTGGCGTTAATTTGAGTTTCATAATTTCCCTCGTACGGCCGTCTCGTTTCGTTAACTTTAACTATAGTCAAAATTAGCCAGAACAAAAATTTTCTGTCTATTTTTAATCGAATCTTAATAATTCATTTAGACTGAGTTTTGCCTTGGCTGGGTACTTGGAATATTATGCTGGCACTTTAACGCTGCACAGTTGATCAAACATTATGAATATTCAAACCAGTGCAAAATATCTTGCAGAACTTGGCCACCCAACCAGGCTAGAGATATTGTGCTACCTAGCCCAAAAAAGTGCCAAAGGCATACCGGTGGGAGAGCTCCAGCATCAGCTGCAAATTCCAGCCTCTACTCTTTCTCACCATATTAATCGACTCATTAATGTGGGGCTACTAGAACAAAAACGTGAAGGACGTGTACTGTTGTGCTCACCGAAATACGACGAATTAGTGACCTTGCTGGATTTTCTATCTCAGCAGTGGAAGATCAAAAGCTAACCGATAGGCATAAAAAAAGCGGGGATTTAACCCGCCTCTTTAAACATACTGGCTGGCTGCCTTACTCAGCAAACACCACTGTCTTATTGCCGTGTACAAGAACACGATCTTCTAGGTGATAGCGTAAGCCTCGAGACAAGACCAATTTTTCGATGTCTTTACCTAATCGAACCATGTCTTCCGCTGCGTGACTGTGACGTACACGGATCACGTCTTGCTCAATAATAGGACCCGCATCTAAATCCGCTGTTACATAGTGGCAGGTTGCTCCGATCAGCTTAACCCCTCGCACAGCCGCCTGATGGTAAGGTTTAGCCCCGATAAAGGATGGCAAGAAACTGTGGTGAATGTTGATCACCCGATGACGGTATTTTTCACATAGGTATTCTGGAAAGATCTGCATGTAGCGCGCCAGAACGATAGTGTCGGCTTGAGCCGCATCGATGCAAGCCTCAATTTCTTGGAAAGCCGGCATCTTGTTTTCTTTTGGCACAGAGATGCAGTGGTAAGGAATCTTGTACCACTCCACCATAGAGCGAAGCTCTTCATGGTTAGCAATAACGCCAACAATCTCACAGTTTAACTCACCCGTGTGCCAGCGGTGCATAATGTCATTCAAACAATGGGATTCTTTCGTCGCCATCAACATAACTTTCGGACGATCGTCACTGTCTTTTACATACCAGCGCATGTTGTATTCAGCAGCAATGGGGGCAAACTCTTCACGGAAGGTTTCCACATCTATATTCAGGCTTTCTGCATCAATGTCATGGCGCATAAAAAACCATTTTTGTTCGATGTCAGTATGGTGGCTTGCTTCCACAATAGAGCCTTGACGCTCATTCAAAAACTGACTTACTGCAGCCACAATCCCCACTCTGTCGGGACAACTAATCACTAGACGAAATGTTTTTCTCATACTAAAAACTTACAACCTTTAAAATCATTTTCTTAACAAGAGCCATAGTCAAATTGGCTCTTCACATTCATCTCGAATTGAGAATTTTATTACGCCATCCCACGATGACGAATAATATAACACTGGTGAATCTTATTGTTGCGCTCAAAATCTGGATCAAGGGTCTGTTGGGTAATGTTCTCTACCTCAAACTCTTGCTCAAGATCCGCATCCAATACAAAACGGCGATAGTTATTGGAGAAGATCAGCTCACCAGCCGATGATAATCTGGCCATTGCCAAGCGTACTAGATCCCCATGATCTCGCTGTATGTCTAACACATCCGCCATTTTCTTAGAGTTCGAGAAAGTCGGAGGATCCATAAAGATAAGGTCAAACTCATCCTGACTTTGACGCAACCATTCAAAACAATCTGCCCTTTCCACTCTGTGGTCGCGTTCAGAGAACTCATTGAGTTCTATGTTACGTCGCGCCCAATCCGTGTAAGTGTTGGACATATCGACACTTAGAGTCGTGAAAGCGCCCCCTTGTCCTGCATGGACCGACGCACTAGCGGTATAACAGAACAAGTTTAAGAAGCGCTTACCATTGGCTTTTTGCTGGATAAGCTTACGAACAGGACGGTGATCAAGAAACAAACCTGTGTCCAAATAGTCTTTCAGGTTAACAATGAAATCACAGCCGTGCTCTTCAACCACCATCTCATGTTGAGACTGATCCAGCTTCTCATACTGGGTTTTGCCCGTTTGCTTCTGACGATGTTTAACCACCACCTGAGACTCAGGAATATTTAAAGCCGTAGGAATCGCCGACACCACTTCGAACAAGCGTTGCTTGGCTTTTTCAGGGTCAACACTTTTAGGCGCTTGATACTCTTGCACGTGCGCCCAATCTTGATAGACATCAATGGCTACCGCGTACTCAGGCATGTCCGCATCGTAAGCTCGGTAACATTGAATCTTATTCTTCTCTACCCACTTACGCATCTTCTTGATGTTTTTCTGCAGACGATTGGCAAACATCTGCGCCCCTGGCGTCATCACCGACTGGGCAACCACATCTTCTTTAATATTACCTGCCATCAGAGGAAAACGGTAAGCACGACATTCAATGCCACCATTGATCACTCGAGTGCTTTTTTCAGGGCGAACAGGAATTTGGCGAGCCAGATGATCGTTACTGGTTAGCATCATAAACTGCCAACCACGGGCGTTACTCACCACCCATTCACCTAATTGGCGATACAGGGCAATCAGGGCCATTTCATCCCCTAAACGCTCACCATAAGGTGGGTTGGTAATGACCAGCCCCTTGGTGTCTTCAGGGATAATAAACTCATGCTCTTGAAAAGGTGTCATGGCCACTTCGACTATGCCCACCAAACCAGAGCGTTTGATATTTTCACGGGCAGCGGCAATCGCGCGCTGCTCTCGGTCCGTACCTTGAAAACGTAAGCCTAGCTCTGCCGCATCACGTTTACGATTGCGTGCAAAATCCATCAGTTGTTGCCACAGACGATGATCGTGCTGCTTCCAGCCTTTAAAGCCCCAGTATTGACGACGCAAACCCGGTGCTATGTCTAGCGACATCAATGCCGCTTCCACCAAGAAGGTACCTGAGCCACACATAGGATCGATCAGCTGGGTCATGCCACAATCTTTCCCCCAACCTGCTCTGAGCAATAAACCAGCGGCAAGGTTTTCTTTAAGGGGTGCCATACCACCGTGCTGACGGTAACCACGGCGATGTAAGCTATCCCCTGATAAATCAATACTTACCGTGACCTGATCACGCTTAATTCGTAAGGCTATGCGCACGTCTGGTTGGTTTTTCTCAACACTTGGTCGCTCGCCTGTTAAGGCGACGAAATAGTCGGCAATGGCATCTTTGGCGCGCACCGCACCAAACTGAGTGTTGCGAATATGATGGTTGGTACCGTGACAATCAATGGCAATGGTATCATTCACTGACAAATGATCGGACCATTCTACAGCCTTCACCCCTGCGTACAGTTCGTCAGCAGATTCAATTTTGAAATGGGCAATGGGTAGCATCACCCGAGTGGCGACTCTCGACCATAAACACGCCGTGTAGATGCCCGTTAGATCCGTTGTCAGTTTAACTTGACCTTCCCCTAGACGGGTTTGAGTTAGCCCTTCTTCATGCAGCTCTTTCTCTAAAACATTTTCAAGCCCTAATGGACAAGTGAGTTCTAGCGCATAAAGCGTTTGGGCAGACTCGATGGTCGATTGATTTGTTGTCATTTTAAAAGTACTTATTCAATAAATGTATGAATTTGCAAAATCTAAATTGTGTCGATCTTGCAAAATTAAAGAGGCGGGATGCTATCCCGCCTCTTGCTTCGTTATTCACGATAGGGAAAACAATTCAGCTTTGCTGCGGTTGTTGACCCTTATAAACCTAATTCACGCTCACGATAATAAGCGTCCGTACTGGCAACCGCTTCGGTGACAAGCTCTGGACCCTTGTAAATGAAGCCCGAATAAATTTGTACTAAGCGTGCACCGGCTTGTAGTTTCTCAACCGCATCGGCACCACTGGAAATACCACCCACGCCAATGATAGGCAGTTGATCTTTCAGATGCTCCGCCAATACACGTACCACATGGGTCGCGGCGTCTTTCACTGGGGCGCCACTTAATCCGCCCATTTCCTGTCCATGTATGTGGCCCGCAACCGCGTCCCGAGACAAGGTAGTGTTCGTGGCAATAATACCATCAACCCCTTGTTCCACTAGGGTATCTGCGACCATTTTAATTTCATCGTCGGACATATCCGGGGCAATTTTCACGGCTAATGGCACACGCTTTCCATGCTCGGCTTCATAACGATCTCTTGCTTCACATAAGGGTGAGATCAATTGCGCAAGACTCTCACCAAACTGCAAGCTACGTAAGCCTGGAGTATTCGGAGAACTGATGTTGGCTGTGATGTAATCCGCATAAGGGATCACTTGTGTTAAACAAGCCAGATAGTCCGCTGCTGCGTCCTCAACCGAAGTTGACAAATTTTTGCCAATATTCACGCCCAAGATACCTGGGTAACGACGGCTTTTTATGCGCGATACCAGATGATCTACACCCTTGTTGTTAAAACCCATGCGGTTAATGATGGCTTCATGTTCTGGCAAACGGAACAAACGTGGCTTAGGGTTACCCGCTTGGCCTTTAGGTGTCACGGTACCGACTTCGACAAAACCAAAGCCTAACGCCCCTAGGGTTTCAAATGCATCAGCGTTTTTATCTAACCCAGCGGCCAAACCGACCGCATTGGGAAAGCGTAGTCCCATGACTTCAACAGGTTGAGCACTTGGCAGACCTTTCAACAGTTTAGAAACACCTAGGCGACCACTTGCTGCCAATAAATCCAAAGAAAGATCGTGGGATACTTCTGGATCTAATTTAAACAGTAACGAGCGAGCAAGGTTGTACATAGGTAAAGCTCCTAATGGTAATTGACAAGGCTAAAGGGTGTTTTCAAGCTGGGTCACAGCAACCAGCTTGTGATTCACATCAAATTCTACTTCAAACAGACCATAAATGCCCTGATGCGTAACAAAACGTACAAACGCAGACAAAGGCAGCTGTACTTTGCGTCCATCAAGGCTAGTGGCCACTAAATTCTGGGCCGCACCGGCATACATGGCTTCATACTTGTAAGCGGGCAAGGCGACATTTAAAATTAATTTTGCCATAAAAATTCCTTCACTTACGCTTCTCTTACAAGATTGAGTCTGGGCGTAAAGATTTGAATCCGCTAATATGGCCGCTATTATATTGTGTTGACACCTTTTTTGACAGAAGTATGAGGAATCTAGCTTTAATGGAAGCCGTAATTAGTCAGTTAAAAGATCACCTGAATAACGCCATCCTCGGCCAGCCCGATTTAACTCACGAATTACTCGTAGCCTTGATTGCCAATGGCCATGTATTACTGGAAGGACCACCGGGCATCGCCAAAACCACCGCAGCGAAAGCCCTTGCGAATGGCATTGCGGGACGTTTCCAACGCATACAATTTACCCCGGATTTATTACCTGGCGATGTCACAGGTTCAGACATTTATCAGCAAGAGATTGGGCAATTTAGCTTCATTCCCGGCCCCATCATGAATGAAATTGTACTAGCGGACGAAATTAACCGTGCCCCTGCCAAAGTGCAATCAGCCTTGTTGGAAGCCATGGGGGAGAAACAAGTCACCGTGGGCAATAATTGCTACCCATTACCGCCATTGTTCTTTGTAATAGCCACCCAAAACCCCATTGAACAAGAAGGCACCTACCCACTTCCTGAAGCTCAGCTTGACCGCTTCATGATGAAAATAGTGCTGGGCTACCCAAGTGCCGAAAGCGAACTCAATGTGTTAAGACTGGTTCGACAGCAAGACCTTCATAAGACTCAACAATTCGCCCCTGCCGCCATTTGTCAGCCAGAACAAATTTTGCAGTTACAACAACAAGCATTGGGGCTTTATATGTCGGAATCGGTAGAGCAATATATTGTTCAACTGGTAATGGCCACACGCCACCCAGAAATGTTCTTGGGGGATAACGACAACAGCCGCAAGCTTATTGAGTTTGGCGCAAGCCCGCGAGGCACGCTAGCCCTTGATCGTTGTGCACGCGCCAATGCTCTGCTGAATGGCAAAGACTTTGTGAGCCCAGACGATGTTCGACAAGTGGCCTTGCCTGTATTGCGTCATCGCATACTCACCAGCTTTGAAGCACAAGCCAGCGGTTTAAGCCCAGACGACATATTAAAACGCTTGATCAGCCATGTTCCCACCTTGTAATTAGGCCTAATAATCGATCATGAGTGATTTATTATCTCCATCTTCACCCGAGCTGGATGAAAGCCATTTTACAAAATTGGCCCATTACGCCAAGCAACTTGGTCGCGCCCCCCAAGCCCGACGCTTGTCGATGAAAACCGGCGAACACAGGTCTCGCCAAAAAGGCCATGGGATGGAAATGCTAGAATTGCGCCCTTACCAAGCCAGTGATGATTTACGTCATATTGATTGGCGCGTCACGGCACGCACAGGGCAAGCCCATACCCGCCTATATGCACAAGAGAACGACCACCAGCGCATGTTACTAATGGACCTGTCTAACAATGCTTATTTTGCCACCCGCCATACGTTTATCTCTACCCGACTTAATCAATTGGCAGGGCTAATTGCTTGGCGCTCCATGCAACAAGGGGACAAACTAGGCTATCGTCTTAGTTACGGGCAGCAGGATTTTTATGGACAAGCCAAGCAAGGCATCGCCACCTTAATCCAACAATTAGTCGATGCTTGTCAGGTTCATCACAGACTGTCGCCAAAAGAAAGCACAGGCATTTGGCAGCACCCCATGATCACCGGCAAGATCCACAATCAAGACATTATTATCCTCACAGATCACCAAGACATTCCGCTTGCCAGTGAAGTAGCCTTGCAATCTTTAGCCAAACACAACCATGTGCATTGGGTGCAAATCATTGATAGCCAGATGTTCAACTTGCCCTCAGGGCACTATCAATTTGCTGACCCACAGGGAACCCAGTCGGTACAGGTGAATCGTTCCAGTCAACAAAAAGCCAAACAGAACTATTTCTCCCATAATGCCAAGGTGCGACAAAAGCTTGCTCGTATGGGAGTGCATTATCAGCTGTTTGATATTACCGAATCCCCTGAGAACATCGCCCGCAGTTTACTCAAGCAAGGAGCACTGCGCTGATGGCAACTTCACACATGAATCAAACCCTAGAATTACCTCACAAGGCTTATTTGCTGCCTGAGGCCATTCCCATGTGGCCACCCGCATGGTGGACTTGGCTCGTCTTGTTGGCCTTCATCCTCTTCATAGGGCTCATGGTCTTTGGTTTGCTTCGTCGCCACCAAAAACGCGGCTATCGCCGTGAGGCACTGACCCAATTAAACCAAGCCCAGATGAGCCTATCAAATCGTGACACCATAGTGCTGTGCCATGAATTAATTCGCCGCTGTTTAATCACCGAGAACAAGATGGATCTGGCCTCTCAACCTGCTCCTAAACTCATTGAACACATTGATCAGCAACTTAAAGAGGGCAAGCGCTTTGCTGATCTTGACCCAAGTTTTATTGATGGCCCCTATCGCCCTCACCTTGAGCTATCTCAAGCGCAACGTAATGCCATTATCCAAACCACCCAAGATTGGATAAGGAAACATCATGCTTGAACTTAATTGGCCTTGGTTTCTTCTTATCCTACCTCTGCCCTTATTGATGTATTTCTTGCCTAGCAAGAACCAACAACAGAGCAGTATTTGGTGGCCCAGTGCAAAACTTTTGGCTCAACACGAGGAAACAACTCAGCTGAATCCCAAGTTTAATATCAGTCTACTTTTGTTGGCTCTGGCTTGGATCGCTTTAGTATTCGCCATTGCCCGACCTAGTTGGCTAGGTGAGCCAACGCAAGTAACTCCATCAGGGCGAGACCTACTGATCGCCTTGGACTTATCCGGCAGTATGCAGGTTACAGACATGAGCCTTAATGGCGAAAGCGCAGACAGATTAAGCGCGGCTAAGTCTGTCTTAGCAGACTTTATACAGCGTCGTCGCGGCGACCGCGTTGGCATCATAGTGTTCGGTTCAAAAGCCTATCTACAAGCCCCATTAAGCTTTGACACCACAACCATTAACCAACTGGTGCAAGAAACTCAAATAGGTTTTGCAGGAGAGAAAACGGCCATTGGTGATGCCATAGGCTTGGGAATAAAGCAACTTGAAAACAAACCCTCGGACCAAAAAGTTTTAATCTTGATGACAGATGGTGCCAATACGGCCGGTCGAGTTCAGCCCCAACAAGCGGCGAATTTCGCCCATTCTCAGCAGGTTAAAATCCACACCATCGGCATAGGTGCAGACCAGATGCAGGTGCAAGGTTTTTTTGGTCCTAAAAGCATCAACCCTTCCGCCGACCTGGACGAAGCTTTACTACAAAATATTGCCCAGCAAACCGGTGGCGAATACTTTAGAGCCCGCAGTACCGCAGACTTACAAAGCATCTACAACATTTTGGATCATTTAGAGCCCACACCTTCGGAAGATTTGTGGCAAAGACCAAAAACCGACTTTTTCCGTTATTTGGCGATGTTAGCGTTAATATTTTTTGCGCTTGCTTTGGCGAGCAGCAAGCAGTTCCAATGGCGATTAAAGGTGCGCTCATGACACTATTCAATAGCCTACATTTCTCACACCCTTTATGGTTATGGCTCATCCCTATTATCTTGATCATAGCCTTGGTTAGCCAACTACAAAGCCAGACAACTCATGGCCTACGAAAGCTGGTGGATCACAAGCTATTAGCCCATCTAGAGCTGGCGAATAGTCAGACCAAGCTGCCCATGCGCCTCACCTTAGTGAGTGTTTTACTTTGCTGCCTTGGTTTGGCGGGCATCAGCTGGACCAAGGCCTCCACGCCTTTATACGAAAGTACCAGCAAAACTGTGTTAGTGGTGGATCAGTCCCTATCCATGTTTTCTACCGATGCCAAGCCAAATCGCCAGACTCAACTGAAGCAAACCGTAAGAGATATATTAGAACGTAGCCAAGAAGGGGACATTGCCTTAGTGGCTTTTGCTGGCGAAGCCTATGTGATCAGCCCATTTAGCCAAGATAGGGAAACCATCACACACTTTTTGCTGGCCCTAGACCCATTGATCATGCCAGTTTATGGTAGCCAACTGAGCCAAGGCATAGAAACGGCGTTAAAGCTAAGTACGGACCCCAACGAGTCTCTTCATTTGATTGTCTTTACCGATGATATTAATGACCAAGACCGTCAAAGCATCAAGCCATTACTGGAAGATCGCGAGGTCACTTTAGATGTGATCGCCATTGGCAGCCAACAAGGGGCCAGTATTAAACTGCCCGATGGACGCCTGCTCAGAAAAAACGGTCAAGCTGTTATTGCCGGCACTCCCATCGATGCCCTGCAAGACTTCACCCAACAGCTAGGGGGCAACTTCTATCAAGCAAGGCTATCCCCTTCACAAATCAGCGCCATTACACAACCTTTATTGCCACCCGAGCATCTTGAAGAAAGCCATACCAACAGCATTCAGTGGCAAAGCCAAGGCCATTGGTTTGCGCTGCCTTTACTGCTTTGCCTTGCCTTAGCCTTCCGCAAAGGCATGTTACTCATGCTATTGGTTGGGCTATTGTCTTTTCCAAATGATAAGCTCTTGGCCAGCCCATTGGACTGGTTTTTAACACCAGATCAAAAGGGCCAACAAGCGGTAGACCAAGGGGATTGGCAAGCGGCTCAAGAACACTTTAAAGACCCAAAATGGAAAGCTGCCTCCGCCTATGCGTTGGAAGATTACCAACAAAGTATCGAAGCGCTACAAGGGCTTAATAAAAATGCCAGCGAACACTACAACCTAGGTAATGCCTTTGCTTTAAATGGCAATGTCGAGCAAGCCATAAAAGCTTACCAAGCAGCACTGGAGCTGGACCCCTCTTTGCAACAGGCGAAAGAAAACCTCGAGTACTTACAAAAACAACAAGACCAACAAGAGCAGCAATCCCAGCAAGAACAGGATTCGAACTCCTCACAAGATTCATCCAAAGACTCTTCCCAAAGTGACTCACAACAAAACCAGCAGCCCTCAAATAACGACCAGCAGGACTCTAACAGGGACAACCAAGAGGATTCCTCACAAAAAAGTGATGAAAAACAAGACAAGCCGTCTGGGTCAGAGGATAATAAGCAGGATGAACAGGCCTCTCAGCCCGAACAAGCTACAAATGAGACACTGGATAAAGAGCAAACCCAAGCGCTTAACCAGTGGTTAAGACAGATACAAGATGATCCAGGCTCACTATTACAACGTAAGCTCTGGTATTTACATCAAGAAAAACGCAGCACTTCGCAATACAGACAAGAGGATGGGCAAAACCCGTGGTAATCCCCCAACTTAACAAAGTAAAAGCACTCATCTTCAGTTTGCCCAACCGCATACTGATGTTGCTGTTTCTACTTAGCTTCGGCCAAGCAAGTTATGCCGCAAGCGTTACCGCCTCATTAGACAAAACCACCAGTGTTGAAAACGAAGTGGTGCAACTGACGTTACGAGCAGATTTTACCAATACCGGGAATGGCCCCGAGTTGGACGCCTTAAAAGAGAATTTTGAGATTCTGGGTAAAAGCCAAAATAGCCAGTTCAGTTTTAATCTAGGCACCAACACGGCTTTGAGTTATTGGATCGTTTCCTTAATGCCAAAGTCTGTTGGCGTGATTGACATTCCCGCCATCAAGATTGGCGACCATGAATCCAACCCTTTAAAACTGACGGTCAAAAACTCTCCTCAGCTGTTAGACAGTAATGGCAACCCTCCTGCCATGATTAAAACTCAGGTGTCGGAAGTCGAGCCCTACTTGCAACAGCAAGTCATTTTATCGGTCAAACTCTATACGTCGGTGGCGTTACAGAATGCAAACCTGTCTGTGCCTTCTCATCCAGATTTAATCATTGAGCAGTTAGTTGATGACCAGATGAGTTATGAAACCATCAATGGTACGGATTATCAGGTGCTTACCCGTGAGTATTTAGCCTTTCCGCAACGTAGCGGCTTATTAACCATTCCGGTACAAACCATTCAAGCCATGATCAATACCAATACTGGCCGGAGAATGATTAAGGTACAAAGCGAGCCCCTCGCCCTACAGGTTTTGCCTATTCCAGCCAGTTACCCATCCGATAATTGGCTACCCAGTGAAGCGGTCACCGTCACCACCAAGCTAACCAGCACAGTGGAGCAACCTAGGGTGGGTGACACCCTAATCTGGGATATACAAATTCAAGCCAAAGGGGCGCTGCCAGAACAGATTCCTACCATGGCATTTAACAGTACCCGCGCTTATAAGCTTTACCCAAAGCCTGCGGAATTTAACACCCGTAAAACGGCCCAAGGCATTACCGGCCAGCTCAACATGAGCATTGAAGTGGTGCCAACCGAAGAAGGGCAAATTACGCTACCTAAAATCACGGTTCCTTATTGGGACACAGAACAAAGAGTGATGCAAAGCGCCGAAGCCAGCACCAAAACACTACACATTAACCCTTTACCAGATGGCTCGCAAAAAGCGCCGTCTCCTGCTGCTGCGGCCAACACCACGCCGTTGCCACCCCAGTCTCGCTCTGTTGCCCCCATTTCCCTTAACAAACCTAAGCCAGTAGCGGCTCAAACACCTGTTACGGAAACCAGCACTGTTGTCGCAACCACGGGCTCAACGTCCAACATAAAGCGCTACCTTATTATCGCCCTGATCGCCTCCTCTCTTGTTATGGTGGCCTTATGGTTTTATCTAAAACGCAAATCAGCCAGTACCCCAAGCGAGCCGAATGTACCGACTTTGCAGGACTTTGCCCCCCTTAATACGCCTGACGAGAAAAGTGCTTACGCTAACCTTATTGGCTGTTGTCGTGACAACCAGCTTACTGAGCTGCGCTCTCACCTACTCGAGTGGGCTCGCCATCGTTGGGGAGATGAAGAAATTACCAGTGTTGACGACATTAAACGCTTAAGCGCCTCTGTCAGCCTAACCCAGTTATTAATGGAAGCCGAACTGATGATGTATTCACAAAATACTCATCATCAGTGGCTTGGCGAACCTCTTGCCGAAGCATTGCAAGAATTTACCAGTGGCGAAGCCAAGCCCTCACAGGCCAGCCAATTAAAAACCCTTTATCCCAATTTCTAAAAAGGTTAGGGTTTAACAGTCATTCGATAATTTAGAGGTAGAACTAGTCACCATGAGCGACCCCTTCCAAACTGGCATTATTGCTGAAGCATCCAGCGATGCACTATTCATTACCCTAAACGCTGACCATGAACGTCTAAGTGATATAAAGTCCGCTTTAGCAAGTTACCCAGCAATCGTGAAGCAACTACAAGAAGAGTACCCAGAGGCAGAATTACACGCAGCCTTTGGTATCAGTCATTTAATTTGGGATAAGCTAGACGACCAACGCCCTCTACACCTAGCACCTTTTCCTAGCTATCAAGGCCCAGACGCTAATATTGTCGCCACGGACGTGGACCTTGTCTGGCACATACGCTCTCAGCGCAAAGACATTACCTATATGCTAGCGCAACAACTGTTTGATGCTTTTGCCGGTAGCCTCACTGTGGTTGAAGAAGTCAGCTGCTTTAAATACCTAGATAATCGCGATCTCACCGGCTTTGTTGATGGCACTGAAAACCCGACCGGTGATGCCAAAAAAGACGTTGCTCTTGTGGATGAGGAAGACATTGCTTTTAAGCATGGCTCATACTTCAACCTCATGCGCTTTGTCCATGATCTAGGAAAATGGCAACAGCAAGACCTGCAAAGCCAGGAAGATACCTACGGTCGAACGAAACAGGACAACATAGAATATCCTGGTGACAAAAAGTCTCTGCATGCACACACCAAACGCACCTCACTAAAGGATGCCGAGGGTCGCTCTATTGAGATTTTACGCCATAGCATGCCATTCGCCTCTTTGGCTGAAAAAGGCTTAATGTTTGCCAGCTACAGCAAGACCCCACATGCATTTAACCTGATGCTTGAGAGCATGGTCGTTGGGGATGAAGATGGCCATACAGACCACCTCATGAAGTACACAACCGCCACCACAGGCCAAGCCTTCTTTGTGCCAGCCAATACTTGGTTTGAAAACCTAAGTCAATAAATCGTACTTTTCTATCCGACATAAAAAACCCTCTTAGGTGCAAACCTAAGAGGGTTTTGTTTATGCGTTAACAACGCAAGGCGTTAGCGCTCGATTTCTGCACTCGCCTCTAACAAGGTTTGTTGAGACAAGGTGTTCATGGAAACCTGCGTCTGGTTCAGATAATTCTGATAAGCCAACTGCTCTTGCTCTTCAGGCGCTTCTGCCCCCTCTATAACAGTATTAAGACGAATCAATACCAGATCACCACTTGCAAGAGATTTAACCTCTAAAGAAGGCTCTCCTTGCGGATGAGGCAGAGTAAAGGCTAGAGAAGCCATTTCATCTTGTCCACGACTCGCTAGCTCAACAGATGTCCATTGAGTATCTGCCGCTTGCTTGGCTGATTCCGCCTTAGTTTGCAAGGATGCTACCGCTTTTTCTTCCACCACTCTTGAAGTCACCAACTCTTTGGTTTCTTCAAAGCTCTGTACTGCTTCGGCTTTGTGATCGTTTAGACGCAGCACCATTACCTGATCATCGCTCAACTCAATTAGATCACTGTTTTGGCCATCTTCCAGTACAGCGACGCCATAAGCTGCGGCAACGACTAACGGATTATCTGTCAACTCACTGCCTGAAGGGTTACGACCAAAGTAATCACTTTGCTGAACCTCTACGCCATATTCATTGGCAATAGGCGCCAATTGATCGCTGGCGTAAGCCAAATCTGTGATGTCTTCATGGGCCGTCAATAATGCATCACGAGCTTTCGCCTGCAACAGAGTTTCAGTCAGTTCTTGACGCATATCTTCTAGTGTTGGCGCATCGGCACTGGCGATATCTACTAACTTGATCAACTGAATACCGTATTGAGTTTCAACCGATTCAACATCGCCTTTGTTCATAGAAAATAATTTGGCCTCAAAGTCATCACCAAAGCTGCCTTTAGTAATATAACCTAGATTACCGCCATCATTTTTTGAGCCGATATCATCGGAATATTCTGCAGCCAGTGCGGAAAAGTCTTCACCCGCAGCCAGCTTAGTTTCGATTTCAGCCAATACTTGATCCGCTTCTTCATCACTGCGATCTGATGTTTCAATCAAAATGTGAGAAGCCAATCGTTCTTCTTGAACCGTCCCCGCTAAAGAAGCTTGATAAGCTTCATTTAACTCAGCATCCGTTACTTGTACATCGTCATAAAAATCAGCAGATGACACCACTACATAGTCAATCTTGACTTGCTCAGGGGTTTTAAAGCTTTCTTTATGGGCATCATAGTAAGCTTGTAGTTCTTCATCCGTTACGCTGGTTTGCTCTGCCTCGTCAGCAAGAGAAAAAGTAACATAATCATAACTACGTTGCTGTGATTGCAATGCTGACACCGCATCCACTTGATAAGGCAAAACAAACTCAGAGCCGGCAACAGCATTACGAGTTTGCTGAATTAATACGTCTTGCTTAATGCGCTCTTTAAATGCCAAAGGTGTGTAGCCTAAGGAACGCACAAAGTTTAAATATTTGTTTTGATCAAACTGATTAGCCGTCTGAAACTGCTCAGACTGTACTATGTATGAATCCACTTGGGCATCGGAGACACCTAGACCAAGCTTATCTGCTTGGCTTGCCAGTACGGCACGCTGGATCAACTCATCCAAAGCACGACGTTGCAGCAAGTTTTCTTCTAATAATGCCGGATTAATCTGGCCATTCATCATAGAAATTAATTGACGACGCTGAGTTTCAGCACCTTGCAACATTTGAGTACGGGTAATGTCCGTGCCGTCTACACTGGCAACCGTATCAGAAGTGGTAAAACTATTGACCAAGGCATCGACGCCAAATAGAGCAAAAGTCACAACAATAAAACCAACAATGATCTTGACCACAATACCTTGTGACTTATCTCTTATATCTTGGAGCATTACTGCCTCCATAATTAAACATGATTTACAAATAAAAAAGGTGTATTCCGCTCGGAATACACCTTTTGTATCTAATGGCGGAACAGACGGGACTCGAACCCGCGACCCCCTGCGTGACAGGCAGGTATTCTAACCAACTGAACTACTGCTCCAAAAAATTAATTAACAGCGTCTTTAAGACCTTTACCGGCTTTAAAACCAGGAACCTTAGCTGCTTTAATTTGAATTTCCTCACCCGTTTGAGGATTACGGCCAGTACGTGCCGCACGTTCTTTAACTGCAAAAGTACCAAAACCCACTAGTGTAACCTGGTCACCTTTTGCCAAAGCCGCTTCAATTGCTTTTAGAGTAGCGTCAAGAGCATTGCTCGCAGAAGCTTTAGATAGATCTGCAGACGCTGCAATAGCATCAATCAATTCAGATTTGTTCACGTTGTACCCCTTCAGTATTTTTGTGGTTCCTTAGTATTATTTTTCGGCGCTATGTAGGCTACCGATAAGGCCGAGCTAGATGTTATACAAGCCCAGCCTATTCCCTGTCAACACAGAGTATGCCTAATGATGACTTACAGTTTCTTGTTCATCAACAGTTTTTTCCTTCGAAGCCAATGTTTCTACCTTTTTTGGCGAAGGAATGTACTCTAATGCTACGTCCAGCACTTCATCAATCCATTTTACTGGAATAATGTCAATGTCAGCCTTGATATTATCTGGAATTTCTTTCAGATCACGGGCATTTTCTTGCGGTATGATCACGGTTTTAATGCCACCCCTGTGAGCCGCTAGAAGCTTCTCTTTCAAGCCGCCTATGGGTAGAACCTCACCACGCAGGGTAATCTCGCCTGTCATCGCCACAGAGGCCTTAACAGGGATCTTCGCCAGCACGGACACCATAGCAGTACACATCGCCACACCAGCACTTGGGCCGTCTTTCGGTGTCGCACCTTCCGGCACGTGCAAATGCAGGTCAATTTTTTCGTGAAAATCTTCATCGATACCAAGACCTAGCGCTCTGCTGCGCACAACCGTTAAGGCCGCTTGAATCGATTCTTGCATCACATCACCAAGAGAGCCAGTTTTTACATGACGCCCTTTACCTGCCACACCAGCCGCTTCAATGGTCAATAATTCACCACCAACAGACGTCCAAGCCAAACCTGTCACCTGACCGATTTGATTTTTCTCTTCCGCTTTACCGTAGCTAAATTTGCGCACGCCCGAGAAGTCTTCAAGATTCTCAACCGTCACATCAACAGCCTGAACCTTTTTAGCTTTACTTAGCGCTTGCTGTTTCACCACACGGCGACACACTTTACTCAATTCACGCTCTAAACCACGCACACCTGCTTCTTTGGTGTAGTAACGGATAATATCCATTAGCGCATCATCACTAACTGAAATTTCGGCTTCTTTCAGGCCTGCTAGTTTCACTTGTTTTGGCAACAAGTAGCGTTTAGCAATATTGAGTTTTTCATCTTCGGTGTAACCTGGAATACGAATCACTTCCATACGATCTAGTAGCGGACCAGGAATGTTCATACTGTTTGAAGTACAGATAAACATCACATCCGACAAGTCGTAATCCACTTCCAAATAATGGTCATTAAAAGTGTGATTTTGTTCAGGGTCTAGCACTTCTAGTAGTGCAGACGCTGGATCACCACGCTGATCCATGCCCATTTTGTCGATTTCATCGAGCAAAAACAGTGGGTTTTTCACCTTCACTTTCGATAATTTTTGCAGCAACTTACCCGGCATGGAGCCAATGTAAGTACGACGGTGACCACGAATCTCCGCCTCATCACGCACACCACCTAAGGCCATGCGTACATATTTACGGTTAACCGCTTTAGCAATGGATTGACCTAAAGAAGTTTTACCCACCCCTGGCGGTCCAACCAAACACAAGACTGGACCTTTAACTTTTTTCACTCGCTGCTGAACGGCTAAAAACTCTAAAATGCGTTCTTTCACATCTTGCAGACCGTAATGATCCTGATTCAAGACTTTTTCAGCATAAGCTAGGTCATTGCGTACTTTACTACGCTTTTTCCAAGGCAAGCACACCAACCAATCAATGTAGCCACGTACCACAGCAGCCTCCGCCGACATAGGCGACATCATGCGCAATTTTTTCAGTTCGGCTTCCGCTTTCTCGGTCGCTTCTTCCGACATGCCGGCATCGGTAATTTTTTCCTGCAACATATCCAACTCGTTGCCGCCGTCGTCCATGTCGCCCAGCTCTTTTTGAATGGCTTTCATTTGCTCATTCAAATAGTACTCGCGCTGGCTTTTCTCCATCTGCTTCTTAACACGGCTACGGATATTCTTTTCTAAATGGGCAATGTCTAGCTCGCCATCCATCAAGGAAATCAAGTACTCGCCACGCTCTACCAAAGAAGCGATCTCAAGCACTTTTTGCTTGTCTTCAAGCTTCAAGCTCATGTGGCTAGAAATGCTATCAATCAGTTTTGATAGATCATCGATAGATTTAACAGAGGTTACAACTTCAGCAGGAATGCGCTTGCTACCAGCGACATATTCATCAAGCTGCTTTAACAATGCATGACGAATCGCACCAAATTCGCTCTGGTCTTCTTCATCTGTTAGTAGGTCACTAACATTACCTACAACAAACTTTTCACCCTCTTCCATGGATTCAAGGGTGGCACGCTTCACACCTTCTACCAGCACTTTTACTGTGCCATCTGGAAGGCGTAGTAGCTGCATAACTTTAGCAACAGTACCAATAGTGTAAAGGTCTTCTAACTGAGGATCGTCTTTAGAGGCGTCTTGTTGAGCCACTAAGAAGACTTGCTTGTCATCTTCCATGGCAGACTCTAATGCCGCAATGGATTTAGCGCGCCCCACAAACAAAGGCAGCACCATATGGGGATAAACCACCACGTCTCGTAATGGCAGCATAGGAATGCGTGATACTTCTGACATATATTCTTCCAATCTGGGCGCCTCAAAACAAGCGCACTTTATATATTCAACTAGGATTATCAAAGAGATAAGGACGAACAGTGAAAATACAAGCGTTCATCCTCGTTGAATTTGCTTGAACATCGAATTACTTCCAGTACAGCACAAAAAAAGGCCGAAATTAAGTGTTTCCACTCAACTTCGGCCTTTTAATTAAGCCTATTGTCGAAAAATTAACCGTTCTTAGCTAATTCTTCTTTTTCCAGTACCATCAAAGGTGAAGACTCACCGCGGATAGATGGTCCATCCATCACAACTTTCACCACATCATTGCGTGTTGGTAGATCGTACATGGAATCCAACAAAGCTGACTCTAGAATGCTGCGTAAACCACGGGCACCAGTTTTGCGCTCAAGCGCCAAACCAGCCGCTTCACGTAAAGACTCAGGCGTAAATTCTAACTCTACCCCTTCTAACTCAAACAAATGTTGATACTGTTTCGTCAATGCGTTTTTCGGTTCACTCAAAATGGTCATCAAGGCTTCTTCATCCAGCTCAGAAAGCGTTGCCACAACAGGTAAACGACCCACGAACTCTGGAATCAAACCAAACTTAACCAAATCTTCCGTCTCTACACGGTGTACAGCTTCGGAGAAGGATTTGCCCTCATCCTTGCTTTTCACTTTCGCAGAGAAGCCAATACTACTTTTCTCGGTACGTTCGCTAATAACGCGCTCAAGACCCGCAAAAGCACCACCACAAATAAACAAGATATTAGACGTGTCGACCTGCAAAAACTCTTGCTGAGGGTGCTTACGTCCACCTTGTGGCGGCACAGAGGCAACCGTGCCTTCAATAAGTTTCAGTAGCGCTTGCTGAACACCTTCACCTGATACATCACGAGTAATAGAAGGGTTGTCAGATTTACGAGAAATCTTGTCGATCTCATCTATGTAAACAATACCACGCTGAGCTTTTTCAACATCATAGTCACAATTTTGCAAAAGCTTTTGAATGATGTTTTCAACGTCTTCACCCACATAACCCGCTTCTGTCAGTGTGGTCGCATCGGCGATGGTAAAAGGTACATCAAGAACGCGCGCTAATGTTTGCGCAAGCAAGGTTTTACCACTACCTGTTGGACCAATTAGCAAGATATTACTCTTGCCCAATTCGATGCTGCTATCAGTTTTACCCTGATGACGCAAACGTTTGTAATGGTTATATACCGCAACCGCCAGCACTCGCTTAGCTTTGTCTTGGCCAATAACATAATCATCCAACGCCGCACTCAACTTCGCAGGGGTTGGCAACTCGTCTTCCGCTGCACCACCTTCAACCGTCGCCTGAGAAAGCTCTTGGGTAATAATGTTGTTGCACAGATCCACACACTCATTACAAATGTAGACAGATGGTCCCGCTATAAGCTTTTTAACTTCGTCTTGGCTCTTTCCACAAAAAGAGCAGTACAATAACCGATCTGAGTGGTCACCACGGCTAAAATTATCGTCCGACATTTATTCCACCCTTTTAAACTGTACGTTTCTGTAAAATATCATCAATTAAACCGTATTCTTTTGCCGTCTCCGGATTCATAAAGTTATCACGGTCTGTATCGATAGCAACTTGCTCAATGTCTTTACCCGTATGGAAAGAGATAATTTCATTCAGCTTATGCTTAATACTTAAAATTTCGCGCGTATGAATTTCGATATCAGACGCTTGGCCTTGATAACCACCTAAAGGTTGGTGAATCATCACGCGAGAGTTTGGCAAGCAATAACGCTTACCTTCTGCACCAGCCGTCAACAGTAATGCACCCATGCTGGCCGCTTGACCAATACACATAGTGCTTACGTCTGGTTTAATAAATTGCATGGTATCGTAAATAGACATACCCGCTGTCACCGAACCACCCGGAGAGTTAATATACAAATGAATATCTTTATCCGGGTTTTCAGACTCTAAAAACAGTAACTGCGCCACTACTAGATTGGCCATGTGATCTTCAACTTGACCAACTAAGAAAATCACTCGCTCCTTCAACAAACGCGAATAAATATCAAAAGATCTCTCGCCACGGGCTGTTTGTTCAATAACCATAGGAACAAGGCCATTACTTGTAATTGCAACTGGGCCTGTAGTTGGGTTCGTCAAATTCATATTGCATTCCTTAAAAGCAAAAAAGGCCGACATAACATTTGCTATGTCGGCCCTTTATTAAAAAGATAAGCTAGCGCTTATGCTTCTTCCCCAGCTTCTTCAGCTTGGGCATTTGGCTTGATAGCATCTTCATAACCCAAAGTTACTTCAGTAACTTGAGCAGATTCTAACAGTTTATCAACAACTTGCTCTTCAAGTACAGCAGATTGCACCTGAGCTAGTTGCTCTTTATTCTTCAAGTAGAACTCGATAACTTGCTGTGGCTCTTGGTAAGCTTGCGCCATGTCTTCAAGGAAAGCACGAACACGGTCATCATCTACTTTCAATTCGTTTTGCTTGATTACTTCAGAAATTAGAAGACCAAGTTTAGCACGTTTTGTCGCTTCTTCTTGGAACAATTCTGCAGGTAATTGGGAAGCATCAAAGCCTTCACCACCGAACTGCTGAGCCGCTTGCTTGCGCAATGCGTCAACTTCTTGATCAACAACAGACGCTGGAACTTCAACTTCGTTGATAGACAATAGGCCATCAAACAAAGCGTTTTTCAACTTAGCTTTGATCGCTTGGCTCAATTCACGGTCCATGTTTTTACGCACTTCTGCACGCAAAGCATCAACTGTTGCTTCAGCTAGGCCGAATTTCTCAACGAAAGCATCATCGATTTCAGGAATGATTTGCTCAGCTACTTCAGATACAGTGATCTTGAAGCTTGCTTCTTTACCTTTCAAGTTTTCAGCTTGGTAATCTTCTGGGAAAGTCACAGAGATAGTACGCTCTTCACCTGCTTTAGCACCTTCGATACCAGCTTCAAAACCAGGAATCATAGTGTTAGAACCCAACACTAATTTGTGACCTTCTGCTGCACCACCTTCAAAGGCTTCATCGCCTAGGTAGCCAACAAAATCAATTGTCACTTGGTCGCCGTCAGCTGCTTCACGCTCAACTGCAGACCAGTCTGCATTTTGCTTACGTAGAGTTTCCAACATAGTGTCAACATCAGCATCTGTTACTTCAGAAACAACACGCTCAACAGCGATTGTAGAAGCATCAGCTAAAGTGATTTCTGGGTAAACTTCCACTTTGGCAGTGAATTCTAGATCAGCACCTTCAGCAAAGTTTTTTGGCTCAATGCTTGGCATGCCAGCAGGCTGGATAGATTCAGCTTGCAAAGCTTCCATGTAAGCATCACGCATAATTTGCTCAACAGCTTCCATACGGATGCTTTGGCCGTAGCGCTTTTTAACCAAACTTACTGGCACTTTACCTTTACGAAAGCCATCAATACGAACTGTTTTCGCAGTTTTAGCCACTTCAGAACTTACTTTTTCTTCGATACGAGCAGCAGGAACACTAATGGTTAAAACGCGCTCAATTGGAGACGTTGTCTCTACAGAAACTTGCATAAAACTTCCTCACGGGAACTAGCTTTATTTGCCAATCTTACGACAAGGTAACTTGGACCTTGAACAAGCGTTAATCAGCAAAACCTAAAAATTTAAACGCATAAAGTAATGGGCTGAAATGGCGCTCCGTACTGGATTCGAACCAGTGACCTACCGCTTAGAAGGCGGTTGCTCTATCCAGCTGAGCTAACGGAGCGAAACTCATTACATTTCGTGTGGTGGGCTATTATAGGGATGGAATAAGAATCGTCAACCAATTGGCCTAAAAAAGCCTATAAATCATAGGCAAAATGCGTTTATCCCCATAAAGGTGAAGTTTCCCCCTAAAATATCGCCAACTGGGTTCATTAGGCACAAGCTCAGGCATTATCCTTAGAGACTGAAAAGCTCCCTAAACGAACACTCTGTGTTACTCTTAGGTGAAACTCTTAATGGATACAGCAACCACTTTATGTCAACTCATTACGCTGCTTTTTCACTCGCCATCAAGCACTTTGCTTTAAGCGCTTATGAGCGCTTCAAAAACAACAACGCCCAGCAAAGAGCGGCCCAGCTGACGCTTTCAAGTTTACTCGCCGCCGTCCCCATCCTGACCATTATTCTTGGCATACTCAGCTTCACTCCCACCCTAGAACAAATGCAGAATCAGCTATTTAAACTGATTGAACAAAATTTAGCGCCGGGTTCTAGCGATGTTGTTATCCCTTATTTATTACAGTTCTCAGAGCAAGCCAAAAACTTACCTGTCGCTGGACTTATCATGCTGTTCCTTACCGCCCTTCTGCTGCTTAACAGCTTTGAAGGCAGCGTACAATCCATTTGGGGCATCACCAAACCAAGAAAGATACGTGAAAGATTACTGACCTATTGGGCTATTTTGACTCTTGGCCCGATCTTGTTCGCTTCGATTATCAGCCTGCACGGCACTTTGATATCTCTACAAATCCAGCAAGAAGAAATAAACCTACTGCTCAGCTACCTTATTAAAGTAGGACGAGTTCTGCTCTATTTCCTTATGTTACTAACCCTTAACTTTTTAACCCCCAATGCAGATGTGTCGATAAAATGGGCCGCCTGTGCTGCGGCTATCGGCACTGTTGGTCTACTCGTGCTTAACTTGGTCTTTAGCTCCTTTGCTCAGCTTTTTGCCAGCTATCAAGTGGTCTATGGTGCTTTTGCCGCTCTGCCTATTTTCTTAGTCTGGTTACAGTCAACCTGGTTGATTATTCTTGGTTCTATTTGTTTGTGCGCCACATTCCATCATATTAAGGCTTAGCATCAAGGTAAGTTTAAGGTAAAATTGCGCGGATTTTTTAACAAGGCCTCCCATGAAAAACACGATAGACGACCTAAACACCCTATTAGCAGAAGCTGATTGCTTGATTAACGAAAACCAAATCAACGCAGCCCTAGACACTATGGCCGCGCAGATCACTGATGATCTGGCCGACAAATTGCCCCTAGTGCTATGTGTAATGAACGGCGGCTTAATCCCAACAGCAGACCTAATTAGTCGACTAAACTTTCCACTCGAGTTGGATTACTTACACGCGACTCGTTATGGCATGGAAACCGAAGGCTCAGCTCAATTAAAGTGGCTTAACTACCCGCAATCGGACATTAAAGGGCGTGATGTTTTAGTCGTTGATGACATTTTCGACCAAGGTCATACCTTACAAGCCATTATCAAATGGTTGGAAGAGCAAGGAGCAAACCGCGTCTACACGGCAACCGTGATTAACAAACTTCACGATCGTAAAGTCGATATGACACCAGACTACATTGGTGCTGATGCAGAAGACCGCTTCCTATTTGGCTACGGCATGGATTACAAAGGTTTCTTTAGAAACGTTAAAGGAATTTACGCGGTAAAAGGCAGCTAGGCTAATTAGAGCAAAAAATTTACGCGCAAAAAAAAAAACGCTTCAATTTTGAAGCGTTTTTTATATCTAGAGACTAAAGACTCTTAAAATACTCGGTTAAAACCATTCAACGCCGCAACACGGTAGGCCTCAGCCATGGTTGGGTAGTTAAAGGTTGTATTCAAGAAGTACTTCAAGGTGTTTTGCTCACCTGGCTGCTTCATGATGGCTTGACCGATGTGTACGATCTCGGAAGCTTGGTCACCAAAACAGTGGATACCTAAAATCTCTAACGATTCACGGTGGAAGAGTATTTTCAGCATACCAACCGCTTCATCTGTGATTTGCGCACGAGCGGTATTTTTAAAGAAAGCTCGACCCACTTCGTAAGGCACTTTTTCAGCCGTCAGTTCCGCTTCGTTTTTGCCCACTGAACTGATCTCAGGAATGGTATAAATACCGGTCGGTACTTCACTGATAAATTCACCGCCCTCAGCACCAAACATATTCGCTGCTGCAGCTCGACCTTGATCATAAGCTGCACTGGCAAGGCTTGGCCAACCGATCACATCACCCACTGCATAAACATTGTCTACCTTGGTTTGGTAAGTATCGTTGACTGCAAGTTGACCACGGCTATTTACATCCAAACCAATGGCATCTAGGCCTAGGTTGTCGGTATTACCAGAGCGGCCGTTACAGAACAACAAGGCATCTGCACGCAGTTTTTTACCTGAAACCATGTTCATTACAACGCCGCGCTCGGAAGTCTCAACCGACTCATAAGTTTCGTTGTCACGGATTAGCACACCGTTATCACGCAAGTGGTAACTTAGGGCATCGGTAATTTCATCATCCAAGAAGCTTAGCAGTTTCTTCGCTGGGTTAATTAGCTCAACACGTACGCCCAAGCCACAGAAGATAGAGGCGTATTCACAACCGATTACACCCGCACCATAAATAATAAGAGAGCGTGGTGTGTGGTTTAAGCTCAAAATAGTGTCTGAACAGTAAATACGAGGGTGAGTAAAATCGATATTGGCAGGACGGTAAGGACGCGAACCTGTGGCAATCACAACCTTGTCTGCCACCAATAACTCAGGACCACTTTCGTAAGTATTTACTTCGATAGTGTTGGCATCTTTAAACTTACCACGACCAAAAAAGATATCGATGCGGTTACGTGCGTAGTATTCCGTGCGCCCCATCACCTGCTTATCAATAACGCGATTGGCACGGTCCAATACTTTTGGAAAAGAGAACCAACGTGGTTCACCGATATCACGGAACATTGGGTTAGTGTTAAAGGCAATAATCTCTTTAACCGCATGACGCAAAGCTTTGGAAGGTATTGTTCCTAAATGAGTACAACTACCGCCCACTTTAGGGCTAGCCTCAATGACGGCCACACGCTTGCCCGCTTTCGCAGCGTTCATTGCAGCGCCCTCACCTCCAGGCCCTGTACCCAATACTACGACATCATAATGTCTCGTCGTCATAACATCCCCTTAAATTAAATTATTTCGATGCATCGTAAAACGAAGTCGTTGATGTATCTGCGCCAGTGGACTTTTGCTTTTCTTCGTCACACTTACCTTTATCACCACCACAGATATCACAAGCGACTTCCATGCCAAGCGAACTCATACCGCCACATGAACCTGAAATGGGCTTGCGCCCCATCAAAACACCGACGGCCATCGCGGCCACTAAAACCAACATAAGAGCGAAAGCCAATACAATTGTTAGCATATTAAATCCCCTAAAATGAAATTTTTGTTTGGTTAGTCATTCCGGTAATGCTGAAAAGCATCAGAAGAACGTTCTTCATAACCAAAATCTGTTTTTACTAATAGATAAGCCGCAACACCGTTTTCCTGTGCAAATGCCAGACCTTTCTCTGGTCCTAATACGGTAATTGCTGTGGCCAAGCCATCTGCCATAGTGGCTGTCTTATCTATGACCGTTACTGACACCAATCTGTGTGTCACTGGACGGCCTGTAATCGGGTTAATGGTATGAGAGTAACGCACACCATTTTTTTCAAAGTAATTACGGTAATCACCAGACGTAGCGATAGCAATATCATCTGCCGCTATAATTTTCTTAGCAATTGCATGACCGCCCGCTGGGCTTTCAATGGCTACTTGCCACGAATCACCTTCAGGTTTAAAGCCTTTTGATCTAATTTCACCACCTACTTCAACTAGGTAGCTTGTGATCCCATGATCCTCTAGGGCTTCTGCCACCTTATCTACCCCGTATCCCTTGGCAATAGAAGAAAGATCAATATAGACATCTTTTTGTTTGGTTAGTTGATTTTTCTCCAATTGAATGGATTGATAGCCAATTCGAGCTTTTGCCTGCTGGATTTCGGCATCCGTAGGGACTTTATCTTCACGCTTACCCGGACCAAAACCCCAAAGGTTAACTAATGGTCCTACTGTAACATCATATTCACCGCCGCTCATTTGGCTGATCAATAGCGCTTTATCAATAACATAGGCCAAACCCGAGCTAATATCTTGCACTGAGTTGGCAGGCAGTTTATTTAAATTAGACAGTTCTGAACTCGGGTCATAGGTCGACATGTGCTTATTCACACTCAACAATACGTCGTCGACATCACTCTTAATGCCCCAAGGGTTTTCAATTTCTTCTGTTGTATAAAACTTAACTGTATAAGTTGTCCCCATGGTTGGGCCAGAGAAGCTCACCAGTTCTGGAGTAAAACTTGTTAAACGATACACCACTGCAAGAATAATAAGCAGTAAGGCGGGTAACCATATTTTTTTACGCATACATCTTCTTTTCAAAATTAATAAATAAAGACCCACCAATTGGTGGGTCTTTATTTTCAACTACTAGCCACCGAAATCATCCAATAGGATGTTTTCTTTTTCGACACCTAGGTCTTCAAGCATTTTAATCACGGACGCATTCATCATTGGCGGCCCACACATGTAGTACTCGCAATCTTCAGGCGCTGGGTGATCTTTCAGGTAATTTTCATACAAGACATTATGAATGAAACCTGTTTTACCTTCCCAATTATCTTCTGGCTGAGGATCCGATAACGCCAAATGCCATTCGAAGTTTTCGTTCTCTTCTTGCAGCTTGTCGTATTCATCCATATAGAAGGCTTCACGTACACTACGTGCGCCGTACCAGAAAGACATTTTACGAGTAGAATTCAGACGCTTAAGTTGGTCAAAAATGTGTGATCGCATTGGCGCCATACCAGCACCACCACCGACAAACACCATCTCCGCATCCGTGTCTTTAGCGAAGAACTCACCAAATGGACCGTATACTTTGATTTTATCGCCTGGCTTAAGGCTGAACACGTAAGAAGACATTTGACCTGGAGGCAAATCATCTTTACCCGGTGGTGGCGAAGCAATACGAATATTGAACTTCACGATACCTTTTTCTTCAGGGTAGTTCGCCATAGAGTAAGCGCGGATAACAGGCTCAGTAACGGTAGAAGAGAACTTCCACAGATTGAACTTATCCCAATCGCCACGGTACTCTTCTTCGATGTCGAAATCTTTGTAGTGTACCGTGTGCGCAGGCGCTTCTAGCTGAACGTAACCACCAGCACGGAAATCAACGTTTTCGCCTTCTGGCAATTTCAACGTCAATTCTTTAATGAAGGTAGCAAGGTTCGGGTTAGACTCAACCGTACATTCCCAAGCTTTAACACCAAATACTTCTTCTGGTACCTCTACATCCATGTCCTGTTTCACAGAAACCTGACAAGACAAACGGTAGCCTTCTTTTTCGTCACGGCGAGTAAAGTGTGATTGCTCAGTCGATAGCATAGAGCCACCGCCGCTCGTCACTTTACATTTACACTGGGCACAAGTACCACCGCCACCACAAGCAGACGACAAGAAGATGCCGCTGTTTGCTAACGTTTGTAATAACTTACCGCCAGCAGGGGCAGTAACTTCTTTTTCACCATTGATGCGAATTGTAACGTCACCAGTACTTACCAATCGAGCGCGGGCAGCAAGGATAATTGCCACTAACGCTAGAACGATAGCTGTGAACATTACCACACCTAGAATAATCTCTAAGTTGACCATGTTAGTTAAACCTTATTCTTGGTTGTCCAACTGAGCAGCCTATTACAGCTGCACACCAGAAAATGACATGAAACCTAAGCTCATTAGACCTACTGTGATAAACGTGATACCAAGACCACGAAGACCAGCAGGTACATCTGAATATTTAAGTTTCTCCCGAATACCAGCTAGGGCAGCAATTGCAAGCGCCCAACCAACACCAGCACCAACACCGTAAACCAAACTTTCACTGAAGTTATAGTCACGCTCTACCATGAACAAAGAGGCACCCATGATGGCACAGTTCACGGTAATCAATGGCAAGAATACACCAAGAGCGTTGTACAGCGCTGGCATATATTTATCTAACGTCATTTCCAATATTTGTACCACAGCGGCGATAACACCAATGTAGCTCAACAAACCAAGGAAGCTTAGATCGACACCTGGTAAACCTGCCCACTCTAATGCGCCATCAACCAATAGGTTTTGGTACAAAAGGTTGTTCAGAGGAACAGTAATTGCCAATACAACAACAACCGCAATACCTAGGCCGATCGCCGTTTCAACTTTCTTAGATAGGGCCAAGAAAGTACACATACCAAGGAAGAAGGCCAGAGCCATGTTTTCAACGAAAACAGCTTTTATAAATAGACTAATAAAATGTTCCATTTAGAGCGCCTCCTGAGCACGTGAATTCGGTGCGATCTTATACTCTGGCTCTTCAACTTGATCCGTTTTGTAAGCACGTAGTGCCCAAATAACCAAACCGATAACGAAGAAAGCACTTGGTGGTAGCAACATCAAACCGTTTGGCTGGTACCAGCCACCGTTTTGAACCGTTGCGAAAATTTCCACACCAAACAATTTACCAGCACCTAGAAGCTCGCGGAAGAAAGCAACGATAATAAGCATGGCGCTGTAGCCAAGACCGTTACCGATACCATCCAAGAAACTCATGGCTGGGCCATTTTTCATAGCGAAGGCTTCCGCACGACCCATTACGATACAGTTCGTAATGATCAAACCAACAAATACTGACAACTGCTTAGAAATTTCGTAAGCAAAGGCTTTCAGTACTTGGTCAACCACGATTACCAAAGAGGCAATGATGATCATCTGTACAATGATTCGAATGCTGTTTGGAATATGGCTACGAATGACCGCGATAAACAAGTTAGAGAAAGCGGTTACCAAAGTAAGCGCGATCGCCATAACAAAACTTACGCTCAAGCTACTTGTTACTGCCAAAGCAGAACAAATACCCAAAATCTGTAGCGCAATCGGGTTATTCGAAAGGATTGGTCCAAATAGGACGTCTTTTACATTAGACATTATTGAGCTCCTTCACTACGCAGTGTGGACAAGAATGGCGCAAAGCCCTCTTCACCCAACCAGTATTGAACAAGATTGGTGACACCACGACTCGTTAGTGTGGCACCAGACAAACCATCTACTTTGTGTATTGCTTGTGGATCAGCGCTATCAACACCGCCTTTAGCTAACTGAATAACAGCGTCGCCTTGGTCGTTGTAGACTTTTTTGCCTTCCCACAATGCTTTCCAGTTAGGATTATCTACTTCACCACCCAATCCAGGTGTTTCACCTTGATCGTAGAAGCCAAAACCAATAATGGTATCGAAGTCATTCTCTAGGGCAATAAAGCCGTACATAGTTGACCACAATCCGTAACCGTGAACAGGTAGGATAATACGCTCAATGGAATCATCCGCTGCTTTCACCAAATAAACAGACGCGAATTTAGCGCGACGTTTAATGCTCGCCGGATCATTTACCAAAGCTTCAGACAAAGCTGGATCTTTCGCTGCGGCTTGTTGGTTATAAGTTTGAGGATTAATACCTGCTTGCTCAAGCTCAGCGTCAGTCGCAAATTGACCAGTGGCCATACTTACGATGCGCGTATCAACTGTTGCGAAGATTTCATCGACAGATTTACTAGCATCAAGCATGCCAGCTGCAGACAAGATATTACGCTTACGGTCTAAATCTTGGTTGGTTTTCTGAATAGGCTTTAGACCTACTGCTGCTGCCGCAACAAAAATAGAACAAACCAAGCATAAAGACAGAGCAACAATAATGGTTTTTTTAATACTATCGTTATTACTAGCCATTGCGTGCAATCCTCCGTTTGATGTTCGCCTGAACTATAAAGTGATCAATAAATGGGGCAAACAAGTTCGCAAACAAGATGGCCAACATCATACCCTCTGGGTAAGCTGGGTTAACCACACGGATCAACACGACCATGACACCAATTAGCGCACCGTAGAACCACTTACCGCGATTCGTCATTGAAGCAGAAACTGGATCTGTTGCCATGTACATCATACCAAAGGCAAAACCACCCAAAACTAGGTGCCAGTACCAAGGTGTAGAAAACATTGGGTTGGTGTCTGAACCAATAAGGTTGAACAACAAAGACGTCAACACCATACCTAGCATTACACCCGCGACAATTCGCCAAGCAGCGATACGCATGATAAGCAAGGCACCACCACCGATTAGGATAGCCAGTGTTGAAGTTTCACCCATTGAACCTTGAATGAAGCCGAAGAAGGCATCAGACCAAGCAACCGTTAGACCAGCAACGCCGTCTGCCGCCAACTGGCTTAATGCCGTCGCGCCAGAGAAACCGTCAACTGCTGTCCATACGGCATCACCAGACATAGATGCTGGGTAAGCGAAGAACAAGAAGGCACGGCCAGCCAAAGCTGGGTTCAAGAAGTTTTTACCTGTTCCACCGAACACTTCTTTCGCCAATACCACACCGAAGGTGATACCTAGTGCCACTTGCCATAAAGGCACAGTCGCTGGCAAAGACAAGGAGAACAAGATAGAGGTAACGAAGAAACCTTCGTTCACTTCATGCTTACGCACGGAAGCAAACAAAATTTCCCAGAAACCACCCACAACAAAGGTCACTAGATAAACTGGCAAGAAGTACATTGCCCCGTAAATCATGTTGTCTATGATGCTGTCGGCATTATAGCTGGTCAGGGCACCAATGATGCCGTGACGCCAAGAGTCATCTGCAGTAACGCCCATTGCGTCCATCGCAGTATTGGCTTGTAGACCGATATTGTACATACCGAAGAACATGGCAGGGAAAGTACACATCCATACCAAGATCATAATACGTTTCATATCAACCGCGTCACGAACGTGTGAGCCATTTTTGGTCACAGAGCTTGGACGGTAGAAAATCGTATCTACAGCTTCAAAAAGTGCGTACCACTTTTCGTATTTACCACCTGAATGAAATTCAGGTTCAATTTTATCGAGTACTTTTCTAAGCCCCATGAATTAACCCTCTTTCTCTATTAGAGTTAGGCAATCCCGAAGGATCGGGCCATATTCGAACTTACCTGAACAGCTGTAAGTACACAAAGCAAGATCTTCTTCATCTAGCTCTAGCGCACCCAATTTTTGAGCTTGCTCGGTGTCATTCACCACTAACGAACGTAACAACTGAGTCGGAAGAATATCCAAAGGCATCAAGCGTTCGAAATTACCTAGCGGCAACATAGTACGGTCACTACCGTTTGTCGTTGTAGACATATCAAAAGACTTCTTACCTGTTAACTTAGACAGGAAGACGTTCATGATAGAGTGTTTCTCTACACCAGCACGAAGGTAATGCATCATTTGACGCTCACGACCTTCAAGCAAGACAGAAACTTGAGTGTGGTAACGACCTAAGTAAGCGAAAGGACCGAATGCATTACGACCAGAAAGTACGGAACCAGAAATCACACGATTCTCGCCTTCTGCCAATTCACCCGCAACAAGATCCGTTAGGCTCGCACCAACTAATGTGCGTACCAAACGAGGCTTCTTCACTTGTGGACCCGCTAGCGCAACAACGCGCTCAACACTTAATTCGCCAGAAACAAACAACTTACCAATCGCAACAACGTCTTGGTAATTTACTGACCAGACAGTTTTCTTGTCGCTAACAGGGTCAAGTAAATGAATATGAGTACCGGCAAGACCTGCTGGGTGAACACCAGAAAACTCTTCAACAGACACATCAGATGTCGTTGGAATTTTCGCACCCGCTTCTTTACATAGGAATACTTTGCCTTGTGTTAAACGAGTTAACACAGTTAAGCCATCAGCAAAGGCTTCGGCCTGATCCGCCAATACAACTTCAGGAGAAGCCGCTAAAGGGTTGGTATCAATAGCAGTAACAAAAATAGAACTTGGAACAGAAGCGACTTCAGGTACTTTAGAGAAAGGACGAGTACGGAACACTGTCCATAAACCTGACTCAACAAGGTTCTCTACTACTTTCTCACGCTCTAAGTCTTTAAGCTGTGCACCAGAGTAAGAAGCAAAAGTTTCTGCCTCGTCGCCTTCAAGCTGAATCACTACAGATTGAAAAACACGTCTCTCGCCACGGTTAACGGCACTGATAATACCTGCTGCAGGGGCAGTATACTTTACGCCCTCTGTTTTCTTATCAGTAAAGATCACCTGACCTTTTTTAACTTTATCGCCTTCCTTAACAAACATGGTCGGTTTCATACCATGGTAGTCAGGGCCGATTACAGCAACGGATTTCACCGCCGCCGAATTTTCAATCACTTGATTGGGGGCGCCAGAAATCGGAAGATCAAGGCCTTTTGTAATTTTATACATATGTCTGCCCAACAATAAATTGAACACAAAAGCGTTAAGTATTTTGCTTACACCCCCCTCCGGGAAAACATGCATAAGCTAACAACCAATTTTACTCGGCTGTAAAACACAAACTCACTTCACCAAAAAACCGAAGTATTATAGAGGTCATTGCCAGTCTTGACTACACCATGACAGAGTCTTTGCAGCGCTCCTTGCAAATTGTTTGAGGTGTTTTTGATGCTTTCTTACATTCTCGCTCAAAAAACGCACAAATAAAGCACAAATAAAGCACCCTACCAGCAGAATATAACCCAAGGGAAATCTAGATATACCCCAAACCACACCCTCCAACAAACCAACCAGACTATCTAACCTAGACAGCCACCTTTAAACACCAGCAAACTCGCCTAGTTCGGAGCGGCACGCAGCCCCTAAGGCTAGGATGAATTCACATGGATATAAAAATTTATAGGCAGATTCGCGGAATAATGAGTATTGAGATCGAGAGGTTAGGATTTAACTGATTAATTAGTCTAATTCACTGTTTTTAGTCACAAAAAGGCTAGAGCACGATAGGCTATTAATTATTAGTTCCACACTATTTTTTTAGGCAAGCAGTTTTATTTGCTCACGATTGGGCTTTCGATGCCGTTGGTGCACCTGACAATAGCAATCAATGGATTGTTCATGACCCACAAGACGACCCGTTAGGATTTCAAAGTGTGCAGCGATGCACAACCAAGTTTCTGATGGAATATTCAGCCGTTGTAATATAGATAGGCAAGGAGCATCGATAACGCCTTGTTTATCTTTTCTGATTATTCGCCCTGTCATGTCGACAAGCTCTAAATAGTCGACCAGCTTAAAAGGCAAACCGCTTGGCATGTCTTCACGAGGGTGACCAACGAAAGGAAAAAGGTTTTTTGGTTGAGTTTTTATTTTCGCAGCTTCTACTCGCCTTTTTATACTTGTGAAGTCCGATTCTTCAGGCGCATTACTTATATTAGAGCGTAGTGGATTGAGATCCACATAGGCCATACATGCAATTAATGCAGCCTCATCAAGTAAAGCTTGTGACTTAAATCTCCCTTCCCAGAAATGCCCAGTGCAGTTATCTTCGACATTCGCTTTTCGAGCAATCGGTTCGTTCAATTCGCGCATAAACCAACTTATATCTGTTAAGCGCTTTCGATAAACCTTTACCGACGCCTCCACGAACTCCATCGCGCTTTTAGGGAGATTCTCGCCTGCTGTGTATTGCCGAGTAAAATGCGTGCCTTTATGTATTTTATGCCAACGTTCTAACACCTCTCGGAATGACCAGCTTTCAGCTTTTTCAGTATTAATATGCAGTACAACATGAAGATGATTGCTCATTACGGCGTAGGCACAAACATCAATGGAAAAAACTCCCGCCAGAAACAATAAGCGATTTTCCACCCATTCACGGCGGTGTTCATAACTCACTCCCGTTGCAGCATCTTCACCACATAAATAAGCACGACGAACACATCGTGAAACACAATGATAATAAGGGGTATCTTCAACACATATCTGCTGATTTCGAGGCATTGGCATGGCGAATCTCCTCTTCCTTGAGAAAACATAAATTCAGTATAGAAGAGGCTCCGAAAAAAGCTTGTAACTTTGAAACACCTTGGAAATACTTAGTGTTAATCGTGGGTGTCTTAATTAGTTTTTATCTAATTAGGCAATTTGCTTTGATATTCATCACTTTTTAAAATGGCTAAAAATGCCTGAACTTTCTCAGAGCGATGCAAATCACCATGGGTCACAATCCAGTTTTCAAAGTTCCATTGAATATCAGGCAGTACACGACACACATTAGGGTAAATTTGTGAAGCTTGGCATTGCATAAACCCAATCCCCAGACCATTAACAATCGTTCTCTGCAACAAGTCTTGGTTATTACTCGTGCACACCACCTGTTCTGGTGGAACAATCTCAGTAAACCATTTCACAATTTCTAACCGATCTGGCGCTTCATCCGCCGCTACAAACAGATGCTCTTTTAAATCGGACTCAACTACTGGCACGCCATGTTTCTGCAAGTAACTCTCACTTGCATACAAACCAACACTCAATGGTGCAAACGGCTGCACAACATAACTATCGTCTTGAGGTTTTGGGCCGGTACGAATCGCCACATGAGCCTGTCCATATTCTAATTTCATTAGCTCAACACTGGTCAGCCATCTAACACGTATTTTTGGATAGGCTTGACTAAAGAGTTTCACCGCCGGCATGAGTAAATGAGATAAAGCATCTAAAGAGGTTAAAATAAACTCTCCTTCTAACTCCCCTTGCTGACCCCTAGCCCGCCTGGCAAAGTCGCTAAATTGCTCGTCCGTTAACTTTGCTACACGCAATAAATCCTTACCCACTTCCGTTAGTTGGTAACCTTTGGCATCTCGCAAAAACACCTTCGCTCCCAACTCTTCCTCGATCACATCTAGATGTCGAAGAATCGTCGCTCTGTGCACCCCCAACGCCCTTGACGCACCACTGATACTGCCAGTTTTCGCGACGAAAAAGGTTGTCCTTATTTCAGTCCAATGTTTCATAACACCCCATGCATAAAATACGCACACACAAATACAATTTTCGCTCATTGTTGCATTTTTTATACAGCTTACAATAAGCTCAATACATAGTGAATCAACCTAACCTTTACAATGAGCCTTAACATGAACACAACAACCCACACCCTTATTATTGGCGGGGGCTTCGCCGGTGCAACCCTGGCCCAAGAGCTCGCTAAATCAAACATTTCAACGACTTTAATCGACCGTAAAGACTACTTTGAAGTCACCATGGCGACGCTTCGCAACGTTGCAGACTTTTCCAAGGTCAAAGACACCCCAAGAATACGCTACGCTGATTTCCTTTCTGGTGAATTTATCCAAGGCAGCCTTGTTGAATTAACGGAGAACAGCGCACTTCTCGATAACGGCGAAAGACTAACCTTTCAACAAGCAATTATCGCGACAGGATCAAGCTACCCATCTTTTTCAGTTGCCAAAAGCAACCATGCATTTACCTTAAATGAACGAAACGAAGAGTTAAAAGATGCTTCTCTTGCATTAGCTAAGGCAAAATCTGTACTGGTTATAGGCGCAGGAGCAGTAGGTGTTGAACTGGCCGGTGACATCGCTTACAGCCACCCTAACATCAAGGTAACACTGGCCGACTCATCCTCCACCGTTCTCTCAAGCTATAGCGAGAATACACAACGCAAGGCAACTAAACAGCTACAAGCGCTGGGAGTAAACATACAAACCAACCGTTATTACCAGCAACAGGACAAGGTTTATATTGACAAACACACAGGCGATCAGCTCAATGCAGACATCACCTATGTCGCCGTTGGTGTAAAGGCCAACTCAGACTTCATGAAGCCTCAGCTAAGCCAATGTATAACCGAACAGGGCTTTATTAAAGTGGATGCTGATTTTCAAGTGACAGGCACGACTAGCTTATGGGCGGTTGGTGATGTGGCGGATCTACAGGATTTAAAACTAGCCGCTGCAGCGATCCCCCAAGGAAAAGAGCTAGCCGCCAATCTTATTGCCAAACAACAAGGCAAAAAGACCAAAGCCCACAAACCTATGCCTGAAATGGGGCTTATCCCCATCGGCCAGAAAAAAGGTGTGGCTCAAATACCGATCTTTGGCGCAGTCACTTGGAAACCCTTGATCAACTTCAAAAATAAAGACTTGCTCATTGGCTATGTCTTCAAGGGGCTTGGCATTAAACACTAAAGATCGACAACTAACTAAGACAGCCCTTTAAAATCCAAAGACCTTGCGTTTACTGGGTTTTAAACATGCCTGTCTTAGTTATTTTATTGAGATATTCTCCTCCTTTCCTAAGTCTTATGGGCTGTTAAAAGTTGCCAAGCAAGTTTGAAACAGCCACAATGTATGGCGCTAAACAGCGCACTCACTGATCCCCATTTCAACGTTAGAAGTCGGTGTAAAAAATCCTCTAGGAAAGTATTTCGTATCATGTCAGATCTTTTATCCATTAATACCAAGCCGGGCTATAAAAACCTTATTGAGGGGTTAGACGGCAGTCGCAAAGCCTTGCAACTACTTGATATCGCAGACCAACATGCCACTCCCATTCTTTATATGGTCAATACGGTAGCGGAATTAAATGAATTAGAAGATGAGTTAGCTTTTCTTAACCAGCAGAATCATGAAATTTTGCGTTTTAGTGATTGGGAGACGCTGCCTTACGATGCCTTCTCTCCCCACCAAGACATTATCTCTCAGCGCCTAGAAACCCTTGCCAAACTCAGTGAAAGCAAGAACCCAATTATTCTTACCACCGTGGCGTCATGTTTGACTCGATTGTGCCCAAAGCAGCACATTGATGCTCAGCGCTTTCACCTAAAGGAAGGCCAAAACCTTGCCCTAGAAGCCTTATCAAGTAAGTTAACCAGCGCAGGTTATTTAAACGTAGACAATGTTCATCAGCACGGGGAGTATTCTGTACGCGGCGCCTTGATGGATATTTTCCCCATGGGGGCGGAGAATCCCATTAGGCTGGACTGGTTTGACAACGAGATTGACTCTATCCGCTGGTTTGATGCGGAAACTCAGCGCAGTATTAACAAGGTGAAAGAAATTAAAATGTTGCCAGCGAAAGAGTTTCCGGCGACATCCCAAGGCATACAGCAGTTTCGTCAAGCCTTTCGCGAGCGCTTTGAGATCGACCCACTGTCTAGTCCCATTTATCAAGACATTTCCAGCGGCATTATTCCTGCAGGCATCGAATATTATCTCCCCTTGTTCTTTCAGCAAACCGAGAGCATTTTCGACTATTTACCAACAGACACCATAATCGTTCGCTCCAACACCCTAAACGAGCAGCTTGGCAGCATACAGTTGGATTTTCGTAGCCGCCATGAGTCGCTCAATTACGATATTGAACGACCCATTCTAAAACCTGAAGAAATCAACTTAAAAGAAGATGAATTCTTCGGCCTGCTGAATAAATACGCCAATGTGATTTTTTCTGCCCAAGGTCAGCACCCACATTATGAGCCATCTGTGGATGTGCGAATCGACTCAAAACACCCTCAACCACTCAACAAATTACAAGCCTATCTAGACAATACCAGTACACCCGTACTGATAGTGGCGGAAACAGCGGGACGTCGAGAAGCTCTGCTAGAGTTACTTAAAAAACACAAAATCAAACCCAAGCAAGTAAGTGACTGGCTCACTTTTAAAAACGCCCCGCAAGCTTTAGCCATTACCGAAGGCGCGATTAACCGTGGCTTTGTTATTCGCAATGAGATGGTACTCATCGCCGAAAGTGAGATTCTTGGGGAACGTGTTTCCCAACACAGAAGACGCAACAAGCACAGTGATGTCAACGAAGATGCGATTATTCGCAACCTGACAGAGCTAAGATTAAACGCACCTGTAGTACACATTGATCATGGCGTGGGACGCTATCTTGGCCTCACCAACCTACAAATAGACGGTCAAGAAACCGAGCTGTTAACCCTAGGTTATGCCAATGATGCCAAGCTCTATGTACCCGTATCTTCTCTCCAGCTTATCTCTCGCTACACAGGCGCCGATGAAGACACCGCACCACTGCATAAACTCGGTACCGACAAATGGAGTGTTGCAAAGCAAAAAGCCGCAGAAAAAGCCCGAGATACTGCCGCAGAATTGTTAGAGATCTACGCCAAGCGCGAAGCCCGTGTGGGCTATGCTTTTGCTAAGCCGGACGATCAATATGAAATTTTTGCCGCTGGCTTCCCCTTTGAAGAAACGCCAGATCAGCAAACTGCCATTGATGCTGTGATAACCGACATGGCAGCCCGCAAACCTATGGACAGATTAGTCTGTGGCGATGTGGGGTTTGGTAAAACAGAAGTAGCCATGCGCGCGGCGTTCTTAGCAGTACAAGATGGTAAGCAAGTGGCAGTTTTAGTGCCAACGACCCTGCTGGCTCAACAGCATTATGAAAACTTCTGTGACCGTTTTGCCGACTGGCCAGTGGAAATTGAACTGCTGTCACGCTTCCGTTCTGGCAAACAGTCCAACGCCGCCATAGAGCGCTTAGAATCTGGCAAAGCGGATATTGTTGTAGGCACCCACAAGCTGATTCAAGGGGACATCAAGTTCGCCAATTTAGGCTTGGTCATCATAGATGAAGAGCATAGATTTGGGGTGAAGCAGAAGGATCAATTCAAGTCCTTACGAGCTGAGGTGGACATTCTTACCCTCACAGCTACGCCAATCCCAAGAACTCTGAACATGTCTCTGTCTGGGATCCGCGATCTGTCGATTATCGCCACACCACCCGCAAAACGCTTATCGGTAAAAACCTTTGTAAAAGAAAAAGACGAGCGCAATATTAAAGAAGCCATCTTGCGTGAGCTTCACAGGGGTGGCCAAGTGTACTTCCTACACAATGAAGTACAAACCATTCAAAAAGCGGCCGAAGAGCTAGAAGAACTCATCCCAGAGGCACGAGTAATCGTTGGCCATGGCCAGATGCGCGAGCGTGAATTGGAACAAGTGATGTCCGATTTTTACCACAAGCGCGCCAATGTGTTGGTCTGTTCCACCATTATCGAAACCGGTATCGACATTCCAAACGCCAACACCATTATTATTGAGCGAGCTGATAAGTTTGGCCTTGCGCAACTTCACCAATTACGTGGCCGAGTGGGTCGATCACACCACCAAGCCTACGCTTATTTGCTGACACCCAACGATAGAAAAGTCACTCCCGATGCAGAGAAGCGTCTAGAAGCCATCACGCTTGCAGACACTTTAGGTGCAGGCTTTACCCTTGCCACCCACGACCTTGAAATCCGTGGTACAGGGGAATTACTAGGGGACGGTCAAAGTGGTCACATTGAGCACGTTGGTTTTTCATTGTTTATGGACATGCTAGATCGGGCGGTGAAGTCACTGAAAAATGGTGAATCTCCTAATGTCGACATTACCTCCCCTAGCCAAACCGACATTAATTTGCGCGTGCCAGCACTTATTCCTGATGATTACCTTGGGGATGTGCACTCGCGACTCATCCTTTATAAGCGCATTGCCAGTGCCAGCAATGAACAGGATTTAAAAGAGCTTCAAGTTGAAATGATCGACCGTTTTGGCCTACTGCCAGACGCCACCAAGAACCTGTTCCGCCAAACGGGCATTAAGCTTACGGCAGAAAAGCTGGGCATCAATAAAATTGAAGCCAACCAAAAAGAAGGTAAAATCTATTTCAGTAGCCAGACACCTGTTGATCCGATGAAGCTCATACGCTTGATCCAAAGCAAACCAGATCACTACAAACTGATAGGTTCTGATACACTTAAATTTATTGCGCCTATGCTGAACGCTGAAGATCGTTTCCAACAAACGACTAAGACATTGGAACTATTACATTGAAATCATTGCCCATTACGCTTGCCCTACTGACTTTCCTAAGCCCTCATTTAATGGCTCAAGAGGAAAACATCAATCCGGACACAGCTCGTGCCTACCAGGGCTACTTGCTGACCTTTGTGTGGCCTGAACGCTATACCAATGAACACGTTGACTATGAAAATGTTCTAACGCTAGACGGCTTAATTCGTGAATCATTCGATGCCGATGTGGACCAGCAGCTGTCTGCTGAGCAAACAAGTCAAACCTTGCCAAGCGTATTTGATGATTTTGATAAAAAGCTTGATAGACGTGTACAGATTCTGTCAAACCAGAAATGGACACTGATCTTTAAAGATCGGGGCGATGTAATTCATAAACGCTTCACCAGCCCTGAAAACAAAGACGGCTACCCTGAGCTAACAGGTGATATTTCAATTAAACTGGGTCGCTACTTAGAATCGGATATTCGCTATAAACATTACTTGTTTGATAGCTTTACCCTACCCGCTGCCACAGATAGCACAACAGAGTTTTCCGAAAGCCCAACCCAATTCAAACAATTTGAGCCCGCACTGGTGTTAAATCTTCGTGAGAAGAACAAAACCGCCAGTAAAAAAGTAAATTATATCGACCACCCGATTATTGGCAGCCTTCTTTACTTTGAGCCAATTGAACTTGAAGACGCCATTGAGCAGATCGCTCAGCAGTCTTTACCAGCTGAAACCGGTGCCAGCTTGACCTATGACAGACTCAATAGCACCAACGAGCTAAGTAACTAAATCATCCCCCCACAAAAGAAGGTAAGGTGACATCACCTTACCTTTTATGAACTCTCACAATACTCAAACCACTAACGAATGTTAGTAGCCTCGTGTCTGAGTCAGCTTTCCAATCCAGCTAACGGCTTTAGCTTCCACCGCGTTAAAAACAGACAGCCCGACTTTTTCAGCCATGGATTTGGGCTGTTTAAAAGCGACTTGAATAACATCCGCTTGAGCGTAGTTTTCCACCAAATAAGCATCACTGGTCATCACACTGTCCACCAGCTTATTGTCTAGAGCTTGGCGACCATACCAGGTTTCACCCGTGGCAATGGCTTCGATATCCAAAGCGGGTCTTTGTTCTGCGACAAAGCTTTTGAACAAACCATGGGTATCTTCTAGATCTTGTTTGAATTTTTCACGGCCCTCATCGGTGTTTTCACCCAGCATGGTAAGAGTACGTTTATATTTACCTGCAGTATGAAGTTCAACGTCAATCAACCCCTTATCCAACAATCGATGAACGTTTGGCACTTGAGCCACTACACCAATGGAACCCAAAATAGCAAAAGGCGCAGCAATAATTTTATCCGCCACACAGGCCATCATGTAACCACCACTGGCAGCGACTTTATCTACACAAACCGTTAATGGAATGCCGGCACTGCGAATACGCTGTAGTTGAGAAGCCGCCAAACCATAGCCATGCACCACGCCACCACCACTTTCCAAGCGCACCATTACCTCGTCGGTTTTTTGTGCAACGCTTAGAATTGCGGTAATTTCTTCACGCATACTGGCAACCGCAGAGGCTTTTATATCCCCATCAAAGTCGATGACGTACAAGCGTTTTTTCACTTCTGCGACATCTTCTTTGGTATTTTTAGCCGCCTTTTTGTCTAGCTTGGCTTGCTTCTTCTTAGCCTTTTCCGCCGCTTTAGCAGCCTTCTTATCCAACAGCTGAAGGTCCAGTTCGGCCTTCATCGCATCGTAGCCATCGTTTAGCTTAGTCACCACTAAATCCCCAGGACGCGACTTCTTCTTACCATTCGCGACCATAGCGACTACCACTATGATGGCGATTACTATGGTCAAGGTTTTCAGTAGAAACCCTGCATATTCTGTTAAAAATTCCAAATTGATACCCTTACAAATCGTCTTAAGTTAACCATGATATGGGGACACACACAGCAAATAGCAAGCGCTTAGCACAACAAACTCGGTAGATACTGAGAGGTTTATCACTTATTATCGGAAGATTAAATTTTTCGTAAAGTTTCAAATTAGCCTTTCTTAACAAGGAACTATCAATGCACACCAACCTTTCAAGAGCCTTTAGCAATAACTTTCTAGGCTCATCACCTCTATGGTACAAGCAAGCCGTCATCATATTCTTAATCGTTAACCCTATCTTATTGGCCGTGTTAGGCCCTTTTGTAACGGGCTGGTTATTAATTATCGAGTTTATCTTCACCCTCGGTATGGCGCTCAAATGCTACCCTCTTTTACCCGGTGGACTCATTGCAATAGAAGCGGTTTTATTAGGACTAACCAACTCGGATGGTGTGTACAAGGAAGTTGTCCATAATATTGACGTGATTCTATTGCTGATGTTCATGGTCGCCGGCATTTATTTTATGAAAGATATGCTGTTGTTTATCTTCAATAAATTGCTGGTTAAGATTCGCTCCAAAGTGGCTATTTCCTTAGTGTTTAGCTTTGCGGCCGCCATTCTTTCTGCCTTTCTAGACGCATTAACCGTAACCGCGGTGCTGATCAGTGTCAGTGTCGGGTTTTACTCGGTTTATCACAAAGTCGCTTCTGGCCAATCCGCTGAGAAGAAACACAATCATGTGGTCGACGATAAGATCCTCCCCGTCAACCAAGAAGACCTCGCTCAATTTCGCTCTTTCTTGCGTAGCCTGCTGATGCACGGCGCTGTGGGTACCGCCCTTGGAGGCGTTGCTACCTTGGTAGGCGAACCACAAAACCTTTTGATCGCTAAGATTGCAGGTTGGGACTTTGCTGAGTTTTTCCTACACGTTGCACCAGTCTCTGTGCCGGTCTTCTTTTGTGGCTTAACCACTGTGGTTTTTCTAGAAAAAACCAAGCTGTTTGATTACGGTGCGGTATTGCCAGAAAATGTGCGCAACATTTTGAAAAACTTTGAAGAAGAAGAATCCAAGCGCAGCACCAATAAACACAAGGCCAAATTGATTATTCAAGGGCTTGTGGCGGTTGTCTTGGTACTCTCTCTGGCTTTCCACGTGGCAGAAGTTGGCTTGGTCGGTCTTATGGTGATTGTCTTGCTGACATCCTTTAACGGGGTCACAGAAGAGCATCAAATTGGCCATGCATTTGAAGAAGCTCTGCCTTTTACCGCATTGCTCGTGGTGTTTTTCACTGTCGTGTCGGTTATCCATGAGCAGCATTTGTTCCAGCCCATCATTGATGTGGTGCTGAACATGCCCACTCACTCACAGCCGATCATGTTCTTTATCGCCAATGGTGTGCTTTCTGCCATCAGTGATAACGTTTTCGTGGCAACGGTTTACATCAGTGAAGTGAAGGCAGCTTTAGATGCAGGCACTATTAGCCGTGAACACTTCAACACCCTAGCGGTGGCCATTAACACCGGCACTAACTTACCCAGTGTGGCAACCCCTAACGGGCAAGCAGCGTTCCTGTTCTTGCTGACCTCGGCGATCGCACCATTACTAAGATTATCCTACGGTAAGATGGTGTGGATGGCTCTGCCGTACACAATCGTGCTTAGCCTTGTCGGCGGTTTGTGCGTGTTTTACTTCCTATAACTGGCGTTAAACACCCATAAAACGAAAAAACCTCACTTCAGATTTTGAAGTGAGGTTTTTTATTTTCTACCGAACACTTTAGTGTTTAATACGCCACAAGGACTGACCCGATTTTTTATCAATAAGGTCCAAACGCTCTTCATGCATCTTAAGTTCATCATCACTGGCGCGTATCACTTTAAGCATGGGTCTGTCCGCAGACAGGCGGCGAATTTCGCCAGCGCTTTCTTCTTCTCCAGAACCTGAGTCGGAATGGCTGCTCAAACCAAGGTTGGTTTGCCCACCCGTCATTAATAGGTAAACATCCGCTAAAATTTCGGAGTCCAATAGGGCCCCGTGCAATTCACGGTGGGAGTTATCAATACCGTATCGTTTACACAGTATGTCTAGATTGTTTTTCTGGCCTGGGTGCTTCTTGCGAGCAAATACTAGGCTGTCAAATACCCCACAAACCTCAGCGGTTTTCGGGAAGCCACCAAGCTTGGCAAACTCATGATCCATAAAGCCAATATCAAATGGAGCGTTGTGAATAATGAGTTCAGCCCCTTTAATAAAATCGAAAAACTCTTGGGCTATTTCATGGAAACGGGGTTTATCCGCAAGAAATTCATTGCTAATACCGTGAACGCGAAACGCCTCTTCTTCCACTTCCCTATCTGGGTTGATGTACACATGAAAGTGACGCTTAGTCAGTTTACGGTCAATCATTTCCACACAACCGATCTCGATAATGCGATGCCCCTGTTTGGGATCGATACCTGTGGTTTCGGTATCCAGTACAACCTGTCTCATGATTTAGCCCTTAATTCATCAATCCCCTGATTGGCCAATTGGTCGGCGATTTCGTTGCCTTCAATACCAGCATGACCTTTCACCCATTTCCACGTCACTTCGTGGTTCTGGCACTGCTCATCTAGCGCTTGCCATAAATCTTTGTTTTTCACTGGTTGCTTTGAAGCCGTTTTCCAACCCTTTTTCTTCCAACCCGCCAACCATTCCGTAATGCCTTTTTGTACATAAGAAGAGTCGGTGTAAAGGGTGACTTGGCAGGGTTCTTTTAGGGCTCGTAAGCCTTCGATTGCCCCTAATAACTCCATACGGTTGTTCGTGGTTTCTAATTCTCCACCACACAGGCGTTTTTCGTGCTCACCAAAGGTCAACCAAGCCCCCCAACCACCAATGCCTGGGTTACCTTTACAAGCGCCATCTGTGTACATTACAACGTTTTTCAATGTTTCATCTCTTTTGCTGTTGGTTTCGTTAAATGTGGTACTCGAACACGAGCCCCAGACCAACGAGGTTTTATTGGGATAAAATGCCTTACTTGTTTGGTGGCTGTCAGTACATAGACGCCACTAAAAGGCAATTTCAATGGTTTTAGCAACCTGTCTAGCCACTGACAACGCTGATACCATTTTGGGTTTTGTACAGGCGGTGAATAATGCAAAAAAACTTTTTTTTCTAAGGTAAGTCCTGCGACCTTGAGCCAATCTTCCAACCGCTTATGGGCAATGAAGCGCCCACACCAAGGGGCTTTAACACGCTTAGAAAAAAGCCGTCTTACGCCCCAAAAGCTCCATGGATTAAAACCAACCACCACTAATTTGCCACTAGGCAATAGGGTTCTGGCCGCTTCACGCAGATCATCATGGGGCGTTAATGATAAGTCCAATGTATGGTGCAATACGTGTAAATCAACCCCGTCGGACTCAAAGGGCAATTCATTGGCCTTGGCAATCACCCCATGACTGGGTGTGCCAAATTCGATATCGGGGGCAACAATAATCTGCTCACGAATACGATGGTTGTGGAAAGACAAATCTTTGATGGGCGACTGCACGATAAGGTAATACCCCACCGCATTATCCAGCTCACTTTCAATTTGGGCGGTTTCTTGCTGTTTAAGCTGCGCTCCCAAATCGCTGTCGTACCATTTTTGAAAAAATTGTCTTGCTTGATCATCCAACATACAATGAGTTCTCTTTTACCATGGTTTGGTGACTTTATTATTTTTCCAAGCCAATTCTAGACCCCTTAACACACCCTTACAGGTTCAGCATGACTCTTATTCCATTAGCCGCTTTTCATGACAATTATATATGGATAATTGAGGACAAAGATAGCTCAGGTATTTGGGCGGTCGACCCTGGAGACGCCAAGGTGGTGCTCAATTTTTGCCAATCCCAGCAAAAGAATCTCGAAGGTATTTTGATTACACATCACCACAAGGATCACACGGGTGGTGTACAAAAGCTCAAGCAAACCTTTGACTGCCAAGTCATTGGCCCAAAACACCTGAGCCATTTGATCACCCGTGGTGTGGAACAGGACGACATAATCGAGATCTATGGCCGTCAATATAGGGCTCTAGAAACCCCAGCCCACACACTAGACCATATTTGTTACTTTTCAGACGCAGAAACACCTATCTTGCTCAGTGGCGACACCCTATTTAAAGGCGGTTGTGGACGCCTGATGGAAGGCACCCCAGAACAAATGCTCAATGCTATGGACAGATTAAAACAGTTGCCCGATCACACTTTAGTGTATTGCACCCACGAATACACCTTGGCGAATTATCGTTTTGCTTTGTCCCTAGATCCTGAAAATGAAACTCTAATTACAGAAAACCAAGTTTGCCAAGCCTTGCGTGAAAAACAAGCCATTACATTACCAAGCAATATCGCTCTCGAAAAAGCCAGTAACCCTTTCATGCGATCCCACCTAAATTCAATCGTTATGCGAGCAGCTAAGCAATTAAATGAGACACCCGCTACCACGTCTATTGAGGCCTTTGCTCAGGTGAGAAGAGCAAAAGATACTTTTAGTTGACCTCAGGAATGACACCTTTAAAATGTCCCGACTTAATTAAAAATGTGGATTTCATGACTAACAAGTTAATTTGGGCACTATTATTGAGCCTACTACTAAGCGGCTGTCAGGCCCTTAGTCCATCGAAGACTCAAAATGATGACTCAACATCTCTTGAAGAAGCTGAAGTCCTTGAGGTTGAAGACGAAGCATCTGGGCTTATCGACAGTGTTGAGCCAATCAGCCAAGCTGAAACAGACCTTAGCTCAGACGAAGCCGTAGAATCTGTCGATGAAGCCATCGAACCCGAAGTTGTTGTCGCCCCGAAGCCAAAGGCACCTGAAGATCTATGGGAAAGAATACGCGCCGGCTATCAACTCAACCTAGATTACGATAAGCCTAGATTATCCTCTCAATTACGCTGGTACAGCTCTCACCTGTCCTACCTAGACAGAGTGTCAAAACGTGGCGAACGTTACCTTCACTACATAGTAACGGAATTGGAAAAAGCCGGTTTACCGACCGAAATTGCCCTACTTCCTATTGTAGAAAGTGGCTTTGACCCATTTGGCTATAGCCATGGTCGTGCCTCCGGCCCTTGGCAATTCATCCCCTCTACAGGGCAAATGTATGGACTAGATCAAACTTGGTGGTACGATGGTCGTCGTGACATCATTGGTTCTACTCAAGCGGCCATTGCTTATTTAACGCGCCTTAACAAGATGTTCGATGGTAACTGGCTGCATGCATTGGCTTCTTACAACTCAGGTGAAGGCACGGTGATGCGTGCGATCCGCAAAAATAAGAAGGCCAATAAACCGACGGATTTTTGGTCTCTAGACTTACCCGCGGAAACTCGAGCTTATGTGCCTAAGCTAATTGCCTTAGCAAAAATCATCAAAGAGCCCGCTAAGTACAATTATGAAACCTACTTCATTGCTAACAAACCTTATTTTGAGGTGGTGAATATCGGTGGTCAGCTAGACCTTGCGCAAGCAGCAGAAATGGCCGACATCAGCATTGATGAGGTTTACCTTCTCAACCCAGGCTTCAACCAATGGGCAACGTCACCAGAAGGTCCGCACCGTTTGTTGATGCCAACCAGTAAAGCCAAACAGTTTCGTACCAAGCTTGCTGAAATTCCCGCTCAAGATCGCGTTACCTGGGTAAGATATACAGTCAAAGCTGGCGACAACCTGCTATTGGTTGCTAAGAACCACAACACCACAGTCAATGTTCTGCAAGACGTAAACAAAATGTCTTCTACTTTGATTCGTGTGGGTCAGGAGCTCATGATCCCGGTCGCTGGTAATAAGATTGAAAGCTACACCTTAAGCTCTCATCAGCGTCTTTTAGCCAAGCAATCTCGTGCGCCTAGCTCGAACCGCATCAAGATCAATCACATTGTGAAATCCGGCGAAAGCCTTTGGTTGATTGCCAACAAATATGACACAGACAGTAAGACTCTTGCCCGCTGGAATAGCATGGGCTTAGGTGATCCGTTAATGCCGGGTAAAAAACTTGTGGTCTGGTTAACCCCGAAAAAACAAGTCAACACCAGCCAACGCAGTGTGGTGAAGAAAGTGGTTTATACCCTAAGATCAGGTGACTCTCTTGGCAAGGTAGCCCAGAAGTTCAAGGTGTCCGTGAGCGATATTCGCAAATGGAACCCTTTGGTTGGCAGTAAAAAATACGTACAACCTGGAGACAAGGTCACGCTATTAGTGAACGTGGTGGGCGGCTAAGCCACACACCATTCTCCAAAGCACAAAAAAGGGTCGATGCTATCGACCCTTTTTTGTGGCAATTTCGCTATTATTCGTAGCGACATAGGTAAGCAGTCATTTCTGTTACCTTCACTTCAAAGCTTTGATTCGCGTCCACAATAAAGGTTTCTTGTTTGCTGAACGTCTGCCAGTCATCTTGACCGGGTAACTTAACAGTTAGAGAGCCAGAAACCACTGTCATGTACTCTTTTTGGCTGGTGCCAAACTCATACTCGCCTACCGCCATTACCCCTAGGGTAGACACACCCTCTGCATTGTTTAGGGCAATAGATTTCACTTGATCATTAAAATAGCTGTTTACTTGTAATGCTTCACTCATTCATTCGATCTCTATACAGGGGGTTAAAAAACATTTACAGGGTTAAGCCGCGCGCTCAGCTATTTGCTGCTACCGGCCATTTCTTCAATAATCCACTCTTTGAACGCTGACATAGCAGGGCTCACCGCACGGCGACGCTCGTATACTAAATAAAAAGATCGGTCGGTGATCAAGTGCTCATCAAACAGAACTTTTAAGGTGCCAGCTTCAATTTCAGGCTCCACCAATTCAGGGTCCGCTAAGGAAATACCCAAGCCTTGTGCCGCTGCCCCAGCGGTTAACGAGCCACTGGAAAACATTAAGCCTCGACGGAATAATTTTGGGTCCAGATCATGCTGTTGCAGCCAATCGTGCCACTCATCTTTTCGCTTAGTCACGTGCAATAAGGGGTAAAAGCGCATATCTTCTGGCTTTTCTATGGGTTGCTCGGACTTGATTAACTTAGGGTTACAGACAGGTGCGAGCCTTGCTGGACGTAAATAATGGGTGTCGACCCCTTGCCAGTCGTCATTACCAAAGTACACCGCCATATCAATGTCCCCAGCTTCAAAATCAATCACCCCCATAGAAGAGCTAATTTCAATTTGAATATCAGGGTAACGGCTTTGGAAACGCTCCATTCTAGGCATCAACCAGCGGGTTAAGAATGCTGGCGGCACAGATAAGCGCAAGGAACCAATTTGTTGCTTGCTCTTCAGCTCTGCGGTGGCGCTTTCCAGTTGCTCAAAAATATTGCGAATAGGGCCAAGATAAAATTCACCCGCCTCGGTTAATACAACTTTTCGCTTTGTTCGGCGAAATAGTTCGATACCAAGAAAGCTTTCCAGACCTTTAATCTGGTGACTAATCGCTGAGGGGGTCACTGAAAGTTCTTGAGCAGCTTTATTAAAGCTGCCATGGCGCGCAGCCGACTCAAAACACTTCAGAGAATTTAATGGCGGTAAACGATTAATAAGCCTATCTCCAATAGATAAGAAAGATTGATGAATAGCTTGTAACGACCCTACTTGTCAATCTTCCTTACTCATTTATCTACTAAACGCTCTTAGCGCCTAGTCTTCGTCATCAGTCAGTGGCTTTTTATCAAAGCGACGAGGGGGTAATTTAAAGGCATCAAAACCTTGTTGTTCAGTTTCATGGAAACTTGCTTTGGCCTTGCCTTTACGAGGGGCTTGCTTAGTTTTCTTCACCACAGGCTTAACATTTTTAGGGGCAAACTTAGGCTTTTTCTTTTTCTCAGGCGCTAAGCCTTTAAATTTCGGCTCTAAACCATCCACTTGTTGAAACTCGAATTTACGCTGCAAAAAGTTCTCGATGGCTTTAAAGTTTTGCCAATCTTTCGGCCCTACTAAAGAATAAGCATCCCCTTTAAAACCAGCACGGCCCGTACGACCGGTACGGTGAATAAACTCTTCCGCTTGTTTTGGCAAATCAAAGTTAAACACATGGGAAACATTGACAATATCCAAACCTCTGGAGGCCACATCGGTACAAACCAAAACTTGGTACTGACCTTTCGCGAAGCTTTCCATGGCCTTATTACGGGCACTTTGCGACAAGTCACCATTCAAAGCTTGGGTGGTTAGTCCCCACTCTTGAATGCTTTCCGCCAAGCGTACGGTATCTAGCTTAGTGGCCGTAAACACAATGGCTTGCTTGATGCTTTCAGCGGCTAAAAAGTGCTTAAGCAAAGCCTCTTTATGATCTAGGTGGTCACAAAGGTAGACATGTTGTTCAATGTCTTGGTGCTCATCGAAGCCCTGCCCAACTGCGACACGGCTAGGCTCTTTCAATAACTCATCTGCAATCTCATTGACTTCTGTGTTATCTAGGGTCGCCGAGAAAAACAGCGTTTGACGTAATCTATGATTGGCCGCCTGATTAATCGCTCGCATGGCAGGAGCAAAGCCCAAATCCAGCATACGGTCCGCTTCGTCGAGAATTAATAGCTCCAAACCTTCTAGGAAAACATTTCGCTGCTTAAGATGGTCAACCAAACGGCCTGGGGTCGCGACAATAAAGTGTGGATCTTTCTGCAGCTGTTTAAGCTGATCATTGAAGTTTTCTCCCCCTTGAATCAAGGTGGAGTTTAGTCGCGTTCCTGCCAGCAACAAACGCAGTTGGCTGTAAACCTGTTTTGCCAATTCACGAGTAGGAACAAGGATGACCACACGTGGGTCTCGTTTCGACAAGGCGCGCTTTTTAAACACCCTATGCAAAGCAGGCAGTAAGTAAGCGAGTGTTTTCCCCGAACCGGTTTTAGACGATGCCAATAAGTCCCGGCCAGACATGGCCTCAGGAATCGCTCGGGATTGAATCTCAGTTGCCTGTTCAAACCCAAGATGCCCAATGGACTTTAAAATACGATTATCAAAACCAAATTCTTCGAATAACAACGACTTACCCCTTAAATAACAAAACATACGTACGTTTGAGTACGTTCAATGGGGACATTATACCCCAGCCTTGCCTAAGAAAGCGTGTTTCCTATAGGGGTAATGGTGCTTTTATCGTCGCCTTATGAGTCAGATACAAGCAAATATTGCTTTGTGCCACTGATCAGCCCCATACCGCTGCCTTCAGCAGTATTAACTGGTACTAAATGATTAGCTAAATCATAAAAAACATTACGACCAATCAAGCCTTTCATGCCATAGCGCATATTGATATAAGGGCGCTCTTCCCCATTAAAACCCTCTAGCCAAAGATCGCAATCCGCCCCTAAAACGCACACATCACCTGTCATGGAGGTAAAGACGATCACTCTGCCTTCTTCACTCTCAGCGCTTTCCCAAGAAGTGATTAAAAAAGGCGCATCTTCTACTTGAATGCGAACTTTCTCCACCGGAGTCACTAAAAAATGCTGGTTATTTTCCTGCCACAAAATTCGGCTAAACATTTTCACCATGGCTGGGCGCTGAATTTTTTGCCCTTCATGAATCCAATCTCCGTTACTTTTGATCAACATATCCATATCGCCACAAAAGTCAGGCTGCCAAGTGTGAACTGGCGGCAAAGGGGCGTCTTGCTCCGCTGCTAGGGTATTTAAGTCAATATTTGGCATTAGCCTGGCTACTCTTCTGGAATAAATTAATTGCCCTCACTCAAACATCTATATTATTCATGTTTATTAGAGTGATCTTGAATTCGGTTCACTGATATACTTTCCTCATCAAATAAACCTAATCGAGATTGAGCCATACATCGCTCTCTCGCTGTAATGTAGAGAACAGACAATGAAATCGCAACTAGCAGATAAGTTCCAAGATCCCGGCCGCGGTGTCTATTTTATTGGTAGCACACCACCAAAATCGACCACACAAGAAGAGCAACTTATCGAAATCAGCGGTAAATTACTAGCACGACTTGAAGACTTAGAAGTAGATGGTTTGATCGTTTACGATATCCAAGATGAAAGCAGCCGTATCGATAAACCTCGCCCTTTCCCTTTCATGGAAACTCATGACCCAAGAGCTTGGTCCCAGCGATTAAACAGTGCTTCCGGTAAGCCTGTTATTACCTATAAATCTGTTTCCTCTCGTAGTTCAGAAGCCTTTACCGCTTGGCTTAATGAAGCTTGGAATGAGTATGGCATTAAAGATTTAGTGCTGGTTGGGTCACCTTCTTCCCAAGGTGATATCAAACTACCACTACCAAAAGCCTACAACACTTTGGCCGACAACGAACATGACTTTAACCTAGGCGGTGTGACCATTGCTGAGCGTCACGCGGTGAAAGGTGATGAACACTTACGCCTGTTGAAAAAATCGGCATCAGGTTGTGACTTCTTCGTTTCTCAAGCGGTTTACAATCATCAAGCCACAGCAGATTTAATCAGCCGTTACGCTCGTACTTGTCGTGATCGTGGCGAAAAACCAAAACGCATCATTCTGACCTTTACCCCTTGTGGCAGTGCGAAAACCTTAGAATTCATGGAGTGGTTGGGCATTTCCGTTCCTGACGCGACCAAGCATCGTATTCTTGATGCAGAAGCACCGCTGGCAGAATCCATTAAGATTTGCCGCAACGCCCTTGAGCAAATCATTGAAACCGCTTTGCCACTTGGCGTGCCACTGGGGTTAAACATTGAAAGTTTAACGAACCGCAAAGAAGAGATTGATGCGTCTATCCAGCTTTATAAACTGCTAAAAGCCACGCTGGACCTTAAACTTGCCGAGCAAGCTTTGATCTAAAGCATGCTCTCAAGGCGCACGAGCACAGACTCTATCTGAATAAACTGCATGGCCTTAGGGTCATGCACGCGCGCTGACCATGGCAGTTCTGCAACACTTTTCTGATATTCTTTCTCAGCCAATTTTTGATATACGCTCACCACTTGATCAAGGTTTTTATAAGGCCCTGTTCGTGCAGGATTAGAATGGGCATAAAGACCGAGTACGGGTGTCCCCACAAGAGTCGCCATGTGCGCAGGACCTGTATCGGGTGATACCACAAGGCGAGCCTGTTTCAACACACTAAGCATCTTGTCCAACGGGGTTTTGCCCACCAAATTAACGACATCAGTCGATATACCTTCCAGTATTTGTTGCGCAAATTGCTGCTCTTGTTCTGAAGGGCCGCCCGTTAGCACCGCTGTGACTCCTTTTTCACTCAAGTATCCCAACACCGCCTGATAACCCGCTACCGTCCAATTACGCTCTGCTTTAGACGCACTAGGGTTTATCACCACATAAGGGACTGAAAGCTCTTTAGGCAATGGCGGTAAGTTAAGCTCACAGGGTAAACTTGGTTCGCTCACATCCAGTACACTTGCTTGAGCCATAAAGGAATCCAATACATGTTCGCCTTGCGCCAGGGGCGCTAATTCATTGACAAACCAATGCTGTTTTTCTCGGGACTGAGCACGAGCAAAGCCAACTCGTCTGCCAGCCTTTACCATACGTGTGAGCACACTTGCCCGTAAAGACCATTGCAAGTGCAGCAAAATATCAAAATAACGTTCTCGCAAAGCACGCTTTATGGCAAACATGCCTTTAAAACCACTGCGCTTGTCATATTCGATCACTTCCACACCTGGGAGCAAACGCACCAATTTGGCTTCTAGAGGTGAGGTCAGCCAAGTTACCTGAGCATTAGGATGACGTTGCATAATGGCTTGCACCACCGCCATAGCATGGCAAACATCCCCAAGGGCGGATAAACGGACGATCATAATGCGCAATGGCTCTTCTTCTGGCATCTTTTTCTCAAAGGCTGTTTAAATTCGGGGATTATTATAGAATAGCGACATGATAAAGTGTGCAATTTTATCCTGCCTCATTTCTTAATACGATTAAGCGAGAATAATGCCCGAATCTGTTTCTCTTTCTGCCCAAACCCAGTTATTAACTTGTGACCCGAATCTACCTGTAGACGCAAATTGGTTCGATGCAAACTACTGGCAGCAGCAAAATGCCCTCAAAGGCACAGGCTTTGGTCGCGGGGCGGTATGGTTTATTCACAATAAACATGGCGATTTTGTAATACGTCATTACCGTCGCGGCGGGTTAATTGCCAAGTTTAATCGACAGTTCTTTTTATATACTGGCTTACAACATACTCGCCCATGGCAGGAGCTCCACTTACTACAAACCATGCAGGAGTTAGGCTTACCTGTGCCCAAGCCCATTGGGGGCTTGGTGGAGCGAAGCTGTGGCTTTTATCGAGCAAAACTCATCACTCAGGTGATTCCTAATGCTCAAGATTTATTTGAAGTTTTAAAGGCTGGTAAAAGCGACTCGGTTGATTGGTTCAATTTGGGTCAAGTGATTCACAAATTTCATCAAAATGGCATCTACCACTCTGATCTTAATTGTCATAACATTATGATAGATAAAGAAAATAAAATATGGGTTATCGATTTTGATAAATGCCAACAGCGTCCAATCACAGAACAATGGATGCAAGAAAACATCGCACGTTTAGAAAGATCTCTCAACAAAGAAACGGCTAAACACCCACAATTTTCAGTCAGCCAAACACAATGGCAAGCCTTTTTGGAGGGATACCGTGGCTAAATCCAGCACACTAGATAAAAAGTTACGTGACTTTATTGCCCCGCAGCACTGGCCTTCGTGGCTCTTTATGGGCGTTGCCTACCTATTTAGTTTCTTGCCTTGGACACTCATGCAGATTTTCGGCAAGTATCTTGGCCTTGGTCTTTATTACGCAGCTCCGAGACGCCGCCATATCTGTGATGTGAACTTTCAGATTTGCTTTCCTGAAATGGACAAAGCGGCCCGCAAAAAACTCACTAAAGCGCATTTTGAGAGCATGGGGAAAGGCATTTTCGAGATGTTTGCCTCATGGTTTCAAGACAACGAACGCTTTGCCTCCCGCACCACAATGGAAGGACAAGACGTCATTGACGATGTGCTCTCCAGAGGCCGAGGTTGCGTTTTAATCAGCGGTCATTTTTCCTCATTGGACCTTTGCGGAGGCCAAGTACCACGCTTTGTAGACGCTCACCCCATCTATAAGCTGCAACGAAACCCTGTGATGAATTGGGTTATGGAACGCCAACGTAAGGCGATTTTTTCCAAAACCATTGAACGCAGCAACATGCGTGAAGTGCTTAAATCCCTTAAAAAGAACAAGCCAGTTTGGTATGCGGTGGATCAGGATTATGGTCGACAGGATTCTGTTTTCGCGCCGTTTTACGGACGTGAATGCGCAACCATCGCCCACATTGGCCGTATCGCTAAAATGACCAATGCACCGGTCGTCCTTTACGATTATGGTCGCACACCCACAGGCTATCATTTAGTGTTTCGCGAAGTGCCTAACTTCCCAACCGCTGATGATGTGGAAAATGCCACCAGAATGAATCAGTTGATGGAAGAAGTGATTGCACCAAAAAAAGAGCAATATTTTTGGTCCCACCGTCGCTTTAAAACACAAGTGGAAAAAGGCGATCCTTCACCTTACTAGGCCATAGAGTTTAAACGCCTTGCTGTAAACTCTGTGTTACTTGTGCCATTAAGGCCACAGACTTCAACCTAGCTTGAGAGTCATGAATAGGCATAGAAACAATCAATTCATCCACCTGAGTTTGTGCCACAAAACGCGATAGTTTGAATGCCACTGAGGCAGGCGAGCCCACCATGGCGTATTGCAACATATGCTCTACCATGTGCTTTTCACTGGGCGACCACAGCCCATCCATAGTATCCACTGGCGGTGGAAAGGCACGATTTCGATCTCGTCGTAAATTCATAAACTGTTGTTGAGCCGAAGTAAAAAGATATTGCGCCTCTTCGTCCGTATCCGCCACAACCACCATGACGCCAGCCATGGTATGAGGTGCTGACAACTCAGCAGATGGCGAGAAGTTTCGACGATACACGGTTAGTGCTTGCAGCAATTGGTCTGGGGCAAAGTGAGAGGCAAAAGAGTACGGTAAACCAAATTGCGCCGCCACTTGCGCGCTGTATAAGCTGGAACCCAGCATCCATATCGGCACTTTGGTATTGACTCCGGGCACCGCTCGCAATGATCCTGTTTGCTCATCCCCCAACAGTCTTTGCAACTCTCGAACATCTTCTGGGTATTGTTCTACCGCCACATCCATATTACGACGCAATGCTCTTGCGGTAAGCATATCTGTACCGGGCGCTCGCCCAAGTCCAAGATCAACTCGATTTGGGTAAAGCTCGGCTAGAGTGCCAAACTGCTCAGCAATGATTAAAGGCGAATGGTTAGGCAACATAATACCACCCGAACCAATGCGTATGCTTTGGGTGGCCTGACCAATATGGGACAAGAGCACAGCCGTTGCCGAACTGGCCACAGCTGCCATACCATGATGTTCTGCTAGCCAGTATCTATGATAGCCATGTGCTTCAGCGGCCTGTGCCATTTGTCGGCTCATTTGCAAAGCCTCAGCAACAGAGGCACCTTCTGCGATGGGCGCCAAATCCAACAGTGAAATGGGTAACATGGTTAACTTCCTGCAAACGTAAAAGATACCCTGTATGTTGGGTATCTTTTACAAGAAACAAGGCGTGAATTAAGCAAGCATTAGGCAATCATACATTACCTAAACACTAACGATTTTCTAGGCGATTATAGTCCAAGATACCACTAGCTCTTGGGCGTTTCTCTGCATTCAGTTTGGCAATCGCATCACTTACGCGCCAAAAATTTGGGTGGGTTCTTCTAATACCATAACTGTCGATGAGGGCTTGATAGTCCGCCAAAGTTTGCAGTTGTTTAAATTGCTCTACCCAGGCTTGCAGCTCACTTTGCTCAACTTGCATAAGGGCATTTGGATAATCACCTAACACCCCTCTTACCATGGTGACACTGTCTTCTTCTGGTAATCGCGCGGAAGCTTCATCCAATAAACTGGACACATTAGAGTGAGCTTTATTGTGTATCACACTGATCACCTCAAGAGGCTCACCTTGCTCGGTCACCAACACAACAAAGTTATTCGGAAGATATTGTAAACCCTGCCCTTCTAGCTCCTGCAAAGAAACTAATGCAGCAACATCCGTCTGTGACAAAGGCCCAGTACTCAGCTCATGTTGATGATCCAAAACAGGCCGCAAATATTGCTGTAACTTAGCGTACAACTCCCCTTGGTGATCATCGGTTTGGTAAGCTATTTGCGTTTGCGCCTTAATATTAATGTAGTCGGCAAAGATGTAATCTTTAATTCTTTGCTTGGCATCACGATACCAATATTGACGAATGGGTTTGCGCTCTTCCTGAGGCAGCAAGAACAAGAAGTTCGCTTCACCTTCCATTCGCAGAAAGTCCATGTAGAGGCGTGTCACTAACTGATGCCCCACATTGCCATACACGTCAAACCCTGCCACCAGCAAATAATGAATGCGCTCTAACAAGGGGTAATCGATTAGCCAAGCGGTTTTAGGCGCTTGCCCTACCATCCCCTTCACTACCGATGCGTTATCAAAGTGTCTAAAAATAGTGAGCGCAGCATTATCATTCACCTGATAACCATCCCACACCAAATTGAGGTCAATTGGGAAGCCTTTAGCGGTTGCGTCCTCAACTAGCTTAGCTTTAGCGGACAAATAGGATTTTTGTTGCTCAGAGAAAGTAATCCAAGCAGCTAAACCTAGGGTATTACTGGAACTCTCAGCCGGCATATCCAAGTGTTGCACCTGATTCTCTAGAAAAGCCGCTACGCTATCGTTATAAGCCGTATCTGGGTCAACAAAGTACACCCAAAAATGCTCATTGATAACATTTACCGCCACCTGACCACGACAAACAGGGCCTTTTATAAAGGACATTATGGTGTTTTGGGCATGATCCAATAGGAACTGATAGCGAGCCCCCGCAGGGATCTGCTTAAAAGCACGGAATGGATTGGTGGACACTTCTGGGTCATAGCCAGGCCATGTTGTGACCTCATAATCTGTGCTGTAAAAATACGCTTGCCAGCGAGCAAATCGGGCTTCATCCAGCTGCATAGGTATATGGTTTTTCTGTACCTTTACCTCAGGGTCAGACCACAAACGATAATACACTCGCGAAACCTTTGGGTTATCGTAAGGGCGGCGCGTAGCAATACGATCAATCGGTGTGCCCGGAGGGGTTTTAGAACGAACCAGTTTAAAGCGGAAGTCTTCCCCGCCATCCAAGTACAAGCTATACAGATACAAGTGCTCATAGATGTAACGTGAAATGAGTTGATCTTTAAGCGAGTCGCCATTTAATCGAGACTCCCACAACTCAACGGCTTGTTGTAAATTCTCTGGCAAAGGCTGTGCTTTGGGCATCTTGCCGCCCGTTGCTAACCAACGGGTTAAGGTGTTGTACTCTTCGGTACTTAACGCTGGCAAACCATAAGGCATTCCCCACTTAGGATGATCCCTTTCATAATCGGAAAATTCTTCGGCGCTGGAGCATTGCTGGTCCCGATACAAGGACACATCGTAATCATCATCCAAAAGAGGTTCTTCAAACTTGCCTTGTTTTTGACGCAGAGCGATCGCTCGGTATAAGACACTGTTATTAAGGTTTGCGGCAGGCGACTGGGATCTTTCATTGAGGACGGGGTGAAAGCCTTTTTTGCGCCACTCCTCTGTGCTTTTACCATCCACAAACAAACGCGAAGGCGTAGAGGCCAAAAGCCTAGTACCATCGTAAACCAGATCTTTCGAGCCACCACGCTCGATACCAGCAGGCGCTGTCAGTTTGAGTTGGCAGGGAGCATCATAACAAGCATGGCAAGACACACAGCGGTTATCTAAAATGGGTTTCACTTGCTCATAGTAAAATGCATCGTCTTGGGCATCGGTTAGCGTGACGCGGTTTTCTACACTTTCGTTACCGTAGTTTTGACTTAACTGCTGGTTGGCAAACAAGGCACAACCCGACAATAACACCAACATTCCGACAATAGACAGCCACTTGCGCATAATGCAATCCCTTTCGAGGCAATCAACTGCCTATGAGTAATAATGAATTAACTATATAAAAATACCGCCCCAAAAACAAAAAACGCCCATACGGGCGTTTTTAGATAGGGCAAACTCTGAATTATCTGTCTAGATCAGTTTGGGCATCTAAATCTTCAGGGTATTCTTCCGACAGCTCGTAAGCGTCTTCTCCCATGTCTTCATTGGCAAGGATAAGCGCCTCTTCGTAAGCGCCACCAAATTCAATGCGCGTAATATCGTAAAGGTCGTACTCAAAGGTTTCATCAAACCAACGAGCATCAGAACCGATTTCTTCTAGCTCATAAGTGACGGCATCGGCTTTTAATACACGGCCGATTTCACAACTATCAGGTTCAACCTCTTCACGGTGCAAGGTCACCAAACCGTATTCTTCACTAATGTCGATTAAGAGTACCGCAAGGTCATCAAGATCCACTTCAGGGTCAATGACTTCTTCGTCACGCAGGGCCAACACTTTTTTCTGGAAATCATTAAATGGCGCAGGGTGAGCAAAATCACTGATATCTTCTAAAAATAGAATTTGGTAACCATTAATATGAACACCATCATCTACTAATTGGAGCAGGACCATTTCCTCATTGGCGTCCACAACAAAGCCATCAGTCCAGCTGTCTGGTCCGTCCAACTCTTCACGAAAAATTCGGACAACATTATTTCGAGTACGGGCTTTTTCCAATTCGATGAGCATATCGGCTCCCTAAAAGCATAAAAAGAATAACAGGCGCTAGTGTAAACCCAGCTAGCACAAGGAACAACTATTGCAGCACTTCGTGCCAGTTTTCTATCATATTAATTAAATCTTCTAGACCACATTCAGCTTGAATACCTTCCGTGGACGTTTGATAAAAGCTATCTTGTGAATCAAACATGGCTTTTATCTCTTCTTCAGCAGATTCCATATCCACTTTACGGGATACTGAAACGCCTTCTTCGCTGATCACAACATCAAAAGGACCATGTACGAAACTGGTGCCCTCTTTTTCACTTTCGGCCAAACGTGCAGCGGCCAAAACACGCTGGATATTTTCTAGATCACGCACGTATTCAGTTACCCATTCACCAATGGCGGCGAATTCATAACCCGTGTAAATGCGGTAATTATTTTCTTCTTGATCAAAGGCTATTTCATAATCCATGACCTAGATCCTCACTGATTGTCATCTTGTTTATCGGTTTGTTGCGGTTGTGATTGATCATGACGATATTCACGGTTTTGTTGTTGCTGACGCTGTGGCACCGCCGCGGCTAATTTTGCCAAGCGTTTAGCTTCTTTCAAGGCTTTCGCCTCTTCCACCAATATTTCTTCACGGGCGATCATTTCGGGGGTTTCCATCACATATGGACCAATGGCCCCAGTGCGCACATCGCTTAAAAACACTTCTGCGGCTTTGTGCATATCCACCTTACCACCGGAACGTAATGCGCCCCGTTTAGAGCCAATCACTTTAAGCACTTCGTAGGCATCTGCGTCTACAGTTTTCAGCTTGTAGCGAGTGACCAAGGCATCTAGGTAATCCGCCATAAAGAACTTTAGGCCAACTAGCGCCACATCTTCGTAATCAATGGCGGTATCGCGCACCGCACCAGTGACGGCAAGACGGTAGCTGGCATCTGGGTTTTCAATTTTTGGCCATAAAATGCCCGGTGTGTCCAACAATTGAAAACCGTTCGTCACTTTTAGCTTTTGTTGCGCTTTGGTCACCGCAGGCTCATTGCCCACTTTGGCAACACGTCGCCCTAACAAAGCATTCATCAAGCTGGATTTGCCAACATTGGGGATACCCGCGATCATGGCACGAATGGGTTTTTCCGCTGTGCCTCGATGAGGCACCATTTGCGCAACCCACTGGCTGACTTTATTGACATCAGCTTTATCTTGAGTCGAGAAAGGATGAGCCAATACGGTTTCACTGCCACGCCAATGGTCTAACCACAAGTTAAGGCGAGTTTTATCGGCTAGGTCTTTTTTATTCAGCAATCTAAGAACAGGCACCTCACCACGTAAGGTATTCAACATAGGATTTTGGCTGGAGTCTGGAATACGCGCATCCAATACTTCAATAACAATATCCACTTGCGTCATCACTTCTTCTATCTCGCGACGCGCCTTGTTCATGTGTCCTGGATACCACTGAACGCTCACCCTAACACCCCTCTTAATTAGCTATAAAATTTTGCGGTTGCGAATTCTAGCACAAGTTGCGCCCTAAGATATTGAAAATAACGGGATAAACACCGGAATAACGCGTTAAAGAATAGTTTAAAAATTACTATTTTGCCGTCAGCTTGTTATCTTGGGTTTGTGCGACAAAAGCCAGTAAATCTGGATAGAGAGCCAAAAATGGCGCTTCGCCCTGTTCAATCACAGCAGGCAACTCATCCACAAAGTCTTGCAAGTGTGCCCCATGTTTCCAGCGCCTCATGATGGAATGCAAGGCATTTTCTACCCCTTGCAGTGTCCCTAAATTCCCTAACCAATTATTTAGCAATAAAGAGTCGATCATGGATTGTAATCGTTTCGGGCATCTTGCTTGGTCAGCCGCCAACTCCTGAACAGCTCGCTCACAAAAGACCTCTAAATCAGTTGAGCTGAATCGTGACCAATACTGTATTAACCAATAATCCATCACAATATCTTGTACTATGCCAGCAAAACGCCTGCGCCCTTTTCTGGGCATTTGACGATACTGCAAGCTAGCAGGATGTTTATCCACCATCACATCAACTTGTTGGTGTAAGTTCCATCCTTCCCATAAGTCAGCGTCTAAACTTTGTACATCAACAGCAAAATCGCCTAACAAATTGCCCGCCCAAGAAGTTTGGGTAATAGAGGCAATGTGCAGATGGGCAAAATAATTCATTAAAGCGATGGCCTAGTTATTGAAGGCGTTAAAACACCGTTATTGATCATAAATGGGTGCAATGGAGAGCAATTTCAATGATGACGTGGACATGTCTCCACCTTGAATGGCTTTGCTGAATAAAAAGCCTTGCCCAATATCACAACCGTATTCTCGCAATCTCGCCAGCTGCTCGACATTGGTAATGCCCTCGGCAATGACTTTTAAATTCAGGTCGTGGCTCAAGCTAATAATGGCTCGGGTCAAAGCCGCATGATCACAATCTTCAATGAGATCATGAATAAAGACTTGGTCTATTTTCACATAATGGAACGGCAAGTCTTTTAGATAACTTAGGCTTGAATACCCCGTACCAAAATCATCAATGGCTAACTTAACCCCTAAACGACTGACTTGACGCAATAGGTTGGCACAACTCTCGGCATCTTCAATTAAGATGGATTCAGTTACTTCGATTTCCAATAAGCTTGGATCAATTTTGTAGTCATCTAAAAGCGACAATAGCTGCGCTAAAAAGTCTGGTCGACGTAACTGTTCCGCCGAGCAGTTAATGGCCACAGGAGGAACTCTTATACCCTGCTCCTGCCAAGCCAGCATATGGCGAAAGGCTTCTTCAAACACCCACTTGCCTAAGGGCAAAATGATCCCAGTTTGCTCCGCAATGGGAACAAATTCAGCGGGTGAGACTGTGCCAAGCTCATCATCCTGCCAACGCAGCAAAGCTTCCATACCAACACAAACTTCCGTTTGTAAGTCGACTTTTGGTTGGAACAAAAGTTGTAATTGATTTTCTTCAATGGCCTTTCTGAGTCGCGTCTCGATTAACACATTACGCGCTAGTCGCTTACCCATCTCGCCATCATAAAAATGATAAGTCGCACGGCCTTTTGCTTTGGCCTTACTGACCGCCATGTCGGCATTTTTAATTAGGGTTTCAGAGTTCAAACCATAGGCTGGGTATAACGCGACGCCAATGGAGCAACCTATATTTAGAGTACGATTATCAACAAAGTAGCTTTGGCTAAGTTGACGAATGGTCTCTTGCAAAATGGCCGGCAACTGAGACTCAAATTGCTTAGTAGGAATGACCAATGCGGCTAAAAACTCATCCCCTCCAAGGCGACCTAAGAGTGTGTTATCGGGTAATGTTACGCCAAGGCGCTGAGCAACCTTGATCAGCAACTTATCCCCCACTTCATGGCCAAAGGCATCATTAATGGTTTTGAAGTGATCTAAATCCAAAAGTAACACAGCCACTTTATGAGCATCTTTGCGACATTGTCGAATCATCTCATTTAAAGCCACTTGCACCTGACTGCGACTATTTAACCCCGTAAGTTTATCAACCTTAATATGCTGATTTAGAGAATTTAAAGCGCCAAGATAAATGTTGGATAAACGGCGCAAGTAATCTGCTAGCACGACAGCAAGCACCAAAAAGCCAATAAAGGGTAACAGGATTAATGCCCAGTTCATGTAATGACTGGTATGTAGTTTAAACGCACTATCGAGTCGAAAAGTACGACCTGCAAATTCAATATTCAGCTGATCAAAATTTGCATTCCGCCAAAACACATCGGACTCAGCCGAGTCCTTTAACCACAATGGCGAGCGGGCCGTATTCGTAATATCCGCTAAACGGTAATGCAAATTTGATCGTTCTTGAAAGGCCGATTGTTCCAATAAAGACGCAATTGTCAGGTGTGCTCCCGCCACTCCGTATAAAGACACTTTTCTTCGATCTTGAGACCCGCCGGTCTGGTCATAATCGTAGACGACCTGACGAATAAAGATTTCGTCATAAGGTGACTTGGGGGCAGCACCTTGTAGAACCGCTACCTGAGATGATGGCAAATATAAAAAATGCATTTTCTTATCATCATTGATATCAATAGCAAGGGTATCTAAAGCGACTTGAAAGAGATCGTAACCGTAAGATGACACTTGTGGGTAGCTATAAATCAAGGGTAAATATTCATCACGTTTACCCATCGGATGCACTTGAAAATTCGGATTGTTAGATCGTATCTTTTGCTGGGTTTCAAAATTTCTTAAGTCATTTTCAGGCACAAATCGAGCAAATAAAAGATTAAAGCCTGGACTCATTGAGCTTTTTAAATGCTTGCTAAAATCCGCAAAATCTTTGGCCGTTACGTCATTATGGTAACTTTGCATAAGCGCAGCTGCCGCCGAAACATTGGCACCATGGTTAAGTAAAACCTGCTGGATTTTTTCGGCAAACATCTGGTTATGACTCGCCTGCTGATGCAAAACACTTCGCTTTTCTTGCTCATAAAGTGTCATGGAAGCCGCCACAGCAAACAGGAAAACGACGATAAAAACGAGTACTGACGCTTTGTTATTTTTTAAATGATTAGTAAACCAAGGCATGCGTCACCGTTTAAAACTCTCTTAGGAAGGAAATTGCGTAATATAGTAGCAACAAAATCCTATCTGCGCTCGATTGTAAGGTGAAAGTATGTGTAAAAGCCGCCCCTAGAGCTATACAAAAAACAACTTAATAGTCATATTTCTGGTATCCTATGAACATTATTTATTATTAACAAGACAGGCCTTTTGTGACCCAGTTCCAGCATACTTTAAACTCCGCACTTCCTAGCAAACTTACCAGCCTTTTGGCGGACATGGGCTTTCGCTCCTTCACGCCAATTCAAGAGCAAAGCTTGCCTGCCATTATCGATGGCAAAGATATTCTTGCTCAAGCACAAACCGGTAGCGGAAAAACCATTGCGTTTGCCATTGGTCTATTGCTGAAAATCAATCCTCGCTATTTTGGGGTGCAAGCACTGGTCATGTGCCCAACCCGAGAATTGGCGGATCAGGTTTCAAAAGAAATCCGTAAAATCGCCCGTTTTCAAGACAACATCAAAGTACTGAGTTTGTGCGGTGGTATGCCATTTGGCCCACAAATTGGCTCTTTAGAGCACGGTGCTCACATAGTGGTCGGAACCCCTGGTCGACTTATGGAGCATTTACGCAAAGGCACCTTGCGTCTTAATGCGCTAAATACGCTAGTGTTAGACGAGGCGGACCGCATGCTTGATATGGGCTTTGTAGACAGCATCCGTGAAGTCGTTGAGCTCACTCCTGCCAATCGCCAAACCCTGCTGTTTTCGGCCACATACAGTGACACCATCGAATCTTTAAGCGCAGAGTTCCAAAACAAACCTGTGTCTATCAAGGTTGAAGCACAGGAAGATTTGAAACCCAACATTGAGCAATTCTTTGTACGCAGTGAAAATGCCGATAAATGCGAAACGCTATTGGCTTGCTTGCAGCATTTTGACCCGCGTCAGGTAATTGTATTTTGTAACACCAAAGCCGAATCGCAATTGGTCGCGGACTTTTTGAGTGATCACAAAGTAGCTGCTCAAGCCATTAACGGTGACTTAGAACAACGCCAACGAGATCAGGTCTTAGTACGCTTTAGTAACCAAAGTAGCTGCGTACTGGTGGCCACAGATGTTGCGGCTCGTGGTATTGATGTGAAAGAAGTGGATCTAGTCGTTAACTACGACACCACCCGTGACACAGATGTGCACACCCACCGTATTGGCCGAACAGGTCGAGCTGGTGCAGCCGGTACGGCAGTAAACCTTGTTACTTCAAAAGACGACTACAAAGTTCGAGACATTGAAGAACGCTTCGCCATAAGCGCCCAGTACATTGAGCTAGACGCCGCTGACCCACACTATCGATTGGTTCCACAAAAAACCACTATCGCTTTTGATGCAGGACGCAAAAACAAATTGCGCCCAGGTGACATTCTTGGAGCACTAACCGCAGGTTTAGGCTTAGATAAATCTCAAGTGGGCAAGATAGATATATTTGATTTCCATGCCTATGTATCCATTGACAACAGTGTGGCGAAATCTGTGGTCAAAGAGCTGGAAAACAAAAAGATTAAAGGTCGTAACATTCGCGCCCGTATTTTACGTTAATCATGCTTAAGCGAATCCTCCCTGCTCTGCTTTCAAGGCCTGCGCAAACCGCAGGCTTTGTTGTGGGGGCGATTATCATCAGCCTTGCCACCCTAACCCCTATCGAATCCCTACCCCCTGCACCGGGCTCCGACAAACTCCATCACATATTAGGTTTTGGTGGCTGGGCGCTACTTTGTGCTTTCGGCCCTTGGCGGCGTTTTGCCATCATGGCGTTTTGTATAGTACTGTGGGGCGGTATGATCGAGTTAATACAGCCCAGTGTGAATCGCTATGGTGAATGGCTAGATTTCTTTGCCAACACCTTGGGCGTCACCCTAGTCACGATTATTAGAGCGCTCATCCAAGGGAGGATCGCTCGCTCTCAAGCAAACTGACGGCTGGTATAAAAACTGCATCAATTGAAGAACACCTAATTGCCATTATTCGCTGTAAGGGACCTCCAATGACAACAATAACTTCGCCAAACACCTTCCTTCGCTCACTATTCGATGCCGCCCTAGACGTCGCTCAACCGGATAAATGTGTGCCCCGTTACTTACCAACTAAGACCTCAGGAAAAACCATTGTTATTGGTGCGGGCAAAGCCTCGGCGGCCATGGCTCGCGCCCTAGAAAAACATTGGCAGGGCCCCTTATCTGGCGTGGTTGTGACCCGTTATGGTTACCGAGTGGATTGTGAGCACATAGAGATTTTAGAAGCGGCCCACCCTGTTCCCGACGAAGCAGGTTTAGCGGCCAGTCAACGCATCCTAGAATGCGTTAAAGGCCTCAGCCCAGAAGATCAGGTTATCGTGCTTATCTCAGGGGGTGGTTCTGCTCTCATGCCGTTACCAGCGGACGGTATCTCATTGGAGGAAAAGCAACAAATTAACCAAGCTCTGCTTAACAGTGGTGCGAACATCATTGAAATGAACATAGTACGTCGCCACCTTTCCGCCATAAAAGGGGGGCGCTTAGCGGCGGCTTGTTACCCAGCTAAAGTAACCAGCTTGTTAATTTCGGATGTGCCAGGGGATGATCTCCCTTCTATTGCCTCGGGCCCAACAGTTGCCGATGAAAGCCGCTGTGAAGATGCCCTGAGAATCATTGATAAATACAAAATTCCAGTCTCAGCTTTGATACGAGAGAATCTAGAAAAAGGCCTTTATGAAACCATTAAACCGGATGATAAACGCCTCGAAAATTGCACCACCAGCATGATAGCCACCCCACAAATGGCCCTAGAAGCCGCCGCAAAGGTAGCCCAACAAGCAGGTATTAACAGCATTATTCTAGGGGACAGTATTGAAGGGGAAGCACGAGAAGTCGGCATTATGATGTCGGGAATTGCGCGCCAAGTTCGCACTTTTGGTCAGCCTATTCAGCCTCCTTGTGTGATTCTTTCTGGTGGCGAAACCACAGTAACGATGAAGGGCAATGGCGTTGGCGGGCGCAATGTCGAATACTTACTTTCTTTGGCCATTAGTTTACAAGGCATGCCGAAGATCTCCGCCCTAGCAGGAGATACGGATGGTGTCGATGGCGCCGCAGACATCGCCGGAGCCCTGATCGATGAACACACACTAGACAGTGCCTTACAACAAGGCATGTCACCGCAAGACTATCTCAATAATAACGATGCCCATAGCTTCTTTCAGGCGCTCAACCTTTCCATCATCACCGGCCCGACCTTAACCAATGTTAATGACTTTCGAGCGGTGTTCATTGAGAAGTAATTGCCCCTAAGATAGGATTCGTCCTTTACCATAGTGAAAGCCGCTACGAGAACTGTTAATATCAAACCGATCGGTCAAAAATTAACAGTTCAGCTATTTTTCCATATAGGTTATGAGGCAATAAATGAGTTTACTAAAAGCTTGGCGAGCGGCCATTGTGCACTGTATCGCAGACCCTAAAGAAGTAGGTATTGAAAACGCCTACGAGTATTTTGCAGATGGTCTGCTGGTAACAGAGAATGACAAAATCCACGCGATTGGCCATGCGGACAAGCTATTGCCTAAGCTGCCAAAAGATATAGAAATAGAGCATCATCCAGACGGCATTATCACCCCAGGCTTTATTGATACTCACATTCACTACCCACAAACCGACATGATCGGCTCCTATGGGGAACAACTGCTCACTTGGCTCAATACCTATACCTTTCCAGAAGAAAGCAAATTTAGCGATAAGCAACATGCCAGAGAAGTGGCCGAACGTTTTCTAGCAGAGTTGTTACGAAACGGTACGACTACAGCTCTGGTATTCGGCACAGTACACAAGGTGTCAGTAGAAGCTTTCTTTGAAGCCTGTGAAGTGCAAAATCTAAGAATGATTTGTGGCAAGGTCATGATGGACCGCAATGCCCCTGATTACCTCACGGATACCCCTGAAACCAGCTATGAAGACAGCAAGGCGTTGATCGATGCTTGGCACAATAAAGGCCGCCTGCACTACGCTATTACCCCACGCTTCGCTCCCACCAGCAGTGATGAACAGCTACAACTGGCAGGTAAATTATTAGGGGAATACGAGGATGTATACCTACACACCCATTTATCTGAAAACAAAGATGAGTGCGCTTGGGTACAAGAGCTTTTCCCCCAAAGCCGCCATTATTTAGATGTGTATGATCAACACCAGTTATTAAGTGAGCGCTCTGTGTTTGCCCACGGCATACACTTGTGCGACCACGAGTACCACAGACTCCATGAAACCGGTTCTGCGATTGCTTTTTGCCCAACCTCTAACTTATTTATAGGCAGTGGTTTATTCCGACTTAGCGAAGCCGAAAAGCAGCAAGTAAATGTGGGCTTAGGTACAGATGTGGGAGGTGGTACCAGCTTCTCCATGCTGCAAACCATGAATGAAGCTTACAAGGTTATCCAACTGCAAAATGAGAATTTAAACCCTATTAAATCCCTTTACCTTGCCACTCTAGGGGGCGCTAAAGCCCTGCGCTTAGAAGACAAAATAGGTAACCTTGCGGTAGGCACTGAAGCCGACTTTATTATCCTAGATAAAAAAGCCACGCCGTTACTGACGTCTCGCTTGGCGCTGAGTAAGAATATCGAAGAGACATTGTTCGTATTCATGACCATAGGTGACGATCGCGCCATCAAGGCCACCTACTCAGCGGGTCAATGCGTACACCAAAGATAAGCCCACAAAGCAAAAAACCACTTATCGACTGATAAGTGGTTTTAAGTTGGAGAGCACAGAGCAGCCTTTAATTAATGAGGCTTCTTCGTGCCGTAACGCACCATATCTTTTCCGTTTTCGAACACTTCTTGGCTAACCCAACGCCCCAACAATAGCTGCTGATTATCATCCAATACCGCGACAAATGGACGACCATTCGCATTATTGGTTGCCAAAGCAATTCCTGAAACATTATCTAAACCTAAAGCACCCGTTTCGATTAAACGCAAAAAGGTTTCCAGCTCGTCAAGGCTTTCAATTACATGGTTATCACTAATCATTTTTATCCACTCTAATCTCAATTAATCGCGCAAGGATACCAGTTATCTGCAAGCGGATAAAACCAGACCGCTAATGCAATGGGCAAAGAGCCACATCTGAGTAAGTGCCATCCACTCCAACCGCCCTTTATTCTTATTTCTTACACATTATGACGACCTGTGACTTACATTCCTGAGTATAATTTGCGCCTAATCATTAAGCCTTGCTCTGCAACTTTATAGCATGACTTAACTCACCTCTTATACGGAAATAATATGGATAATCGGCCCAACCATTCAGGCATCTCTTCTACTGAATTTACCATCCTTGTCGCCTTGCTCATGTCGATCGTAGCCATCTCTATCGATGCTTTATTGCCTGCTTTGGGCATTATTGGTAGCGAATTGGGTGCAGTCACCGCCAATCAGCCACAGTTACTCATCAGTATGTTATTTCTTGGAATGGCGATTGGTCAGCTCATTTGCGGACCGCTATCCGACGCCTTAGGCAGACGCCCTATACTATTTTCAGGCTTTGCACTGTATCTGGTGGGCACCATCATGTGTCATCAAGCAGACTCCTTAGAAGCTTTGATGATAGGCCGTTTCATCCAAGGCCTTGGGGTTGCTGGGCCTTATATTTCCGCGATTTCTTTGGTTCGTGATTTATACCACGGAGCACAAATGGCACGGGTTATGTCAGTGGTTATGATGATCTTTGTGCTAGTGCCTGCCATCGCCCCTTCTCTAGGGCAAATCATTTTATTACTGACCGACTGGCGGGGCATTTTCGAAATGTATTTGCTCTATGCCGTGCTTCTCATTGGCTGGGTGGGCTTGCGTTTAAAAGAAACCTTACCTAAAGAAAATCGCATTCCTTTCACTCGAAAAGGTTTTATGGATGGCTTTAAAGAGGTGCTGACCAACCGCATTACCGCCAGCTATACCCTGTGTATGGGGCTGTTTTTTGGCAGCTTTATGGGGTACTTAAATTCCTCCCAGCAGATTTTCCAAGTGCAGTTTGAGACAGGCAACCTATTCTCTGTGTACTTTGGAGTTTTGGCGTTAGTTTTGGGTTTTTCCTCCCTTATTAACTCTCGTATTGTCGAAAAGCATGGCGCTAAGACCATAGCCTTTCGTGCGATTTCTACAGTGGTGGTCTCTTCAGCAATTTTTCTTGGCTTACATGCCTTTATGACCATCAGTTTATGGATGTTCCTCGTTTATGCGGCCATCTTATTTTTCTGCTTCGGTCTATTGTTTGGTAACTTTAATGCCCTAGCCATGGAGCCTATGGGTCATGTGGCGGGTATCGCTTCTGCTGTGATTGGCTCGGTTTCTTCCATCATGTCCATGAGCATTGGCGCGATCATAGGCCAGATGTACGACAACACCCTAGTGCCTTTATCGTCTGGCTTTATGCTGATGGGATTCATCTCAATGATGATTATTTATTGGGCGGAAAAAGGTCGTTCAGAGCCCAATTAGGTTCGTTACTAATCACCTAATAAAAAGCGTAGTTGTTATTAGCCTGCTCAGTCTTTACAATACGCTTTCGAAAATATGAACTTTAATTTTAAAGGAACTAAAATGAAAAAATTGTTAATTGCTTTGGTAGCATTTACTACTCTTATTTTATCTGGTTGTGCAACCGTAATGTCAGGTACGAATCAAACATTAACCTTTAACTCTGATGTTGAAGGCGTAAATGTTTATGTGGATGGTGCATTAATCGGTCAAACACCTGTAAGCGCTTCATTTAAGAAAAATAAAGCTCAAACAGTTATGTTTACCAAAGATGGTTATCAAACTGTTACCAGAGAAATTACAAAGTCGTTCGACCCTGTAGGTGTCCTTAATATCTTCTGGGATTTGTCTACTACTGACTTTATAACCGGCGCTGTTTACGAATATGCTCCTAACGCGATCTATGTAGAAATGCCTCCTAAACAGTAAAAGTAATGAAGCAAGGCTATCATTTCTTAAAAAATATTTTTATATTGGTAGCTTTGCTTTCTCCATATACTGTCTTTGCGAAAACGCCTAACTTTGACGTAAGTCTTTCTGAGTTTTTACTAAAAAACTCTTCAGCAATATTATCTCAAATTCATTCAGAGTCAGGCTTGGCATACGAAAGCTTAAGCTCTCAACTAAAAAATTTAGGCTGCTCCTCAGAGCAACTAACATCTCAAAAATTCAAAAATATCAATACCCCTTTTGAGCTAAGAAACAATATCACCGAGCTATTTACAAACTGTGCAAATGGAGAAATGCCAGCAAAAAATATTTTTGAGTCTCTTAAACACAAGGATGCCTATTTAGTATTAGCGGGTGAAAGCCTTAAGTCTCCCATGTCTTACTTTGGTCATTCGATGATACTCTTCCTAGATCCGAATGACTTTTATTTTTCACCAGTACTCTCTGTTCTAGCCAAAACCGACGAGCTCAGCCCGTTCGAAGAAATCATAAAAGGCGGTTTCTCTGAAATAGAGGCCCAAGTTAATTTCATCCCGTTTCATCAGATAATAGATCATTACAATAACCAAGAGTCTCGTGAACTCAAACTAATAAAACTAGATCCCGATGAATTTGATAAAGAAAGATTAATACAGCATTTTGAGAATTTATCCAACAGAGATATAGAATATAATTTTTTCACTAAAAACTGCTCGACGTATATTTATGAAGCTCTAGAGAACAGCTGCAATTGTCTAGATGAAGCGCCTTACATTATTACCCCTATATCTATTGAAAAGAAAATATACGAGCTTTCGAAAAATCAAAAACAATTTGAGCTGAATTCATTATTTTCTAGGTTTCACAAACACAACAATGAGCTATCAAATAAAGAAAAGACTATTGTTAAAGGCTACTATAGAGGTGATATTCGACCACAAAAATATAATGACAATGTAGAGCAATCAGCTATCTTAGCCTCTAGATTAAGCTTTAATACCTATGGAAAACCCAACAACAGCTATTCAGACATACTAAATACTTTTGGATATGACAGCTTTCTACTGCAATCCCCTCCTAGCCTTAGCAATCCAGTAGATTCAAGCTTAGACAGTACAAATATATCTTCTGCTAAATTGAGCCTGTTAGAGACAGGTGTCAGCCTTAAACTCTCTGCAGTAGACTTTAATCATTTTGAGCAAAGACAGCAGCACAGTATTTCATCAAAGCTCTCTGCGGCATCCATAGAGATTTACCAAGCATCCGATGAAACAAAAATTCACGCTATTGATGTCTTAGATATTAGAGCCATAAACCCAATAGATTTTGTATCTCAAAAAGCATCGTGGCGATTAAGAGTCGGTGCTGAAGAGAACCCTCAGCAGGAATTGAAGGGGTTAATTAGTTTTGCTATTGGCGCGGCAACTCAAATAAATAAAGCAAAACTTTACATTTTACCCAGTGTCGAAATTAGCGAATCCTCAAGCTTTCCAGTCTATGCCGGGATACAATACAAATCCCCTCTATTTTCAATAGACTACTCAAGCAAAGACTTTGAAGATCACTCCCTGTCGATTTACAGGCGTGAAAGCTCATCCATTGGTTACGAACTCAATGCTGCAAAAGAAAAGGGCTCTAGCACTAGCTTCAAAGCAACCTTGGCATTCTACTTTTGATTGAAGAATATTTTTAAACTGCTCTGCAACAAGCTGTTATCCAGTATTTCTTTTTTCAATAATGCGGGGGTTAACATCGCTTCTTTACTAATTGCCGTGAGGGTAAAAAATGCATTTTCTGGACCATGGGCTGTTTTTAACCATGCCTTTAGTTGGCTGTGCAGAACCTCTTCAAACTGAGTAAAAAGCGCCACAGTAGAGCTATGCATCTTATACTGCTCACCAAGCAGGATTCGATAGGTAGCTATCCTTTCTGGTTGAGCACACCATGTACGCCACAAGGATAGCCAACCACTCAATACATCTTGTTCTTTAGCCTGGGTTAGCTGAATTATTTCTGCAGCTAAATCTTGCTCTGCCCGCTGAATAATCTCCTCCAACACAGCTTCCCATAAGGTCAGCTTAGTGGCGAAATTACTGTACACGGTTGGCTTAGAGACCGCCGCGGCGGCAACCACTTGGTCGATACTGGTGCCTTGATAACCCTGTTTAATAAAGAGCTCGCAAGCGGCTTGGATTATCTGTGCTTTTTTACTGGGTCGACCTCTGGCCATAACCGCCTCATTTTAGTTTTTCTAATTACCCAAATTACTGGGTTTATAAAGTCTTTTTAGGGACGCTCCACACAGGGACTCTCCACACAGGGACTCTCCACACAGGCAAACTCCTAACCTTCATAGTTGGCTTTGGCCTTGGTGACTTTTTCTAAATACTTCTGAGATTCCGCTCTTGGGTGATCGTATCTAAGTTTTTGATAAACACTGCTGGCAGAGTTCTGGTTAATCTTATCCATAGCAACAGTTCGATCTGCATCAAAGGTTTTCAGTACATTTCCGGTTCCGCCATTGTAAGCAGAGATCATGGAATATTCTTGACTTAGTTTGTTGGTCACCTTAACTAAGTAGCGAGTCTGCAAAATGTACAAATAGGCACTACCGATATCGATATTATGCTCAGGGGTAAACAAGGTTTCTTTGGTTGGCTCATCCGAGCGTTTTTTGACGAGATTGTAAACATCTTTACCTGCTGTGGCGGGCACAACTTGCATCAAGCCATAAGCATTGGCTGGGCTAACCGCATAAGGGTTAAAAGAGCTTTCTGTTTCGATAATGCCATAAATCAGCGCAGGCTCTAGGTTGTAGCGGTTGGCGGCGGCTAACACATACTCGCTGTATTTTTCTTGGCGTAGGTGTTGGTGTTGCTCAACCAAATTGAACTCAACCCCATAAACCTGCTTGCCATCTTGAGTGTATTGCTGCAGTTTATTTTCCACCAAGTATTTAGCATAACGCTCAGCACGCCAGCGATAACGCACTAGGGTACCATCGTGATCCACCACTTGAGGGTATAAAAAAGGCACCCCTTCCACATTCGGGGCATCACTGGAGAATATATCGGTTTTACTCGGGTCCGATGTGGTGAGTAGTGTCGTGGTAACCGCTTCTTGAAGGCTCACCAAAGGGCTACTGCTTTCCAGGGTTTCAACACGCACTGTGCCTTGTTCAAAATCGACTAATGTACGAGCCTGATAATCATCTGTGTACTTAACGTACTTTTTCTTATCGGGCAATTCCGTATTATTTTCACCCCAGCGTTCATTTACCTTTTCATCCAGCTCAGCATACAAAGCTCTAATGGCTTTAATGTCCGCACGGAGCAATTCGTAACTTTCTTTGCTTTGCTCAGCAATGGCTTTGTAGTCTTCTACACTTTCGGCGGATTTAATCTTCTTAGACAATTCTTGTACTGACTCTGCCGAGTCAAAATTCAGAAATGACTGACAACCTGTCAGCAGCAAAATAACTGGGGAAAAAATCAACCAAATGGCTTTATGAAACGGCTTTTTTAACATTCAGGAAATACCCATCTTCGCGATTTCATGCGCTTAAATCGCCTTATATAACAATAAATTGTCAAGATAACGTATTCTTTGGCCGATGCCAACTGACAAAAGCCAAGCCAAGGCACTCATCAGGGCAATCGAAGTCACTAGAAAAGACTAGATGTCATTAAAACGAAACAGCTTAGCCAAAATAAAGAAATGGATTAAGTGTGATAACAGAGTATTTTCGGCGATGCAGCCACTACTCTACATAAGGGATAAAGCGGCCTAAAATTAGCACTAAACACCACAAAACTAATGATGCACCAGCAGACATTTTTAATGACAAAGGAAATTCCTGAGAAGACAAACCTCGCACCTTGGAAGAAAAATACCAAGCATTTAACAAGGCAAGCCACACACAAAGCATTTTCAAAACAAAGGAAGGATTCGAGAAATAACGGCTAGGGTCACCAAAGATAAAACCAATGCCCGTAATTAGGTTGACCATGAAACCGACAAGCGACACCAAGACAAACTTTTTTAGCGTATTAAAAGAGACTTTACCCGCAAGCCCTAACACAGATAAATCAATCACTAACATGGCGCCAAACAGTAAACTCAGGCCAATAAAGTGCAGGCTTTCTAAAGTAGGCCAAACATAACTATGGCTCACAATGTATTGATTCAGTGCAGATGATCCCAACCACGCGATAAGTGCTTCTAACCCGAACATACCCCAACCTTAAAAAATATAGGCAATTAACCGGCCTGCTATTAACGCCGCGAGCCAACAAACCATAGCGACAATGGCTTGCGCTTTGTGCTTCATAGTGGGTTGGGAGTCTTTGGCCGCAGCCTTTACGAGCCGATGAGTCATCAGCAAGCCAGCGCAAATCAGCAGCAACTTAATTCGTAACGGCCAGCTGTACCAAAAGCTACTAGCATTACCAATAAACAAGGTAGAGCCAGACACTAGGTTCACCACAAACCCTATTAAAGCCCATTTCCAAAATTGATTAATACGCTCTAGCGGAACGCCCTTGCCCATTCCTAAAACTCGTAGCGCAATCATGAGGGACAATCCGACCAAGGTCCCCATACCTAGGGTATGGAGTGTTAAAACGATCGGATAGCCCCACACAGAGGTGGAAACCCAAAGGCCGATAGATGACATTTCTAGCCATTCTAAAACTTCCACCTCCATTCTCCCGTTACTGAACCTTGTTAGTTAGATCTGCGCAATCATAAGGCTCATAAGGACTTTCGGTTAATTTCACCTCATCCTTACCAGAGAATTTCTCTGCCAAGTAAACAGGGTCTTCACCTTCGTATTCACGATAAAGGGTTAGACCATCGTCACTCAGATAAAAACGCTCTACTAGATGCAGCTGGTCGCTGTTCATAGCCGCACCGTTTTTAACTGGCGGCGCATGAATGTAACCGGGCTTAAAGCCCACTGTGTCGACCACTAAGACTTTACCCTGCCAGTGGCCGATAGAATGCCCGCTAATGCTCGGCTCAATATCTTCAGGATGCTCGTCTAGATCCAAATGAATGGTACGCTTGATGTCCATGAAACCATAGTCGATGACAATATCATCCTTGGTCTGCTCAATCTTGTTTACTAGCTGATCGAAGGTCCAATCGTCTATGACATTGGTCGCACTGCAATGCAAACGAGGCGATTCATCAAAGTCATAATCCGCTACGGCGGCTTTACCCGCTGCCGTTAAGACAAATTGATTTGGCCCATCCCCTCGTGGTGGACGGTCACCAGATGGCTTACCACCAGCAAATTGCGGCGCACCTTCCGGTGGTGGCCCAGGTGGTCTTCTCTCTCCTGCTCCACCTTTTGATGGCATACCTTCTGGCGGCATGCCTTCTGGTTTTTGACGTTGAGCCACCCAAGTACCAGATAGGTTTGGTGTTCCGTCTGCAAGAGTGGTTTTACGCGCTTCTTTTACCAGCTCACCGGCTTTATCAAAAATGGAATTACGATCTATGGTGACACCGTTTTCGAAAGTAATGGTATGCACATAACAAGCGTGCTCTTCATTACGAGCAGGAGAACCAATGACTTTTATCTGCTTGCCCTTAGCAAAGGTGCTAGCAGTCCAACCAGCGCGTTTTAGCACACTGCCTGTGCCCAATTCACAGCGCCATTCTTCAGGACTCCCTTGAGCATCTAAAACATTAAAGTAAATATATGCGTGTGGGTTTACCAAGCGGCTTTTTGTCACCACCCCTTCTACTTTAATGGTTTTGGATTCATCAAATTGGCCATTAACTCCATGATGCGCATAGCTTTTTCCCGCTATTAAGGAGGCACCGAATAACAGCACCAAAGAACTTTTGGAAAGCAACTGATTCATACTGATCTCATTTAAAATACATGACTAAGGTGGAAAAAATTTTACCTAAGGGGCTTGTCTTCCAACAAGCGAGGGAAGAGTAAAGCCATGTAAAGAAACCTCCTATAAAACGCACCTTAGGAGTAAATCTCGGCTTAAGAACACGAGTTCATTAAAACTGAGCAATTGCCTGTCAAATTTTGTACAGAGCAACCCCTTGACCTAACTCTTAAAAGCCATTAAATTAACTAAACGATATAGTTAAATTAATAGTAGGAGATCAGCATGAAAAGTAACAATGGTTTCTATGGTCAGTTTGGCGGTAGCTACATTCCCGAGATTCTTTATTCCAGCCAACAGCAAATTTTAAAAGCCTTTGAAGAAGCTAAAAACGACCCAGATTTTCTTGCTGATTTGCATACCCAATGGCAACAATTTTCAGGCCGCCCTACTCCATTAAGCATTTGTGCGAATTTGACGGAACATTTTGGTGGCGCTCAAATTTATCTTAAACGTGAAGATTTGAACCACAGCGGCGCGCACAAAATGAATAACGTTATTGGCCAAGGTTTACTGGTGAAGCGCATGGGTAAAAAGCGTGTCATTGCCGAAACAGGGGCTGGGCAACATGGTATCGCCACCGCGTTGGTAGCCGCTCGGCTTGGTCTGGAATGCACCATTTATATGGGCGCAAAAGACATCGCCAGACAATACCCCAATGTGTTTTGGATGAAACAACTTGGCGCCAAGGTTATTCCCGTAAAAACGGGTGCCCAGACCTTACGAGATGCCCTAGACGAAGCCCTGCGCGATTGGTCTTCTAGCCACGAGGACAGCCATTATTTAATCGGCACCTCTTGTGGCTGTGCGCCCTTCCCTGAAATGGTGGCGTTTTTTCAATCTGTCATTGGTGATGAAGTCCGCCAACAAAGCATGGCGCAATTTGGTCAGCTGCCTGACCGTCTATATGCCTGTGTGGGCGGTGGTTCTAATGCACTGGGTTTATTCCTACCTTTTGTGGAAGACGAAAACGTCTCTATGGTAGGCATTGAAGCGGGAGGCAAAGGCTTAGAACTTGGGGAGCACTCCATTCGGCTTTCCCACAATCTTGGCTCACCGGGCATTGCGCAAGGTTTTGCCACCATGTTTTTACAAGACCAAGCGGGTCAATTACAAGAGACGCACTCTATTGCTGCGGGTTTAGACTATGTTGGTGTCTCGCCTATTATCGCGCACCTAGCCGATACAGGCCGCATTGAGATGAGCTACGCCATGGACGATGAAGTAATAGACGCTTGCACCTTATTGCTCAAAAAAGAAGGCATTATTCCAGCATTGGAATCTTCCCACGCGTTAGCGGGCGCTTTTAAAGATGCGGCCAATTTGCCTAAGACTAGCCGTATCGTTATTAACCTTTCTGGTCGTGGCGATAAGGATATTTTCAACCTAGCCAAAGCCGTACAAGATGAAACCTTTCCAGAATTTTTAGGAGAATACCTAGCAACCTATAAAACCCCAGAGCAAACCACGGAGGAAATCGCATGAGCCGACTAACGCAGTTTATACATCAACAGCGCCAGCAAAAATCCATTTTAGCCATGACTCATGTGGTCTATGGCTACCCAAGCGTTGAAGAAAGTTTACAGTGGATGGCTCGACTCATGGCAGAAGGCGTTGACTTCATTGAAGTGCAATTTCCCTTCTCTGACCCAGTAGCAGACGGCCCAAGTATAGTCGCGGCTTGCCACCAAGCTTTACAACAAGAACTGGATGTCGAAACTTGCTTAGCGCAGCTAGGCGAACTTGCTAAGCAATATCCTCAAAGCCGCATTGTTCTCATGAGCTATCTCAATCCAATGTATCGATACGGCTTAGAGAAACTTGCTAAACGGGCTGCAGAGGAAAATATTCTTGGCATTATTTTACCCGACTTACCGATCGAACAGGCTGGTGTATTTCGAAAGGCTTGCCAGGAAAATAACATCGACCCTATCTGGCTTGTTACCCCAGCCACACCTAGTGACAGGCTCGCTATGTTGGCCAACCAAAGCCAAGGCTTTCTCTACTGTGTGGCACGCTCCGGCGTGACAGGCAACTCCGACTATAAAAGCCATAAAGAAGCCTCTTTAGAAGGTTACTTGGCAAGCATTAAGCAACACACAAACACACCGCTTGGAGTAGGTTTTGGGTTACGAGAGAGACAACACATTGAGCAGCTATCGGGGCAAGCTGACATAGCTATTATAGGCTCAGCCTTGTTGGACGCTTACAATGATGGGGGGCAGGAAAACGCGATTGAATTGATCAAAAAGCTCTTTCAATAACAAGCAAGACAGTGCGGCTAAGCACTTAAATGACAAGGCGTTAGAAGCCTCTTGCTCCTAACGCCTTTATTTTAGCTGTTCTGTCCGTCTTCGTTGTCACGCATTTCATTACGGCGGTCAGTCGACCAATTGTTATCCGTGATTTGGAAGCGATTAATGTTATCCATAATATTGTCTGCCAGCTTGATGACATCTTTACCCACTTTAGAAGAATGGCTCGTTTGCTCATTGATCTTCATAAAGCTTTGACGCATACCTTCGTAATGAGAGGTTACGTCTAGGAAGTTCTTCTGCTGGTTCTCGACTGCAAGATCAATATGGCCGACCTTATCGGAAATGGTTTCCATAGCTGCTTTAATTTTGGCCAACGACTCAGTCGCTTCGGTGGCATAACCAGAAGAGCGAGTCGCATTTTCTTTGCTCTTCTCCATGCGCTGAACCACTTTCTCGGTACCGTTTTGAATCGCTCCCACCATGTCCGCAACTTCATCGGTAGACTGACGAGTTTTCGATGCCAATGTTCGGACTTCATCCGCCACCACGGCAAAACCACGGCCAGCCTCCCCAGCACGGGCTGCCTCAATCGCGGCATTCAAGGCCAACAGATTTGTTTGTTCAGAGATACCATTGATCACATCTATGATGCCTGCAATTCTATCTGTATCGTCCTTCAAGGTAGATAAAGCTTCTACCGCAAGGGTGATTTCTTCGGACAATTCAGCCATCACATCCGCAACTTTAATGACCACCTGACCACTCTTATGAACGGTTTCATTGCCTTCAATCGTCGCCGAACCTATCAGTTTAAGCTCGTCTTCTACCTGCTTAGTTGAGTCATTGGTATCGGCTAAGCAAACATTCACAAGATCCGCCTGCTCTTTTTGTTGCTGAGTGGCGGCGGCTAACTCAAAGTTCACATCGGCCATATCGCCAGAAATAGGTTTAAGCCTTACCACCGAGGCCAAAACTGTAGAGAAGGTCGAATCAATATGATCAGTAAAGCTATTAATGCCCTTGGCAAGTTCGGTTAGCTCATCATTGCCTTTCTCTGGTAAACGCTGCGTCAAATCACCATTACCCTCGGCAATGTTATGCATAAGAGCAACCATGGTATCAATCGGCTTCACAATAACCTTAGCCAATAGCAAACCAAGTAGCGCCCCTATGATCAACGTAATAACAGACACAATCGCGAGATTTGTATGGATGACAGTTTGTAACTGGCTGACCGATTCTAGCGCTTCTTCTTCGTGTATTTCACTGATGATGATCCAATTCATCCCATATACTTTTAGGGGCCTAAAAGCACTTAAGGTTTTTTCACCAAAATAGTTGGAAGAAGCAACAATACCAGACTTACCATTAATTGCCTGTTTTACCGCATCGGTTTCGACTTTCAATAATTCTATGGTCGTGCCACGGGTATTGATTTTTTCTAATACTGAAGCGGAAATGTTTAGCTGTTCGCTCTTAGCATTAAAGGCTTGCTGATCTTCTAGCAAAGTACGGTCATTACTTCGCATCAACAAATCGTGGCCTACTATGTAGGTCTGGCCTGTTTTGCCTAAGCCACTTTCCTGCCATTTTTTATGGTGGGACATGACCCCTTCGATTTTATCGATTGGCATTTGGAAGATAAGTACACCCACCATTTTACCGTTTTCAAAAATACCGGATGAGGTAAAAGAGGCAGCGGAGTTGTAAGAAGGACCATAAGGAGAGAAATCCGTTAGGTAAGACGCGCCTTTTTTATTGTCTTTCACCGCCATATTAAAGGCCTTGGCAATACCAGTATCTTTATAAGGGCCGGTTAATAAAGAAGTACCGAAGTCCAACTCTTTGAACACACTGTAAATAATATGCCCTGTCTGAGCATCGGCAATAAACACATCATAATAGCCAAACTCTTGCTGGAAATTTCGGAAACTTGGATGAAATTTGCCATGCACTTGATCGTACATAGAGCCATTATTGGCAGTAGTTAGGCTATCTTTTTCGCCTAATGGTGCTGGGTTTTCACTGATGTAGGTTTGTTGCAAAGCCTTAGCCACAGGGCTGAGACCTGCGACCAGTTGGTTCGGGTTACTCGACTGACCGCTGTTTAACGCTTTAAACTGCTTATCAAATGCCCCAGTGTAATAGTCTTTGAGTTTTTGCTCTGTGCTAGAAGAAGTGGCTAAAGGGTATTCGCTAAAGGCTTTACGGAAACTTGTCGTTGCTTCAAGAGTGGCCGTATTTTGCGCCAAACTGCTGACCTGGCTTTCAATAAAGGAGAAATAGGTTTCAATAGATTGCGCCGTGAGCTCTCGTGACACGATGAGTTGTTTATTCGCACTGGCTTTAAGGGCGTCGCTGCCTTCTTTTAAAGCGTTCTCACTGAGAATCAAACCAACAATAATGGTTGGTACAAAAGCCAGAAGAGTCCCCATCAAAATCAAACGCGTTTTTATTGATAAAGCCATGATTCATTTCCCTTATAGTTATGCTAGTACGGTTTACAACTCTTAACTATCAACTATTAACTTTTACTAAAGTCACCTTGAAATAAGTATCGCAAGGCTTTTCGAAAAATAGAAGCCTGAGCCTATATTTTTATGCTAAATATTTGACCTAGCTTAATAATATTGAACTTTTTCTAGGATATTCGCGACTTATCGACGCTATAAACTCTGGGTCACAAGCATGAGACCCAGTGGGCTTTTAGTCCAATAGTGATGAAAGCCTCTTGTTTTTCAAACACACCCTTCCAAGCAAATTTCAACTCTTGAGGTCGCTCTTGGATTTTATCTAGACTGGTTACTTCCAGAAATTCTCAACGCTGATAGTTCCCTAGCACCGTCTCTATTCCAGCCAAATCCTTTAAAAAATCTGTGCGAAAAACCCGTTTTAAATACTTCACAGACAGCTTCTACTTAAAGGGAGCAGTAGAATCTATTTGCTTAATATCAAAACCTAACATAAACATTGCTTTATCAATTTTCCTAAAATTTTCTTGAGTGACTTCACCATACTCTAACTTACATAAGTACCTCAGAAACCACGATGCCACTTTATTTGCCTTGAAGTTACGCTCATTATTCTGGGGCTTAATATCAATACCAAGTAATGCCCGATATTCACTGTTCAAACACCGAATACGGGCTGCCACCCCGCGAAATGAAACAAGATATTTTGTTATCTCTGTTAAAGCATCCTTCTGTTCAGATTCTTCAAGCGAAGAATAGAAACAGGCGAAAATATAGTTAATATAAGCAGCAACTCTTGAGTCATAAATAGCAGTTCGATCAAACATAAGTGAGAAGACTTTAGTCCAGCCACTAGACCAGCTTTTACTTTCGATATCGACTGAGAGATCCTGATCATTTTCAAACCATGCTTTACACTCTGCAAGATAGGGTTTCAATTCGCTTTTACGATGAAGAGTGATGGCCTCTATAATATTTGAGGATTGAACTCCTCCCCAGTCAAAGATTTCTATACATTGCAAAATAAGCTCATTCTCTGACACTATTGCGGAGAAATTTATTTGCTGATCAATGTTAACCAAATACTCGCCAGACGGTTTATAGTTGTACGCTTCAGAAGCAGATCGAATGCAATCAAACTTAATATTACCTTTGCGCTCACCAAAGTTTACGACCGACGTAGCGTTACGAATCTTATTTTGATAGAAACGCCCAAAGTTCAATTCATCTAGGATCTGAGCAAGGTCATTATAAGAATTCATAGTTTTACTCTTCAAAGTGAAGGTCAGACTAGCTTAAAAGGAATCAAACATTAATGAGCTGTACCACAGCAACACCGATTTCATCATTTTCACAACTTACATAGGAATCATATGGATCAGGTGATATATCAATTCTGAGGCTTGAACCAGATGGCTCACAGTCAGCATTCAATTCAGCTTCAGTTTGTTTTTTGTGCCAACTCTAAATATTTAATGGTCGTTGCTTCATCTAAAGTGATCACGAGTTTTTGGCTCATAAATAAATCCTTATATTTTTTGTTTTCACCTAACTTATGGCTACCTACTTTAAGTTCATCAAAAATGATCAAAGAGCGCCTATGAACACCTAATATCCAGTTGTACTAGCTCACTAAATCTGATTTTTCACAAGTTGCTTTTGATGTGCCACAGTGAATATTAAAACGATATGTAATGTTATGGGGTGACGTGGCGACCGACTAATAAAGGGATGCCTCTTGACCCCCAAAAGTTAGGGGATATACATCCACTCGACATACCACCATGTCTGAAACGATCAACCATAAAGTATTCTTTATGACTAATACTATACCCTGTAGAAACTTTGTATTGCGCCTCGATTAATTCTTTAAGCGCTATCGGTGTACTGGGCATATCGACACTTTCGAAGCACTCCTTAAGCTCTCGCCATAAAAAACGATCTCCACGCAAGCCCCACTGGCGTGGCTCCTCAATAAATATCTCTGATACTTTCATAACCATCTCAAATTTAAATCCTTCGTATATTACGGAAAACTCATTCCCCACACTCTTTCGAGCACTTTTGCTATCGCTCGACCAAAGCTTCAAAGCGGGAAGAAAAATCCATGCCTTTCACTTGCTACACTTTCTTAAATTCGCCAATCACCTGTTGCAGCATTTGAGGAATTCGAGGTTTCCATGGTTATTTCTTTCTCCATTGGCAAGTAAGCAGTTTACTTGAAATTAATCCGTGTAAATGAATGTAACCATACTACTTGATAATCTTTATCGATGTGAGGCTTAACCTTACATCTTGCCGAGCTTTTTCAGCTTTGTATTAATCCATACTGACAAGGCCCCAAGGGCAACAAATGCCGGTTTATGAGTTGTATTCAGCCCTTGGCCTAGATAGTATATTTTGTATTATAAATACAAGTGTGATCTGTTCGAGAATCTATGAAAAAGCTATTTAAATCCCTGTACGACTCGCTAAATGCCAATCAATCTAAGGCCACCCAATGGAAGGCCTTTGTCACCACAGCCCATGAGTATCTTTCCAAGCGTCAAAAAAGCCTGATCAAAGAATACAAGATTGGTGAATACGAGCGTTTCGATTGGGACCAAGAAAATGGCACCTTGGTGTTTTCTAACAATGATAAGCCTGTGGTGATCGCCAAGGTTCAATTTGTTGGCTCGCTTTCTAACCAAACCAAAACTTGGTTGTGGTCTTGGGCAAATGGGGTGTTTCTTGAGAATGTTAAAAACCGTATGGATCTGGTAAAAGAATACGGTGAAGAGCATCGCTATAAAGAGCTGACCAAGGCAAAATGGTATGCCAACGAAGCCGAAGGCTGGGACATGACGTCCATTACCGCTTATTTGCTAAAAGCCAAAGGCGCCTATCGCACCAGTGCAGAAAACGGCTATACCTATATGGTCATTACCGATATACACTGGGCAAAAGACGGCAAATAACGATTCGCCTTCGCGCTTTTGCCACCAGCATTCAAGGACAGAAGCTATGTATAAATTAAAACACGCCCTATTTTTACCAAGCGTCATTATCAAGAGCACGGTGGTGCTTACCCTCCTGGCGCCCTACGCCCACGCAATGGATTTAGTGGCGTTTGGCAATGCTTGCCTAGCCGAAGAAGCCCAGCTAAAAACCACGAAAGACAAGTTGGATGATTTAAATGCTGGAACACGGCAGCAAGCCACACAAAACACCAGCCAATCCAGCCAGTTGGACAGTGTGGTCACTGAACTGGCTGACTTGCAAGATGTCATGGATGAATGCCAAGAGGTGGACAGAAACAGCAGCTATTGCCATCAAATTCGTATTCGCTATAACCGTTTAGTCGATTTAGAAACCGATTTACGCTTACAGCTTGCCCAGCAAGACAGTGCGGTATTTGATGAAGACTTAGCCACAGAGAAGAAGTTAAATACTGCAAAATACGAGAGCCAGCATGCAAGTTTTATCGCCCGTTGCCGCGATTCAGACACTCACTATCAACTGCTCAATGACCCTAACGCCTACGAAAGTGTTTGCCTCAAGCACAATGCCAAACAGAGCATTACCTGCTCACTCTTTTAAGTATTAAGGCTCGTTTTTCGGTGTGGGTATTTGTCCGTGACTGACCTGCACCAGCTTATCCATCGAAAACCCGAGGGACATGGCTTCTCTTAAGATGCGTTGCTGGTCTCCTGCTGGCATTTGAGGGCGACGAGATAATAGCCAGAAAAACTCTTTGTTGGGGCCGGCAATGGTGGCGTATTGAGGGTTGCGACTGTCGAGCTCAAAGATCACATAGGCGCCATAAAATGGCCCAAAGAAAGACACTTTTAAATGCCCTTCATTGGAAGAAGCAACATAGCTGGCTTCCCCCTGAGCTTCGCGCCAACCACGATCTAAAGCAGAATAACCTTTGTTGAGCACAGCTATGGTGCCGTCTTTTTGTAAGTGATAAGTGGCCGTAACGTTAGTGAGCCCCTCTTCAAAAGCGTGATCTTGGCGCACGATTTCGTACCAAGTTCCTAGAAAGGGTTGTATTTTTTGTTCCTGAATAGGGTCTAACCTATTGGATTGACTGGAGCAGGCGATCAACCCAAACGTCATTACGTACACTAGCCATTTCATGCCCTGCTCCCATCTTATTTTGGTGAGTAGAATGGTTAATGCCTCATGCTTTGGCATCCACTTCACCTTGAATGACTACATCCTAGTACATTTTAGCAAGCTAGGGATAGCCTTGTGGTTTGGGATAAATCAGCAGCACATCATCAATTTGTCATAAACGCCAAGCATCATGGGGGTTATTTCCCTGTGAAAGGTACTGTTTTGCTTATCCGCCAATTTAGACGTGTTGCAACCACTCCTCCAAGGCGACGCCTCACCAGCAAAAATGTCACCATCAATTTAAACAGCAAACAAGCCATTGGCAGTGTACACCCGCAATACTTATCTTTTTCGATTGATATCTCCGTCTTGGCGGGAGGCTTTTGGTGGGAAGGTGGCACTGGCAGTAAACGGGGTTTAGGCACAGAACGAGTACCGCCATTAGATTTAGATCAGGCGCCACTCGATAAGCTTGTCTCTGCTTTAGGCCCCGCCTTTGTTCGGGTTGGCGGCTCGGAAGCCGACAAGGTGGAATACTTTACTTCGGTATCTGAGCAAGACACCAAAGCCGATGCTCTGTATCTCAGCCAAGACATGTGGGACGGCTTACACAACTTCTGCCAACGCAATGCATTAGACCTGATGTTCACCTTTAAATACGGCTTGTTTTCACGCCTCAGCCATGGCCGTTGGCAGGACGATCAAGTTCGTGCTCTTTTAGAATACAGCCAACAACACCAGCAAAACATTGCAGTGTGTGAGCTGGGTAATGAGTTAAATGCCTATTGGGCCTTCCATGGTTTAACCGCCCAACCCAGCGCTTATAAATTGGCACAAGATTACGGCACTTTCATCAAGACGGTACGACAGCATTCACCGAACAGCCTAATTGCTGGGCCGGGTAGCGCCTTTTGGCCAAAAATTGGCGAGACCATTCGCCCCATTAGCAACCTAACCGCTCCCTTTTTGAGTCACTTGCCCGCACCCATCGATATTGTGAGCTGGCATTATTACCCTTTTCAAAGCAGCCGCTCGCCGGTGAAAACCCGAGCCGCCACCTTACGAAATTTGCTCAACCCTAAGTCCTTCTTGGACTATCAAAAATACAGTGGTGAGCTAAGCACCCAACGCAATAAATATTGGCCAAAAGCTCAATTGTGGACAGGTGAAACCGGCTCAGCCCAGTGCGGAGGGCAAGAAAAACTGTCCGACCGTTTTGTGTCGTCTTTCTGGTGGGCCGATCAATTAGGCCGCGGCGCTAAGCTGGGGCAACAGGTGATGGTGAGGCAAAGCCTAATTGGTGGCGACTATGCGCTTATCAACCGCCGTAACCTAAAGCCCAATCCAGATTATTGGGTAAGTTGGTTGTGGAACAAGCTTATGGGACAAGAGGTTTACGATGTGAGCAGCTCTGACCCGCAAGTCTTGGTGTATTGTCATAAGGCGAAGAAACTAGGCAAATGCACCCTGCTGATTATTAATATGTCGGCCAGCCCAAAGATCATTCAGGCTCAACACTTTGGTGCTAAAAAACGCCGCTACGAACTAACCGCAGACAGCTTGACCAGTAAGAAAGTGCGTATCAATGGTATTCGCCCCAAGTTCAAAAATGCCAAGGTAAAGCTTAAAGATTTCCCTAAGCTTTCCAAACTGAACATTGTCAGCCCCTATAGCATTAACTTTTGGTGCTTTGAAATGTGAGCCTTGCTTGGGGCTATCGCAAGCTGGCCCCTACTCGGGTGACAAGGTAAATACCAAAACACACCAGCAATAGAGCAATGAGATTTTTCCATTCTAGGAAAGCTTCTTGCAAAAACAGCCCAGAGAGTAAGGTGCCAAAAATCGGGATCAGGAAGTTAAAAATCGTGATCATGCCCACAGGGTTATATTTAAGCAGCAAGCTCCACACGGCAAAGGCGATCGACGAAAGTAACGCCAAGTACATAAGCAGCAGGGTTGCTGAAAATCCAAAATCGCCAGACTGCCCGCCCAATCCATAGCCGATAACCAAGAGAATCAGACCACCGATTGCAAGTTGCCAAGCCGTCATTTGCATGGCGTCCATATTTTGCGATACCCGCTTTCCATAAATTGAGCCTGCCGCCAGAATAAACGCCGCAAACACCACAGCACCCTCCCCCGCTAAGGTGAAATCTATAGATAACAATGAGTCACTAAAGTTGACCATGAAAACGCCAGCAAAACCCACTAAACAACCGACTAACTTACGCTGGTTGAGCTTATCGTTATGATACAAATAGTGGGCAAGGATAACGCTAAAAAAAGTGCCTGTGGCATTCATGATCGAGGCTTTGACACCCGTGGTGTTCGCCACGCCAATATAGAAGAAAACATATTGTAAACAGGTTTGTGTGGCGCCTAACAGGCTAAGTTGGCGGACGTTCTGCCAGTTCAAAGGTAAGCTGGGACGCTTAAGAAGCTTATTGATAAAAATGAGGAATAGGCCTGCCAACAAAAAGCGCATGCCCGCAAAAACCATTAGCGAAGGTATGTCTCCTCGGGGAATGTTGAGTAGCTCATAGCCTGTTTTAATGGCGGGGTATGAGCTGCCCCAAAGTATGGTGCACAGCACTGCACAGGCGAACACCACATATCGGCGAGTAAAGAATTCACTGTTCCCTTGCATACCTATCCCTATTAACCACAAAGCTATTTGAAGCAGGCATTATACTCAGCAAAGCAAAGGGGTAAAGGCTCTTCTTTTTAGTGCCTAATGCCCCAACCAGAAAGATTAGATAATAGCGATGCCTGGCTCTTCAACCAGACTTTTCGCATCGGTTCTTTCAAGGATTTTTACCAGTGCTGACTGAATAGATTCGTCTTCTTTGACATTCGCTCCGGTAAAGCTTTGCTCTTGAGCTTCTGCGCCTTCCTCTAGGGTAAAAGCAATGGTGACCTTGGTGGCGAATTCTGCCGTTTCACCATAGTAAGACAATGACAGTAACGGGTAGCCTTTAAACCCCATTTTGGCTTTTTTGGCCAAACGTTTTTTCGCTTTATCTAGATTCATAGTGATCCTTATCACTGGATGATGGTGCTAAAAATTGAACAGCTTATCGAAGGGTAAAAAGACAAGATTCGCCAAGGCTAATAAGAGAATATCAAACAAGGTAATCTGCATACCGAGTTTACGGTATTTAAGGGTATCGGAAAGTATGCCCTTGGCGTGAATAAAGCGGCCTAAAATAAGCGTCAAACCAAAGATGTTCAGTAGCCAAATTGGCCCACCGTTAAACTCTAAAGCAAACAATAATATTAGCGCGATAGGTATGGTTTCTGTGGCATTAGAATGGGCAGATCGCGCCAGAACTAATGCATCCACACCTCCATCCCCATGAGCCACTTGATTACGGATTCGGTTCTTAACGACATTAATCACCAACCAGCAAATCCAAATAGCCAGAATGGCTGCATATAAGGCTGTTATCATTTTTATTACCTCTCATCGTTCAATGACGCCGTTAGTCTTGGCATTCTAACCCAATAATACTAAAAGGTATCCAACTATAGACCGTTTGCTCAACTCCCTATTATGAAACTCTAGAATGCAAAAAGCCTTGCCATAAAACTATGGCAAGGCTTTTATTACATGGAAGCTTAGAACAAGAGTTCTAGCGCTTATTTAAGATCGAAACGATCCAGCTCCATGACTTTAGTCCAAGCTTTTACAAAGTCGATCACAAAGCGTTGTTGTGAATCTTGGCAAGCGTACACTTCAGCAAGAGCTCTTAGCTGTGAGTTAGAGCCGAATACTAGATCAGCACGGGTTGCTGTCCATTTCACTTCACCAGTTAGGCGATCACGGCCTTCAAACTCATTTTCTGCAGGAGAAGTCGCCTGCCATTGAGTTGCCATGTCTAGCAAGTTCACGAAGAAGTCATTGCTAAGCGTTTCAGGCTGATCCGTTAGCACACCGTGGTTAGAACCATCTGTGTTCGCGCCTAGTACACGTAAACCTGCGACTAGCACTGTCATTTCTGGTGCAGACAAGGTTAACAATTGCGCACGGTCTAACAACATTTCTTCAGTAGAAGTGGTGTACTGGCCTGCTTGGTAGTTACGGAAACCATCTGCAATAGGCTCAAGTACCGCAAATGACTCTACATCTGTTTGCTCTTGTGTGGCATCGCCACGACCCGGTGTGAAAGGTACTTCAAGCTCAATACCTGCCGCTTTCGCGCCTTTTTCAACACCAACGGAACCGGCAAGAACGATCAAGTCAGCCAAAGAAACCGTTTTGTCACTATCGCGGTTAAATTCCGCTTGAATAGCTTCAAGAGAGCTCAATACACTTGCTAGTTGCTCAGGCTGGTTAACGGCCCAATCTTTCTGTGGCGCAAGGCGAATACGTGCACCGTTGGCACCACCACGCATATCAGAACCACGGTAAGTAGAAGCTGAAGCCCAAGCTGTAGACACCAACTGAGATACAGATAAACCAGATGCCAAAATACGTGCTTTCAGGTCTGTAATTTCTTCCGCACCGATTTGCTCACCTGTTACCGCAGGAATCGGGTCTTGCCAAATTAGCTCTTCTTGTGGAACCAAAGGTCCTAAGTAACGAGCTAGTGGTCCCATGTCACGGTGAGTCAACTTGAACCAAGCGCGAGCAAAGGCATCCGCTAGGGCTTCAGGGTTCTCGTAGAAGTGACGAGAAATTGGTGCGTAAATTGGATCATCACGTAGTGCCAAATCCGATGTAAACATCATAGGTGCATGGCGTTTTGTTGCATCGTGGGCATCTGGCACACTGTTTGAACCTGCTGTACCTTTTGGCGACCACTGCCACGCGCCTGCAGGGCTCTTAGTCAATTCCCAATCGTAGTCGAATAGGTTTTCAAAGAAGCCGTTGTCCCATTTGATTGGATCTTTTGTCCAAGCACCTTCAAGTCCACTACTAATAGTGTCTGCACCATTACCCGTACCTTGTGAGTTGCTCCAACCAAAACCTTGCTCAGTAATACCCGCCGCTTCTGGGTCTGCGCCAACTTGTGCCGCATCGCCTGCACCGTGGGCTTTACCGAAGGTGTGACCACCAGCAATCAAGGCAACGGTTTCTTCGTCGTTCATCCCCATGCGACCAAAGGTATCACGGATATCACGAGCAGAAGCTAGAGTGTCAGGCTTACCATCTGGACCTTCTGGGTTTACGTAGATCAAGCCCATTTGTACTGCGGCTAGAGGATCTTCTAAGTCACGGTCGCCACTGTAACGGCTGTCTTTACCGCCACTTTCTTCTAGCCAAGTGCCTTCTTTACCCCAGTAGATGTCGTTTTCTGGTTCCCAAACGTCCACACGGCCACCAGCGAAACCAAAGGTTTTAAAGCCCATAGATTCCAATGCACAGTTACCCGCAAGAATCATTAAATCTGCCCATGAGATCTTACGGCCGTATTTTTGCTTGATCGGCCAAAGTAGACGACGCGCTTTATCAAGGTTGACGTTATCTGGCCAGCTATTTAATGGAGCAAAACGCTGAGTACCAGACGTCGCGCCACCACGACCATCTGCTGTACGGTAAGTACCAGCACTGTGCCATGCCATGCGAATCATAAATGGACCGTAGTGACCGTAATCGGCAGGCCACCAATCCTGTGAGTCTGTCATCAAGGCATACAGATCCTTACGCAATGCTTCAAGATCTAGGCTCTTGAATTCTTCTGCGTAGTCAAAGTCTTCGCCCATAGGGTTAGAGTTTGCTGAGTGCTGATGCAAAATGCTCACATCTAATTGGTTTGGCCACCAATCTTTGTTGGACATGCCACGACCAGCTGCTTGGTTATTGCCTTTACTGCCGTGGTTAAACGGACATTTACTTTCGCTAGACATTTGTATCTCTCCTGCTTGTGTAACTTTGTTAAGTCTGTAGTGATAGTTATAGCCGATAACATCTGGGTTTTCTAATAAATTTATCCTAATAAGACGATAGTCACTCTGCCCTTCCACAGTGCAAAGCAAAACTATTACTCCTCCAGTTGCTCAGTTATCTTCTTAGCATAGCCATTTCCAAGAACAAACATAGACGAGAGATTCACGGCTATCCACTTAGTGAAGCCATCACTTTGTATAGTTTGCATAAGGTTTTGCTGGAATGTTTGTACATCTGGCTACAAAGACTTTTGTTAGTCCACAAGACAAGGATTTGGTTCATTAGTTGCTAGAGGTTTAGGGTATCTTTTACATAACCTGCGAAGGAAAAAATAATGAAGCCATCAGACTTTCCATTAAGTGAAGTTCCAAAAAGCGAGCGCCAAGGCTTACTGCCTATGGCGGTCATCCTATTAGGTTTTACCTTTTTTACCGCCACCATGTGGGCAGGTGGAACATTGGGCAAAGCCTTTTCGTTTAGCGAATTATTGCTGGTGATCTTAATTGGTAATTTACTATTGGGTGTCTACGCTGCAGCACTGGCCTACATTGCCTTTAAAAGTGGTTTGAATAGTGTTTTGATGGCGCGCTTTAGCTTTGGTGAGTTAGGCAGTAAGTTATCCGATTTTATTTTAGGCTTCACCCAAATTGGCTGGTATGCCTGGGGAACAGCCACTTTAGCCATTGTATTGGTTAAAGTCACAGGGATCAGCGAAGCTTGGCAGACGCCACTCATGATCTTATTTGGTTTCGCTTTTTGTATCAGTGCGGTAATTGGTGTGCGCGGTATCGATATTATTTCCCGAGTGGCCGTACCCAGTATGCTTATTTTCATTTTGATCAGCCTGTTTACAGGCTTAGTAGACATTGGCGGTATTGGAGAGCTACTTAATTTAGAGCCAAGTGAAAGCATGAGCTTTGCCAGTGCCATCACTATTATTATCGGCACCTTTGTTAGTGGTGCGACGCAAGCCACCAACTGGAGCCGTTTCGCTAGCAGTGGCAAGATTGCCGTATGGGCGACTATGGCGGCGTTTTTTATTGGTAACGGTTTAATGGTTCTCACTGGCGCCCTAGGCACTTTAATTTACCAACAAGCGGACATTGTTGATGTTATGCTCGCTCAAGGTTTTATGGTGCTGGCGGTGTTAATGTTGTTCATGAACATCTGGACCACTCAAGACAACACCATTTATAACTTTTCAGCCGCAGGTTGTAACCTACTACGCACCGACAAACGCCGCCTGATCACACTCATCGGCGCGCTGATTGGTACCGTTATGGCGATCTTTGGCATGTATAATTTCTTGATCCCTTTCTTAATTTTGCTGGGCACTTTCATTCCACCTATTGGCGGTGTGATCATGGCAGACTTTTGGGTCAAGCATAAAGGCCAATACCCAAGCTTGAGTACAGCTCAAATTCCAGCCTTTAACTGGCTAGGATTAGCCTCTTATGTTTTAGCATCAGCGGCAGCTTATTTCTCGCCTGTGATGCCTCCTATCGTCGGAGTCCTAGTCGCTTTTGCTTGCTACAGCCTGTTAACATCAAAATTCTCAACCAACACAAAAGCGGTGCTTAATAATTAATGACCATTTGTTGTGCAGATATCCCTCGCCTACCCGGCTTGGAGAACATTACCTTTAGAGCCGGATTACAGGGAGGCCAGCGCATTGTGCGCTGGCCTTATGTGGCAGAAAACGACACCATCCAACCTTGGGTGAGCGGTGGCGAACTGGTGTTTGTCACCGGAATTAACCATAAAAGAAGTGAAGCGAACCTTTGCCAACTGGTCCGAGAAGCCATAGACAGCCATGTTGCTGGTCTGGTTATTCTCACCGGCCCCGAGTTCATTCGTAAGATTCCCAAACAAGTAATCACTCTGGCGAACCAGCACAACTTGCCGATTTTAGAACAACCCTATGATTTGAAAATGGTCTTAGTGACAGAAATCATCAGTAATGCCATTGTGCAGGATAACTTATTGGGTAAATCGGTGCGCTTGTTCTTAACCAAGCTGATTAATGGCCAAGCCCAAGCTCCAGAGCTCATTCATTTACGGGCAGGAGAGCTTGGTATTCATGACTCCCGTGCCTTTTCTACTTTAGCTATTCGTTTACGCGACACACCTACCGCAGACAGTGATCCGCAAGCCCTATTGAAGGCACGACAGGCCCTTGAGCAACAAATCAGTGAGCTGCTGAAACGCCGAGGCATTGATTGGCCCGTATTGAATTATCAGCAGGATTTCCTTGCTATTTGGCCCGTGGATGATGATCAAACCGCCGACCTTTACCATGAAGTTGAACGCATGCTGAGTCTTCTGCAAAAAAGCTTTAGCGATGTGGATGTTTGTATGGGCGTCAGTGATTTACAGCATGATTTACACACCCTATCTGTTGCCACGGACCAAGCTCGGCAGGCTTTACAATTTGCGGTAAAGCATCAACACAAAACCTTGTTTTTCTATGAGCAACTGGGCATTGCTAAACTCTTTGCCGCGGTGCCTCAAAGAAACCTGCTCGCGGATTTTTGTAAGCAATATCTTGGTGAGTTATGTTTTGAAAAAGACCCGGCCACCTTGGAAATGAAAGTCACCCTGAACCATTACTTTAACCATTTTGGTCATCAACAACAGACCGCCGATGCCATGGGCATTCACCGTAATACGTTAAGTTACCGCCTTAATAAAATTGAACAACGGCTTGGTTACTCTCTACAAGACCCTTTTTTACGTCTAAACCTACAGAACGCTCTATTAATGGAACAAGTCCTTTTCCATCACCATAGTATTGATGAGCAGAGCCTAGTTACCGATTATTCTAAGTGAGATTTTTATGCAAATTATTAACGCCCGTTTACGCCACTCTAATGATCTTCACACCCTAACCATTAAAGAGGGCAAATTTCATAGCATTGAGACTCAAGCCGAAGCGCTGCCGGAACAAAACGACCAAATCAATGCCCACGGCAATCTAGTCTGCGCCCCTTTTGTGGAGCCTCATATTCATCTTGATGCGGCACTGACCGCAGGTGAGCCTGAGTGGAACCAGAGCGGTACCTTGTTTGAAGGCATAGAAAGATGGCGCCAACGCAAGCCTATGTTGAACGAAGCGGACATTCGTAAACGCGCCCTTTCCACCATAGAGCTGCTGGTACAAAACGGTGTACAAGCCATTCGAACTCACGCCGACACGACCGATCCTTCGTTGATCGGCATTCGCACCTTATGTGCCCTACGTGACGAGCTTAAAGATAAGATTGACCTGCAAGTGGTGGCGTTCCCTCAAGACGGTATGCTCTCTTACCCAAATGGTTTGGCACTGATGGAAGAGTCCTTACAAATAGGTGCCGATGTGGTGGGTGGTATCCCGCACTTTGAATACACCCGCGAGCTGGGGGAAAAGTCGGTAAAAACATTATTAGAGCTGGCGAGAAAATACGATTGTTTAGTGGATGTGCATTGTGATGAAATCGATGATCCAAATTCGCGTTTCTTAGAATTCCTAGCGTGTGAGGCGCTGTTTCACGACATGGGGCCAAGAGTCACTGCCAGCCATACCACCGCCATGCACTCTTACGACAATGCCTATTGTTCCAAACTGTTCCGCCTGTTGAAGAACTCTAAAATTAACTTTATTTCCTGCCCTACCGAGAGCATTCACTTACAAGGCCGCTTTGATACTTACCCGAAACGCCGTGGTGTCACCCGAGTTAAAGAGCTTCGTGAAGCCAATATTAATGTCTGTTTGGGGCAAGATTCTATCTTTGACCCTTGGTATTCCTTGGGCAACGGCAAGCTGCTACGCACCTTAGATTACGCCATGCATATCTGCCAAATGATGGGTTACCAAGACTATGCTCGTGCGCTGGATATGATCACAGATAACAGCGCCAAGACTATGTGTTTAGAAGGCTATGGTATTGAGGTGGGTAATCCTGCAAACTTTATTATCCTAGAAGGCTTTGATGACTACAGTGTGTTGCGCAAGCAAGGGGAAGTCTTGCTATCGGTTCGCAAGGGGGAAATCATTGTTGAGCGCCAGCCAGCTAAAATTCTTAGCCAACCTTGGGTGAGCAACAGCCTCTAAAACATAACAAAGCTCATAAAAAAAGCCCCATGTTCAACTTCTGTGAACATGGGGCTTTGTTGTTATACAAGCGGGTTATCACTTGCTCGTTAGATGCGCTCAAACACGGTAGCGATACCCTGTCCCATACCAATACACATGGTAGCAAGACCTAGGGTGGCATCTTTCTCACGCATAACGTTTAGCAAGGTGGTAGAAATACGCGTACCAGAGCAGCCTAATGGATGACCAAGGGCAATGGCGCCACCGTTTAGGTTTACCTTTTGATCCACCACATCCAATAAGCCAAGGTCTTTCAGAACCGGAATAGATTGTGCGGCAAAGGCTTCGTTTAGCTCAGCAATTTCAATGTCTGCAATGGTCAAGCCAGCACGTTTCAGTGCTTTTTTCGACGCTGGTACTGGGCCGTACCCCATAATAGCAGGGTCACAACCGGCCACGCCCATACTGCGTACTCGAGCGATTGGCGTTAAGCCAAGGTCCTGAGCTTTTTGTGCCGACATCATCAGCATGGCTGATGCACCGTCAGACAAAGCAGAAGAGGTACCCGCGGTCACTGTGCCCACTTTTGGCATAAATACCGGCTTCAGCCCAGCCAAAGATTCCATAGAAGTCTCTGGGCGAATCACTTCGTCCACTTCAACCAAGATTTTGTTGCCCTCGGCATCATGGCCTTCTAGGGAAACAATCTCATTAGCAAAACGGCCTTCCATTGTGGCTTCATGGGCTAGGCGGTGGGAGCGTACGGCAAACTCGTCTTGCGCACTGCGGCTAACCCCATGCATTTTGCCGAGCATTTCCGCGGTTACGCCCATCATCATGGAAGCTTTCGCCATGTGTTTAGACAATGCTGGATTCACGTCTACCCCGTGCATCATGCTTACATGACCCATGTGCTCCACACCACCGACGACGAATACATCCCCTTGGCCGGTCATAATAGCCTGAGCTGCGGTATGCAAGGCCGACATAGAAGAACCACATAAGCGGTTAACAGTTTGCGCAGCACTGGTGATTGGCAAGCCACCTAACAGTGCCACAGCACGGGCCATGTTAAAGCCCTGCTCTAGGGTTTGGTTGACACAACCCCAGATCAAGTCTTCCACATCATTTGGGTCAACATTTGGGTTACGCTTAAACAAAGCTTTGACCAATTCTGCGGATAAGTTTTCGGCACGTACATGACGGAACACACCGTTTTTGGTTTTACCCATTGGCGAACGTACTGCGTCGATAATAACGACATCATTTGGATTCAATTTCATGAAAATACTCCTCTACCCTATGGGGAAATTATGCGCCGTAGTAAGTTTGTGCGTTTTTCGCCATGTCGCGCATTTTTGCGGTTGGCTCGTACAACTTACCTAGGTGACTGAATTTATCTGCAAGTTCACAAAAAGCTTGCAGCCCCATTTGATCTAGATAGTGCAGCGCACCACCAAGGTAAGGAGGGAAACCGATACCATAGATGAGTCCCATGTCCGCTTCTGATGCCGATGCTACGATGTTTTCTTCTAGGCAACGAACCGTCTCGATGCACAGTGGAATCATCATGCGGGCAATAATGTCTTCTTCACTCAGGTCTGTCTGGCTGGCCACCACTGGGGCTAACAGCTCATTGATTTCCGCGTTGAAGATCTTCTTCGGCTTACCCTTGCGGTCGGCTTCATATTGGTAAAAACCTTTACCGTTTTTCTGTCCAAAACGTTCCAATTCAAACAAGCGATCTACCGCATTAACACCTTCATGTTGCATGCGATCTGGGAAGCCTTCAGCCATCACTTGGTCCGCATGGTAAGCCGTATCAATACCCACCACATCCAGCAAGTAGGCAGGGCCCATTGGCCAGCCAAATTTCTCCATGGCTTTATCCACTTGTTGGAAATCTGCCCCTTCTTGCATCAGCAATGAGAAACCTGCGAAGTATGGGAACAAAACTCGGTTTACCAAGAAGCCCGGACAATCATTCACCACCACTGGGGTTTTGCCCATGGCTTGAGCGTAGGCAACCGTTTTAGCAATGGCCGCGTCACTGGTTTTTTCACCGCGAATAACTTCCACTAGCGGCATACGATGTACTGGGTTGAAGAAGTGCATGCCACAGAAGTTTTCTGGGCGCTTTAAGTCTTTCGCAAGTTCGGTGATGGAGATGGTCGAAGTGTTGGACGTTAAGATGGCATCTTCCGCTAAATGGCCTTCTACTTCCGCCAATACCGCTTTTTTCACCTTAACATTTTCAACTACGGCTTCGACCACGAGATCCACTTGACCAAACTCACCATAGGTCAATACTGGGGTAATACCGTTCATGGCTTTTAGGGCTTTTTCCGCTGTGCTGCGACCACGGCTGATTTGGCCATTGAAAAGCTTGTTGGCTTCATTCAGGCCAAGGTCTAAGGCTTCTTGACGAATGTCTTTCATGATAATCGGCGTTCCCTTGGATACCGATTGGTAGGCAACACCGCCACCCATGATGCCTGCACCCAATACCGCGGCTTGCTTAACCGGCGCTACACCTTTGGTTAACTTACCAGCGCTTTTCTTAATCGCTTGATCACTCAGGAATAGTGTCACTAATGACTTAGCCACAGGGCCTTTGGCAAGTTTAATAAAACCTTTAATCTCAGTTTCTGCGGCTTTCTCCATGGTTTGGCTGATGCCTTTTTCCATGGTCTTAATGGCCGCCATAGGCGCAGGATAATGCTTACCCGCTTTCGCACCTACTACACCTCGTACCGATTCAAACACCATCATTTTTTCAATGGGTGAGAATTGCAAAGGAGCACGATTTTGCTCTCTACGGGCTTGGAAGTCTAACTTGCCATCCAATACTTGCTGAACAAGATGACGGGCTGAATCATTGACTTTTTCAGCAGGAACAACTGCATCGACAGCACCGTCTTTAAGTGCATCTTCACTGCGTTTTTGGGCGCCGCCACAGATCCACTCACAAGCGTTATCTGCACCGATAAGGCGAGGTAAACGCACTGTGCCACCCCAACCTGGATAAATACCTAACTGGGTTTCCGGCAAGCCAATTTTTGCGCTGTCTGCCATCACTCGATAGTCACAGGCTAGACTTAGTTCCATACCACCACCAAGCGCAATACCATTGATCGCCGCCACTGTTGGGTAAGGCAGGTTGGAAATATCATCGAATAGGTCGTGTACAACACGTAATTTGTCGGTCAGTTCTTGGTCTTCCAATTTAAACCAAGAAATAAACTCTGTAATGTCTGCACCCACGACAAAAACGTCTTTGGCACTGCTAAAGATTAGCCCTTTCACATCGTCTGTATGCTTCAAAGCATCAATGGCTTGCCCTAGCTCACCGAGTGTGAGGCTATTAAATTTGTTTACCGACTCTCCGGCAAGATCTAGAGTGACTGTTGCCACTCCAACATCATCGATCGTTACTTTGATGGCTTGTCCTTCAAAGATCATTCTGGCCTCCACTTGTTTTTATTATGATTGCGGTGCTCGGCACCGCTACCAGTTTTCAATAGTTAAAATCTTATTTGGTCTTGTGTTCGTTCGCTGCTGCGCTTGCTTATTACAAGTTACAGACTTTTTTCTAGCTCTGGCACGGCCTCGAACAAATCTGCTACCAAGCCATAGTCTGCCACTTGGAAAATTGGCGCATCTTCGTCTTTGTTGATGGCAACAATAACCTTAGAGTCTTTCATACCTGCCAAGTGTTGAATCGCACCGGAAATACCCACTGCAATGTAGAGCTCAGGTGCCACAGTTTTACCGGTTTGGCCTACTTGAAGATCATTTGGCACAAAGCCCGCATCCACAGCAGCACGAGAAGCACCAATGGCCGCGCCAAGTTTGTCAGCAACCCCTTCCAAAATCTGGAAGTTCTCACCACTGCCCATACCTCGACCACCGGAAACAATTACCTTAGCCGCAGTCAGTTCTGGGCGATCAGATTGAGCCAATTGCTCACCCACAAAACGGCTACGATCCGCGTTAATTACTGTGCTAACCGCTTCAACCTGACCATTGCCACCTTCTGCAACGGCGGCATCAAAACCTGTGGAGCGAACCGTCATCACTTTCGTTGCATCCGTTGATTTCACCGTAGCGATAGCATTACCAGCGTAGATAGGTCGAACAAAGGTGTCCTCAGCTTCAACTTTAATCACATCGGAAAGCTGTGCTACATCTAGCAAAGCGGCGACACGTGGCAGTACGTTTTTGCCAGTAGTAGTCGCTGGCGCCAAGATATGGCTATAAGCTGGGGCTAACTCTACGACAAGCTTGGAAACATTTTCTGCCAGTTGATGCTCATAAGCAGCGTTATCTGCCACTAAGACTTTGCTAACACCTACAACGTTAGCGCCTTGCTCTGCTACTGAGGCACAATTCGCCCCTACAATAAGCAAATGAATATCACCACCTATTTGGCTTGCCGCTGTAATGGTATTTAGGGAAGCACCTTTAAGAGATTGATTGTCGTGTTCAGCAATTACTAAAATACTCATGACACCACCTTCGCTTCATTTTTCAATTTTTCGACAAGTTCGCTAACCGATCCAACTTTAATACCACCCGCTCTTTGTGCTGGAGGCGTTACTGAAACAACACTGACATTTGAGCTCACTTCAACCCCTAAGTCTGCTGCTGTTTTTACTTCTAGTGGCTTACGTTTAGCTTTCATAATGTTTGGCAGGGAAGCAAAACGTGGCTCGTTCAAACGTAAATCCGTTGTTACCACAGCCGGTAGTGTGACCATAAGCGTCTGTAGGCCACCGTCGATTTCGCGAGTGACTTTGCCTTCACCATTTTCAATAATTACTTCCGAAGCAAAGGTGGCTTGCGGGTAATCTAATAGTGCCGCCAGCATTTGGCCGGTTTGGTTGTTATCGGAGTCTATGGCTTGTTTACCCATGATGATCAGCTCTGGTTCTTCTTGTTCAGCGACTTTTGCTAACAGTTTCGCAACCACAAGGGAATCTAGGTGATCTTCTGTTTCCACTTGAATGGCGCGGTCTGCACCCAGGGCTAATGCGGTACGTAGGGTTTCTTGGCAAGCTTTGGAACCGACAGAAACCACCACGACTTCGCTGGCAACGCCTTTTTCTTTAAGGCGAATCGCTTCTTCTACTGCGATTTCGCAAAAAGGGTTCATGGACATTTTGGTGTTGGTTAGATCAACGGCCGTGTTATCGGCATTGACACGCACTTTGACGTTGTAATCAATAACGCGCTTTACGGATACTAAGATTTTCATAAGATCCTCATTATTATTCTTAAACGGGTCTTTAGTGAGTGAAGCACCTAATGCTAAAGACGATGAATGAAAATTTGTATAGGACTTATACTAGTTCTTCACGTTTTTTCATCAATAACAAAAAAACGCCAGTTAACTAACAAAACCAATCAATTGAAAAATCATCACGGCTTATTTTGCTATAAAAACGAAAAAGGCCCTTTCTTCTTAACAAAGAAAGGGCCTCTGGTTTTATTGCTTAGTTAGGCGGATTTACTGCGGGAAAGGAAGCTCATAAAGGACTGTCTGGCTTCGTCGGAACGTAGCCTGTCTTTAAAGATACGCCCTTCTCTCATGAGCGCCATTTGCACATCATCCTGAGCACGATATTTCAGCAAATCTTTACTCAGTGCCACCGCTTCGACTGGTAAAGTAGCGATCTTCTGGGCATAAGAAAAAGCCATTTCATAGGCTTCGCCCGCTTCACACAAGTGGTTCACCAAACGTAATTCATGTGCCTCGGTGGCGCTTATGACTTCACCTAAAGCCAAAATCTCAAACGCTTTTTGATGACCCACTAATTGCGGTAACAAATGGCTGGAGGCCGCTTCAGGCACCAAACCAAGCTGTACAAAAGGAAACTGCAAACGCGCTTCCCGGGAAGATAACACCATATCACAATGTAATAACATGGTGGCCCCAACCCCCACTGCGCGCCCTTCAACACCCGCTATCAATGGTTTTTTGTAAGTCGTTATGGCCTGCAGAAAAGCCATGGTATGTTCCATTTTCTCTGGGGTTTGAGCAATATGAATAAATTCATTGATATCATTGCCCGATGAGAAATCCCCTTCTGCCCCATGAATTAACGTGGCTTTAATTTCACAATTGGATTGTGCCCGATGCAAGGCATCAGCTAAAGCTTGGTACATCTCTAAGGTAATGGCATTTTTCTTAGCGGGTCGATTCAAGCACAATATCTGTACATTGGATTCAATCGTTTCAGTAACAAATTCACTCATGAGGATTATCTCCATCCGGCAAACGAATGACTTGTTCGTCCACCAATTTTTGTACCATTGGGCCGTCTTGCGCCCAACCATGACAAGTATTCACTAACTTATTTAACGCCTTTGGCACTTGGCTTGGGTATTTCTCCCCAAGTGGCGCCCACATGGTTTGAAAAGCCGTGGTTGCCGCAACGGGCAACAGCTCTAAAACATGGGTGCAGCCTTGTTGACCTGCAAAGTTCTCTTTTAACCAGCGATTCCACCCAGAGGTGATTCGCGAGCCAATTAGTTTACGAAAGTTAGGGGCTGCGTTACCGCAATTCGGAAAAGGGTAAGCAGACATAGTGACCGATACATCTTTGATCAAGAATGTATCGTCGAGGGTTAAGGTTAGGTGGATATCGTGAAAAGGGCTACCTTGGGGAAGCAAACGGTCATTAAACTCTCTGCGAACATCATGAGCTTTTAGGTCTTTCATGCTCGCTTCAATGTCCCACAATCCGTCTTCCCTAAGGTAACCTTGGGTTTCTATATTACGCTGGTGCAATAAGGTACGTTGGATCTTTGACACTTTCATCTCCTATGAGGAAAGTTAGGCTTAAGATCTTTCTTCCCGCAAAGCACGGCGTAACACTTTACCAACGTTGGTTTTAGGCAGTTCAGAACGCACTATAATGACTTTAGGAATTTTGTAAGCCGCCAATTTTTCCTTACAGAAACTTCTTACTTCATCTACGTTTATGCCTTCTGCCCCTTCTTTGAGCACCACAAAGGCTTTCACCGCTTCACCGGTTTTATCATCTTCTATGCCAATGGCAGCAGACTCTAAAACACTTGGGTGAGAAGACAAACAGTCCTCGATCTCGGTTGGATAAACGTTGAAGCCAGACACTATGATCATGTCTTTAGCGCGGTCCACTATTTCCAAATAGCCATCCGGATGCTGCATGGCAATATCACCTGTGATCAGGAAACCATCTTCCGTCATCACTTCATTGGTGGCGTCTTCACGCTGCCAGTAGCCTTTCATGACTTGTGGGCCACGAACGCACAACATGCCAGACTCCCCTTGTGGAAGGGTGTTGCCCTCTTGATCCTGAATTTTAATCTCTGTCATATCCACTGGGATACCAATGGTACCTATGCGCTCTTTGCCAATTGGATTAAACGACACCACAGGGGATGTTTCTGTTAATCCATAGCCTTCTACGACTTTGCATCCAGTGATTCTTTCCCACTCGTCGGCAGCAGCATGGGTGAGTGGCATGCCACCCGAACAAGTTAGCTTAAGATGCGAGAAATCTAGAGCACGAAACTCAGGCTTATTACACAAGCCAACGAATAAGGTGTTTAACCCCACAAAGCCGGTGAATTGCCACTTTTTCAACTCTTTAACAAAACCCGGTAAGTCTCTTGGGTTTGGAATAAGAATCGAGTGAGCACCACGCTCCAGCAGGGTTAATCCATGAATCAGGAAGGCATAGATATGATACAAGGGTAACGGCGCAATATAGGTTTCTGTGGCTTCATCAACAATGGATGTCAACCTAGAACCTAACTGATACATATTGGAAATTAAGTTAGCATGGGTAAGCATTGCCCCTTTGGCAACGCCTGTGGTGCCCCCCGTGTATTGCAATACAGCAATGTCGGAAGGTTTATTATCCGCACGCACAACGCTCTTACCTGCCCCTTTCGCCAAGGCATCGTTTAGAGAGATGGCTCTGGGGATATTAAAAGCAGGCACCATTTTCTTAACGTATTTAACAATACTGTTCACCAAAACTCGTTTCACTGGCGAGTGAAAGTCTGCAATTTCAGTGACAATGACATGCTTAATACCCGTTTTAGCAAGAATTTTTTCTACGTTGGCAGCCATGTTGGCAAACACCACGAGGGCCTTTGCGCCAGAATCATTAAACTGGTGTTCAAGCTCTTTAGGGGTATATAGAGGATTGGTGTTTACCACCACCATACCCGCTTTCATAGCACCAAATAGCACCACAGGGTATTGGATAACATTGGGCAGCTGAATGGCGATACGATCCCCAGGCACTAGATCCGTATGGTGCTGTAAATACGCCGCGAACTGGTCAGATTTTTCATTCAACTCGGCATAGGTGATGGTGCGGCCAACACTGGTAAAAGCTGGCAAGCTAGCGAATTTACCCTGAGCGCGATCAAGCACTTGAGTAACGCATTGATAGTTATTTGGATTTAGAGACTCAGGCACAAAACGCCCATGGTCTCGTTCTTTACCATCGGTCGTTGCTGAAATAGTCGTCATGTAAAAACTCCATTTGTTTTTGTTATTTAGGAGAACAAAACAATGATACAAAATGCCCAATAACCTAGGCTATTGGGCGGATAAAGCTTAAAAAATCTCGTTTTCTACAGCGGGAAAATTTGCGTTAACTTTGTTGCCAGCATGATATCGCCATCTGCGCGAATCTTACCTTGCATGAAAGCCGCCATGCCATCTAGGGAGCCATCCATCACAGCATTAAGCGTGTCTAGGTCCATTTCAAGGGTCACAGTTGGGTCATCATGTTCTCCTTCCCCCATTTCACACTTACCCTCGTCAATATTCAAGAAATATGTGCCGTTATCTTCAATTTCAAATTGAAAAACCGCTTCCATATCATCCGCTTCGCTTGCATCAAAACGGCCTAACATTGCTTCAAATACTGATTTTGCATCACTCATACTATTTCTCTCTTTGTTATTTTAGCTGGCACTCTACTGAGTGCCAAAATTGATCGTTAGATTAATAATTAAGCATTTAGGAAAAGAAAGTTATCTTCTTCCATCGCCAGCAGATTATCTGAACCGGATAACATTGCGGCTACATGGGCCTTGGTACGTGGCAACAGACGCTCATAGTAGAAAGTGGCCGTTTGTAACTTAGCGGTATAAAAGCCCACTTCGTCTGTACCTTGGTCGAGTTTTTGTTGTGCCGTAAGCGCCATACGAGCCCAGAAATAAGCCAATACCACATAGCCTGAGAACATCAGGTAATCGACAGAGGCCGCACCCACCTCTTCTTTGTTGCGCATGGCTTTCATACCGATCTTCATGGTGACATCACCCCATTCACCGTTCAGTTTGTCAAGGGCACTTAAATAAGGCTTCATGGCCTTATTACCTTTGTGCTCTTTACAGAACTTATGAATGATCTTGGTGAAACGACGCAAGGTCGCCCCTTGGGTCATCAGCACTTTACGACCTAGTAAGTCCAGGGCTTGGATGCCTGTGGTACCTTCGTACAACATGGAGATACGGCAATCTCGTACGTTTTGCTCCATACCCCACTCAGCGATAAAGCCGTGGCCACCAAACACTTGTAGGCCTTGGTTGGCGGATTCAAAGCCGGTTTCGGTTAAGAAAGCTTTGGCAATTGGCGTTAGTAATGACATGAGTTCATCGGCTTCGGTTTTTTCGTCCGCTGTGCCTTTTTTCATGGTGTCCACCAGCATTGAGCAATAGTGGATTAACGCTCGGCCACCTTCTGCAAAGGCTTTTTGTGTCAGCAGCATGCGACGCACATCTGGATGAACAATAATTGGATCTGCTGCTTTCTCTGGAGCTTTAGGGCCTGACAAAGCACGCATTTGTAAACGATCTTTGGCGTAGGCAACAGAGTTTTGTAACGCCCATTCTGCATGAGCAAGGCCTTGCATTGCGGTACCAATACGAGCCGTGTTCATGAAGGTAAACATGCAGTTTAAGCCACGGTTCGCCTCACCAATCAGATAGCCCTTGGCACCATCAAAGTTCATCACACAAGTAGCATTACCGTGAATACCCATTTTATGCTCGATGGAACCACAAGAAACTTGATTGCGATCTGCCACTTCTCCTGCACCATCCACGTTATGTTTTGGCACAATAAATAGAGAAATACCCTTGGTGCCAGCGGGTGCATCAGGAAGGCGAGCCAATACGATATGAACTATATTGTCAGCCATGTCATGTTCACCGGCTGAAATAAAGATCTTGGTACCAGTGATAGCATAGCTGCCGTCTTCTTGAGGCTCGGCTTTGGTTTTCAACATGCCAAGGTCCGTACCACAATGAGGCTCTGTTAGACACATGGTGCCCGTCCATTCCCCTGATACCAGCTTGGTCAGGTAGGTTTGTTTCTGTTCATCGGTACCATGTAGTTCGATGGTATTCATGGCTCCGTGGCTAAGGCCTGGGTACATGCCCCAAGACCAATTTGAGGTCGCGATCATTTCTGTGACCATCATGCCTAAAGATTCAGGCAAGCCTTGTCCACCAACTTCTTCAGGGTGCGACAAGGAAGGCCAGCCGCCTTCTACATACTGTTGATACGCTTCTTTAAAGCCTTCTGGAGTGGTTACGACGCCATCTTTGAATTGGCAGCCTTGTTCATCACCAACACGGTTTAGGGGGGACAATACTCGCTCTGCAAACTTTGCACCTTCTTCGAGTATGGCAGATACCATATCGGGAGTTGCCTCTTCAGCACCGGGTAGTTTTGCATAATGACCGTAGACATCTAGAACTTCTTCAGTCACAAATTTAATGTCTCGTAAGGGCGCTTTGTATTCAGGCATGACCTTGACCTCTTATTGTTTTTATCTCGACCGGTTTCAGTACAGAAACCCTCTTTGTGCTAGAAAGATTCGGTCAAAAGAGGTTTTTGCTCAATAACAAAACGAAGCAAGATTAGTGACAAAATTCACCAGTGGCGGATTTTGTCACTCCCTAGAGGGGAAATTAAAAGATATTAATAAGGCCAGAATGGCTAGTATTAGAGCGCGTTTATTTTGAGGCTCTGCTCCCATGGAGCCTGAGATAAGCCAATGATTTCAAGTCGACTTTCCATGGACCAAGTACCCACATGGGTTTGCAATTGTTCGTCTGAACCATTAACAAATAAAGCGTCACCGGTTTGCAAACAAAATACACCTTTGAGTCGATAGACGCCTTTTAAAGCCAAACTTTCGGTCAATAATTGGGTAAGAAATTCTTGTTCAAAGCTCGTTTGTGCTGGCCACTGCCAGCCCATTACCGCCATGCTATCCTGTTGTTTACGATAATGACGGACACCCCTATCTAATACAGCAGATTCAGTCCCTTGCTTAGAATGATGCCCATGATCATGATGATGGTGGGCACCATGATTGCCGTGGTCGTGGTCGTGGTCGTGGTCGTGGTCGTGGTCGTGGTCGTGGTCGTGGTCGTGGTCGTGGTCGTGGTCGTGGTCGTGGTCGTGGTCGTGGTCGTGGTCGTGGTCGTGGTTACTATGATTGCCGTGGTCGTTATGACCATCCGCTACAGCTAAACCAGTGGTTGGCGTATCTTCTAGCCCTATATCTAACCATTGATTAGCAGGCAACTGACGATCAACCCACTGGGTGGATTTTTCTGTATTTAAGTCCTCTAACAGTGCTTTAAGAGCTTGCTGATCAGCCGAGTTATAGGCCTCTTCATGACTGGAAATAATACCATCGGCGATGGCCAGTTGATCTCGAAATATTTCATGTTGTAGGTAACGATCGTCGGCTAATTTACGGGCATCCAACACACAAAATACCCCCGTTACCGCCAGCACTTGCTGGTAGTGTGTAGAGCGTAGTTTCGCCAAAATTTGTTTAGGGTGCCCTAGTCCTGAAGGCTCTATCAAAATGCGATCTGGGTTAACCTGACGGATTAACTGGTTCAAACCCTGTTCGAATGCTGCAGAGGTGACACAGCAGACACACCCGCCCGCCACCTCTTTAATGGCGACAGCAGAATTTTCACCTAATGCCGAGCCAAGTAATGCGCTATCCAAGCCAATATCACCAAATTCATTTAACAATACCGCCCATTTTTCATAGGGTGGCGCTTGTTCAATTAACTGGCGAATTAAGGTGGTTTTACCAGCTCCCAAGAAGCCTGTAATGATAGATACTTTGATGCCTTGATAACGCATGATGACCTTCCAAAATTATGACAATAGCCCCCATGAAATCCTAAAAGGAATAAGCCAGCGTTAGGCTGGTAACCGCGTCGGTTCTTTCAAAACCGTCTTCCACTTCACTATTGTGGGTGATGCTGTAGGCTGCTTTCATGGACAAATCGTCGCGTATATTAGCACTTAAAGCGGTTTCGGATTTAGATAATGTATTTTTATCTTTCTCTAATGCCGCGTCACTACTGATCGTTTGCGTAAACTTGGCACGTCGACTGAGTCGGTATTCATATTTGGCTTCCATACGAACAATAGCCGTGCGATCTTTCTCGCCATCATCCGTTCTATTAAAGGAAAAACCAGGACCTACACTGTAGTCTAAGAAAGACTTTTTATTGCCAAAAATACGCCCTGAGTAACCCACAGAAACGGTACTTTGGTAATCATAACCACTTAATCTATCGTCTGTGTAAGAGCCGTATACAAATAGAGAAGTGTGCTCTTCGCTGAGCTTGTAATCACTTTGTGCCGACACAAATAGCTTTTTAGCCGTGTCTTCACTCACACCGTTGTATTCACTTTCACGATAAAGAGTGTCTAGTAGATACTCGTTCTTCCACTCTTCTAGGTCTTGTTTAATGGTGGCTTTGGCTTTTAACGCTGTGCTGTCTGTATTACCAGAGGTGGCGATCACCCCTAACTCTAATTCTGTTCTCATTGGATCGAGCTTTTTATGAGGCTTTGCAAACGCCGCAAGCGGAATGGCGGAAATAAGGCAAACAATAGTAATCGTCTTAAAAAGGTACATTGAAATCGTTCCATTTGTCCGATGTATTTTTAGCTGACAAAAGGAAGACCTTGTTAAAAAAGGCGCCATAAAAAAATGGCATAAGATAGATTGTCTCCCTAAGCTGTCACCAGGCTAAGAAGACATTTTCACATTGTGAGCCGCTTATCACAGTCAACATTCAGTTTATGAACTGCAAACATAGTGATAAAAACGCGCACTCTCTATTAGCGCTTAGGAACCTTAACGTTATTGTTACCGTCTTTACTCTTTATAATCCATTCATCCCCTGCTAGAGCACGGCTAGACTTAGCTAAACGGTCGTAAAGCAACACATTGACCGATGCGGCGAGGTTCATACAGCCTACCGTTGGCACAAACACCACGTGATCGGATTGATTAACAACTTGCTGGGAAATGGTGCCATCTTCAGGGCCGAAGATATAAAGTGCTTTGTCTGGGTGCTCAAAGGCTGGCAAGGGTGTCGCCCCTTGAATAAGGTCCACACAAACAATGGCAACATCCTCTGCTACAGCATCAATAAAGCTTTCAGCGTCTAGACTGTCGATGTGCAACAAAGGGATATTGGTATGAGCCTTCTTGGTATCTGTGGCCATTTTCGCGGCCCTGTCATAGCGAGAGCCTGAATACAGCACTTGGTCAGCCTGATAGCAGCCAGCGGCTCGCATCACGGCCCCAACATTGGTGGTACTTTTGGGGTTGGTTAGGCCGATTATGACCTGCTCATTAGCAGAGGCTTCACTCATTTACTTTTCCAGATTTTTGCCACTGCACGGTCTGACCCTAGCCAACCGACAATCTCACAGACTAGACCTGTCACGAAAAAAACCGCAATAGGAATCAGTCCACCAAGCTCACCTGTGTTTAAGGTAAAGTATGCTGAAACACTGGCAATAAAAATACACAGCAAACCAAGCACTATGAGGATTTTGCGGTGGGATGGGCGATATACATAGTCACCTTGAGCCGATTCAAAAGGTTGTAAAATCGGCGCACATAGCTTTCTTAGTAAGGGTTTCATATAGACCTGCATTATTGATCAAAACGACCCATATAATACGTTATTACGCGCACCTAAAACAGTTCCCTTAAGCTTCTAGGGGCAAGGTCACTTTCACTAACAAGCCACCGAGTTCACTCGGGCTCGCCACTATAGTGCCATTGTGCTGGCGAATAGCACTTTCCGTAATGGCAAGACCTAAGCCTGTGCCACCACTGTTGCGATCACGAGCGGTCGAGACTCGATAGAAGGGTCTAAAAATCGCATCAAGCTCAGACTCAGGCACCCCTTCACCATTGTCTTCTACTAGCACTTCTAGTTTGTTCGCGACCACCTGCATGGTGACTTTAATTTGGTCCTTACCATAATAAATAGCGTTGCGAACTAAGTTGTCTAAAGCACTCATCAAGAGTTGCGGATGACAGGCAATTTTTCGATCCGGAATATCATTGTAGGTGAGGTTTTTACCCATTTGCTCAGCCTCAAACTGTGAGTCTTCCAACAAGGACTCCCAAAGGCTGCTTAGAGGCTGTACTTCATGATGAAGGTGGCTGTCTACCTGCATGCGAGACAGCTCCAAAAGCTTGCCTATCATTTGCTCAAGACGTTGGGCTTCGGTGTCGATGCGAATCAATTCCTGACTTTCACCTTGTTTTCTCGAGGCTAAAGACTGAGCCATTCTTAATCGAGTTAAGGGCGATCTTAGTTCATGGGAAATATCCGATAGCAGCCTTTGTTGGCGGCATATCATTTGATTCACCGCTTCAACCATCTGATTAAAGCTGGCTCCGGCTTGGCGAAATTCCGATGAACCCTTCTCTAGCATGGGGTCCATTTTAAACTCCCCTCGAGACACCCGTTGGGCCGCCAGCTCTAGACGTCGCGCTGGCTGACTAAGCGCCCAAGCCAACCAAAGCAATAAGGGCGTGCTGACCAGCATCACCAGCAACAGTAGCTGGAAGGGTTTTTCAAACAGCTGGATCAAGAAATAAAAAGTGCCGTGGTGCTTACGCCCCGCATAGAATAAGTAATCTTGGCCTGCCAAATGAATCGGCACTGGCCCCGCTAGCATAAACTTGCCATACAGCTTTTGCTGCGGGTGATCATGACTTTCAATGGTGGTGGCAAAGTTACGCATCGCTTTATAAGCCTGATCTTTGTCTCTTGGGGCACCTACAATGTCCCCTTCAAAATTTGTAATGAAAAAGCGGGGACGTTCGCTGTCGTAATTGCGTTTTTCCGAGCCATTGCGTTTCGATGGTTTGTTGAACCAATCGTGAATAGAAGCTAGATTGTTCTCGCCCTCAAAGCGACGCTCAATCTGGCCGCGCATACCTTCCAACTCATGCAGTTGACCTGGGGATATGTCCTTGGCTTTACGCGGGTCTATATGCGCCATAAGCATCACGGCCAATAGCACGAGAAAAATGGTAAACCAGAAGATGGCGAAAATCCGCCCATACAAACTGGTGATTTTAGGAAACCGCATTACTCACCCTCAACAAATAAATAACCACGGCCCCGTAAGGTTTTGATACGTGGTTTGCCATCTGGCCATTCTGGTAGTTTTTTTCTTAAATTTGAAACATGCATATCCACGGCGCGATCAAAGGCCGCTAAGCGTTTGCCCAGCACATCTAAGCTTAAGACTTCTTTTGTTATCACCTGCCCAACGTTTAATAAAAAGTGATGCAACAGCGCGAATTCGGTACTGGTAAGCTCCAATAAGGTGTCATTACAGTAGGCTTCCAATTTCCCTGGGTACAAACGTAGGTCTTGATAGGTTAGGCAATCGCCCTTGTCTGCAGGTTTTTCTTTCATAACTTCTTTTTGCAACTGGGAGCGGCGCAAGATGGCTCGAATTCTGGCAATCAGTTCCCGATCACTAAAGGGTTTCGGCAAATAGTCATCCGCGCCAAGCTCTAAACCAATCACCCTGTCTATCTCTTCACCCTTGGCCGTTAGCATCAGTACTGGTGACGCCCAAGATTCACGCAACTTCTTCAAGGTATCGAAACCATTAAGTTTCGGCATCATGACATCAAGCAAGATCAGATCAACAGTGTCATTCATCATGGCAAGACCCATTTCACCATCGCAAGCGGTAGAAACCTCGAAGCCCTCGAAGTCCAATACTTCCTTAAGCAAATCGGTTAATTCTGTATCGTCATCAATAATTAAAATGTGGGACATCTGCTACCTCGCGAGCTAAAAACCATGGTTTAACGCCATCTTTAGAAACATTTTACTAAGAAAAACTGAAGGCTGTCATAGCTTTACGTTACTTTACTTTGCGCAGACATCATTTTACCTAGCAATCGCTATTCTACTCCCATACCAAGTAAGCACAGATGTTTACTTTCTATCAATGCAACACAAACTCAATAGGAATATCAGTATGAAGATTTCAAAGAAAATTTTACTTGCAGCAGTCGTTCTTCCTTTAACCTTTGGATCCATGAGTGTTTTGGCAGATGGCGGTAAAGGACACAAGGGTCGTGACAACGGTCCAAAAATTGGTCTTGATATGCAACTTATAAAAAAGCTCGATTTGACAGAAGAACAAAAAATCGAGCTAAAAGAGCTTCGCAAAGCATCAGAAGAAGAGCGTAAAGAAGCTCGTGATACTCGTCATCAAGGCCCTAGCGAAGAAATGAAGCAACAGCGTAAAGCGGTTACCGACTTGTTATTAGCCGATACCTTTGACCAAGCGAAAGCTAATACCATCGCTCTAGAAATGGCTACGCATCAAGCGGAGCGCCAAGTTAAAATGTTAGAGAAACAACACCAGATTCTTAGCATCTTGACCCCAGAGCAAAAACAAAAATTGCTTGAGCTACAGCAAGAGCGTGCTGAAAAAAGCGCTGAAAGAATGCAAAAACACATGGAAGAATAAGCTCTTTAGCTTTCTCAATCCGTGTTATCTAGGCACTTCCTTTGGAAGTGCCTTTTTTATGCCAGTTTAAATTCACGGAAAACTTTCGTTATGTTTTAAAAAGTCGTTACAATGCCTGAATTTAGTTTTATTAACTTAGTAAGGTGAACCCTGTGTCTTTTAAAGAAAAACTCCAAGCCGCTCATGCTGAGCTTGAAGAGCGTAAAGTCTGGCGCTCAAACTATTTGCCTCCCATGTTCAGTTTATTGCGTGTCATTGGTATCAAGGTACCGCCACCATATTATTTAAACTTCCACCTCAACGTACTGATCGCTTTTATCTACCTCACCAGTATCATGCTAATCGTGTTCAGTTTAGGGCAGGATGCCACGATTCAAGCCGCGTTTGATAAATCTGTGGTATGGGGATTTGCTTACGGGGTGTTTATGGCGATTTTCTATAAAATCCGTAGCCGTAAGCTACAATTAACCCCTTGGTCTTCCTTGTAATCTTTCCAACAAAAAAAGCTACGCCTAGGCGTAGCTTTTTTAATCGAGCGAACGGACTAATCTAAGTCAGTTAGGCTATTTTCGTTAACCAATTGTGTTTATCTTCTGCTTTGCCCCATTGGATATCATTAAGTGCTTGACGCAACTTATCGGTAATCGGGCCAGGCTTACCACTGCCAACTTGATATTCTTTCCCTTCGTGGATAAAAGTTCCCACAGAAGTTAATACGGCAGCCGTACCGGAAAGGGCTGCTTCAACATTTGGTTTTGCAGCTCGCTCAAGTAACTCTGTTACGGTAAGGTCACGCTCTGTCACTGTCATGCCTAGATCCGCCGCAAGGGTCAAAATAGACGAACGGGTCACGCCGTGTAAGAAGCTAGTATCTAAACCTTTAGTGATAATTTCGTTGCCGTCAATCAACAAGAAGTTAGCCGCGCCAGTTTCTTGAACGTCGCCATTAGGGCAGAACAAAATTTGGTCTGCTTGCACATCTTCTTTCGCTTGAGTAATGGGACCAAGAGCACTGGCATAGTTACCACCACTTTTGATCATACCCATGTGCGGTGCACAGCGCATGCCTGTCTCATCCAATAGGATACGCAAAGCCTTTGCACCACCGGTGAAATAGTCGCCAACTGGTGACAACAAAACATACAACATAGAGCTAACAGAAGGTGTTGCAGCTTTACCAATAGCGGCTTCTGTACCAATGTGGGTAGGACGAATGTACATAGACCCAGGTGGCTCAGGCACATCGCTGGCATATTCAGCAACGGCTTGTTTGATCATTTCTTCCACTTGCTCTTCATCAACAGTTGGCAGTGACAACAAACGGCTACTTTGAGCGAAACGTTTAATGTTCTGATCCATACGGAACACATGGACACTTCCATCTGCGTGGCGAAACGCTTTCAAACCTTCAAAACAAGTGCTTGAGTAATGCAAGACGTGAGCACCAGGGTGCATCTGAATGCTATCAGCCGATACCAGCTCTGCTTTACTCCAAAGATTGTTTTCAAATGTTGCTAATGCCATCTTAGGCATAAACACGCTACCAAAAGCCGCCATTATTGTTCCCTTATCGTAAATTATTTTGAAATTAACCAGACCATTTAGCCCTGCAACGAACAGTGAAACTGTTCCGCACCAGACCATTATTCGACTTAAAAACGATCATTTGCTTGGACAAGCAAATTTGGAGAATTAGATCGAACACTGTCACCCAGATAAAAGGTGATTTAATAACAGATGATATTACCCGCTCCCTCTATTGTGCTCAATAACCTTGAGCTAAAAATCCCTAGAGGAAAACAAAACTACCCTGTCACCGCCGTTATTTTTCGCTAAATACATGGCTTGATCAGAATACTGCACTAGATCTAGCGGGTGATTCCCATGCTCTGGGTAGGAAGCAATGCCGATACTGGCAAACACCTGTAAACTTAGTCCGTCAATGTCGAAAGGCTTAGCAATGATTGTGCGTAGTTTTTCAGCTATGTTCTGCACATTTGTTGCGTTGTGAGTTTTGTTAAAGACCAGCAAAAATTCATCGCCACCTAAGCGCCCTACCGTGTCGGACTTGCGAACACTTTTCTTCAGGCGCTTGGCGATGTTTTGCAATAATTTATCACCAATACCATGACCCTGTTGATCATTGATTTCTTTAAAGCCATCGATATCTATGAACATCACTGCAAGGGAAGATTGCTCCCGCTCTGCAAGGCTCAAAGCAGACTGCAACCTATCTAGAATAAGGGTTCGATTAGGAAGATCCGTGAGGGCATCATGGCCTGCTGCATAAAGGAGTTTTTTCTCCATTTGCTTACGCTCAGTAATATCATGGGCCACCGCAATGCGTACTTGATGTTTCTCTGACCAACGGGCTGACCACAACACATCCACCACCTGTCCATCTTTACGCACCCAGCGATTTTCAAAGCGCGGCATTATCTCCCCATCAATAATAGTGCTGACTTTATTGAGGGTCTTTTCCACGTCTTTTGGATAAACCAGATTTACCATAGGTTTGCCAATAATTTCGTCTGGGCGGTAGCCAAACATTTTCTCAAAGGCAGCACTTACAAATACAAAGCGCCCTTGTCGATCAACGACACAAACCGCATCGAGCATGAGCTCTAACACATCAGCTAAATCAATGGTTACTTGTTTATTATCCATAACGTCCCCTGGCAGTGTTACTTATCAGCAACGGGAGGTACTTGCTGGTGTCTTATTATGAAGGCCCGGTGGTCAGTGAAAACACGGTTTTCAAAAGATAAAAACCACTGGCGCTGAGCAGAAGGTTGATGAAGATCATTAGATGATACAGCCTACGAAAGCGCTTTTTACTGACCTTATGACGAAACAACTTCTGGGAAAGCATAGCCCCCGGCCATCCGCCAAGTAAAGACAAAAGATGCAATTTGAACTCTGAAACCCGCCAACGGCCTCGCTTTGCCGCCATTTTATCTAGTCCATAGCACACCAAAGTATAGCTGTTTAGTAGGATCAAATAAGCGTAGAAATACACCATAGAATGTGGACCAATCCCCTAATGACAAGCCAATCATTGGCTTATTTACAAAGAAAAAGAGGGTGTGGCAATACACCAACACCCTCTTTAAATCAGAGACTTAGCGGCGTTTACTCACCGATGTGCCAGCCATTAGTAATTGGGTAACGGCGATCACGGCCAAAGCCACGGGCACTAATACGAACACCTGTGGGAGCTTGACGACGTTTATATTCGTTCACATCCACAAGGCGCAATACTCGATAAACGGTATCACGGTCGAATTTTTTACTCGCCAAAATTGCTTCCGCACTCATATCTTGCTCAATATACATATGTAATATTTCATCTAGGATATCGTAGCTAGGCAGAGAGTCTTCGTCTTTTTGATCTGGGGCCAATTCCGCTGAAGGCGGTCTAACTATTACGCGCTCAGGAATCACATAACCTAAACTGTTGCGGTAACGGCACAATCTGAAAACCAATGTTTTAAAGACATCTTTTAGTACGGAATAGCCGCCAACCATGTCACCGTATAAAGTGGCATACCCCACTGCCATTTCGCTTTTATTGCCTGTGGTCAGTACCATGTAGCCTTTTTTATTAGAAATGGCCATTAAGGTAACGCCTCGTGTACGGGCTTGTAAGTTTTCTTCCGTCGTGTCTTTAGCAAACCCTTCAAACTCTGGCGCTAACACATTACTAAAGGCAGTCACCATGGATTCAATAGGCAATACACTGTATTTCACCCCAAGCAGGTTGGCTTCTTCTTCCGCGTCTTCCAAGCTCATTGAAGAGGTATAGGTGTAGGGCATCATGACCGCTTGCACGCGATCAGCGCCAATAGCATCAACCGCTACTGCTAACGATAAGGCAGAATCAATACCACCACTTAGTCCTAACACTATGCCTTTGAAACGGTTTTTCTCAATGTAGTCACGAAGTCCTAAAACCATTGCTTGATAGACGCTTGCTTCCACATCAAGGGAAGGTGCAATTTCACCCGCTACGGGCTCTACCTTATTGTTTTGTTCTTCGCTGACTATCATGTCCACGCAATACAAACCGGCTTTAAACCAAGGGGCTTGACGTACTTTATGGCCTTTCGCGTTCACCACAAAGGAGCCGCCTTCATAGACCAATTCATCCTGAGCGCCCATGTAGTTAACATAGACAATAGGCAAATTGATCTCTGTGGCTCTTTTATGCAGCAAGGCTTCTCGCTCACCCATTTTTTCCACATGGAAAGGCGAAGCATTGAGATTAAGAATAAGCTCAGCCCCAGCTTGCTTGGCTTGAGCAGAAGGCTCTGGGTGCCAAATATCTTCACAGATACTTAAACCCACTTTGACCCCTTTTACCTCCACAATACAGGCTTGGTTACCCTCGCTGAAATAACGTTTATCATCAAAAACGAGGAAGTTAGGCAACTTCTGCTTGGCATATTCTCCAAGCATCTTACCTTGATGGATAACGCAGGCGCAGTTGAATAGCTCACCATCAATACGACGAGGGTAGCCCACCACAAGATAGATGTTTTTAACTTCTTCCAGCAAACGCTGTAACGCCGATTCAATTCGCGTGTCCAAACTTGGGCGCAGAAGTAAGTCTTCAGGTGGATAGCCGGTCAGGGTCAGCTCAGGGAAAACAATCACATCCGCGTGTTGCTCATCACGGGCTTTGATGGCCTCATCGATCACCGCTTGTGTGTTTTTGGTAATATCGCCAACTAGCATATCCAGTTGCGCCATAGCTATTCTTAATGTCATACGTTTGCTATCTCATAAACTCTGTTAGAATATGCCTTTATTGTCGTGGAATTACCCAACCAAGGTAAAGTGTATGATCGTACGTTTAATCGTTTTTATTGCTATTTTCTTCATTGGCTGGTGGTTATACCGCCAATTTGTCAACGCAAAAACCCATAACGCACCCTCTACACAGAAAAAATCCTCTGGGAAGGCTAAAAAAGACGATCAAGAAAATATGGTACGCTGCACTCAATGCCAAGCATTCACCCCCATCTCTCATGCTGTCCATGACCAAGACGCCAAGCCTTTTTGTTGTGCTGAGCACTTAAAGGATTACCATAAGCAATAAGTTACTCTTGCAGAGCGACCCAACCATGGCTCTGCAACACCTGCTCTCGCCACCACCAGCAATGAAAGGCTTGTTGGTTTAGACTGGCACATAAACGATGAAACTGCCCTCCTTGGGCATTTTGCCACTGGGACCATTGGTACCAAACTTGAAGCTTGTTGTTAGCCCAGCGTCTCAGATTCCCACTGTCTGCTTCAGTCAGTTCGCAAAAGCCAACACAAGGGCTCGATTGAGCGAGACTAAAATTCGGCTGTTGCACATATTGTACTTTAAAGGCATCGGGGATTTGGGAGGAAACTTGGGCTTGCTGCAAGGTTTTGCGCCATTGCCAATCGGCCAATAAATCCTGCTGAAAATAGACGGAGAAAGTCCCAGCCGCCAAGAGCAGGATTAAAATGGGCAGCGAAATCCAGCCCTGTTGCGCTTTATTTATGTCCCGCTGCATTGTCACCCTCCCTGAATCGGAATGATACGCTTACCCACATTCGTGCAGGGAGGTTGATAAGACCAGACTTCTCCCCTCATGGTTTGATAAGTGGCGTCCAATGGAAAATCATTCACACAATTTGGCAGCCGATACATAAACTCCACCCAAATAGCCTTTACCTGATTAAGAGCATATTCACCGTGACGAGTATCGATACTATCCACCAAACCATCTTGGCTGGTATCTAACAGGGGATATAGGGCCATGCGCTCAAGACCTGCCCATAATTCCAATGAACGCCCACTGATACTTGGAGTTCGCCACAAAGCCAACGCGCCATTTTTGCCATCAGCCAGATACCAGTAAAAAGCTTGCTCACTTTCTAGAATGCCACTTTGCCCAATGCCATCTTGGCTAGCCAAACTCACCACCATGCCTTGGGAATTAACACTGGTAATGCTGGCGGAATAACGCCCTTCACAGCTGGTAAGAGTCACTGGGTCACCAAGCTTCCAATCACAAGCATCAACAAGATGTGTTTGTTGGCCACGGGCAGTCATGGTGAAGCGACACAGGCCATAATCTATCCCCCCGAGCCAATCGGATGCGTTATCAAGAGCGCGACGTTTGAGTTTTAAAGGGATAACTTCGCTGGACTGAATAATGAGCGTTTGTGAAGGTAGCAAGCAGCCCGCAGGCAACAACCTAGACCACTGGGATTTAAGGTGGTCGATCAGAGCATTTTCCACCTCCTGTGCTAACAAATATTGACTGGTGCGCAGCTGCTGCTCATTTAATCGTGACACTGCACCGATCAAAAAAGGCATCACTAGACTGACCACGAAGCAGGCCACCAAAAGCTCCATTAAGATGCTGCCTTTCGATGATAGCCGCTGTTGCATCATGGCTTGTCCTCGATTCCTTTGCCAACACTTGTCGATTTCTGCGCCACGACAAACCAACGCTGAAAATCTGCTCCGCCACAGAGGTCACAATTTGGGTAAGAATTGGTCTTACTGCTAGAAGATGAAGATACACCAGACAGCCAGTTCGGTGAGTTCATCAAGGAATTTAAAAGCTCTATTTGCTCTTGTGCTTGCTCCTGATCATCATTGCTTTGCAGTTGTGCCAGGCTTTGCCATTGTATCTGTTGCTGCTTTTGCAGCATTACCAACACAAAAGATAACAGCGCTAAACAAAGCATGACTTCTAACAGCATCCAGCCCTGTTGATTGTGCTTGCCCCTTTGTAAGCTTGTCATCCGATCACTCCAGCTTTATTAGGAACAAGCCGTCACAGGCAAGGTTTCATCTAGATAAAAACGACCACTCTGATTGATGATAATACGTGCTTGCCACTGCCCTATACAAAGTACAAAACTGCCATTCTGATAAGCAGACAACCCGTTGGTTTTAAACTCTATAAAACTTTTTTGAGCAGGAAAGCCTTGCCAACGAACCAAGAGGTTATCTGGAAACCTGCCTTGCTGGATGGGTGAAGAAGATTGTTGTGTTTCAAAGATTTGATAACCATAGGACCAATCCCCTGAGCAATCTATCCCGCCACAAAGGAAGCTATTTTGCCCATTGGTTATGGCCAATTGGCGGGCTTGTAAAAGCCCTGCAGAAAGGTTTTTTAAGCTGACTTGCAAGGCACGTTTATCAGCCAGACTGGCACTATAGTCCCGCACATGAGCTGTGCCCATATAAGCCAGTATGCTCAAAATGGAGAGCACTACCATCACCTCAAAGAGCGTAAAGCCCCGTTGATACCTCATAAAACCTCCTTGTTTTATTTTGGCTTACTCTATTTTTCTTACCTAAGCTTTCGTATTTTAGAAAAAATAGGTAGCAAAAAGCTACCATCAAGGATAGAAAATCATTTTTCAGAAAACCAATTATTAATATGCTTTGCGATTTGACGCGGCTTTTGAAAAGGCAATGAATGGTCACAGGCACTCATGACCACATGCTGCCAACCCTCTATGGTTTCACTTAATCGATCATAATGTTGTTGCAAATCCTGATGGCTTAGCTGGCCAGAAAACAGCAATACTTGCTCTGCACAGGCAAGCATGTCCGCTCTTAGGGTCGGTTTTTCCTGCATTTTTTCAACATAGTTAGTCACTGCATCCAAAGCATAAGCAAAACCAAAGGCACGGTGGGCCAGTCGCGATTGTGTCGTCGCTTCGGCAACAGGGTGCTTGCGTCGGTTAGGTGACACGCCATCCATGAATTGCGCAACGCCCAATTCAACATCCCCGGTTTCTCGTATTAACTTTGAAGCTTCACGGTATTTTAATCTCACCGTCATCAGGGTTGATAAATCTTCTCTGTCTAATGAAGCTGGCTCTAACAACGCCATTTTTCGAGGCGACCTACCTTGTAATGTGAGGGTTTGATTCAAATGTAGGCCAACTAAGCCCCCAAGGGAATAGCCAACCATATCAAACGCTTGCCAATTCAAATGCTCTAACAAAGCCTTCACTTCGGCACTAAGTTCTTCAATCTGCACGGGCGCTTCTTCCCCATGTTCATGAAAACTCTCCCCCATTCCTTTTAAATCCGGCACCAGCATCCAGCGCCAAGGTGTCAAATAAGGCACCATATCGCCATAGGTGATCTCACCCGCTACGCCCGCACCATGAAGCAGCAAGCAGCAGCCTTCGCTGGTGGCATTAGGGTTTTCATAAAGACGATAAGCTAGACGCGCGCTCGGTAGAGAAAGAAAAAATACATCAGACACTTGTAATTATCCTGTGACAATCCCAATTAAGAGAATACAATCAATAGTTTTATATCGTCCGTAATGTTACTAGGTATTCATTCACAATGTCAGAAATTACCCTGATAAATTTCCCTTATCAGCCTTCACTGTTAAATTTTTTCTCCGCGTTACGGGATTTTCCCTATCCGGCATTACTCGACAGTAATCATCAAGATTTTTCTGATACCCGTTTTGATATCCTCGTAGCAGACCCTATTGCTCGCATTCATCCAGAGGTGTCTGCAAGTGCCATTACTTGGCATAAAGAACCGGCATTTTCGTTAACACCCACAACGAACCCCATGGAGTTGTTGGATGAATTAATGAATGAGCTTTGCCAGCAACATTGGGCATTATCCGCCCCCAAAGAATTACCTTTTTGTGGCGGTTTATTGGGCTACTATGGTTACGAAAGCGGCCATTATGTTGAGCAATTACCCGATACTGTCATTCATGACATTAGCTTGGACACTCTTAGTATGGGCTTATATGGCTGGGCGGTGATTACCGACCATAAGAGTAAAACAACCCAATTAGTTGTCAGCCCGCTGAGTGACGAAGAAGATATTGCGAAGGTGAAACAGCGCCTTGCGCAAGCCGACAACCACAGCAAGCCAAGCCAAGAATTTCGCTTAACCGCGCCTTTTCAGTCCAATATGACTGAAGAGGACTATGCGAAGAAATTCAAGCAAGTACAGGACTACATACATGCGGGTGACTGTTATCAGGTCAATCTAGCCCAGCGTTTTAGTAGCCAGTATCAGGGAGACACCTTCCGTGCTTATCAGGCCCTACGCAAGGTTTGCCCGACGCCTTTCTCGGCCTATTTAGAACTGGATGCTGGACAAAGCATTCTGAGCCATTCCCCTGAGCGCTTTTTATTGTGTGACAGCGGCCGCATTGAATCTAAGCCGATTAAGGGCACCATTGGCCGAGGCAAAACCCTAGAAGAAGACCAACATAACGCCCAAAGCCTGATGAACTCTGCCAAAGATCGTGCAGAAAACCTAATGATAGTGGATTTGTTACGCAATGATTTAGGGCGAACATGTGAAACGGGCAGCATTAAAGTCCCGGCCTTGTTTGCCTTAGAAAGTTACGCCAATGTTCACCACTTGGTGTCCACCGTGGAAGGTCGAATAGACTCACCAGAAAAAGCCTTACAAACCTTCCAGCAAAGCTTCCCCGGTGGCTCCATCACTGGGGCCCCGAAGATTCGCTCCATGGAGATTATTGATGAATTAGAACCTCATCAGCGTTCTGTTTATTGTGGTTCGGTTGTTTACTTTAGTGCTAACGGTCAGATGGACTCTAGCATCACTATTCGAACTCTGGTGGCCGATCGCGGCAAACTTCATTGTTGGGCGGGAGGTGGTCTGGTTGCAGACTCCACTTGTGAAAATGAATACCAAGAAACCTTTACCAAAGTGGGTAAATTAACACATACTCTAGAACAGGAATTTTTGAAGTAGGCTTTTTATATGTCTGACATAGCTCAGTTTTTAAACGCTCCACCAATTATCACAGGTTTAGATGAAATTCGTGACGCATTAGACAAAGCTCCCTATGATCAGCCCATTCACAATCCTGATGAAGACATGTTTCCCGCCGGTTACAACCAAGATTACCGCTCCGCAGCGGTATTAATTCCTATCTGGCAAGACCCTGAAGATCACGAACTTTATGTGCTACTCACCCAAAGAGCGTTGCACATGCGCAACCACCCAGGGCAAATCGCCTTCCCTGGAGGCAAACACGATTCGGATGATACCAGCATACAATACACTGCCCTGCGGGAAACCTTGGAAGAGGTAGGCCTTGCACCAGACTGCTTTGACTTACTAGGGGAGCTAGGAGAATACTGTACTATCTCAGGTTTTTGCATTAAACCTATCGTGGCAGAAATGACCCGCCGCAGCGAATTAAGCCTGTGTGAAGAAGAAGTTAAATCCGTCCATTGGGTGCCATTAAACTATTTATTAAACCCGCAGAATTATCGTTTTCGCACCAAACAATTGGATAAACGCTCACGGGGCTACTTTGAAATAAAGTACCAAGACATTCATATTTGGGGGGTTACCGCAGGGATTTTATTTGGTCTTTATCAAACCTTAGCCAACCACATAAAATCAAAACAATAATCACTCGCATCCATTGATTCTTCTAGCTTAGACAGATATTAGTTGCTTCCCTCCTGTCCCTATTTTCTATTATAAGGTTAGCGTGGATTCGTATTTTATTTCGGTGCCGCAACTTGCTATGGTAGCCATAATTTAATTAAGAATTTGGTTTAGAATCTTATGTCATCATTCGACCTAGCAGCCTTTATCGAAAGCAATAAAGCCGATGAAGCGCAAAAAATCATTCATAACGCCCTAAAACACTTCGATAATATCGCTATCTCTTTTAGTGGTGCTGAAGATGTGGTGCTAATTGATATGGCCATCAAGGCTAAAAAAGACCTAAAAGTCTTCTCTTTGGATACAGGTCGCCTGCACCCAGAAACCTATCAATTCATTGAAAAAGTGCGCAAGCACTACAAGATTGAAATCGATATCTTGTCCCCTGACCGAGAAGCACTAGAAGAGTTTACCCGCAAAAAGGGCTTGTTTAGCTTTTTTGAAGATGGTCACAAAGAATGCTGTGGCATCCGTAAAGTTCAGCCTTTGAAGCGCAAGCTTGCCACTCTGGATGCGTGGATAACAGGCCAGCGAAAAGACCAAAGCCCTGGCACACGAAACGTTCTTGCTTTTGCGGAAGAGGACACGGCATTTAGCCAAGAGGATAGCCCTCTGTTCAAATTTAACCCTCTTGCAGAGTGGTCATCTGAAGATGTTTGGAACTACATCAAGATGTTTGATGTGCCTTACAATGCACTGCATGCAAAAGGCTTTACCAGTATTGGTTGTGAGCCTTGCACACGTGCTGTATTACCGAATCAGCATGAGCGTGAAGGTCGTTGGTGGTGGGAAGAGTCTGAAAACAAAGAATGTGGCCTGCATATTGGCAACCTAATACCGACTGCACAGCAATAATACTGTTTAGTCAGTATCAAATAAGCAGGCTAGAGAGCCTGCCTTTTTTGATATTGACTTTGCTTATAACCGTCTAATGATACTAAAAACTTCGCATGGCAACGCTCAAGATTGACAACATGCTCAAGTAAAATCTGCCCTAACTCTGTAATCTCTACTCGCCGACCATGGCGCTGAAACAAAGTCCCTCCTACCGATTCTTCAAGTTTACGAATGTGCTGACTAATAGCAGGCTGAGTTAAGCCTAATTCCGTAGCCGTTTCTGTAAAGCTATTGGTTCTCACTAAAGCTTTGAAAGTTAACAAGTGTTGTACATTTAGCATAAATTTTTCCTTATCTAACACGCATTCTATCTGCTTAGTGAGTGACAAACATTGACCTATGTCGGCTTTTAATGAAGACTAAAGCTTTATAGGTGAAGCAGATACAACCATGACTAATGCGTATGATGACATGCTTCCTTGGCATGAAAGACAATCCGGAGCCCAGCAAGCTCGTGAGAATGATTACCGCACTCCTTATCAAAGAGATAGAGCGCGTATTATTCACAGCGCGGCCTTTCGCCGCCTCCAGTCAAAAACTCAAATACTTGCCATACGTCAGAATGATTATAGTCGAACACGACTCACCCACTCCCTTGAAGTGGCACAAATCGGCAACGGCATTGTCCACCAGCTAAAACACAGCCAGCCAAGCGATGCACCTTTTCAAAAATGGCTTGCTCAAGAAGCCCTCATCGAAACCGTTTGTTTAAGCCATGACATTGGCCACCCGCCTTTTGGTCATGGTGGTGAAATCGCTTTAAACTTTATGATGCTCGACCATGGTGGTTTTGAAGGTAACGCCCAGTCCTTGCGCATTTTGGGTAAGCGCGGCTCTTATTCCCAAACCTATGGCATGGATGTCACCCGCCGTGCTCTATTAGGGTTACTCAAGTATCCAGTCTTACACGATGATGTGGTCGGCGAGTACCCAAATAAACCCTCAAGCTTTCGCCAGTTCAAAGCCGCTCATTGGTCGCCACCAAAATGCCTGTATCAAGAAGAGTCGGACTTGCTTGACTGGATCACTGAACCATTCAGTGCACAAGACAAGCTTGCCTTACAGCAAACCCACCGCCACCAGCCCCAAGCCCATGCTAAAGCCTGTCATTCCAGCTTTGACACCAGCATCATGGACCTTGCTGACGATATTGCCTACGGCGTCCATGATTTAGAAGACGCTATAGTGCTTGGCATGGTCACCAAAGATATGTGGTTGGAGCATTTAGAACCAAAATTACAAGCGCTAGATTGCCCTTACCTCAGCACTAACTTAGAGAGCATTCGCCATCAGCTTTTTAGTAAACAAAGCCATTTACGTAAGGAGGCCATTGGTAGCTTAGTGAGCTGGTTTATCACCTCTTGTTTCATCTCAGAGAATGAAGCCTTTGAACACCCCTTGTTACGCTACCAAATCGCTTTACCTAGCCCTCAGCGACAAGCCCTTGATTGCTTAAAGCAATTTGAAATGCAGCACATTATCAAGCGCCCAGAAGTGCAAATGCTGGTCTATAAAGGCCAACAAATGCTGTTAGAAATGTTTGAAGCTTACAGTGCTGACCCAGAAAGACTCTTGCCCAGTGAAATTGCCAGAGAATGGCATAAAGCGTCACAAATCAACCCGCAAGCAGGCTTACGCATTATTTGTGACTACATGTCTTCCATGACGGACGATTACGCCAGCCGCATGTACAACAAGCTTTTTGTCCCCAGCCTAGGCTCGGTGTTTGAACCCATGTAACCATCTACTGATCTATTCTAAAAATTAAAAAGGCGATCCTTATGGATCGCCTTTTTAACGCATTCTTTTAAACAAGCAGCTTCATCACTGAATAACCAACAAAAACCTATAACATGATAGAACCGCGACCAATAGATTGAATTGGTCCTGTTGGTTTCCCTGTAGGTGAGCCACCCTCTTGCTCTAAGGTTAATTCAAATAATTGATTTTCGGTCAGCGGCGGTAGTTGATCCAGCGCTATATTTAACGTTTGACCTTTCTCCACCAATCCTAAAGATATTGGTGCCTCCCATCCATCTGCTTTCGTCCAGAACTGCAGTACTTTGCCTTCTGGTATTTCTACTGCGGCCAATGGAACAAGTTGTATTTGTGTCGCTTGGCTAGTTTGAATAACCCAACCTGGCGTTTTATTTTCAGGTGCCACCAATACGGCAATGTAGGTAGGATCACTCATTTTTGGCGTAACGAATTGCAACTGCACCGCAAAGAACACTGCAAAAGCAAAACCTGCCAGCGACAAACCTCGCCATAAAGCCAAACTTTGCCAGAAAGATGTCTGTTTAGTTGGAGCAGATTTGTTTGTTTGTGCAGACGACTCGAGTGCATCCAGACTTCGTTCAATGCGTACTGATAATGGCTGAGGTGCAGGCATTGGCTCTAAGCGATCGGTAATGGATGCAAAGTGCGCTTGCCATTTATTTACTTTGCTTTGTAACTCTGTGCTTCGAGCCAATCTTGTTTCAAAGGCGCTACGTTCATCTGCACTGAGTGTCCCCAGTACATACTGCCCAGCCAAGGTGTTGTCCGTTTCAGGAGTTTCATCTGTATACTGATTCATTGTAAACACTCCTTTAAAACTTTAAGGCTACGTTTAATCCACGACTTCACTGTGCCAAGAGGTTTATCCAATAATTGAGCTATTTCGCCTTGTGTATAGCCATCTACATAGGCGTGCAAAATACAGAGTTTACGATCGGGCTCTAACCTATCTATACAAAGATGAAGCTCATTTTGCGCTAAAGGATCTTTCGCCAGTTCAGATAAAGCATTAGCACTTTGATCCTCCTCAACCAACTTGTTATCACACAGGTCGAGTAGAAACTCAGGTTCAGAAAGCACTTGCCTTTGACTATATTTCAATGCGTTTAAGGCCAAATTTCGAGTCAATGTATAGACCCAGCCCCGAGCTGACCCTAACTCTGGGTGATAGCTCCCTGAATTTTTCCAAATCTTTATAAAAGCATCGTGTACGATATCTTCAGCAAGGGGACGGTTTTGTAGAATACGCATCACAACAGCAAGCAACCTTGGCGCTTCCTGTTCATAAAGCTGCCTTAAGGCTTGTCGATTTCCATCAGCACAGTGTTTCAGCACATTTTCATAATCAAAAGAGGTTGAGGGTGTCACACTGGTCTTCCTAATGAAAAAACCCAGTGTACAAAACTGGGCTTTTTAAGTCATTAAAGATGAGAAACAAGAGGCAAACACACAATATTCACCAAGTCTTATTTACTCAAATACTTACTTTGCTTTCCAGAATAAGTAATCACCAGAATAATTCACAACCACAGAATGGCCTACTTTGTCCGTGCTACAACCTTCCATTGGAGCGGCACCGCCTTGTAAATTAATACGTTGGATATAAGTCACCCCTTCCAGTGCGCCTGGTCGAGTCGACGCATTTGCTTTTACTAATTGCATTGGAATACTGCCTTTTGCAGAAGGCGAAACAGCAAGCTGCTTTCCTGTAATAGAGGAACCATCAAGAGATTCCCAAGTCGCTGGAGGCCCAAAATAAGATACTAAATGATTACCTTTGTTATCACTCAAAATGGCGCGGGGACCAGCAAATGACCAAGCGACCTTCTTGCTGTTTTTCTCATCGGCCTTACATACCCAAGTAATATTACCTTGTGCACTTGTATGCATAGCTAGAGTGTTACCCGCTGGCACTTTTATGGACTTTGGTAGATTATCCTGAGAGAAACTACCTGCATAAGATTGTGACGCTGCCACAACAAGAATTGATGCAACCGTAAGTTGTAGACCATTACGCATATTTAAATTTTTCATTTTTACTCTTCCTATTTTTGAGTGAATACCTGTTTCAAAACAGCCAATGTCTTACTGCTAATAGGTACTACAATCGAAAATGACATTTGGATGCAGGAAAAATAAAAAAATTTATGCCGCCTATGAGTGGCTATATTCTTTCCCTAGAATATATAGGTCTTGTTTAGCTTGCTGTGGGTTTGGTTGAGCGATGTTAGGCAGTTTGCCCCATAGGGTAAATTGGTGTTTTTCAAAGAAGTGACGGCTGTTTAGATTGCTACTGTAAATATGGGCAATCAGATGAGTAAAGCCAAAATGTTTGGCTCTTATTTCAATATGCCTAAGCAGATCATGCCCAAGGCCGCAGCCTTGGTGTTGGTTTTCAACGTATAGGCTTATTTCGAGAGCTTGATCGAATGCTGGTAAGCCATAGAAAGCCTGCAAGCTGCACCAAGCAACGACTTCTTGAAGGCTTTCTGCCACAAGGAAAGGTCGTTGTGGTGAGGTGTTTTCTAGCCACTCACAAATATCGAGTAAACCAAAGCAAGGCGTTTGGCCTTGCTGACTAAAAGCTTGGTTTAGAATGGTTAGAATAACCGGAGCGTCTTCTAACTTCGCTTCACGTATTCGCCATTCTTTGCGCATTTGCATACACCCGCTTACAGGTTATCTAGTCAAGGTTAGCCTTGTTCCAACAGGCGGCGCAAATCAATAATCGCTGCGTTAGCTCGAGAAATGTAGGAAGCCATTACCAAAGAATGGTTCGCCAGCATGCCGAAGCCACTGCCATTAAGTATCATAGGCGACCAGATAGCCGTTTGCGTCGCTTCCAACTCCCGAATAATTTGGCGTAAGCTCACCAGTGCATTTTTATCTTGTAGGGTAAAGACAAAGTCCACTTCTACGGCACGTAAGATATGAATCAAGGCCCAGCTGGTACCACGAGCTTCGTAAAACACATCGTCTATTTTCGACCACGGAGTTTTCACATATTGGTAGTCACCAGAGTTGCTTGACTGACGGGCACTGGTTTCACCTGCTAGATCGGTGTTTTCACGAACATTCGCCACACTTGCCGCCAAACGTTGTGACAAGCTACCTAGGCGAGTATTTACATCCGACAACCAGTCCGACAAGTTATCCGCACGAGCATAGAACTGCGCTTTATCGCTGGCCGTACTGTTTAAGCGGTCAAGGTAGTTCATCAATTCTTGGTTACCACGACGGTACTCACTTTCACTGGAAGGTAAGGCCCAGCTGCGAGTGTCGAAGTTAAACTGTGGCTCCGCAATTTTTAAATTCACATCTTCCGTGGATTGGGACTGTGAACGGCTAAACTCTTTACGCAAAGCGCGGGCTAAATCACGAGACTGTACCAGCACACCAAATTCCCAAGCAGGCATGTTATCCATAAACACTCCAGGTGGTGTCACATCATTGGTGATAAAGCCGCCCGGTTTGTCCAATAAGGTGCCAACCAAGGTATGCAAAGTGCTGGCGGTGGTGTAGCCCACCACAAGTTTCTTGCTGTTGTTTAAGTAGCCTTGCTGTTCAGCTTTTTCTTTCGCGGTGGCGACCACATCAAATTGGTCCGGCTCACTGCTCCAATACATGCCCAGAACAGACAAGAGGATAACCAGTACCGCAATCACCGCCACGATACCCTTCCACAAACCAGACAGGTCAATGCCTTCTTTTATAGAAGCAAATTTATTTGTTAACCACGACATGATGACACCCTCAATCTAGTTGTAATTCGATCGTGTGAGACGTGCGATGGAAAATCATCGCACGGACACGAAATTCTGTGACTCGGCTATTAACAATCTGATAAAGCAATCTGGCTTGTTTATCATTTGGCCAATTAATCTCAATAGCGGCTTGCGTTTCATCAACCTTATCTATGATAGGTTGCATTCTCTCAATTATCTCTTCGTCGCTCAAACTAAAGAGGTTTGCAGGCAAAGAATATTGCCCAACGGGCGGTGGGCTCTGTAGATTAGCAACGGACGGTTTAGTCGTTTTTTGTTGGGCGCGGGTGCGTTTTAAGTCCGCGATACGCCCTTCCACTTCAACAATCAATACATCTTCTGGATTAGCTAGACGAGCCAGCTGTATATAGCGATTGGCCGTCAAGTATTGTCCTCTTTGCGCGGCGGACCAAGCCCATTGAGTGTACTGCTCAACTATTTCTGAAATCCCTTGAATGGCGTCAAAGTTGCCTGGATCACGACCCAAGGCTGCCTGAAAATACAAGTTGGCGTTATCATCCTCTGGCGTCAGTAAGCGCTGCTCAGCCAGTGCAATACGACCATTAACGATCAATTGCTGAGTGATTTTTTCAGCCGCCGTTAATGTTTTTACTGGGGGAGTTTCGACCTGCTTAGGTTCGGTCTCGATTGTCTGCACATTGTTTGGTTCTGGCGCTGAAGTAGGCTCAGCAGCATGCTCTACCGTTTTCTCCAATTCTGTTTGTGCCTCAACCGCAGGCTCAGCCGTGTCAGTAGATCGTACAGTTTGTTGGCAACCTGCCAATATAAGAGCAGAACCTAGCAAAACAATCGTGCTTATCTTCAAATTAATTCCTTATCTTTGGCAACTTTTGAACAGACTGATAGTCTATAGCCCTAACTATATGGATGGAATGGTTAAAAACAAGATTCTTCCTCCATGAACTTATTTGTTTCGTTTAATTGAAGAGATTTATGCGTCTAATCATTCTACTACTAAGTCTGCTTGGCCTTTCTACTGTCCAGGCGTTTACCTTTGCCCCCAGCTCCAATACTCAAAATGCTTTTTTAACCGTCGATCAGGCTTTCCAACTCTCCACCACAGCACCAGAAAATGGCCGCATAAAAGCTAACTGGGTTATCAGCGATGGCTATTACCTGTATCAAAAACAATTCCGTTTAGGGGGAAAAGATGGCCAGCATTTGTACTTTGCGCCTTTCCCTGAAGGGGAGCACAACCATGATGCCTATTATGGTGATGTCACGGTTTATCGTGATCAGTTAGAGCTGGAAATTTATTATGATATTAATCTACCTGCTGGCACCCGCATTCAAGCGACATTGAGCTACCAAGGCTGTGCCGATTTAGGGTTATGCTATCCACCCGAAACGACTCCTATTAGTTTTGTAGTGCCGCAACTAGACACCACTCAACAAGGGGCCTTACCCCAACCGCAAGTCACCCCAGATGCGATTGAAATCGCCCCTTCTGCCGCCAGCAATATTCGTGAACTATTAGATTCTGCTGATCTGTGGCTGACTCTGGCGACAATTTTTGGCTTAGGGCTTTTGCTGTCATTCACCCCTTGCGTGTTGCCTATGGTGCCGATTGTGAGTGCCATTGTGGTGGGTACCAAGTCATCTAAACTTAATGCGTTTCTTTATACCATGATGTACGTGCTGGGCATGGCGTTAACCTATGCTGCCATTGGCTTCTTGGTGGCCGCTTTTGGCGCCTCATTGAATCTACAAGCTCAATTACAGAACCCTATACTATTAGGAGTTAGTGCGGTTATTTTTATCCTGCTGGCTCTGGTTATGCTGGGGGCATTTGAACTCAAGCTGCCCAGCTTCTTATCCAAACAGATCAACTTCAATCCGGCTGGTGGACAGTCCGTCACGAAAGCTAGCCTAGGCAGCTTTTTAGCCGGCATTTTCTCTACATTGGTTGTATCCCCATGCGTTTCAGCACCACTGGCGGGGATTCTGCTCTACATCAGTACCCAAAATGAAGCCTGGTATGGGGCGGCCATGTTATTTGTGATGGCCTTAGGTATGAGTACACCTTTGATTCTTGTGGGCTTGTTCGGCCCTCGTGTACTTCCTAAAAACGGAGAATGGCTAAACGAAGTCAAATCCCTAATGGGCTTTGGACTCTTGGCCGTAGCCATTTGGATGGTTACCTCTTGGTTGCCAGCCCTTTTCACTAACTTGTTGTGGGCGTCCCTTGCTTTGCTGGTCAGCAGTTATTTTTTCCATCGTATAGCCAGTGTTGCTTCCCATGTTATTCGCTGGTTTTTTGCACTGACAACCCTTCTAATTAGTGCTGGACTTATTTACAACGCCTTCATAGGTAACCCAACCACAAACCAATTTGCCAGCACAGCAAGCCATAGCGCCGTGACAGATAAAGGGTTATTTAGCCATCATATTGGCAGCCTTGCAGAGTTAGATGAAATACTGGCGCAATCCGATTCTCGACCGATTGTTTTAGACTTGTACGCGGACTGGTGCATCAGCTGTAAAATAATGGAAGATGAAATTTTCATGGACCCTGAGGTTCACCCATTGCTAGAACAAGTACGCCTTGTCAAGGTGGATGTAACTAAAAACTCAGCAGACAATAAAGCGTTTATGGCGCACTTTAATCTCTTTGGACCGCCCTCTTTGCTGTTTTACCAACAAGGCAATACACCTAACAGCGAGCTCTCTTTAATTGGCGAGCCAAACAAGGAACAAGTACTCACACGTTTACAGTATATTTTGCAATAGTCATACAAATATGACAGGTATACAGATGATCAAAAAATAAACTTAGCTGGCAGTTTAAGGTTTTTTTACGACATAACTGGACAAAATCACGCTTTTTACCGATAATTTCCGCATAGATTGCCTGCTGACTTGATTCTTACCCATAGAATCCTCCAAGACCTTATCTAGAGGTTCAATAATGAGTCAGCAAAGCACAAAGAATGAATAGTATTTAGTGAAGCTACCTTCACTAGTCAATTTACACCGACAGAGAGAGTAAAAATGGATATTCGTAAAATCAAAAAACTAATCGAGCTTTTAGAAGAATCAAACGTCTACGAGATTGAGATTAAAGAAGGCGAAGAAGCCGTTCGAATCAGCCGTGGTGGCGCTCCTGTTGCCGTTGCCCCAGTTGCTGCTGCACCAATAGCGGCCGCACCAGCTGCAGCCCCAGCAGCCCCAGCAGCTTCTACTGCGGCACCAGAAGCTCCTGCTGCGGTAGCGGGACATACTGTTAACTCTCCAATGGTAGGTACTTTCTACCAATCTTCAGCACCAGGTGCTAAAGCATTCGTTGAAGTTGGCCAAAAAGTAAATGCTGGCGACACCATCTGTATCGTTGAAGCGATGAAAATGATGAACCAAATTGAAGCTGACAAGTCTGGTACTATTGGCGCAATTCTTGTTGGTGACGGCGAGCCAGTTGAGTTCGATCAACCACTCGTTACTATCGTTTAATCTAAAACAAAGGCTTCACCATGCTAGATAAGGTATTGATTGCAAACCGAGGCGAAATTGCACTGCGTATTTTACGTGCCTGCAAAGAGCTCGGTATCAAAACCGTTGCGGTTCACTCAAAAATTGACCGTGACCTACTCCATGTACGCTTAGCTGATGAGTCCATTTGTATCGGACCTAACCCTTCGGCGCAAAGCTACCTAAACATTCCTGCCATTATCAGTGCAGCAGAGCTAACCGATACATCAGCCATTCACCCAGGCTATGGTTTCCTTGCTGAAAACGCAGATTTTGCAGAACAAGTTGAAAACTCTGGTTTTGCCTTCATTGGCCCTAAAGCAGAAACCATTCGTCTAATGGGCGATAAAGTCTCTGCAATTAAAGCCATGAAAGAAGCTGGCGTACCGACAGTACCAGGCTCTAACGGTCCTGTACCAACAGACCCGGATGAGTGTTTACGTATCGCTCGTGAAATTGGCTTCCCAGTGATTGTAAAAGCGGCTGCCGGTGGTGGTGGTCGTGGTATGCGCGTTGTTCACAACGAAGGCAGCCTACTAAAATCGATCAGCATTACTCAGTCTGAAGCAGGCTCTTACTTCGGTGACAGCACGGTTTACATGGAAAAATTCCTACAAAACCCACGTCACGTAGAAGTTCAAGTACTGGCGGATGGCCAAGGTAACGCAGTTCACCTATACGATCGTGACTGTTCTTTGCAACGTCGTCACCAGAAAGTATTGGAAGAAGCGCCAGCACCTATGCTAGATGAAGAATCTCGCCAAGCTTGTTTACAAGCCTGTGTTGATGCTTGTCTTAAGATCAACTACCGCGGTGCCGGTACGTTTGAATTCTTGTACGAAGACGGTGGCTTCTACTTCATCGAAATGAACACTCGTGTTCAGGTAGAACACCCAGTGACTGAAATGGTAACTGGCGTTGATATCGTAAAAGAGCAGCTGCGTATTGCCAGCGGCCTTCCTCTGTCCCTTAAGCAAGAAGACATCAAGCTTAACGGTCATGCAGTAGAAGCCCGTATCAATGCGGAAGATCCTAAGACCTTCATGCCTAGCCCAGGTAAAGTGGAATACTTCCACGCGCCAGGTGGCATGGGTGTTCGTGTTGACTCTCACCTATACAGTGGCTACTCAGTACCACCGACGTATGATTCCATGATTGCGAAAATCATTTGTCATGCACCGGATCGTACCGCTGCACTAAAACGCCTATCTGGTGCCCTAGATGAAACCTTCATCGATGGCATTAAGAGCAACATCGCTCTACAGAAAGACCTAGCCAATGACGCTCAGTTCATTGCTGGTGGCGTTAACATCCATTACTTAGAGAAAAAACTAGGTCTTTAAGTAAGCGGATTCGATCCCTAGTGTGTAAAATTCACTAGGGATCGCTATTTTCTACTCGCGTCCCTCTCTTAGCTTCGCTATTCTATTCCTGTTTTCATTTTGTTGGACTTACGTTATGCCTTGGCTTCAAATTTGTATTCATACTACTCCTGAACACGTTCCTACTTTCGAAGACACATTGTTAGAATGCGGTGCCATGGTAGTCACCTTTGAAGACGTATACGACAACCCAGTTTATGAACCCGATCTAAATACCACGCCGCTTTGGCAACACACCAAGGTCACTGGCCTATTTGAAGCGGATGCCGACATCGAAAGCATTCGACCTATCATCGAACACACGGCACAAACTCTGGGTCAACAAGAACTCAGCCTGAAGATCGAAATTCTAGAAGACAAAGATTGGGAAAGAGAATGGATGGACAGTTACCATCCAATTCAATTTGGTGAGCGCCTATGGGTTTGCCCAAGTTGGCGAGAAGTTCCTGATGAAAACGCGGTCACCTTAATGCTAGACCCAGGCCTAGCCTTTGGTACCGGCACTCACCCAACCACAGCTTTATGCCTACAATGGCTCGACAGTATTGATTGCCAAGATAAAAGTATTATCGATTATGGTTGTGGCTCTGGCATATTAGGGATTGCAGGCTTGCTACTAGGCGCTGACAAGATGGTCGGTATCGATATTGACCCACAAGCGGTACAAGCCACGCAAGCCAATGCCGAACGCAACAACATAGACCCAAGCCGTATTGAGGTGAAACTGCCTCCTTATGAATCTGAACTGCAAGCCGACATAGTGGTCGCAAATATTTTGGCCGGCCCACTTGCCCAGCTTGCTCCCACCATCTCAGCATTAGTGAAAACCGGTGGTCAACTTGCACTATCAGGTATTTTGGCGAACCAAGCCAAAGAAGTGGTTGAAGCTTACCAAGAGTGGTTCACCCTAGAATCCATTGTAGAGATTGAAGACTGGGTACGTATTGTTGGTACCAAGCACGCTTAATTTTACTTTATTCCGTTATTAAACAAGGACGACACTTTACCAATGAGTACCAGCTTAATCACCCGTTGCCCAAAATGTTCCACAGCATTTCGCGTCAGCGACGAAGTCTTGAGTATGGCAAAAGGTAAAGTGCGTTGTGGTCAATGTTTTCATATTTTTGATGCACAAAAACATCAGAAAAAAACCACGACTTCGGTATCGCCAAGCACTTCTCTAAGCCCTAAGCCAACATCGGAAACAGAGGTTAAACGCCCTGTTGAGACAACTGCAGAGCAAAGCCAACCGGTAGACAGCTTGGTCGAGAACGACACCTCACCAGAAGCGCCATCATCCACTCCAGCAAAAGCGCTTGAGTCAGAAATAGAGCTAGAAGATTTACCGGTCAACCCAGATTGGCTAAACACCCTGTTCGACGATGAAGATGACAACAAACCTTCTTCAACTGAGGCAGCCTCCCCTGCCCCCAGCAAACCAGCCGCCGCGCAAGTTTCTATTCTAGATAAAGTGCCAGCGGCCAAACAAGCCGCTAAAAGCGACTCTGAGCTTGCTCCATGGGAAGTAGAATTAGCAGAAGTAGAAGCGGCCTTGAGTGCAGCGCCAAAGCCTGTTCCAACGCCTCCTAAAAAGCCTCAACCTAGCCCAGAGGCATTGTTTCAACCTAGTGATTTAGATGTTCCCGTAAAGCAAGCCCAACCAGAGCCAGAGCCAGAACCCGATTACATGCAGGCTTTGCACACCCTTGCCCAAACAGCCTCCACCAAACAGGCAAAACCTGCAGATCAACACACTATTTTAGAGCAGCTTTCAGCACATCAAAACCTTGCGCCTCTGCTGGACGAAGAAGAAAGCGCTCAGAAAAAAAACAAGTCAGCCCTGGCTTGGTTATGGGTCATCGGCGTGTTAGTAGGCGGTTTATTACTGGCCGGGCAAGTGACCATGCATTTTTTTGAAGCAGGCAGTCATTCCACCACCTTCCGCTCTTTCTATCGCACCATTTGTACCTACACTGACTGCACCTTGCCAGCCTTTGAGGACACCAAGGCCATCAGCATTCAGCATGTGCGTATCCAAAGTCATCCGTCACAGGCAAATGTATTATTGGTCAACGCAATTTTGACCAATACCAGTCCATTTTCTCAAGCCATGCCAAAAGTGGCGTTAGAGTTCTTTGACTTAAACGGTGCACCGGTTGCCGCACGATTGTTCGCTCCTAACGACTACCTACACAAAGACTTTCTTGATATCACCTACATGCCACCGAGCACACCAATCCATGTGGTGATCCCGATTCAAGACCCGGGCGCCCGAGCAGTCACTCACCAGCTTAAGGCCTTACCTGCGGGAACTGGTTCTTTCTAGTTTGCCGTTTTTTGCCTGAGACTGAAAAAAAGCACAAAAAATAGTCAATTTTTACGCTGTCAAGACTTCAAAAACATTGATCGCATAGGTATTATTCACGCCCGCTCGACAGTGTCGACGATCTTTAACATTCGCTTCAGTATTCAGGAATATCATGGCATTTGCTATTGGCCCATATTGCGTTGACAACCCAGTTATTCTGGCCCCAATGGCCGGTGTTACTGATTTGCCATTTCGACGCCTTTGCCATGATCAAGGTGCCGGTTTAGTGGTCTCTGAAATGGTGACATCCGATGTACGACTTTGGCAATCCAGTAAAAGCCGTCATCGTTTAGTTCACGATAAAGAGGTTTCCCCTAGATCGATCCAAATTGCTGGAGGCGATGCAGCCATGATGGCGCAAGCAGCTCAACAGAATGTCGAACTTGGTGCTCAGATCATCGACATTAATATGGGTTGCCCTGCCAAAAAAGTGTGTAATAAAGCGGCAGGTTCCGCCCTGCTAAAAGATGAAGCACTGGTTCGTGCGATACTGGAGTCGGTTGTAAATAGTGTCGATGTTCCTGTCACACTGAAAATTCGTACAGGCTGGAGTCGTGACCAAAAAAACGGCTTAACCATTGCGAAGATGGCACAAGACATCGGCGTTCAAGCACTTGCTGTGCACGGAAGAACCCGAGAGTGTAAATTTCAGGGACAAGCGGAATACGATACGATCGCCGAAATCAAGCAACACTTATCAATCCCTGTGTTTGCGAATGGCGATATTAAAGATGCTCAGTCAGCCAAATTTGTTAAAGAATACACTAAAGCTGACGGCATCATGATTGGTCGAGCCGCCCAAGGTAGACCATGGATATTCCGCGAAATAAACCATTATTTACAAACTAATGAATTGTTAGCGCCTCCTTCTATTTCGGAGGTCAGCCAACTTGTCATTCAGCACGTTAAAGCCTTGCACCAATTTTATGGTGATTACCTAGGTGTGCGAATTGCACGTAAGCATGTGGGTTGGTACTTGCAAACGTTAGCGGATAAAACTCAATTTCGCAGCACGTATAATCGCATTGATAATGCGACACAACAGCTGGAAGAATTGGATAATTTTTTCATTAGCCAGACGGCTAGTGAAGCTTGTACATAGTGTTTAAACGCTGATGGAAGCTATTCTACATAGCCTAAGTCAGCTTCCCTAAGCACTTAAATAAATAGTTAGCTTTAAACTAGAAGGTCAATCTGTGGTAGAACAAACTCATACTCAAGCGTTTCAAACTGTTTCTTCAGAGCAGTCTCAAACACTACGTGATAATGTTGAAAAAGCATTGCAAAACTATTTCTCTCATCTAGATGGGCAACCTGTCTCCGACCTATACCAACTTGTTTTGGCAGAGGTTGAAGCACCGTTACTCGAATCGGTCATGAGTTATACCAAAGACAACCAAACTAAGGCGTCGACCATCCTTGGGTTAAACCGAGGCACTCTGCGCAAGAAGTTAAAGCAGTACGGCATGTTATAAAAAAATAAGGGGCGAATTTCGCCCTTTATTCGTTTTTACCCCTTGTTAATTTAGTGTTAAACAATTGCGAGAACCATGATGGCTAATCAAAAAACAGTGACTCCAATCAAACGAGCTCTAATCAGCGTTTCTGATAAAACCGGCATCGTCGACTTTGCCCGCGAATTGACTGCGCAAGGCGTTGAGATTCTTTCGACTGGCGGTACTTATAAATTGCTACTTGAGAATCAAGTCAGCGCAACTGAAGTATCAGACTACACTGGCTTCCCTGAGATGATGGATGGGCGAGTAAAAACCCTTCACCCGAAAGTACACGGAGGCATTCTAGGCCGTCGTGATATCGATGGTGCCATCATGCAAGAGCACGGCATTGACGAAATTGATATGGTCATTGTTAACCTATATCCTTTCGAAGCAACCATTGCCCGCCCAGATTGTGACTTACCAATGGCGATTGAAAACATCGACATCGGTGGACCAACCATGGTTCGTTCCGCAGCCAAAAACCACAAAGACGTAGCTATCGTTGTTTCCCCTAGCGACTATGATGGCATTTTAAGCGCTATCAAAACTGATGGCGGTTTGACCTTTGACGCCCGCTTCGACTTGGCGGTAAAAGCGTTTGAGCACACGTCTCATTACGACGGTGCGATTGCTAACTTCCTAGGCAAAAAAGTACCTGGTGGCAGCGAAGATTTCCCACGCACATTCAACCTGCAATTCGATAAGCAAGAAGAAATGCGCTACGGTGAGAACCCACACCAGAAAGCGGCTTTCTATGTTGAAAGCAACCCTCAAGAAGCTTCTATCAGTACTGCCAAACAGCTTCAAGGCAAGGCTTTGTCTTACAACAACATCGCAGACACAGATGCCGCCCTTGAATGTGTTAAATCTTTCCAAGAGCCTGCTTGTGTAATCGTTAAGCACGCCAACCCTTGTGGTGTGGCAACCGCTAGCAGCCAACTAGCAGCCTACGACCTAGCGTTCCAAACAGATCCTACTTCTGCCTTTGGCGGTATTATCGCCTTTAACCAAGAGTTGAACGCAGAAACAGCTCAAGCCATTGTTGATCGCCAGTTTGTAGAAGTCATCATCGCCCCTAGCGTGAGTGCAAAAGCGGCTGAAATCGTGGCGAGTAAACAAAACGTTCGCTTACTAGAGTGTGGTCAGTGGTCAGCAGACAAGCCTGCCGCACTAGACTACAAACGCGTCAATGGTGGCCTTCTGGTTCAAGACCGTGACGACGGTGCCATTACCCTAGATGACCTGAAAGTTGTGTCAAAACGCCAACCTACTGAGCAAGAACTAAACGATTTGTTGTTTGCTTGGAAGGTCGCAAAATTCGTTAAATCCAACGCCATCGTTTACGCTAAAGCAGGCCAAACTATCGGTGTTGGCGCAGGCCAAATGAGCCGCGTCTACAGTGCAAAAATTGCTGGTATTAAAGCCGCTGACGAAAATCTTGAGGTCATTGGCTCTGTTATGGCATCTGATGCCTTCTTCCCATTCCGTGATGGTATTGATGCTGCAGCCAAAGCCGGCATCTCAGCGGTTATTCAGCCAGGTGGCTCAATGCGTGATGAAGAAGTTATTGCTGCTGCAGACGAAGCTGGCATGGCCATGGTATTTACCGGCATGCGTCATTTCCGTCACTAATACGAATTTAGATTAACCAAAAGGATGAACAGATAATGAAAGTTCTTATTATTGGTAATGGTGGCCGCGAGCATGCCTTAGCATGGAAAACCGCTGAATCCACCGAGGTAGAAATTGTTTATGTTGCGCCAGGTAACGCAGGCTCTGCACTTGAAAACAAGGTAGAAAATGTTGATATCGGTGTGACGGATATTGATAAGCTAGTGGCGTTTGCGCAAGAAAAAGCCATTGATTTAACGATCGTTGGCCCAGAAGCACCTTTGGTTATTGGTGTGGTAGATGCTTTTGAAAAAGCAGGCTTAGCCATCTTTGGCCCAACCGCAGCGGCGGCTCAGCTAGAAGGCTCTAAAGCTTTCACGAAAGACTTTTTGGCTCGCCACAATATCCCAACGGCTTTTTACGGTAACTTCACTGAGATCGCTCCAGCGGTGGCTTACATTAAAGAGCATGGCGCACCTATCGTGGTAAAAGCAGATGGCTTAGCTGCAGGCAAAGGCGTTATCTTGGCGCAAACCGAAGAAGAAGCCATTGCTGCAGTAGAAGACATGCTACAAGGCAATGCCTTCGGCGATGCCGGACACCGTGTAGTGATCGAAGAGTTCTTGTTCGGTGAAGAAGCCAGCTTTATCTGTATGGTAGATGGCGAAAGTGTTTTGCCAATGGCCACCAGCCAAGACCATAAAGCACGTGATAACGGCGACAAGGGCCCTAACACTGGCGGTATGGGCGCTTACTCCCCTGCCCCTGTGGTTACCCCAGAAATTCATGATCGCATCATGAATGAAGTGATTATGCCAACCGTAAAAGGCATGAACGCAGAAGGTAATCGCTACCGTGGTTTCTTGTACGCTGGTGTTATGGTGGCTTCTGACGGCACACCTAAAGTACTTGAGTACAACTGCCGTTTCGGTGATCCAGAAACACAACCTATCATGATGCGCTTACGTTCTGATTTAGCGAAGATGTGTCTTGCAGCCATTCAAGGCGAGCTCGACAGCGTTGAAGCGGATTGGGACCCTCGTGCCAGCTTAGGGGTTGTGTTGGCCGCCGGTGGTTACCCTGCAGATTACGCCAAAGGCGACATCATCACAGGCTACGACGCCCCGCTACCAGCGCACCAAAAAGTCTTCCAAGCGGGTACCGCAGAGAAAGACGGCAATATCGTAACCAACGGTGGTCGTGTACTTTGTGCGGTTTCTTTGGGTGATACGGTTGCCCAAGCGCAAGCTGGCGCTTACAGCGTAGTGGACAAAATCTCTTGGGATAAAGTGTACTTCAGAACCGACATTGGCCACCGAGCCATTGCTCGCGAGAAGTAATCACTCCTAGCTAAGCCGTCTTCATGACACTAAAAAGGCCTCTGATTGAGGCCTTTTTTATGGGCAAATTATTGTTTAAGTTGCTGCTCTTTTTTATCAAGCCAAGCTTTAAATAATCGGCCTAGCTCAAGCACCAGCAAGCCAAAAATCACTCCAGCAACCCAATCTAAAGACAGCAAAAAACCTAACGCGACTACCATGCCATAGCCATAAAAAAGATTCGTTCTTAAGCTCGGTTTGGCCTGACGAGCAAACCAAGTGACACCTAATAACAATAAGCCGAAGTAAACATAGTACTCGACTAAAATTGGATATAGCATTCAATCCCCTATCTAGTTAATAATGGTAGCCATATGATTCGACACTTGGACTAGCAGTTTGTTTTCGCGAATAATTTTACTCTTTTTATTAGCTCTCTCCAACTTCGCATGGGGCACCAATGACCTGGCGATCATTGACGACACCAACAAAGCTTTTAACCTGGGATTAAGTGGTGAATATTTCATTGATGAAACGGCTAACCTAACCATCAAAGAAGTGTCTAATGAGCGTTACGATAATCGCTTCCGACCGCTAAATAAGGAGTTCCTGCAGTTCGGCCAAGTGAAAGGGAATATTTGGATCCGCTCCGATATTGCCATTCGCGCCACCACCAGAACCCCTATTCTTCTTGAAGTAAAATCCCATCGTCTACAATACCTTGATGCTTATTTTCCGCAGATCAATAATCTCGCTCGTTTGTCACGGCTAGGGGAAGTAACATCGCAAAACCAGCGACTTATTCAACGCCCCCACTATCTTTACCCTGTACCGCCTAATCCTCCAGCGGTTTTCACTGTGTATTTCAAGCTTGCCTCTCAACTGCCCATTAACGCTGAAATATCCATTCGAACCATGACCAGCATTGACTCGGAAGAGCACTCTAACTTTTTGATCTCAGGTTTTCTGATTGGCATTCTGGCATTGCTGCTAGTGAATAACATACTTTTCTATCTAAGAAGCCGCCACCCTATGTACCTTTGCTATGGGGTACTGTTAATTTCGGTAGCGTTTTTTCATTTATCACTACACGGTCTATTGGCCGACCTTTCCGACGAACCAGGTTTTCAAGAACGTATCTATAACCTCGCCTCGTTTGTGGGCACCAGCGCCATAGTGTTTTTCTCGCGGCTCTATTTAAACACCAAAAAGCATTTCCCGAATTTGGATAAGCTACTCAAAGTATGGGGAGGCATAACATTAGTTTTAGCGGGAATTTTCACCTTACAACCCAGCTTTTTTGACATTAAAGTGCTCTCTATCGTGGGCTTCACCACACTTATTTCGTTGTCGATTCATGCGGTTGTTGCTGTGGTGAAGGGCATACCTTTTTCCGGCTTTTATCTATTCGCCCGACTCATATTACTGCTCGGACATTTTTCATGGCTCACCACTGTCTATGGAATACTTGATAGTCCCACTATTCTCTACTGGGGACTGACTCTCGCTTGCATCGGCGAAGCGCTCGTTCACTATTTAGGTATGTTGATTCAAAAAGACCCGTTACGCCGCAACGACCATCGAGACAATGACAATTCACGAAGCCATACTTACGAGCTTCTCGCTGATTTATCTAGTCGCTTACGCCGTCAAACCAATATTATTGATGGCACTTTAAGCTGGGCGGGACAAACTTACCCCTCATCGGAAGCTAAGCAAATCATGGCGGATGGTCATGTGGCCAATGCTCATATTAAAGGCTTGATTGGCCGCATTGACCTTATCAACGCCATAAATGAGCAAGAAGCCGAAAAAAACACCCCCAGCGTGCTGTTAGAAACATTGATCAATAATGCCTACAACCAATTCCAAGAAATCGATCAAGACAATGCCAGCATTGAGTTAAATCTGAAAAAGCTTGAGCAGGTTGAAGTACTCCGCCAAGGGCCACTTATTCAACACCTTTTAGAAGTTGCCCTAATGGAGCTCAAGCATTTCACCGACCAAGTGCTCACTGTCGATATTGCTCTACAGGTCCTAGAAAGAAAGGGTCTTACTCATTTGGAAATGTCGTTTTTTCCTATTCCGACCCGAATTCAAAATAAGAGCCGTGGTTCAGACCTAGGGTTAAAATACATGGAACTTATTGCCCTACATTTGCAAGGGGACATGGGAATTACCAGCAAGGGGCAACATCAAGAGTTGAAAATCAGTTTCCCAATACAATTCCATAAGCGTCAAATTAGCCCTAAATCAGCCCCCCTTACCTCTTTCAATATTTTGGTGTTTGGTCAAGATGACAGGGAGCTACAGAAAGCTTTATCCGTATTACAACATCAGCAAAATATTATTGAGCAGCTAACGGCCTTGGACGATTTGCTCAATTATCTGGCCACACCAAAAATGAGAACCCGAGGCACAGTGATCATAGTGTTTGATAACGGCGGTCACATTCCGCATATCAGCCAACAGAAAGTACGTCCGTTAATGCGTTTGGAAGATCAATCAATTTTGATCACAGACAATGCTAAAATATCTCGGGACTATGCGAAAAAGCTCGGCTACGATGACCTATTACTATTCTCCGAGATAGAAGATCAACTGGAACCAAGACTGAATGCATTAATTTCAAAAGGGGATAAATTAAAACGCGCAAACTTGTCTCGGATCAATTCTTTACAGCAGATTGTGCCTTGATAGTAAGATACTTCCCCTGAATAATATAAGACTAAGGAAAAAATCATGGATTGCTTATTTTGTAAGTTAGTTAAGGGCGAGATCCCCGCGACTGTGTTGTACGAAGACGACGATGTGATTGCCTTTGAGGACATCATGCCGCAAGCACCAACACACTTCCTCGTCATTCCTAAGCGCCATATCAGCACCTTAAATGATCTAACCGATGAAGACGCACCAGTGATTGGCAAATTGCCCATCGTTGCCGCCAAAGTTGCTAAACAAAAAGGCATCAGTGAGGCCGGCTATCGGGTTGCCATGAACTGTAATGAAATGGGCGGACAAACGGTTTACCACATTCACATGCATGTGCTTGGTGGTCGAGCAATGACTTGGCCGCCAGGTTAATAAGGAACACTTTTATGTTCTCTCTCGCTGACAAAGCCATATTGCAACTGGATCGAGCATTACAAACCCTAGTGCCAAAAGTTGCCAAAGCCCAACGACCTTCCCCTGCGGGCGATCTGCCAAAGGTGGAATTAACCCACAGCCAGCGTCAACATGCGGCGGGGTTAATGCGCATCAATCATACCGGTGAAGTATGCGCTCAAGCCCTCTATGCAGGGCAAGCTACCACGGCAAAACTCGACAGTGTCCGTGAAGAAATGGAACACGCGGCGCAGGAAGAAGTTGACCATCTAGTGTGGTGCGAACAACGCTTGTATGACTTACAAAGCCGACCAAGTGTGTTGAATCCGCTTTTCTATGCCGCATCTTTTTCTATTGGTGCAGGGGCTGGATTAATCAGCGACAAACTTAGCCTAGGTTTTGTGGCTGCCACAGAAGATCAGGTTTGCTTACATTTGGAAAAACACTTAGACGCTTTACCTGCAGAAGATGAGCAAAGCAAAGCCATCTTGAGACAAATGCACATAGACGAAGCGCTCCATAAAGAAGCTGCGTTACAGTCCGGTGGCCTAGAATTTCCAAAACCTGTCATGGCCATCATGACGCAAGTCTCTAAAGTAATGACGTTAACCACTTATCGGATTTAATTATGAACCGCGATCTGCACTCTATTCGACGTGACTACCAATTCGAAGATTTGTTAGAAGACAATGTCGGTCTAGACCCGTATCTGTTATTTGATGATTGGCTAGAAAAAGCCATAGATAGCTGCCCAGATGACCCCACGGCCATGGTGCTAAGTACGGTAGATGAACAGCAACAACCCCACGCTCGCATCGTGCTATTGAAGCAAAGAGATGAACAAGGCTTTTCCTTTTTTACCAACTATGACAGTGACAAAGGCCAGCAAATCGCCCACAACAACAAGGCCTGCTTAACCTTCTTTTGGCCGGCCTTATCACGCCAAGTTCGCATTGAAGGACAGATCAGCAAGACCTCTCGCGACGTTTCTGAGAAGTACTTTGCTAGCCGTCCAAAAGGCAGCCAGCTAGCCGCCCGCGCTTCCCATCAAAGCCAGGTAGTTGCGGATAGAGATGCCTTGCAAGCCGCCTTTGAACAACAAGAACAGAGCTTACAAGACCTGCCTGTGCCTTGCCCTGAAAACTGGGGGGGTTACCTACTAAAAGCGGAGTTCATTGAATTCTGGCAAGGCCGTCCAAGCCGCCTTCACGACCGTTTATGCTACCAAAAACAAGGTAATTCTTGGGTTCGTAGCCGTAAAGCCCCTTAACCACAGCCTCATAGCAGGAGACGAAAGGTGAGACTTATCCTTTCCTCCTGCACATTCTTACGAACAGGTAATGAGTGCTGCCACAGTACCTGTGTATCCGCCTCCATAATTAGCCAGCTGTCCGTTTCTAACAAAAGTTTATGCTTCACTTTCGGCGCTTGCTTGAGCCGAAAAAGAAAATCTCTCGGTGCTCCCAAACTCAACATGGCCACCACAGGGGCAGGGCCCAATACTGCTTCGTCATCCGCATGCCAGCCCATGTAGTCTTGTCCATCTTGATACCAGTTAAGCAGAACACAGTTAAACGCTTGGCCTGCCAAATGCTCAGCCTCCGCCTTAATGGCTAATAACGCTTCAGGCCAGCCCGTTCCCCAATGGTCTTTACCAGAGTAGCGATAACACAAGCCCTTATCGGCCACAAAAGCCACTTGTCTTGGCACTTTCACTGGGCGACCAAACATCATTAAAGACTCTTGCTGCCATGGCAATAAGGTTTTTAACTTGGCCATTAAAGGGCCACCGCTTGAGCTAAAAAATGAGTATCGGTATGATGGCGCTACGGTCATTTCTTATACCTTGGATTCCTATGCAAACACCCCTTGCTAAGACACCTCGCAGCCTGCTGCTTGATGCCTATCGCGGTAGCGCCGTGCTGTTAATGATTGTGTTTCACTTTTGCTGGGACTTACGCAATTTCGGCTTCATAGAATACCACCTCTTCGACCCTTTCTGGGTTCACTTTCGCAGCCTGATCCTAACCCTATTCTTCACCGCCATTGGCTGGTCTGCCTATGTGAGTCATATGGCCCCTAGCAAAGGGCTTTCACGTACCAAGGCTTTTTGGCATCGAGATGGCAAGCTATTGGTGTGTGCTATAGGCATCTCAGTGGCGACTTATCTCGCGGCCCCTCAACAATGGATCTACTTTGGTATTCTGCATTTTATTTTTCTGGCCTCTATCTTAATTAGACCTTTTCTGAACACCCCAGTGGTCGCAAGCTTTATTGGTACTGGCATTATTATCTGTTATTACTATACCCCTTACTTGCATTTCCCCAATGCCTTTCACACCATCACACAATACATACCCCTACCCAGCAGAACACTGGACATAGTGTTTCCTTTTCCTTGGATTGGTGTGGTGTTACTTGGCCCTTTGCTAGGTTTTGTGAAATTGCACCAATGCACTGTTCCGGCTCATCCCATTATCCGTTTTATGGCGCTATTAGGACGTCACGCCTTACCTATCTATCTGCTACATCAGCTTTTTTTGTTTGCTTTGGTAGCAGGTGCTAAAACAGTGCTCGACTGGCTAATTTGATTAGTTTTCGTGCAGTCAGATTTACCATGTTTTTTTAAATAAAATTTGATAAAAATAGCTTATCTCATATTGCCAAATGAGAACTTTACGCATTTTAAGGCAGGCCAAGTAAGTGACCACTTAGGGTGTCATTTAGATCTTAAAAATCGGCCTTTTTCAAGTCTTGATTTTACATCCAATGACCTCTATTGTTCGTTACATCTTATGAATAATCACTACATCTAGTATGTAAGGAAACAAAAACACACTAGATACGGTAATTACCACATTTTCAACTTGCACTAATGGGAAGTTAAGGCATGAGCACTCTCACAGTTACTAAACGTAACGGGAAGACCGAAAAAATCAATCTCGAAAAGATTCACAAAGTCATCACTTGGGCCGCAGAAGGTTTGGATAACGTTTCCGTTTCCCAGGTAGAGTTAAAAGCTCAAATCCAGTTCTTCGAAGGCATACGTACCACAGACATTCATGAGACATTAATTAAGTCTGCCGCAGACTTAATCTCTGAAAACACTCCAGATTACCAATACCTTGCCGCCCGCCTTGCCATCTTCCATTTGCGCAAAAAAGCATTCGGTGATTTCGAACCACCGCATCTACACAAGCACGTTAGTAACCTAGTTGAACAAGGTCGTTACGATAAACACCTATTAGACGACTACACGGCGGAAGATTTTGACGCCCTAAACAACATGTTAGATCACTCTCGTGACATGAACTTCTCTTACGCTGCGGTAAAACAGCTAGAAGGTAAGTACTTAGTACAGAACCGTGTGACGGGTGATATTTATGAAAGCCCACAGTTTATCTACATTCTTGTAGCTGCTTGTCTATTCGCTGAATACGACAAATCAAGCCGTTTGGATTTGATTAAACGTTTCTACGATGCGGTTTCTCAGTTTAAGATTTCTCTACCTACGCCTATCATGTCGGGCATCCGTACCCCTACTCGTCAATTTAGTAGCTGTGTATTGATCGAATGTGGTGATTCACTAGATTCTATTAACGCGACTTCTAGTGCCATTGTTAAATATGTCAGCCAGCGTGCGGGGATCGGCGTCAATGCCGGTGCCATTCGCGCCCTAGGCAGCCCAATCCGTGGCGGTGAAGCTTTCCATACAGGTTGTATCCCATTCTACAAACACTTCCAAACAGCGGTTAAGAGCTGTTCTCAAGGGGGCGTTCGTGGTGGTGCCGCCACTGTTTTCTACCCAATTTGGCACTTAGAAGTCGAAAGCCTGTTGGTATTGAAAAATAACCGTGGTGTAGAAGAAAACCGTGTACGTCACCTAGACTACGGTGTGCAGTTCAACCGTTTGATGTATCAGCGTTTGATCAAGGGTGGCAACATCACGCTATTCAGCCCTTCAGATGTACCAGGCTTGTACGATGCTTTCTTCGCAGACCAAGAAGAGTTCGATCGTTTGTACACCATGTACGAGCAAGACGACAGTATTCGCAAACAAACCATCAAAGCGTCGGAGCTATTTACCTTGTTCGCCTCTGAGCGTGCGAGTACGGGTCGTATCTATCTTCAAAACGTTGACCACTGTAATACGCACAGCCCATTTGACCCAGCGGTTGCACCGGTTAAACAAAGTAACCTGTGTCTAGAGATTGCCTTGCCGACTAAGCCATTGAATCGTGTTGATGACCCAGAAGGTGAAATCGCCCTTTGTACGCTGTCGGCTTTCAACCTAGGTGCAATTGAAGATCTAAACGAGCTAGAAGAGTTAGCAGAGCTGATTGTTCGCGCTCTAGATGCCCTACTAGATTATCAAAATTACCCAATTCCAGCGGCCCAAAGAGCCACAGAACTTCGCCGCACCTTGGGTGTAGGTGTTATTAACTACGCATACTACCTTGCGAAGAATGGCGTTAAATACTCAGACGGCAGCGCTAACGAGTTAACCCATAAGACATTTGAAGCCATCCAATACTTCTTGTTAAAAGCATCTAACAAGCTGTCTAAAGAATTTGGCCCATGTTTGGCTTTCAACGAAACAACCTATGCCAAAGGTGTTTTGCCTATCGATAGCTACAAGAAAGAACTGGATGCGGTGTGTTCTCCTGAGTTGTACTACGACTGGGAAGCACTACGCAGTGAGATTGTCACTCATGGTCTACGTAACTCAACGCTAACCGCCCTAATGCCTTCTGAAACCTCTTCGCAAATTAGTAATGCGACCAACGGCATTGAGCCACCACGTGGGTTTGTTTCGGTTAAAGCCAGTAAAGACGGCATTCTGAAACAAGTTGTACCAGAGTTTGAACGCCTAAAAGACAACTACGAGTTGTTGTGGAGCATTCCTTCTAACGATGGTTACTTGCAACTAGTTGGCATTATGCAGAAGTTTGTCGACCAAGCTATCTCAGCTAATACCAACTATGACCCACAGAAATTTGAGTCACAAAAAGTGCCAATGAAGGTCATTTTGAAAGACCTACTTACCGCCTACAAACTGGGTGTGAAGACACTTTACTATCACAACACTCGTGATGGTGCAGACGACAAACAAGAAGATATGGACGATTGCGCAGGTGGCGCATGCAAGATCTAATCTTTTCTCACCTGTAATAGCAAAGCCTCATTTCGATGGGGCTTTGCCACGTTTAAACTTTTTTGAACATAACATCGTATTAATACAGCGGCCTTCATTTCAAAGGCCCTGATACTTTGAGGAAATATCTACGCAATGAGCTATTCGACTTTTAACCGTAAGCACTTCGATAGTACAAAAGAGCCCATGTTCTTTGGTGAAAATGTCAATGTTGCGCGTTATGACCAACAAAAGCATCCCATATTCGAAAAACTCATCGAGAAACAATTGTCATTCTTCTGGCGTCCTGAGGAAGTCGATCTTTCTACCGACCGTAAAGATTTCCAACGCCTAGAAGCCCACGAGCAGCATATATTCTTATCCAACCTCAAGTACCAAACCTTGTTGGACAGTGTGCAAGGCCGTTCTCCTAATGTTGCCTTATTACCTATCGTATCCTTGCCTGAACTGGAAACCTGGATCGAAACTTGGTCTTTCAGTGAGACAATTCACAGCCGCTCTTACACCCACATTATTCGTAACATTGTTAATGATCCCACTAAGATCTTTGACGATATCGTTACCAACGAAGAAATCACCAAACGCGCTGACAGTGTTTCCGTGTACTACGACCGTTTGATCGAAATGGTCAACCTGTACAACACCATGGGCCTTGGCACCTTTAACATTCCTGGCAAGGGCGATGTCGAAATCTCCATGCCTGAGCTGAAGAAAGCCCTTTACCTAACAGTCGCGTCTGTCAACGTACTTGAGGCCATTCGTTTCTATGTGAGCTTTGCTTGTAGCTTTGGTTTCGCTGAACGTACCCTAATGGAAGGCAACGCTAAGATCATTAAACTGATCGCCCGTGATGAAGCCCTGCACCTTACCGGTACTCAGCACATGCTAAACCTAATGGCATCGGGTAAAGACGACCCAGAAATGGCCATTATCGCTGCCGAGTGCCAAGATGAAATGCGCAATATTTTCATTGAAGCGGCAGAGCAGGAAAAAGAATGGGCGAGCTACCTGTTTAAAGACGGCTCTATGATTGGCTTAAACGCGCAAATCCTCGGTCAATACGTGGAGTACATCACTAACGTACGCATGCAGGCAGTGGGCCTTGAAGCGCATTTTGAGACCAAGCATAACCCTATCCCTTGGATCAACGCATGGTTGGTCAGCGACAATGTACAGGTTGCACCACAAGAAGCTGAAATCAGCTCCTACCTAGTTGGCCAAATTGACAACGACTTGGATGAATCGGACTTTGACGACTTCGACATTTAATCCAAGTACAGCAACAACAGATAAACCCGTTCATAGGGTTCTTCTTGGCAAGAAACAAATCTTGGTTACCGAGGAAGAGCCCTTACTGGTCCAGCTAGAGCGGGCGGGTATTCATGTAGAATACCAGTGCCGCGAAGGCTACTGCTCCTCTTGCTCCATTAAGCTATTGTGGGGGCAAGTCAGTTACCCTTTCGAGCCCTTAGCTTGGGTGCAAAGTGGCTATCTATTAGCCTGTTGCGCCATCGTAAAAAGCGACATTGAAATCGCCTTTTTCGATTAGACCGCCTTTCCTAAAAATCATTTCAGGGTTTGATAGCCTGCGTAAATACGTGTCACCGTCGTGATCCAACACACGCTGCCAAAGATGTAGGCAAGCAAGGTGAAGTGAGCGGGTAATGCACAGATCAGTAACAAGAAAATAATGGTCTCTGTGCCCTCCGCCAAACCGCCAATAAAGTAGAGCGACTTTTTACCGTACTCTAAACGTTCTATTTTGCGCTTTTCGGCCATAATGGCAAAAGCTAGAAAGCTGCTGCCTGTGCCCATAAAAGAGAAGATAACAAAACTTGCCGCGAGAGCATTCTGTTCTGTGTTGGCCAGAGCGAAGCCAAAAATCACCCCAGAATAGAAGATAAAATCCAGCGTAATGTCTAAGTAGCCACCCAAGTCCGTTGGCCCTTGCACCCTAGCGACCGCGCCATCTAAACCATCCATAAGGCGATTTAGCAAAATAAACACCATGGCTAGACCATACCATTCAAAACTCAGTGCGGGGATGGCTAATAAGCCCAGCAAAAAACCTGCAAAGGTAATCTGATTGGCCTTGATGCCTCTACGGTCAATCTGTTGGGCAAGGTTCGCCAAAGGCTGCTTTAAATGTTTAATAAAAAACTGGTCTAACATAACTGGATACACTCATTCTAAAGAGCCAACATGTAGCGGACTTGCTACAATACTGACTAAATATTCATACATAGGCTTTATATGATACACGCAAAGCAATATGGTTCCCTAGGACCTCACCTTATTGTCATCCATGGTTTATTTGGTAACGCTGATAACTGGCACTCTATCGCACAGAGCCTTTCCGAGCACTTTTGCGTGCATTGCATTGACCTACCTAATCACGGCAAATCCAGCCCTATGACAGAAGCCAGCTACCCAAATATGGCACAAGCTGTATTGGACTGGGCGGAACAACAAGGTTTGGACGGGTTCTATTTATTGGGCCACTCTATGGGCGGTAAGGTCGCCATGCAAATGGCCTCGCAAGCAGCTTACAAAATCCATAAGCTCATCGTGGCTGATATTGCCCCAGTGGATTACCCAGCCAGCCACACGGAAATTTTCAAAGGTCTTGAAGCCGTTGATAACGCAGAGCTAAGCAATCGCAAGCAGGCGGATACACTATTAAGTGAATTTGTTGAAAGCTTGCCAGTTCGTCAGTTCTTGCTAAAAAATCTGGTCAAGACAGAAACGGGCTTACAATTGGAAATGGCTCGGGGGAATATTGCAGACAACTATCCGACTATTCTTAAAAAACCTGAAATCAGTGAACCCATTGAGGTTCCGACCCTTTTTATTAAAGGTGAGAATTCAGATTATATTGTCAGTGCTTATCAAGACGCCATCACCTCTTTATTCAAGCAAGTGAGCTTTAAGATGATTCCGAACACGGGTCATTGGCTACATGCAGAAAAGCCTGTGCCCTTTACCAGTTTGGTGAAACGTTTTTTACAGTAGCGCAGAGGGATGCTAACAGTAGGATTCTGAACACAAATCGAAGTTCAGTTTTATAGAGGCAGGGGTTGGCAACACCATACCGTAAGCTTTGATCAAGTATGGGTTAAAGCTTACGCGTAATTCACTAGGGTAATTGGCTGGCAACATGACTTTTCCTGTTTGCCATGCGATCAACATACGCACCAAGCGCTTAAGTTTTTCATCGGTGCGTGAGTAAACCGCAAATAACGCCCCCGCTCTCACAAAGGGGTACGAGGGGCCAATCATCACATGATGAATATCGAACAGCAGCTTAATGACATCCTTGGCCACATCTTCCCGATATAAATTAGAATCTACTAAAGAAAAAATCACCTTAGAATTTTCCCCAAGATGGTTCACCGTTCTTAGCACAGACACCTTATCTGTGTGGGTTCGTTGAAATTGAAACTCAAAGCCGTATTCTGCCCCTAAACGGCTCATGGCCACTTCATCCACTTTTAGATAGTCACTGTACATTACCGAAATCGGCTTATTATCTAGCCAGATCCGTTGCAACAGCGCTAAGCGCCTTTCTAGGGGCGCCCCACTAAAGACAGCCGAGGTTTCTTTAGTGCAGTGGTCTTTTACATGCTCGTATTCTTCTTTCCCAATAAAACTTGCAAACAAGGGGTTTGGCAGGGGCAATTCGCAGACTTGCTGAAAAGAGTCCACATCGACGGTGATAAACACATCGTCTTCTTTAAAGTAGTCGGTATTGGCTAAAAAAATCGGCAAGCGCACTGGTACCACCGGCGCTTTCACCGGCAGCATATTGGATAAACGATAGGTTAACGATCGTATGGTACTTTCTTCTGTGTTATGTATGACATAGATATCCGCCCAGGCGGACCATGACATAAACACAAATAGTAATGAGCAAAAAATCCTTTTCACTGTCCCATCAACCAAGTTAGAAAGTCATATTGGCAAAAATATAGCCATAACTATCATCTAATAAGACGTTTCGGCCTGAAACTAACCAGTTATTATCAATGCGTTTCTCTGCGCCGATTCCCATATTTACTTTGTAGTAGCCACCTAAAGACAACCTATAAGTCAGCCAAGAGTTGACCAACTCATAATCACTGTCCGATAGTTTTTCAGCAAAAAGATAATAGCCTTGTAGCGACCATTTTTCACCTATTGGTAGGCTACCGAATAACGACACAATGACAGGTGTGGTGGCATTTTGCAAAGAGTGGTTATCCGATAAGGTATTCTGGTGGGCATAAGTGAAACGTGCGATGGCGCCATTACGACCACGCCAGTCAAGCTCTAGCTCAGCACCATTAATGTCCACATCAATGGTTTCCCCCTCTTCAATCACGTGATCTTGTAAGTCAGTCAGGCTAGATGGTGTTATAAATTGTTTGCTGCTGGTGACCAACCCCGTCACCACATCATGATAAAGCTTAACGTCCATGGTTAAGCCCAAGCGTGGCCAACGATGATAATAACCCACTTCATAAGAGGTTACTTTTTCTTCCTCTTCACCATTTAACGCATAGGTTGCGAAAGAGGTATCTCCGGTTTCTAGCGTGTAGGTCCAATGGAAGTTTTGATCAACGATATCAGGAGTACGCACGGCTTTCGAAACATTAAAACGCAAGGCCTCTTGCTCAGAAAGCTTGTAGGTTGCACCCGCTTTTGGGGAAAAATAGGTTTCGTTCATGGTGCTACTTTCTACCATGAAACCCGAGTTAAAAATCCAGCTTGGCGTTAATCGGTACTCTACGTTGCTGGATAAATGAGAGATTTCATCCATGACCTTCCCCGACAAGTACGTATCTGATTCCGCTTGGTCATTTCGATACCCCAAGGCCGTCACAATTCTGAGCTTTTCACTTTGCGTCCAGATACTTTGCACTTCGATATCGTGGCGTTGTTCTGCCATGTCCAGAGTGAAAGCAGACTCAATATTGGGAGAGCCTGACGTTAATGCCGCAATTTGCGCGGCAGTAGATTGATTGAATAAGCCATAGTAAAAGACTGGAGATAAGCTGACCTCATGCCTTTCACGAAATTCAGACTGGTCGTAGTAATACTTAAATTTTACCTCATGCTCTTTATTTAGCTGCTTACTGTAGCCAATTTTGATGTGTTCCCTATCCGCGTAATTCAGCGGTTTATTGGTGTCCATGGAGTCATTACCATAGTCCGCAACATCTATTTTGCTGACGACTTTTGAACCACCTATATCCAGATCAAAAAAGCTGTCTGAGGTTTCTTTTTGAATAAAGACATTTCCTACTTCTCGGCGATGACCGTCATGACGGGCTACCCCAGATGAGTCTTCATCAAACCCGCTCACCTTACTTTTTGATGCAGAAGCACGATAGCTCCAATCGCCGTTTAAACCGCTATGTTGGCCATACAGGCGATAATCACCGCGCTGGCCAGAATACGCTGAAATACTGTTACCTAGGGTTTCTAATGGTGATCGGGTAATGATGTTTACCACGGCAAAAAATGAATTCACGCCATAGGTGGCGGCATTCGGGCCACGGTTTACCTCAACACGGGAGACGTCTTCAATATTGATAGGCAAGGAGGCCCAATCCACTCGAGCAATACCCGTGCTGTAAACAGAGCGACCATTGATCAAGACTTGAATACGACGGTAGCGGTCTAATTGAGTACCATGGTATGAAGCGATAATGCCGCTGGTGTTGTGATAAGGGGCAACAATGAAACCCGGTACGAATTGCAACAAATCTTCCACATATTGCACATTAACCCGACGGATAAATTCTCCATCAAGGACGGATAATGTGGAAGATACATCAACTCTTGGTTGCGGGATTTGTGAAGGGGTTACGACTGAGGGTAAGGGAAATTCAAAGGCGTCATCACCTTGCCATTGATCATCGTCATAAAAAGATAACAAGGCGTTTTCTTCTGCGAGTACAGCTCCACTTACCAAACCTAATAAAACTGAAAATACTCTAACCATCATGAATTTTGCTTCAACCTGTAATCATCTGCCACATAGGTTCCTAATACACGAACCTCTTCGGAAAAAAATCTAAGTTCTTCTAACGCTGACTGTAGATCTGGAGATTGGAAATGCGCCTCCACATCCACATAAAACTGAGTCGCGGTGAAATGCCCATTCACCATATAACTTTCCAGTTTCAGCATATTAATGCCATAGGTGGCGAAACCGCCCATGGCCTTGTAGAGAGCGGCGGGAATGTTTCGCACGCGAAACATAAAGGAGGTGATGTAAACCTGAGCTGGGTCATAACTGGGCATTTTTTGCTGTTTTGAAAACACCAAGAAACGAGTGGTATTGCCTAACCTGTCGTTAAAGTTGGACTGTAGAACCTTTAAACCATACAGATTGGCCGCCAATTCGGAAGAGATAACCCCTAAGCCGGGCTCATCGACTTCCGCCAAATGCTTGGCCGCGCCTGCGGTATCGTACATGGCGACACTGGTGGCACCGATTTTTTTAATATTGCCATCACATTGAGCCAAGGCTTGTGGGTGACTTCCCACCTGCACTATGTCTTCAATGGTGACGCCCTCACGAGCAATCAAACAATGATTCACTGGCTCAAAGTGTTCTTTGACCACATAAAGTTGAGTGCGTCTTAACTCCCGATAAATCTCTTCCACCCGTCCGGCTGTGGAGTTTTCTACAGGAATCATGGCATAGTAAGCGTCGCCTTTTTCGACCATTTGCAAGGCATCTATAAAGCTGGCACAGTTGACGCTTTTCCAATTTGGGAAGGTATGATTACAAGCTAGATGTGAATAGGCACCCGGCTCTCCTTGATAGGCAACCACCTTGGTTGCATCAAGGGTAAGAGATAAATCTGGCATAAAATATGATTTCTTTGTTAGCTTGTCTTTACAATAACAAAAAGGGGGCTTTTTTTACATCGAAATGCCATCCATTCGACTAATAAAGCAGACAACAGAACACCATGTTAAAAAGAGTTTTTATAGCGTTAGTAAAAACCTACCAGTTTTTAATCAGCCCTTTATTGGGCAATAACTGCCGCTTCTACCCTAGCTGCTCCCATTACATGATAGAGGCAATAGAACGCTTTGGCATTTTTAAAGGTGTGTATTTGGGGACAAAGCGCTTGGCGAAATGCCACCCTTGGCATGAAGGAGGAATGGACCCAGTACCTGAGCGCAGTTGCGGTTGCTCATCTTCTAAAAAGAATGACCAAGCCTAAGGCTTAGCGCTGGGAAAGTTGTAGTTTTAAATCGCTGGCAATCAATACCGCTTGAGTACGATTGTTAATCTCCAGCTTACGAAAGATAGCCGTAATATGGGCTTTCACTGTGGCTTCAGAAATATCCAGTTCATAAGCAATCTGCTTATTCAGTAAACCTTCGTGTAAATAGCACAACACTTTAAATTGCTGAGGCGTAAGCTCGGCAACTTTGTGCTGCATATTCAAATCTGGTTTGGGTAATTGTTCAAGCTGTTGGCGAAGGGCATCTGGTAGCCAGATTTCACCCGCTAGAATGGCATCGATGGCGGCGACATAGGTCGCAGGTTCACTGGTTTTGGGAATAAAGCCTAGCGCGCCCGCTTCAATTACTCGGGCAACCACTTCACTGTCTTCACTGCCAGAAATAACCGCTACGGGTACTTCAGGAAAGTCTTTACGAATGCGGATTAAACCATACAGATCACCGCTGCCCGGCATGTTTAAATCCAGTAGAAGTAGGTCAAACTCGGTATCACTGTGCAAAAGATCAAGGGTTGAGTCGAGATCACCCGACTCAGCAATAACCAGATTATTAATTTTTGCCATTAACGCACTGGTTAATGCACTACGAAATAACGGATGATCATCTGCAACAATTAGTGATATCACGAGTTTGCCTTTTACAATGTATAATTAATCATACATTTAAACGGTTCTCGATTAAATCATCAACCACACTTGGATCAGATAAAGTACTCGTATCCCCTAGCTGATCATGTTCATTGGCGGCAATCTTACGCAAGATCCGGCGCATAATCTTACCCGAACGCGTTTTTGGCAGACCTTTGGTTGCCCACTGGATCAAATCTGGCGTCGCAATCGGGCCGATTTCTTGGCGCACAAAGAGCTTCAAATCTTTCATCAGTTCATCGCTTGGCTCCACGCCTGCGATCGTACTGACGTAAACGTAAATACCTTGACCTTTAATGTCATGGGGGTAGCCCACAATCGCCGCTTCAGCGATGGAAGGATGTGCCACCAAAGCACTTTCAATTTCTGCCGTACCCAAACGGTGACCAGAAACATTCAATACATCGTCCATACGACCCGTGATCCAGTAATCACCATCGGCGTCGCGTAATGCCCCATCACCCGTAAAGTACATGCCCTCAAAGGTGCTGAAATAAGTTTGCTCAAAACGTTCATGGTCCCCATAAACGGTTCGCGCTTGGCCTGGCCAAGAGTCTGTAATGACAAGACCACCTTCTACCTGCTCACCTTGGGCATCCTGTATTTCACCTTGAGCGTTAACCAAGGCAGGTTGAATACCAAATAAAGGCCCTGTACAAGCCCCTGGTTTCACCTGAGTTTGCACTACACGTGGTGACATCATCAAACCACCTGTTTCGGTTTGCCACCAAGTATCAACAATAGGACAGTTGCCGTTACCCATTTTCGAGTGGTACCAAGACCAAGCTTCGGGGTTAATCGGCTCACCCACACTGCCCAGCACTCGCAAGCTCTCACGAGAGCTATCACAAATCGCTTCATCACTTTTTGACATCAAGGCACGAATAGCGGTTGGTGCAGTATAAAGAATGGATACCTTGTATTTATCGACCACGCGACCAACTCGGCCGAAATTAGGGAAAGTCGGCACCCCTTCAAACAATACACTGGTGGCGCCATTAGCAAGAGGGCCATAGACCATGTAACTATGGCCTGTAATCCAGCCGACATCTGCTGCACACCAGTAAATATCGTCTTCTTTAAGATCGAAAACCACCTCATGGGTCAGGGCTGCATAGACCAGATAGCCACCAGTGGAATGCACCACACCTTTTGGTTTCCCGGTTGAACCGGAAGTGTAAAGGATAAATAACGGGTCTTCCGCTTGCATGGGCTCTGCAGGACATTCGCTGCTTTGAGTGTCAACGACTTCAGCCCAATCAAGGTCGCGGCCATCTGTCCAAGCCACGTCTTTTTGCGTGTAACGATACACCAATACATTTTGTACGGACGGGCAAGCATTGTTTTCTAAGGCTTTATCGACATTGTTTTTAAGTGGGACCTTGTTACCGGCACGACGGCCTTCGTCTGCGGTAATCACAAGTTTTACATCACAGTTTTGCAGACGATCGGCAATGGCGTTGGCTGAGAAGCCGCCAAAAATCACGGTGTGAATGGCGCCGATACGGGCACAGGCCAGCATACTGTAAACCGCTTGAGGAATCATCGGCATGTAAATGGCCACACGGTCGCCTTTATTGATGCCTTGAGCTTTCAGCGCATTGGCTAAGCGCCCCACTTCATCATGAAGCTGCTGATAGGTGATAGCTTGTTTAGCCTCGGACTCTTCATCACCTTCAAGGTAATAAGCCACTTTATCAGCCTTATCTTTCAGATGACGATCAATACAATTATAAGCCACGTTGAGCACACCATCTTCAAACCAGCGAATGTCCACACTACCGGGCGCAAATGAGGTGTTTTTAACTTTAGTGTAAGGCGTAAACCAGTCTAGTCGCTGGCCCTGCTCTGCCCAAAAAGCTTCAGGGTTATTCACCGACTGAAGGTATTTTTGTTCAAAATCTGCTTGGCTAACGTTTGCATTGTCAGCTGTCTTTTGTAACGCCTTGCTTATATTGGATTCCATGTCACGCTCCATTGTTAAATTTATTGTTAGGATGCTTAATTAAAACCACTATAACGAATCAATCGGGTCAGGCCATTCCACTTTAGTCTTATGGCGAAATTTTATGCAATGGCCAGCCCATAAAAAAAGCACCTCCTTTTTAGGAAGTGCTTTTCAAAGGTCGAAATTGGAGAATAGCTAGATTAATAACTGGAAATTGGCTCTCCATCGTATCGGGTAACCAAACAATCTTTTTGCTGTTGCTTAAGCATATTGCAAAAATCTGTTGCAAAAGGTTTGCTTTCGAACGGCCCAACTTTTAGCTGATTCATAGTACGGCCATTAATACTCTTGGTATTGACTCTTGGAGCAAGGTCTACATAGTTTTCCGGAGACTCTTTACTGAGAATTCGCCAGCCACGAGTAGCCTCTTCTTTGGTGCTGTAAGACGCCAATTGCACTCCATAAAAATTACTAGAGGAAGTGGCGACAACGGGCGCACTAACCACAGGAGCGGCCTTCGCCATCTCAGGGGCTTGCACAACAGGAGCAGTAACAGGTTCAGATGATGTGACAGGGGCCACTTCAGTTACTGAAGTAGGGGCTGCTAAGCTAGTAGACTCAATCGGTTGACTAAAGGATACGCCAGTGGAACTAACAGGGGTCGTATCAGCATCCATTTCAGGCGAAGCAGAGTTTGTCAGTGCCGCATTTTTTTCTTTTAACTCAGCCACTTCTAACTCTAACGCCTCTAAGCGCTCTAACTGTGGCTGAACTTGCTGCCATTTCTCATCATGATCTTTCACCATATCCTGTAGATCTTGATATGCCATAAAGGTGTTTTGACCATCACTAGAACAAGCCACTAAGCTCGCTCCCACCAGCACTACCATGCAACCCTTAAACAAGTTCATTTTATATCCCCAGTCTTCACTGTTATAAATTTATGACTCTGTTAATTCAGAAACAAATTTTGGCCATACAACACTATCGCATAACGTGCGCCTTTCCCTATGCAAACAAGAGGCAAAAAATAACGCATTTTCGTTCCTAACATTCCCGATACTAAGGCAATTCCATCTCCAACAACAGGCAACCAAGTGAATAATAACGACCAAAGCCCATAGCGTTGAAATACGCCCTGTGCTTTCAGTCTATGTGCCTGCTTGATAGGAAACCACCTTCTAGATTCATAGCCTATTAAAAATCGTCCTAAAAACCAATTAGTTAATCCTCCTAATGTGTTTCCAAGGGTTGCCCAAAACCATAAAAACAATAGGTTATTTGGTTCAAGATTTGCATAAAATAAGAGTACGGCTTCGGAGCCAAGAGGCAAAATGGTGGCAGAAAAGAAAGCCGTTATAAAAACTATGAAACTGTTCAATGAGTTCAGCCTGTTGCTTTGACATTATGGGTTGGGAGCAAATGGCCTAAAAATAGTCATTTAAGACAAAATTTTACCAGACAACCAAGAAGATCGAAATTTAATGTAAATGAAGCCGATTTACCCAGCTAAGCGCTTTGTGTGCCTATGATCGATTGGGTATAGTAGTTTTACGTTAACATAGCCTTAGTATCTTAAGTGCAATACTAACCATTGAAGCTATTTGTCTTCATAAGGGATCCTACATGTCGTTTGATACGCAAGAAAAATTAGATTCTCTTTATAAACACATCCAAGCGGTAATACTCTCACGACAACATCCGGTAACCGGATTATTCCCAGCCAGTACCAGCATTAACAATCATGGTAACTACACGGACGCTTGGGTACGAGACAACGTTTACAGTATTCAGGCGGTCTGGGCATTGCACCTCGCCTATAAGCGTGCCTCAAACCCGGACAAACGCACCCATGAATTGGAGTACGCCTGTATCAAAATGATGCGTGGCTTACTCTTCGCTATGATGCGCCAAGCCCATAAGGTCGAAAAGTTCAAATTCAGCCTCGATCCTAAGGACGCCCTGCATGCCAAATACGATACTAAGACAGGTTTAGAAGCGGTGGCCGATGATGCTTGGGGTCACTTACAAATTGACGCCACCAGTTTTTACCTTTTGATGATGGCACAAATGACCAAAGCCGGTTCCAAGGTCATTTTTACCCGCGACGAATACAATTTTATTCAGAACCTGATTTACTATATTTCACGTACTTACCGCACCCCAGATTACGGTATTTGGGAACGAGGCAATAAGGTCAATAATGGTAAAGCGGAAATTAATGCCAGCTCGGTAGGTATGGCAAAAGCCGCCATGGAAGCCCTAGATGGCCTAAATCTATTCGGTGAAGATGGTCCAGAATGGTCAGTTATCCATTCCTTCCCAGATGCGGTTGCCCGGGCAGGTTCCGTACTTGAGTCCCTATTGCCAAAAGAGTCCCGTTCTAAAGAAGTGGATGCTGCGGTATTAAGCATTATAAGTTACCCAGCTTTTGCCGTGAATAACGAGAAACTCACCCACCGTACTCGTAAAGAGATCATCAGCAAATTAGGCGGCGAATACGGCTGCAAACGCTTCTTGTTGGATGGCCACCAATCTGTGCTGGAAGATCAAAGCCGTATTTATTATGAATACGATGAACTCATCAACTTTGAGCACATAGAATCTGAATGGCCGTTATTCTTCACCTACCTCTACATTGACCGTTTATTCGCTCGAGATTGGGAGAACGCAAACTTTTATCGCCATAAATTAGAAACATTAATGGTGGAAAAAGACGGTGAGATGCTGCTACCAGAGCTTTATTATGTGCCTCAAGAAAGCATCTTGGCGGAGAAAGAAAACCCAGGCTCTCAAGCCCGCTTACCTAACGACAACTTGCCCCTTGTTTGGGCGCAAAGCTTGTATCTGGTCGGTAAAATGCTGGATGAAGAACTCATTCGCACGGATGATCTAGACCCTCTTGGTTTGCACAGAAATCAGCATAAAGCCCATAAAGTAACCACATCTATGGTGATCTTAGCGCAAAATGAAAAAGTTAAAGAAAAGCTCCTCGCGGCTGGCTGTCTGTGCCAAACCCTTGATGAAATTGCTCCTATTAAAGCCATCAGTGCTGAGCAACTTATTCATACTTATCGCCAGCTAGGCACCTCTGAGCCACTGGGCTTAACAGGTCGCCCAAATCGCGCCCTAAACAGCTTAGCCACCTGTCAGGCTTTTCGCATCAATGAAGAAAGCTATTTGTGTCTATCTTGGATTCAAAACGAAGACAAAGATTATCGCAAAATTGATCCGGCGTTATTCCAAGCCCATATTCGCAATGAACTTACGGCCATTGCTCAGGGTTGGTATTACCGAGCCAATGCGGTTTTCACCGTGCTAATCGATGAAGCCATTAGTGAAATGCGTGGTAGCGACGAGCTATTCGCCTTTATTCGCCAATTGCAAAAGCGTGAATTAGAAGAGTTCCGCGTTATTCCTCAGTCCGCTAAGAATGCCTTCAAGTCGGGTAACCGTCGTAGCATCAGTAACCCTATGGGGAATCTTACCAGCCAGTTGAGCCTTAACATTCCCCACCATGAAACGCGCTGGCCACTAGACCTTAACAAGCCATCGAGTTTAATCAATGTGGAACAGCTTGATGAAAGTACCCTACTATCACACCTTGCTCAACAACCTTGCCTAGATGATGCCTTAGCCAGCCTAATGGAACTGGGCAACAGAAAAGCCCTGATGAACGCTATTCCGGGCTCTGTACCCGTGATCACAGCCCAAAGGGTGCTCAATTCAGTTTACATACAGGCCCTCTTCCTTGAAGAATGGCGCACCGCTCGTTTGTTGTTTTCGCAAATCATTAGCCCTTCTACTGATCTTGCTACCTACATTGCCGACATTACCGTTCGACAACGCCAATTAGTCATTGGGGAAACGCCAGCAACCGAAGTCACCATTAGCTCCCCATTGCATCAAGATGAAATACTCAGCGTTCTCAAGAAGGCCTCGGGGTCGCCTCTGAGCTTGGTTATAGCCCATGAAGTCATCGCCATTGTTGGTACCTTGATCAAGGTGCAATCAGATTTCTTCTATGGGGTACGTACCATTCGCATACAAAACCTAATTTCTTTGTGTGCCCGTAAATTTGACCCAGAAGAGCATGAGTCCATGTTTGAAGTGCTTGCAAAAGTTTCACCAAGCCAACTTTATGAGACTCTCAAGCAAGTATTAGAAGATAAAAACGATGAGTTCAGCTATGTTACTAACCATGTGCATTACCACGACAGTTTAGACAGCAACAATAAGAGCCTTAAAGACGTGGATTGGTTCGACTGGCGCTCTGAGCAAGGCATGATTACCAAGTTGCCTGATGCTATGCTGGCGCAGTTATGGGAAAGCCTAAGTAACGTGGACACAATCGTATTTGGGGATTTTCAAAGTAATACCACCCTTGATTGTAAGCGGGCGATCAACTCCATGACGCCGGGTGAAGACAGCTTTGCCATTTTGATTGAATCGTTAACCTCTAACATACACCCTAGCTGGTATAAGAGTCTGATTTTTGAGGCTTTATATGCTTTCATTCAGTTCTGCCAACAACATAAGGATTGTCAGTTCCATCAGGAAGTTAACCTACCTGTGTTGGTGTCCAAAGCCGCTATGGATCACAGTGAACAGTATCAAGCCAGCCACCCTGAAGAAGGTTTGGCCGATGGTGCCCTTGATGAGTTTGCCCAGTTGACCCTAAGCAAGGTGAATCGCTATCTCAAATGGGCGGTGAGTAAATTACACAGTCAACAATACACACAAGACAAACAGCCATAATTATTAAAAGCAAGCTGGAGAAGTGAATGGATATACTAAAAAACACGCTGATCAACGACCTTACACAGGCTCGTTGCGCTGACCCCTTTGGCTGCTTAGGATTACGCAAGTCGACCAAAAAAGGGCTTGAGCTAACCGCATGGTACCCAGGCGCATTAACAATAGAAGTATTGGCGATAGACACTGATAGCAGTTTAGGCGTGATGGAAGTGCTGAGCGACCAAGGGATTTTCCATTGCCATTGGCCGACGAAAACCAAGCCCTTTCATTACCGCTTGAAGATTCAGTTTGCCCAACACACCCACACGATTGTTGACCCTTATCAGTTTGCTGACACCACTTTTAACGACCCAGAGCACCATCAGGCTAACCTCTACAAGAGCCAAGGAGCCATCCGAACTGGGGCAAAGATCAACGCAAACTTGACCATTAATGGCACCCGCTTTGCTGTCTATGCTCCCGCTGCCCGCTCCGTGGCGGTTGTTGGCGAGTTTAATGGTTGGGATGGTCGCATTCACTCCATGTCCAGTAACGGTGATGGTATTTGGCGTTTATTTATTCCAGATGTGAATCATGGCGCCCGCTACAAGTTTGAAATTCGCGCGAATAACGGTGACTTACTGCCCCATCGTAGCGACCCCTATGCCCAAAGCATTGAACAGTACCCATCCTTTGCCAGTGTCACCTGTTTTGATAACAAGCATTTATGGCAAGACGATAAATGGACCCAGCGCCCTGTCATAGACCTTTATGAAAACCCCATGAGCATCTACGAATTACATCTAGGTTCTTGGCGTCGTAAGGAAGACAACCAGCCACTAAGTTATGTGGAGCTGATCGATGAGTTAGTGCCCTATGTGAGCCGTATGGGTTACACCCATGTGGAACTTTTACCTGTCACCGAATACCCTTTTGACGGTTCTTGGGGGTATCAACCAGTTGGCCTGTATGCCGTAACGTCCCGCTTTGGAACGCCTGAAGAATTCAAAGCCTTAGTCGATGCCCTGCACCAAGCCAATATTGGCGTCATTATGGATTGGGTACCCGCCCACTTCCCAGCGGACAGCCATGGTTTAGCCAATTTCGATGGTTCAAAACAATACGAATATCCCGACCCCAAAAAAGGCTGGCACCCTGAATGGAACTCACTTATCTATGACTTTGGTAAAGAGCATGTGGTGAATTACCTGATCAGTAACGCTGTGTATTGGCTAGAAGAATTCCACATTGATGGCCTACGAGTCGATGCCGTGGCGTCTATGTTGTACCTAGATTACTCTCGTGAAGAAGGTGAATGGATCCCTAATAAAGATGGTGGCAATCACAATTATGAAGCCATCAGTTTCCTACGTCGCTTGAACGAAACCGTGTATCTAAACCACCCGCGTTGTTTTACCGTAGCAGAGGAGTCCACCGCTTTTCCTGGGGTATCCAAACCCACCTACATGGACGGCCTAGGTTTTGGCTTTAAGTGGAATATGGGCTGGATGAACGACTCTTTGGAATACATGAAAAAAGACCCAGTGCATCGCCAATACCATCAAGGTGAACTGAGCTTTAGTATGGTATATGCCTTTGACGAACAGTTTGTTCTGCCAATTTCCCATGACGAAGTGGTCCACGGTAAAGGCTCCATGATAGAAAAAATGCCCGGGGATGCCTGGCAGAAATTCGCCAACTTACGCGCATTTTCAAGCTACATGTATTTTCATCCGGGGAAAAAGCTGAATTTCATGGGCAATGAGTTTGCCCAAGGCCAAGAATGGAGCCACGAACGCTCGCTGGATTGGCACCTCTTAGAGATTGATTACCATCAAGGCCAGCATCAACTTAGCAAAGATTTAAACCATCTTTATCAAAATGAAGCCTCTTTGCATCTAGACCATTCCGGTCACGGTTTTGAATGGATCAGTTACGATGACAGTGCCAACAGTATTTTGGCCTTTGTACGTAAATCTAAATGCGGTCTTGAACACGCTATTGCTGTGGTGAATTTCACCCCTGTGCCACAGGGCAACTACCGTATTGGAGTGCCTCAAGCGGGACGTTATCAGGTGATTTTCAACTCAGACAGCCCAGAGTACGCAGGCAGTGGCTATGTAAAATCGGATGAATTTATCACCGCTAACATTGCCAGCCACGGCAAAAATCAGAGCATTGAGCTGCAAGTGCCACCTTTGGCAGGCATCTTGTTAAAATGGCTTGGCGACAAATAAACGACCTGAGGGTTTCGAATGAGCGACACTTACACAATTAATCTCGGCCAACCTTTTCCTTTAGGCGCTTCTGTGACCCCTCAAGGGGTTAATTTCGCCGTGGTTTCCGAAGACGCTCAAACCCTCTACCTGTGTTTATTTGATGAAGCGGAAAATGAACTAGAAAGGCTGCCTTTTGTTACTAAACAGAGGGGCATCTGGCACATGGAAGTAGTTGGCCTTAAAACCGGACAAAAATACGGCCTTAGAGCAGAAGGGCCGTTTGCACCTGAGCAAATGCAGGTCTTTAATGTTCATAAATTATTGATCGACCCTTACGCGAAAGTGTTAAGCAGCAAATTAACTTGGCATGAGGATCAAGTCGCGGTATCCGACGAGGGTCAAATCAACACCCAAGATTCCGCCTATTGTGTTCCCAAGTCGATTGTTCAGCCCATTGAGCCAAACAGCGACCGCCCAGAGCGAGTCAAAGTAGCCCCTGCTAGCCGGGTTTTATATGAGTTACACGTTAAAAGTTTTAGCCAACAAATGCCCATTGAGGAACACTTAAAAGGCACCTACCTTGGTGTTATCAGTGATCTAGGCATAGAGCACTTACAAAAACTTGGCGTCACCACCATCCAACTCATGCCCTGCTTTAGCTTTGCCCACGAGCGTCACCTACATGCCCTTGGCCTACATAATCACTGGGGCTACAATCCAATCAGTTTCTTTGCCGTCGAACCTTCCTACGCCTATCAAGACGCCACCTTAGAATTCCAACAAATGATAGATGGCTTACGAGCCGCAGGCTTCGAAGTGATTCTAGATGTGGTTTACAACCATACCGCAGAAAGCGATATGGACCAGTCGAGCGTGTGTTATCGAGGTTTAGACAATCGCCATTATTACCGCCACCAAGAAGGCAAATATTTAAACTACACAGGCTGTGGTAACTGTGTCGACACCTATAGCCCTGCTAGCATACGGCTCATCTGTGACAGTATGCGCTACTGGGTTGAAACCCTCGGGGTAGATGGTTTCCGCTTTGACCTTGGGGTGGACCTTGGCCGTACCGATCATGATTTCTCCCCAAAAGCCCCGCTCCTACAAGCGATTTTACAGGATCCAATACTGAGCAATATCTGCTTGGTCATGGAGCCTTGGGACATTGGCCCCAATGGCTACCAAGTCGGGCAGTTTCCTCGCGGATTTTTCGAATGCAATGATCAGTATCGAGATACCATGCGCCGCTTTTGGCGTGGTGATGAAGGGCTAGTACCACAATTTGCCACGCGCCTCATGGGCTCTCGGGATTACTTCCACAAAGGCCATCGCAGCGCCCTACACTCGGTAAACTACATCACCTATCACGATGGCTACACCATGAATGATCTGGTGTCTTACCACCGCCGTCATAACCTCGCAAACATGGAAAATAACCGTGATGGTCATGGGGACAATATCAGCCAGAACTTTGGAGTCGAAGGGGTTACAGATAACCCTGACATCCTACAAAAGCGCTTGAATCAGCAACTCTGTTTTCTGGCCACTTTACTGCTAAGCCAAGGTACGCCACACATTCTGGGTGGGGATGAGCTTTCCCATACTCAGCAAGGCAACAACAATGCCTATTGCCAAGACAATGAACTCACCTGGTTCAGCTGGCAGGACACACAAGCGCGTAGCGCGTTACAAGACACCATTAGTCAACTGACCCAGCTACGCAAAGAACACCCTATTTTGGCGGAAATTCACCTTGCGGACGATGCCCTATATCAATTTAAAACCGCCGATCAGATCACTTGGTTAAACGAGCAAGGTTTGCCCATGAGTGGCGACGACTGGAATGAAGCCGAGCGGGATTATGTCGCACTGACCCTAACCTCGGCGGATCACACGAGCCGATTGTGGCTAGTGTTTTATCGCGAAGACATTCCTCTTCAAGCCATGCCTCCTTGCCCTGTGCAGCAACTCAAAGTGCTTTATCATACCCCAGGCATGCAATTACACACTGACCATATTGAGTGCCAATATCGAGGCGTTATGCTTGCTCAATTTTAACCTATAAAAACTCTCCCCATTTTACCCGGGTCGACAATAGTGACTGGCTAAGATGGTGGGAGCTATGACCCTTTTCGATTCGATTTCGTTCCACCCTATTTAGAGCTCTTTCATCATGTCTACAGGCAATAACAAACTCACCCAGCCCTCCACCACCGAGCAAGATCACCCTTTTTCCATATTAGTGCCCGATGTGATTTTAGACGCGGTTGAGTCCACGGGATTATGGTGTGATTCGCGCATCTATCCACTCAACAGCTATGAAAACCGTGTCTATCAGGTTGGTGTGGAAGATGGCTCCCCTATTATTGCCAAGTTCTATCGCCCTGAACGCTGGAGTACGGCACAAATTCGAGAAGAACACGACACCTTACTTAAGCTAGAATCCGCTGGCATTCCAGTCGTCGCTCCCATGGTATTCAATGGCAAAAGCCTGCTAAAACACCAAGGACTGTATTTTTGCTTAAGCAAGCGCTTAGTGGGACAACACCCAGAAGCGGATAACCTTGATCAGCTTTTCCAACTGGGCGAGCTTATCGGTCAGGTTCATGAAGGCCTGTCCAGTCGACCGTTCCAGCACCGCATTAGTGTTTCTCCCTTAGAGCAAATACGTGCTGCCGCCACGCTGATTTTAGAAAACAAACACTTGCCCGCGTCCTTAAAAGATCGCTACAAGCAGCAAATCGAGCGACTTTATGAGCGCTGTGAAGCTCGTATCAAAGCCTATTGGCCTGCTCAATTACGTCCGATTCATGGGGACAGTCATCGCAGCAATCTTATGCTCCACGATGGACAGTTCCACTTATTGGATTTTGACGACTGCCAAAACGGCGTCGCAGTACAAGATATCTGGCTACACCTGACTCAAACCGAAAACCCACGTCAGCAGTTAAGTGAAATTATTGAAGGCTACGAAAGCTACTTGCCTTTTGACACTCGCGAGCTGGACCTTATCGATGTATTTAAGTCTGTTCGAGTCATTCATTATGCGGCTTGGCTACAAAGCCGTTGGCACGACCCCGCTTTTGTACGGGCTTTCCCTTGGTTTGGCAGTGAAGACTACTGGCTAAACCATTTGAACGAGCTGGCCAATTGCGAGAAGGAATGGGGGCACATCAGTCGATGATCCCTTTGCAAGAGACACTACAAAAACACTTTGGCTTTAATGAGTTTCGCCAAGGGCAACAGCAAACCATCAGTCAACTGTTAGACGGCCACTCTTCCTTAGCTGTGTTTCCCACGGGGTCGGGTAAGTCCTTATGTTATCAGTTTACGGCCACCCAATTACCCCATCTTACTCTGGTGATCTCCCCGCTTATTGCCCTCATGCACGACCAGCTGGCTTTTTTGCACAGCAAGGGCATTGCCGCGGCGAGTTTAGATTCCAGTCAAGACAAAGCCACCAGCCAAGACGTGATGGCGAGAGTTCAGTCTGGCGAAATAAAAATTTTAATGATTTCCGTGGAGCGTTTTAAAAACGAGCGCTTCCGCCGCTTTATTAACAACATTGCCATTTCAATGCTGGTGGTTGATGAAGCTCACTGTATCTCAGAATGGGGCCATAATTTTCGTCCTGATTACCTTAAATTGCCCCAGTATCAGCAACAACTGGCGATTCCTTTGGTGCTGTTACTGACGGCAACGGCGACCCGCCGTGTGCAAAAAGACATGGCTCAAAAATTTGCGATTCAGCCTCAACACATAGTGCAAACAGGCTTCTATCGAGCCAACCTAGACATTGAGTTAATGCCCACCCAAGTGACACAAAAGTACGCCCTACTCAAGCAAGTACTCAACCAAAGCCCAGGGCCGAGTATTGTTTATGTCACTCAGCAGAAAAATACTGAAGACATTGCTCAGCAACTAAAAGCCGATGGTTATTCTGCTGCTGCTTATCACGCGGGGTTGGGCAATGAGCTGCGCAGCCAAATTCAAGCACAATTCATGGCGGATGAAACTCAAATAATCGTGGCGACCATCGCCTTTGGGATGGGCATAGACAAGTCAGATATTCGTCTTGTGGTGCATTATGATCTTCCCAAATCCATTGAAAACTACAGCCAAGAAATTGGTCGTGCAGGTCGTGACAATCAAGCCAGTCGCTGCGTCTTGCTGGCCAGCTTAGAAGGCCTTAATACTTTGGAAAACTTTGTCTATGGGGATACTCCCGAGGCTCAAGACATAGAACAACTGCTTCACTTAATCGATCAACAGAGCACTCTGAGTCATGGGGGGAGAAGCTGGGAAACACAACTGCATAGTTTGTCGACTCAAACCAATATTCGCAGCCTGCCATTAAAGACCCTACTAGTGCAATTAGAGCTGCTGAACGTCCTAATCCCACAATACAGCTACTATGCCGATGTACGTATCAAGTGGCTTACAGATCTCGACAGCATAAGGAAGCAACTGCCCCAGAGTATGCGAGAGACCTTTATGGCCATCGCTAACGCCACTCATTTTAAGAAAATCTGGGGGACTCCGGACTTTACCCAGCTGTTTGATAAGGCGGGATTATCCCGAAACGATGTGTTGCAAGTTTTAGAATACGCAGCTGACCAAGAAGGATTAATACTAGAAAGCAAAGGACTAACTGAGGTCTATCAGGTTGCTTTAAACATGGAACAAATTGCCCAGCTGACACAGCAATTGCAAGAATATGTCGAAGACAAGCAAACAGCAGAAATTGAACGTATCGCCACCATGATTCGTTTTTTCCAGCTAGAGCGTTGCCTTAACCATAATCTAGCACGCTACTTTGGTGATCAAGACGCTCCATCACACTGTAACCATTGTTCCGTTTGTCGAGGCAAGCCTTTGGTGTTTAGCGCTCAACCCGCCCAGCACACCCTACCAGTGGATGAGATTCAGCCCCTTATGCAAGGACTTCAACGAGCATTAGAAGCTTACCAGCCAAACAAAGCCCCAAGCACCGTGCTCTATACAAGATTTTTAACGGGGTTAACCCAGCCGCTGTTTACGAAAATAAAAGCCCGACAATTGCCAGGCTTTGGAAACTATGAGGAATGGCGCTATCGCCAAGTATTGGAGACTGTGGAGAAGGTGTTACAGAGTCCTTAACCATCAATCATTTGTGTCTTGCGTTGTCGCAACAGGCACTCGAATTTCAATAAGATTGTTATCTGGATCATTTAGATAAACACAAGACATCACTCCGAGGGGGCCTTGTTTTTCCACTGGGCCTTCCAACACCACCACTTGGTGCTTTTGCAGGTGAGAAAGAATATCTTCCATCGGCCAATCTGAAATAAAGCCCACATTACCTGCGCCTTCCATAGCATGATGACGTACTTCATCCCCTAGACGTTGCAAATAGAGAGATTGCTCACCAAAGCGAACCGCACAGTGCTGCTCGCCAAAGGAGATCACTTGCATATTTAATACTTGCTGATAGAAGTTCGATGAACGCTCGATGTCGGAAACTGTAAAAACAATATGGTCTATGTGGCTAATCATAATACCCGTGTCTTTTCCTTTAATAGAGGTTTCATGCTACGAATCAGCACTCTAAAAAACAAGTATTATCCGCGTGAATCAAGTAAAGAATCTAAACTAAGCTGCCCCGCAATAATTTGTAACTTACGTTGCCGACTCAGTTGCTTAATACGGTACTCTAGCTTTAGCGCTCGGCTTTTGTCGCCCACCCTTTCATGCCACTTTAAGGTGAGTGGCCCTTTGCCTTTCAAGTATTTCGCACCAGAGCCAGAACGACCTTGGTGCTCCTTGAAGCGTCGCGTAACATCCGTAGTGATACCTGTGTATAGCGTATTTAAACGGGTCTGAATGATGTACACACTCCAAGTTTTTTCTTCTATCACCTGATCACTCATGACACTTTTTCTAAACCTAAGCCTGCTCGTTTGTCCTTCAACCACAAGTAAACCTGATAAAGAATACACGCCAACACACACACTGCCGCGAGAATGTTAGAACCTTGCCAGCCGATAGAACTCATTAACAAAGCAGGCGACATGGCCCCCAGCATGGCCAAAATTGCCATCCCTGTATCCCCCAAACCTTGCCAACGCTTGGCGTTTTCATTGCCTTCAAGAATCACTGAAATATAAGCGCTGCCGCCAACATAAGTGAAGTTCCAAGCCAAGCCTAGCAAGACTAAAGAAAGCACAATGGAAGGGTAACTGGCCGAAATCACATTCACCACAGAGGTGGCGATAAAGAGTAAGAAACCACAAGCAATTATTTTTTGGTGGCCAAAATAATTGATCAAATAACCAGAGACTAACGAAGGCGCAAACATGGCCACCACATGCCACTGTATGGCCATGGAGGAATGATCAAAATGCACCTGCATGTGATGCATCTGAATCGAAGACTGAATCATCAAAAGATTCATAATGCCAAAACCAACCGCAGCAGATAGCACGGCAAAAAGCAGCTTAGGGGGAATATCTTGTAGCATTTCGCGCACTTTTAGAGGTGCTTTGGCCTGCGTTTGTTTGCTGTTACCTAAAGTCTCTTTAGGTAGCCAGACGATCAATACAAGATTCACCAATGCTAAGACAGACAAGGCCGCGTAGCTTAAAGAAAACAGCGCAAAGCCATCAATATCATGTAACACACTGGTCAGTGTTGGGCCTAGGAAAGCCGCCACCAAGCCCCCTGCAATCACCAAGGACACAGCTCTTGATTTCACCTTGCCAGACAGTTTGTCTACTGCGGCAAAACGATAATAATTGGCACAGGCGGTAAAGCCTCCTAACAAGGCATGAGAAATCATGAGCAACGCAAAGGACTGATAGACCACGGCACAGTATCCCACACCACCGGCTGCGATCAGCAGCATTGCCCCTACCGTAAAACCTACTTTCCGCCCTTGCTTGGCCATCAGCATAGACACAGGGTAAGTGGCAAATAACAAGATGAGAAACTGCATACCGTAGGGCAAGGTCGCCAAACTTTCACTGGGTGCGATGAGGTTACCCACAGTTGCGGCCATAGAAACGGAAATCACTGCCGCGGTTAGATTGATCGACTGACAAAAAAAGTACAAATATAAATAGCCTGGCAAGCGCTCTAAACGCCCATCAGTAAGCTTTGTGTGATCCGTCATAATTTCCCTTAATTTTAAAATTCTTATCCCACTTCATGGTTTAACCGCTAATAACCAAGACAAGTGTGGACGCTGTAGCCGCCCCCATAATACGATTAAACCAACGTTGACGCTGAGCATCGGTTAGCCAGCGTCGAATACTTACCCCAAGCCAAGCCCATAGGGCGATTGTCGGGAAGTTCACACAAGCGAAAACTAGCATAATCCAAAAACCAGATTGTGCAAACAACTCGCCTTGAATCGTGAAGGTACTCACACTGCTGATCGCCATCATCCAAGCTTTAGGATTAACACACTGAAACAGCGCGGCTTGCCACCAGCGCATAGCCGTCTGCTGTTGCCGAGAGTCGTTAAATTCATTGGTGGGAGCCATAGCAATTTTCCAAGCCAACCATAACAAATAAGCCCCACCTAACCATTTGAGCACAACATACAAAGGCGGAAATAAGCTAAACAAGGTGCCAAGGCCAAGCAATGAGGACAATATCAATACCCCCATACCAACCCCTATCCCTATCATGTGAGGCAAGGTTCGACGAAAGCCAAAGCGCGCCCCAGATGCCAACAACATGATGTTATTTGGCCCAGGAGTGCCCGACATAACAAAGGCATATAATGCGAAGGTTAAAATAAAGGATAAATCCATCATAGCTTGTCACTCCTTTGCCTAGGCTGTGAGCACAACTCTCTAACCAAGGTAACAAGGTTAGATTTAGCCGCCTCTTGGCGGTGTTGCTCTGTAGACAAGCCCACATCTTTCACTTGTTGTGGAGACAATTGTTTTAAAGCCGCGCGAGTTTGGTATCGCACCAGGCAGGCTTGCAAATGAGCGAATAAACTAATGATCAACATAACAATTCCCCTTCTCTTACTAAAATGCGTTGTCTCAAACCCAACAACTGTATGAATAAATACTTTAAGAGAAAGTAAAACGACAATACAGATTCAAAAATCAACTTATATTTCCATACAGATAACAAAAACACCTTCTGTATGGATAAATATTCCATAATCTGTATGGTGATAAGTCATACAGACTCTATTTATAATGATCTTCTCCTGAAAACCGAACTAAGGATGACCATGGCCCTCTACATTGAGCTTGCGAACCGTCTACGTGATCACATTGAACACAACTTCTATAAACAAGGGGATAAACTGCCCTCTGTTAGACAGTTAGCCAAAGAGCATAACGTGAGCATTTCAACGGTACAGGAGGCCTATCGCAAATTAGAGCAAGAAGGGTTAGTAGAGGCATTAGCCAAGTCTGGCTACTTTGTGAACAAAGCTCGCCATACCCTAGACAAGCTGCCGCGAATTTCACGCCCACCACAACGACCCTTAGAAGTCTCTCAATGGGAGGAAGTGCTGGGCTTGTTAATGAACAATGGTCAACAAGCGGACATTCAGCTTCAACATGCTATGCCTTACATGAAGCTGGCTACCATGAAACCGCTGCTGAGAAACCTTGCGGACATCATCAAACAACAGCCCGAAGCAGGCTTGGGCTATAACGACATTAGAGGCTCCAATCTATTACGTGAGCAGTTGTGCCGTATTGCGGTGGCATCCGGCTGTCACTTTCATCCAGATGATTTAGTGGTCACCTCAGGCTGTCAGGAAGCTCTCTCCGTTTGTCTTCGAGCCGTCGCTTCACCTGGTGATATTATTGCCGTGGAGTCGCCAGGTTTTTATGGTTCTATGCAGGCGATCAAAACCGCCAACCTAAAAGCTATGGAAATCCCAACACACCCTGAGACGGGTCTTAGTTTAGAAGCCTTGGAACTCGCCCTCGATCAATGGCCGATTAAAGCTATTTTTATTACCCCTACTTGTAATAACCCCATGGGGTTCACCATGCCAGAGGAGAAAAAGCAGCAGCTTTATCGTTTGGCACAGAGCTATGACATCGCCATTATTGAAGACGATATCTACGGCGACATTGCTTACCAATTCCCTCGCCCTAGAAGCGTTAAATCCTACGATGAAGATGGCCGAGTGCTACTCTGCTCGTCTTTCTCTAAAAGCGTGTCACCGGGAATGCGAGTGGGTTGGATTGCACCGGGCAGATACCGAGACAAGGTCACTCACATCAAATATGTTAGCAGTTCTATGTGTCAGCTTTTTCCGCAATTGGCCGTCGCCAAGTTTATTCGTGAAGGAGGCTATGAGAAGCACCTGAGGCGAGTACGTCAAGCTTACGAAAAGCAAAGAGACCATCTACTAAACGCTATAAAAAACTTTTTCCCAAGCCATACTCGGGTGAGTTTTCCTGTGGGGGGTTTTGTTCTCTGGGTGGAGTTAGAGCCTCACATAGACACGATGAAGCTAGAGGTTTTATGCCGTGAAAAAGGTGTTAGCTTTGCACCGGGGTCACTGTTTTCAGCCACCGGAAAATTTCGTCATTGTATGCGAATTGGCTTTAGTGACAGCGATGTGGAGAAAACCAGTAAAGGTGTGGGTTTGATTGCTGAGGCGTATAAAGCAATGCTGATGGAAGAGGAATAGTTCCCTAGGGTTAGACAATAATGGCGATGATGCTGCCGATAGTACCTAGGGTTTTCATCACTTTTCCTGCCGTGTAGGCATCGTCTTTCTTTTCTTCTTCTACCACTTCACCTGGCTTATCTAAGCCAAAGAAACCGTGGGTAAAAGATTTAATACTGTTTTCTTCTGGCACTTCCTTTGCTTGCTCAACAGATTCTTCGGCTACTTGCACGACCATTTCTTCTTTATCCTCAGATGCAGAAGTTTGTTGGTATTGCTTAGTCGCCAATTGCGAAGAATAAAGGTTCGTCGCTGCTGAGTTAATAGGAGGTAATGCCATGAATTTTTCCAGTTACACCTTAGTGACAAATAGTATCGGCCAAAATTGCCATTTGTTGAGCTTTTTTTTTCAGTTTTTCTTTCTTAACAGACCCTTTATTTGACCACAATTTAGAATGTTTTTACAGCATGGGAAAAAATTCCAAATAGCCTTGAGAATCTATCAGAAAAACAATAAGTTGAATTGTAAAGAAACGCAAAGACGCTTAAACCTAGAAAAAAATCCAGTAATAATCGAACGGTATGATTACTGGATTTAGGCTTTTACGTCTGCAATAGACTCGGTATATAGATTCACTCCACCCTTGATAAGACTGGATAGACAAAATGGGATACAGAGCGATTAGCAACATAGGGCTACTCTGTTCATGCCTAATATTGACGGCATGTAGCAGCTCACAAAGTCGGGATAACTTTTCTGAGCTTGCCAACCAGGAATTTGAAAGCACAGTCTCCAATAAACCCTTTATTTGGAGTGAGCTTAACCAAGCAGGCGAAGTCAGCTATCTCAACGATTTGATTGAAGACGAGCAACTGAATCAACTGATTAACCAAGCCCTGAGCGCTAACCCAAGCTTACAAAAAACCATGCTGACCCTACAGGCCAGCTTATGGGAAATTAAAGGCGATCACGCTAATCAGTTACCAAGCGTTGAAGCGGGCTTTTCAGCGGGCAAATCAGAAGGCAGTGATGCCAGTTATAGCGCGGACATTACTGTCAGCTGGGAGCTGGATTTGTGGCGCAAACTGGCCACCTCCGAACAGGCGTCCGAAAAGTCGCTCGCCAGTGACGAAGCCCTTTATCAGGCCAGCCGCGATACCCTAGTGGCAAATGTTATTAAGTCTTGGCTAGCCATTATTGCGAAACAACGAGGCATCCTAATAGAACAAAAGCGTTTGGCATTATTAGAAGCCAACGAAGGGCTTATTTTAAAGAGATTCCGCAATGGTCTTGGGGATTTAGAAGCACTGGATGAAGCACGTACATCTACCTCTCAGTCCCGCAGTGATTTGGCACAATATACGGAAGAATTAGCCATCGCCAAACGTGACTTACAACTTTACCTTGGTAACAGTGAAGCACTTGAGCAAATACCAGAGGCACAATATCCAGCCGTAGACATAGGCTTTTTACAATTACCCAATCAAAGCTTACAACGTAGACCCGACCTAAAAGCCGCCTATTTAGCCATTGAAGCGGCCGATTTAAACACTTCGGTGGCCTACAAAGACATGCTGCCAAGCATCAGTTTAAGCGCCGCTTTAGCAGAAACCGCCAGCTCACCGAGCAAGGCGCTTTTTGGCTCCCCTATTTGGTCTTTGTTGGCACAGCTTACCCAACCTTTGTATCAAGGTGGCCAACTCAAGGCCGCAGCAGAAGTGGCGAAACTTGAAACCGCCCAAGCCTTTCAAGATTACCGAGACACCCTATTCAACGCGGTTTACGAGGTTGAAAACGCTTTAGGCCAAGAGAATGTTTTGGCCATTCAAACCACCTACACCCGAGATGCTTTAACCAGTTCACAAAACAATCTAAAGCAGTATGAGAAAAAATACCGTTCTGGCTTAGTTGAACTAAGCGACCTTATTGATGTGCAAACCACCACCTTTGATCTGGAAGCAGAACTCGACGACATCATTTATCAACACTTATCAAACCGAGTCGACCTAGGGCTCGCTTTAGGGCTTGGAGTAAAGCAGCAATGAAACGATTAGCGCAATGGATCGCTTTAATTCTCGCACTGGCAGTATTAGCTGGCGTATATTTCTACATTAGTGCAGCGGTAACAGAAAAAAATAATCAGGTTCGTAAACAACGACCCGAGGCCCCGGAAGAAGCCATCCAAATCTCAGTCATGGATGTAACTACAGGCACTTATGCGGCTAGCATCAAGGCTTCTGGACTGGTTGAACCACGCTATTCATTAACCCTTACCAGTCAAGTAAGTGGTGAAGTCAGTCAGCTTTCCGCTCAGTTTGAATCTGGCCAAGTGGTGAAAAAAGGGCAAGTATTAGCCAGCCTTAAAAACACTGAACTAGAAAGCGACGTGGCCAGTGCCAAAAATACTCTTGCCAGCGCTGTGTTAGCGCTAAAAGAAGAAGTTCGTCAGGGTGAACAAGCCAAAGCAGAATGGCAAGCTTCGGGCTTTAATACGGAACCGGACTCCGATCTCGTGCTAAGAGAGCCTCAGCTGGCTGCTGCTCAAGCAGAAGTTGATGCCGCCAAAGAAGCTTTGAAAGATGCTCAAGCAAACCTTGCCCACACACAAATTCGCGCGCCCTTTGATGCCCTAGTCATTGAACGTAATGTATCCCCTGGCAGTTACATCAGCTCAGGTGACGAAATCGCAAGTCTGTACAGTATTGATCGAGCAGAAATTCAAATTGACCTGTCCAATAGCGACTGGTTAAAGCTGCCCGATACCCAGACACTCTTAAACACTGACTGGCCTGTGAGCATTCACAGCGTAGACGACAACAGCCAGTGGCAAGGCAAGGTGCTCAGCGTTGGTTTACACATTGATGAAAGCACCCGTATGCGCAGTCTGGTTATCTCCCTAGACCAACCCTTGTCGCAACCATCACCTTTGTTGTTAGGCTCTTTTGTGACCATTAATCTTGCTGGCAAACAATTAGAAAACCTTTGGCGACTCCCCAGCACAGCGCTCAGTCAGAAAAGCGAAATCTGGTATTTGGATGAAGACAGCCGCTTAGCTGCATTTGAAACAACCCCTAGATTTGTCGACAGCCAATATGTCTACATTGATGTACCTGAAGCCATGCGCGAGCAAAGCTATCAAGTGCTTATTAAACCCTATAACAGCTATGTTAAAGGCAGTTTAGTGGCCCCACTTACCCAAGACACTGCACCAAAGAAGGGTAACCAGCCATGAGCCCGATCGATCAGCCAAAGGGTATTATCCCATGGTTTGCTAACAATCCCGTGGCAGCCAACCTATTATTGATCCTTGTTATCACCCTTGGAATAATGAATGTCGGCAGCCTTAACAAAGAGGCGTTTCCTAGCCTTTCTCCTAATAAAGTTGAAGTGTACGTAGGGAATGACAGTGGTTCAGCGAAGGAAAATGAAGAAGGCATTGCCATCCCCATTGAGCAAGCCCTACAAAGCACGCCTGGCATCAAAAATATCACCACCACAGCGACTGCGAGCTCAGGTGCCGCCTCCATTGAAATGATTGATGGCTATGATATCGACACCCTGATGGACGATATTGATGTAGAAATTAACCAGATCACCACCTTTCCAGACGATGCAGACCCAGCCCTTATTTCCAAGGATGTTCGTGAAGAGCACTCTATTTGGATACAGCTGTACGGTGAAGCCGATCGTCGCACCCTACAAAAGCTTACTCTTGAACTAGAGTCAGATTTACTGGCCAGCGAAGACATCAGCGCGACCTCTATCACTGGCTGGTTAGACCCCATGCTTAAGGTGGACGTAGATAAGAATAAGCTGGAATCCTATGAGCTTACCCTTAGCGATTTAGCCGATGCGATCAATGCCGAGTCGTCCACCTCGAAAGTGGCGACCCTGCGTAATGAAGATATCTACATGAGCATCAGTGCGGCAGAGCAGGCTTATTTTAAAAGTCAGTTTTCGAAAATTCCCTTGCTGACCAATGAAAACGGCGGCACCCTATTGCTCAGCGATGTTGCCAGCATTACCGACAGCTATGACAATGACGACTTCGTCCTCTCCCGCTTTAATCGTGAAAACAGTTTAGCCATTCAGGTGTTAACTAAGGGCACCAGTGACATTTCCAACTCAGTGGTCGCCGCAAAAGCCGTATTAGAAGAATGGTACGACAGTGGTCGTTTGCCTCCTAATGTTAAAATTGGCACCTGGTATGACCGCAGTGAATCCATCAACCAGCGCCTTGAGCTGATGGTGGAAAACGCCGTGACAGGGGTGTTTTTGGTGTTTGTACTGTTGGCAGTTTTCCTTAACATCACAGTGGCCTTTTGGGTGGCCATGGGCTTACCTTTTATTTTCTTTGGCACCTTGTTCTTCATGGGCACAGAAAGCATTGGTTTAACCCTTAACTTATTCACCACCTTTGGCTTTATCATGGCCCTTGGCATAGTGGTGGACGATGCTGTGGTGGTGGGTGAAAGTATCTATACAGTGCGCTCCAAAGAAGGAGACACCCTAGGTAGCACCATCAAAGGCACCATGATAGTAGCCGTGCCTACCCTGTTTGGTGTTTTTACCACAGTGGCCGCTTTCTGGGCCCTTTCCAATATCGAGGGGCGCTTGGGTCAACTCTACTCACAATTCGCCATAGTAGTCGCCATTTGTTTGGTGCTTTCGGTGATTGAGTCAAAAGTCATCCTGCCTGCTCATCTTGCCCACATTAACACTCGCAAATCAACGCGCACCAACCCGATTGCCCGCTTCTGGGCGCTCATTCAGCGCGGGGCGGACAATGGTCTAGAATGGTTCAGTGAGCGCCTTTATCGACCAGCCATCGAACTTGCACTCAATTACCGCTATGCGGTACTAACAGTCTTTATGGCGATTTTTATCTTGGTTATGTCCATGCCATTTACGGGCGCTATTCGTACCAGTTTCTTCCCGCAAATTCCGGGTGATACGGTACGCGGCAGTGTCACCATGCAAAATGATGTGAGCTATGGACAGACGCAAAAGGTATTACTGGCTTTGGAAGAAGCCGCCTATCAGGCTGACATTGCCCTACGTAACCCCACAGCTGGTGAACGTAGCGAACGCCGCGGGCCGCCATCAGGTGCACCTGCACAAGACTCGCCTCGACCCGAAAAACCAGCCCTTATCGACAAAGCGCCAACAGAAGTCGCCATAGAAAACATTCAGGTCACCGCCAGTGGTGATCAGTCGGGTAACATCCGTATTGAATTGATCACAGACCGACCTTATACCTCAGCGCAGTTTGCCAGTAAGTGGCAGCAACTAGCAGGCAGTCCAGAAGGCGTGAAAAACCTGCGTATCCGTAGTGCTCGTGAAACAGTCGACGCCCTAAGAGTGGAGTTGCGTGGTAACGACAGCAGTGTCTTAACCGGTGCCATGGCGGAGCTACTAAAACAGCTGGAAACCTTACCTGCCGTGACTGGTATTGAGCAGAACAGTGACCCAACCGAATCTCGCTTGGTATTGGAGCTGACCGATCAAGGACGCTTACTGGGGCTTTCCACCAGTGGTTTAGCATCGCAAATCTCAAACAACTTTGACGGCCAGGAAGTACAAAGCTTTCAACGTGAAAACAACGAAGTGGAAGTGCGCCTAGGTTATCCAGATGACCAACAAGAGTCACCGTCTGAGATCATGCAAACTAAGATCACTCTAGAAGATGGCTCGCGCATTCCACTGTCTGCTGTGGCCAAGTTGTCCTATCAACAAGCGGAAACTCGCATTATTCGCATTGATGGTAAGCGCTCTTTGTATTTGTCCTCAGAAGTCGATAAAGACACCATGTCGGCTACCGAGGTGGTGGAATACTTGCAAAAAGCCGTAGTGCCTCAGTTAGAGCGACAGTTTGTTGGGGTGTCTGTGTATTTTTCTGGTGAAGCGGAACAAAGAGCTGAAACCCAGTCGTCCATGTCCGAAATGTTTATGATCGCCCTATTGATCATTTATGGTTTGCTCGCCATTCCACTAAAATCCTACTCTCAGCCCTTGATCATCATGATGGCGATTCCATTTGGTATCATCGGCGCGCTGCTTGGACACTGGATGAACAGCTTAACCCTAGGCATTTTCTCCTTAAACGGCATCTTGGCGCTCAGTGGTGTAGTGGTCAACGACAGCTTGTTGTTGGTGTCACGCTTTAACGACCTGCGTCACGAAACCAGCCATGTGCGTAAGGCCATTAGCTTGGCTTGTCGTAGCCGATTGCGAGCGGTATTGCTAACATCCTTTACCACCTTTGCAGGACTGATCCCGATTCTTTGGGAAACCTCCCGCCAAGCGCAGATGCTCATTCCGGCTGCTGTATCTTTGGCCTACGGCATCATGTTCGCGACTGTGATAACGCTAATCTTGATCCCAGTACTCTTGATGATCAAGGAAGACGTACACAATATTTTGGCGCGTTTAAAAGCCGCTCCAGAAGAATCTAATAATCCCCCTGTTACAAACTAATGGTACTCAGCCCCTCTAGGAGAATCTTCCTAGAGGGGCTTTTTCACACAAAATTCGCCTTCTTCCTCTACTTTTTAAAGTTTTTTCCTAAAAAATTTCGACAATTTTCAAGCATGCCATTCCCCCTTTCAAAGCATTTTGAGAATAGGGTTGCCCAAAGCTCTTCCCTGACCAATAATGAGAAATAAATTCCTAATAAAACCCTACTAAAGAGTACAAAATGGACTTAGATGACGTTGATTTGCAACTGCTTGCCTTAATTCAAAGCAATGATAGTATCTCTACCGAAGTCATGGCACAGCAGGTAGGACTCTCTAAAACCCCCTGTTGGCGACGCATTCAGAAACTTGAAAAGTCGGGTTATATCAAGCGCAAAGTCGCCTTGTTAGATGCCGACAAATTGGGTTTAGGAGTGTCCGTCTTTGTGCAGGTTAAGACCAACCAACACATGGCGAACTGGGCTGAGGAGTTCACCAAGGTGGCTGCCAGCTTTCCCGAGGTCATGGAGTTTTATCGCATGGCTGGGGATTACGATTATTTATTGAGAGTGCTGGTGAAAGATATCCCAGCCTATGACCGATTTTATAAACGCTTAATCAGCGCGACTTCACTGTCCGATGTCACATCAAACTTCGCCATGGAACAAATTAAATGGACCACGGAGTTACCCTTACCCATTAAGGGCAAAGCAGACTCGAACTAGTTAAGGGGCGCTTTCTAGAGGTAAAGATGCCACAGTTAAAACCCCTTAATGCGCCCACTTCTGAACTGTCGTCAGCCGACATTTGGCTTGATAAAATCCGCCAAGGCTTGATCGGCAAAGAGCAGCAAATCCAGACACCTTTTGGCCTACGCAACTTGTGTTATGCCGATTACACCGCCTCTGGCCGCAGTCTGGACTTTATCGAGTCCAGTTTGCAGAACAGCGTCATGCCTTTCTACGCCAACACTCATACGGAAGCTAATGCCACCGGCCAACAGACCAGCGTTTTTCGTGAACAAGCAAGGCAACAAATACGCCAAGCGGTGAACGCCAATGACGATGACTTGGTGGTGTTTTGTGGTAGTGGTGCCACCAGCGCCATCAACACTCTGATCAGCCAACTGGGGTTACGAAATCTCAGCCCAGAGCAAGCTAAGTCCGTTTGTGTGCTGCTCGGGCCCTATGAGCACCACTCCAATGAACTACCTTGGCGAGAGCTCGGTGTGACAGTGCAACGTATTGCTGAAAGCGAGCAAGGTGGCGTTTGTTTGCAAGCTTTGGAAAAAGCATTACAGGCACACCAAGGTAAACGCATTATCGGCACCTTTAGCGCCGCCTCCAACGTGACGGGCATTTTGGAGAATCAAGAGGCAATCAGCCAACTGCTGCATCGTTATCAGGTCCTATCTTTCTGGGATTTCGCGGCAGCGGCGCCTTATGTCAACATTGATATGAACCCTGCAGGGAATAAAGTACTCAGCAAAGACGCCCTGTTCTTTTCTATGCATAAGTTTGTGGGTGGGCCGGGCACACCGGGTATTTTAGTGGTTAAAAAATCCCTTATTGCCAATGCCCAACCTAGCCATATTGGCGGTGGCACGGTTTCATTTGTTACCCCAGATGATCATCAGTTTTTACCTGTAGGGGAACGTCGTGAAGAAGGCGGCACACCAGCGATTCTAGAGTCCATTCGCGCAGGCTTAGTGATGCACCTTAAGCAACAAGTGGGTGAAGATGCTATTGAACAAAGAGAAAGTGAGCTGGTTGCCAAGATTGATCAACGCTTTGCCAATCACCCCAATATTGAACGTTTAGGGCATGCTCAAGCCAAACGCTTGTCGATTACCGCAGTGCGAATTAAGACACCTTATGGCTACCTTCACCATGGTTTCGTCACGGCCTTATTGAACGATCTATTTGGTTTGCAAGTAAGGGGCGGTTGTTCCTGCGCTGGTCCTTATGGTCACCAGCTGCTGAACATTGATGAAGCCAAATCCCAGCGTATTCAGCAAGCCTTAGCAGACCAAGAAAAACTGGTGAAACCTGGTTGGGTGCGTTTTAACCTTAACTATTTTATCAGTGATCAAGAAGCGGATTTTATCCTGCAAGCCATCGAGTTTGTGGCCAACCATGGGCTGGCATTTTTGCCCTATTATGCCTACGACACCCGTGGCGATGTGTGGCGTTTTCAAAACCACCAACCACAGCCGATGGAATTAGAACACTTGGCAGATCAATGGTTTGAGCCTAAGAGCCATGGAAATAAAGCCACCCCAGCTGCGGATTGTTGGCAAGTGGCTAATCAGCTGATGGCAGATTTTGCTGCGGGTAAGTACCCAGTTCAGTACCAGCCCTTTAATGAGCAATATGCAGACATAAAAGACTTTGTCTTGGTGCAGGACTTACCTGCCTAATACCATATATCCCAAAGGGGTTTGCTAGTTTGCCGCCTCTTTGGGCTCTAGCTCTAAGGTCATTTTGCGATACGCCACATCAGATTTATAAAAACGCTCCCCTTGCACTTGCATACCAAATCTTTGATAAAAGCCCATAGCGGTTTCTCTGGCATCACACCAAAACTGTGTCACCGCTTGCTGACTAAGCTCTGCCAATAGCCGAGTTAACATCATTTGCCCTATGCCTTGGCCTTGATAGGCTGACAAGGTAGCGAATTTTCGCAATCGTGCCTTTTTCTGGTCAATAAACACCGAGGCCACACAGACTAATTCTTGCTGATAATAGCCCCCAAAATGCCAACCGATGTCATCATCCGCTAGCCGACACTCTTCTAATGATGCGGCAGGCCAAAGTACTTGCTGCCGCAGTGGCAGAGTTTGCTCTGGGGTGATTTTTTGAATATTCAGTTGCGATAAACAAATATTGGCCATCTTGCTCATAGGTTTAGCCATTGCAGATCTTTATAGGGACGATGTTTGAGGGACGCTAGGCGAGAAGATAAGTCACCACTATGGAGTTCTAGCTTGTGCCCGTCTGGGTCTAGAATATACAAAGACGCACCCTCACTGGTGTTGCTCTGCCATACAGATACCTGTGAAAACGCTTTTTTTTCACGCACTGCTTGCAAGGCGTTAGCTCCAAAACTCAGGGCAAAGTGGCTGTAGTCTTGACTTGGCTGACTTTCTCCAAGAGCTAAACACAACCAGCAATTACCATAGCTAAGATAAGCCCCTTGCGCCCAGCGCACCTGCCCTGTAAAACCCAATAAACCTTGGTAAAAGGCTAAAGATTGGTCCAAGTCATTGACGCTTAAGGTGAGGTGATTAAAACCTTGCTGGTGAGCTGAACTTAACTCTGCGGATGTATCCATGGCAGCCACCATGGCGTGAATTTTCCGAGCCTTTTCAAAGTGGTTAAATTGGTTTTCTTCAATCCACCAGCGGGCAGCGCTCATCAATAATGCTGGATCATCATTTTTATTGGCAAAAAATGCGTAGAAGGACACCTGCACCGTCTCGCCTTTTTGTTGAATTTTTTGCTCACAAACTCGCAGAATCTTGTTTCTTAAATCTTCATTCATTCAGATTTTTCTCTTTTAAGTCAATTTCTTGCATGAGTCACGCGACCTCTATAGTGAGCTATTTTTCCTCTCTACGACTAAAGTCGGACTTCATCTTTGCTCAGCTACTGATAGATTGATCTAGCTCATAAAAATAATTATAAGGAGACCTATCGTGTCCGATCATAGCAAAAATGCAGAAAAATACTGGCAAGCAAACCTTAGGCTGATTTTAGGCAGCTTAGTGGTTTGGGCACTGGTATCTTATGGCTTTGCCATTCTCTTACGTCCCATGCTTTCAGGTATTCATGTTGGCGGCACAGACCTTGGGTTCTGGTTCGCACAGCAAGGTTCCATCATTGCTTTCATCATTTTGACATTTTTCTACGCATGGAAAATGAACAAATTAGATGAAGAATTTGGCCTACAGGAGTAATAAGCATGGATCAATTTACCATAAACCTACTCTTTGTAGGCGGCTCCTTCGCCCTCTACTTTGGTATCGCTTTTTGGGCACGTGCAGGCTCAACGAAAGAATTCTATGTTGCCGGTGGTGGGGTTCACCCAGTACTGAATGGTATGGCAACGGCAGCAGACTGGATGTCCGCGGCTTCTTTCATCTCTATGGCGGGCTTGATCGCCGCCGGTGGTTATGCAAACTCAACCTTCCTCATGGGTTGGACAGGTGGCTACGTGTTACTGGCCATGCTTCTCGCCCCTTACCTACGTAAATTCGGTAAGTTCACTGTGCCAGACTTTATCGGTGACCGCTTCTACAGCCGCACCGCGCGTTTGGTAGCTGTAGCTTGTTTGATCATCGCGTCGGTAACCTACGTAATCGGTCAAATGACAGGCGCTGGTGTTGCCTTCTCTCGCTTCCTTGAAGTAGATAAGAACACAGGTCTAACCATTGCCGCTGTCGTTGTTTTCTTCTACGCCGTATTAGGTGGTATGAAAGGGATTACCTACACTCAGGTCGCTCAGTATGTGGTGTTGATCATCGCTTACACGATTCCTGCTGTGTTCATCTCTTTGCAACTAACCGATACCTTCCTACCAGCAATTGGCTTGTTCTCTAACCATACAGAGTCTGGCATTCCTTTATTGCAAAAACTGGATGAAGTGGTGCGCGAGCTCGGTTTTAGGGATTACACCGCCGATGTAGACAACAAGCTAAACATGGTTCTGTTTACCTTGTCTCTAATGATTGGTACCGCAGGCTTGCCTCACGTTATCATTCGTTTCTTCACTGTACCTAAAGTAGCTGACGCACGTTGGTCTGCTGGCTGGGCATTGGTATTCATCGCACTATTGTACCTAACAGCACCTGCTGTAGCGTCTATGGCTCGTCTAAATCTATTGACGACTATTTACCCTTCTGGCCCAACTGAGCAACCGATCGAATACGCTGAGCGTCCTGACTGGGTACAAACTTGGGAAACCACAGGTCTTATCAAGTTTGAAGATAAAAACGGTGATGGCCGTGTGCAGTTCTACAACGACACGCCTGCTTTCCAAGAAGAAGCAACCGCTCGTGGCTGGGAAGGCAATGAGTTGGTGGTTAACCGTGACATCCTAGTATTGGCGAACCCAGAGATTGCTAACTTGCCTTCTTGGGTAATTGGTCTGATCGCAGCAGGCGGCTTAGCAGCAGCCTTATCTACGGCGGCAGGCTTACTGTTAGCCATATCCTCAGCCGTGAGCCACGATTTGATCAAGGGTTCTATCAACCCCAATATAAGCGATAAGGGGGAACTGCGAGCCGCACGGATATCCATGTTCTTAGCCATAGTGGTGGCCACCTACTTAGGTATGAATCCACCAGGCTTCGCGGCTCAAGTAGTAGCCTTAGCATTTGGTATCGCCGCAGCGTCTATCTTCCCTGCATTGATGATGGGTATCTTCTCGAAACGCATCAACAGTAAAGGCGCGATTGCCGGTATGTTGGCAGGTCTAGGCTGTACCTTGGTTTACATCTTTATGTTCCTAGGTTGGTTCTTTATCCCTGGCACAGCATCGTTCGCAAATACACCTGATAATTGGTTATTTGGGGTTTCTCCGCTATCATTCGGTGCCATTGGTGCAGTGATTAACTTCGTTGTTGCCTTCACGGTATCTTCAATGACAGAAGAGCCACCAAAAGAGATCCAAGATCTTGTGGAAAGTGTTCGTTACCCTCAAGGTGCAGGCGGTGCAGTAGATCACTAATCGCCAGCCCTAACATCGAGTAGACTTTTAACCTGCTCGAAATAATGATCAGGCCTTCCTAGGAAGGCCTGTTTCATTCACTAAACGATTTTTATAATAAAGAGAATATTTATGATTTGGGAACTCATTGCGACGATTTTCGCCGGTGTCGGTGGCGCGGGTATTGCCCTATTGATCAGAAAAATATCAAAACAACGTGCCCCTAAATGGTTAGTACCTGCCTTTGCTGGTATGGCTATGTTGGGCTTTCAGATTCAAGGTGAATACGACTGGTATCAACACCAAACCAGCCTATTGCCAGAAGGTGTCGTGGTCGTTAAAGCTGTACAAGAGAAAGCTCCTTGGCGTCCTTGGAGCTACCTATACCCTCAAACCCTGCGTTTCATTGCTGCGGATGTTGCCAATTCTGCGCAAAACAAAGTTGATCCAAACCTTATTCTGGTCGACCTATACTTTTTCGAGCGTCGCAGCCTTGCCAAACGTGTACCGCAAATTGTCGACTGTTCTCAAGGTGCCCGAACTGACTTTACACAAAGCTTTAGTACGGCAGATTCGAGCCCACAAAACTGGCATAAATTGGATAAACAAGACCCATTATTAACCTCTGTTTGCAGTTAATTCTTGCTCACTTAAGCCTACTTTTCATACCTTTAAAGGCAGCCATTCGGGTTGCCTTTTTTGCGTTTGAAACGGCCTAAAACCTCACCTTTATTGGCGGTTATTATTTTTTACCAATCGAGGTGAAAAAAATTAAATTGTTACTTACATATCACTCATTTAACCTGACTCTATGAAATTCTGCCCATCACTATGGAGTCTGTTTTTATGCAACACATTAATAATGCCTACATCAATGGCAACTGGCACCCACTGGCAGGGCTTGATCAATTTTCTCTTATCAACCCCGCTACTCAAGACTGTATCGCCAAGGTGACCATGGCCACTGCCGAGGATGTAAACCTCGCCGTAGAAGCCGCCAATAAGGCCCTACTCGACTGGTCAAACACCCCTAACAAGAAGCGTGCAGAGTACTTAAACGCCATTGCTGATGAGATGCAAAATCGCTATCAAGATTTGGTTCAAGCCCATGTACAAAGTATGGGTTGTCCCGTGGGGTTAACTGGTGCGTTTCACATCGATTGTGCCATCGAAGCCATGCGTTATTACGCTGAAATGGCGCCTATGATTGACAAGGTTGAGCAAAGAGAAAATAACCTTATCACCAAGCAACCGATTGGCGTTTGCGCCCTCATCAACCCTTGGAACTACCCGTTACATCAATTGGTTGGCAAGCTTGCACCGGCTTTAGCAACAGGTTGTACCGTGGTGGTTAAGCCTGCGGAGCAAACTCCTCTGGCCGATCACATCATGGCGCAAATCATTGATAAAGTGGGCTTGCCTGCCGGTGTCTTTAATCTAGTATTTGGCCGAGGTCATGAGATTGGTCCGGTGATGGCTGAGCATCCAAAAGTGAATATGATCTCTTTCACAGGCTCTACCCGTGCGGGAATTGAAGTGGCTAAAAATGCCGCCGCCAGCGTCAAACGTGTCTGCCAAGAATTGGGCGGAAAATCTGCCTACATCATTACGGAAGACGCTGACCTTGAAGCGGCAGTTCGTTATGGGGTAGAAGATGTGATGGGTAACACAGGCCAAACCTGTAATGCGCTAACCCGAATGCTGGTGCCGAAAAGCCGTTACCAAGAAATCGTTAAGATCGCAGCACAAGTCGCTAAAGAACAAGTAGTCGGTGACCCCAACCACCCAGACACTACTATGGGGCCCTTGGCTTCCGAACGACAGTTCAACATAGTACAGGACTACATTAAATTAGGTGTCGAAGAAGGCGCAGAACTCCTTATTGGTAGCTCAGATCGCCCAGCACACCTAGACAAGGGTTATTACATTGCGCCGACCATCTTCACTAAGGTGACTCGCCACATGCGCATCGCCCAAGAAGAAATTTTTGGCCCTGTGCTGTGCATCATAGAATACGATGACATAGAGCAAGCCATCGAAATTGCCAATGACAGCCAATACGGTTTGTCGTCTGCGGTATATGCGAAAGACCAAGCTTCGGCCTTGCCTATCGCTGCTCGCTTAGACGCTGGCCAATGTTATATTCAGGGCAGCTACTTTTCTATGTACGCCCCTTTTGGTGGGGTTAAGCAATCTGGTAATGGTCGTGAATGGGGTGAAGAAGCCATGCACGAGTACATTGAAACCAAAGCCATTATTTGCCCATAGTTTTTATGATTTAGTATTCGCAGGTACTTAAAAAGCCCCTTGGTCGACTGACCAAGGGGCTTTTTGTTGTCTTGTCGTGAAGCGACTAGAGTTTAGACATCACTACGAAATGGAATTTTCACTTCGTAACCTGGCTCTTCTGGCTCATCGTCTACCATTTGCGCTGGGAAACCTTTGCCCAATACTTTAACGCCACAGGCTTCTTCCATACGGCGAATAATGTTTGGCGAGAATTCGCGATCACCGTATCTTTGTTGACCATCTTTGAAAATATCAACGATCAGCGGAGCAACTTCTAGCGGCATGCCATGACGTTTCGCGACTTCGTTAAACAAGCCCACGTCCTTACAAACAAGATCCAGTGTAAAGCTGATATCACGACTACCGTTAAGGATAACTTGGGACTCAGTCTCATGAACAAAAGAGTTACCAGAGGAAGCTTTAATGCCCTCGTACGCCACGTTCATATCCAGTCCCATAACTTTTGCCGCCGTTAATGCTTCGGACAAAGCCACTAGGTGTACACTGCATAGGTAGTTGGTGATCAGTTTTAACACTGTCGCACTGCCAAGTGGGCCGGTGTGAATGACGCGACGACCCATTTTCGTCAAAATTGGCAATACGGTTTCAAAGGCTTGACGCTCACAGCCCGCAAAAATGGAAATGTTACCTGTACCCGCACGGTGACAACCACCAGACACAGGACAATCTACTGCCATGGCCTGCTTGCTCTGAACAATGGCAGCGATACGTTTGATTTCGGCTTCATCCGTGGTACTCATTTCCAACCAGATCTTGCCTTCACTCAGACCGGCAATAACGCCGTCTTCGGCTTCCATAACATGAGCACAAACAGCGGGGGATGGTAAACAGGTGATAATCACATCACAGGCTTGCGCTAGGGCTTTAGGGCTTGGTGCTGTGCTCGCGCCCTTTTCCTCAAACTGTGCCATGAGGGAATCATCAAGATCCCTTACCATGACGTCTAGGCCATTTCTTATTAAGCTTCCTGCTAATTGACCGCCGACATTTCCTAATCCAATAAAACCAACCTGCATCACAACACCTCATAAACTTAGTTAAACCTAAGCTAAGATTAACCATCACACTGGGTGTTAAAAATTGATTTTTTTTGAGGGCTTCGGTAAAAAAAACCTTCCAATCATTTAGACTTTGCCTCGTCTCATCCATTAGACTAATGCAGCCCTAGTCAAAAACGCTGGCCATTTACAGACTCATAACAGGTAATCAGATGAAAGACCTAGCTCAACCCCTTGAAGGAGGAGATGCCTCATTCGAGAAGATCGACTTACGCAAACTGCCGCCCCTCAAGTCGTTAAAAGGTTTTGAAGCCACGGCAAGATTGTCCAGCGTTCGAGGCGCAGCAGAAGAACTAAATCTGACTCACCCTGCCATCAGTCACCAAATACAGACTCTAGAAAACAGTTTGGCTTGTAAATTATTTGAACGTGAAGGCCGCCACATTCGACTCACCCCAGCTGGGGAACGTTATTATCAATTTGTGCGTAAAGCCTTAGAGATCTTAATTAATGGCTCCGAAGAAGTAAGGTGCCATACCAGCCAGCCGACCTTGCGAGTGCAAACCTACATCACTACCTCAATTCGTTGGTTAGCCCCGCGCCTGCCGAAATTCAAAAAACGGCACCCAGATGTGAATTTAGAAGTCTGTACCTACAATGCTGACTGGGAGTTTGACGAAAAGCACGCCGATGTAGCCATCATCTACAAAACCCAAGCCCTGCCCGACTATTTACATTGGCAGCCGATTTTTCAGTCCAAGGTTTTTCCGGTTTGTAGCCCAGACTTTTTGGCCAACCTTCCTAGCCCTCCTCAGCCACAGGACTTGCTAGATCAGCCGTTAATCTCAGTGTATACGGAGGAAAAATATTGGAACTGGCAGAACTGGTTTGAATCCGCCCAAGTGCCGTTACAAGATGCGGGGCACAGCCCCAAAGTGATGGATGTGGATACCCTAGCTGCAGCCTTGGAAATGGCCATCATTGGGGAAGGTATTGCATTGGTGAATGGTCCTTTCGCGGATCAAGATCTCGCCACTGGCCGCTTGGTCATTCCTGTGGATCACCATGCGACAGACACAGGTGAATGGGGGGTGGTATGTCATAAAAACATGCTCAACGACAGCCAAGTGAAAACTTTTAGCCAATGGCTATTAGAGCAGTAACGCCCCTCACCTAGGGGCTACACAGAGTCTACTTCCGCTAACAACCAGTTGATCACATTGCCCACGGCAAAGGTGCTGTCATAATTCGAGCAGATTAAATAGCCTCGACTGGTGGACTTTATTCTCGGCCCAAGAGCAATCAACTTACCCTCATCAATAAAGCTGTTTACCAAGCCTTCCCAGCCTAAGCAGACACCTTTACCCTGCACCGCAGCCTCAACCATCAAGGGATAATTGTTATAGCAAAATGTTACTGGGGTATTGGGAGGATTGAGACCTAACTTTGCCGCCCAGTTTTGCCAGTTAAACCATCTATCGTCGCTCTTATCCTTATGCAGTAAGGGTAAGTTATAGAGATTTTCCAGATAGTCCCCGGCCTTTAAATCAAACTTCTGTGCAAACTCAGGGGAACAAACAGGGTAGACTTCTTCTGGGATTAACAGCTTTTCAAAGCTGTATTTGCCATTAGGTGATGAGAAGTGAAAGACAATATCTGCCTGTGAAGCCAATACTTCTTTCAAACTGTTGGTGGGGGTAATTTCAAATAAATAGTCAGGGAAAGCCGCCTGCAATCGCTCCATTCTTGGCATCAGCCAATGGAAAGCAAAACCAAAATACACACTGATGGTAATCTTGGTTCGAGACTCCTGTAGAGCACTTTTAGCCTTAACAGAAGCATGGCGAATTGCCTCAAGGGGTCCTTGCAACTCATGGTAGTACTTCAAGCCTGCTGTCGTTGGCGCTAAAGGCTTGACGCTGCGATCAATGAGCACACCCCCTAAAACCTCTTCCAAACTGCGTATGCGTTGAGAAACTAATGGTTGGGTTATGCCCAACTCTTCTGCGGCAGCGGTCATGGATTGGTTGCGTACACTGGCCTCAAAGGCTTGCAGAGCACTTAACGTGGGGAGCTCAGATTCTTTCATCATTAGTATTTCGCATGCCATCCATAAGTAATTGCCTCTGTCACCATTAGGCTAATTCATCAATACTGCCGAGAAATACAGTAGGAGAGGTGTAAAATGCAACAAGTCGAATTTTCTGTCAATGAAGAACCCCCTTCAATTAGCGCCCACATTGCTGGTGCTCATTACCCTTTGCCGGCCTTGTGGCTAAGAGAACGCTGCCAAGACCCTCAACATTTGGATCAAATCACGCAACAAAGATTATTTGATCCGCACCAATTAGACGAGTCTCTAAGCCTTACCGAAGTGGAGCAACACAGTGCCTCGAAAGTACGTTTAAGCTTTAGCGATGGTTATCAGGGTGACTATGATCTAAGTGCCTTTTTCGCAGATTTTGATCCATGGGATGGTGGGCCAGCACCTCAAGCATGGCAAAGCACGACGGACAAATCTTGCTTTTACTTTTCCTCAGCCGAACTTGAGTCAGAAGCCGGACTGATGAAAGCTTTGCAGGCATTCCTCATTTATGGGGTGATTATTATCACAGATGTGCCCAATGAGGCCGAGGCCATTTTGCAAGTGGCAGAAAAATTTGGCCATGTGCGCAAGACCAATTTCGGTAAATACTTCGAAGTCTACACCCGCCCCAATTCAAATGACTTAGCCTATCGTTCTGTACCCCTTGGTGCCCATACGGATAACCCTTATCGTGACCCCACACCCGGCATTCAGTTGTTGCATTGCCTAGCGAATCAGACCTCAGGCGGTTTTTCTACGTTAGTGGACAGCTTATCTGTGGTCGAAAAACTCAAGCAAGAAGACCCAGAAGGTTATCAGTTACTCTGTGATATTCCCGTGCGTTATCGCTACAAAGATGACACAGTAGAATTAATTGAGCGTCGTCCCATTATCCAAACAGACACCAGTGGACGCGTTGAAGGGGTAAGTTACAGCCCACGTTTGGATTACCTACCTCTACTGAGCGAGCAGCAACTGGTGATTTTTCATCGTGCACGCAAGCGCTTAGGGCAGCTGTTTAGCGACCCGCAATTCGAATGGCGTTTTAAACTGGAACCAGGACAATTACAAATGTTCCATAACGCTCGTGTGTTACACGGCAGAACGGGCTTTGACAGCACAGAAGGCATACGCCATTTACAGGGGGCCTACATTGATTTAGACGAGCCGAAAGGCCGCTACAAAGCCCTCAAGCAAAGCCAAACGATTTAACCAAGGATTCACCATGAAAAATGTACAATTCCGCCAAATGAAAGACGGCACCAAAGAAGAATATTTGTTTTTGACCGAACACGAAGAAGCCTATGCAAGGGGGTTACCTGACCGCCTGCTGGCGACACTAAGAAACCTTGAAAACACCTTATCGGGTTATCAGGTATCTCGCCTTGAGCACTCCTTGCAATCTGCCACCCGAGCCGAAGCGGATGGTGCCGATGAAGAGATGATAGTGGCCGCACTGATCCATGATATTGGCGATGACCTAGCCCCCTATAATCACTCCCAGTATGCGGCGGCTATTCTGCGCCCATATGTGCGACCAGAAGTTACTTGGGTCATTAATCAGCATGGTTTATTCCAGAATTTTTACTATGCGCACCACCTAGGGGGCGATCCAAACGAAAGAGAATATTTAAAGGATCACCCTTGGTATCAGGCCTGCGTTGACTTTTGTGAGCGTTGGGACCAAAGCTCTTTTGACCCAGAATATCCGACCAAACCCTTAGAATACTTTGAGCCTATGCTGCGTAAAATATTTACCCGCCCAGCCTTCGACCCAAAATATGTGGGTGAGCAAACCATGGGCAAAAGCTTCCAAGACATTCCCCAGCCAAGCACAGCAAACTCGCCATAAAAAGGTGCCCACTAAGCATGAAGAGTCGCCTACATATGATCTTATCTAACGATAGCATTAGGCTTATTCATTCGCTTTCTTAGATGGGCCTCGGCATAATGGCCGCTGATTTTAGCACTGGATTTAAGTGGCCATTATGCAAATTACCCAGCAAGAAAGAGACGCTGTTTACAAAACCATCTTTGCCCGTCGTGACGTTCGTCGCGAGTTCATTAGCGATGCTATCCCTGATGAAGTAATAGAACGTATTTTATTAGCCGCTCATCACGCTCCAAGTGTTGGTTTTATGCAGCCTTGGGACTTTATTGTCGTTAAGAATCCAGCCACCAAAACGAAAATCAAACAAGGCTTTTTACAGGCCCATGAAGAAGCGGCAGAACTTTTTACTGGCGAGCGAAAGCGACAATATCAAGGGCTTAAACTCGAAGGTATTGAAGAGTCTCCTGTGGGTATTTGTGTGACCTGTGACCGTAAACGTACAGGCCCTGTGGTGCTTGGTCGAACTGCTAAACCAGAAATGGATCTGTTCAGTTCTGTGTGTGCAGTACAAAATTTGTGGTTGGCCGCACGCGCTGAGAATCTCGGCATGGGCTGGGTAAGCATAGTTCATGATGATGTGATTCGTGACGCCCTTAATATCCCCCAAGACATCGATATCATTGCCTATCTGTGTTTGGGTTATGTGAAGGCGTTTCACACCACCCCAGACTTACAACGAGCGGGCTGGCTACCTCGAAAATCTCTAGAATCGAGTGTGCATTTTGAAAGCTGGCCAGAAGTGGATGATCAAGTAAAATAAGGGCTAGTAAAGCATATAGTTGAGTTTAATTCACCTATCAGGGTATTTTTTATCGTTTGTCTTTGTGCCTCTACGCCCTTACCATTTAATTATTGAAAACACTTATTTCATTCATTAATAACTAGGAGCACAAGATGAAAAACTCAAAATCTTTAGTTGAACTGTTAGATTCAGCAGACATTACTTATATTTCTGAAACTGAAAAATACACTGCCATTGCGAATGCAGAACGCGCAGAATACATTGTTGAAGTTGTCGCATCAGCAACACAGTCTGTTAAAAACTTCTTCGCAAAAATCAAAGCAAACCTAAACCCACGTACTATGAAGCACGCTTAATTCTTAAGCCCTTCTTTATGCTATGAGTCCCCATCATTATGGGATACATGACTCACTGGACTGGTCGCAAGAATAAAAACACTAGCGTACCACCCAATCTTCTCTCTTCGTTATTCTTCTTTATTTTGATTTCTTAGCTGACAAGCTGTCTTAATCTGTTGTTGCCATGACTTCTTAAAGCCAAGCAAGAACAAAGCCTCAACCACTACAAATAATGGCCCAATAATTAAGCCTATAATATCGTCCACGAAGGCTGGTTTCTTTCCTTCAAAGTAATGGCCTACGAACTGAAAAATCCAACCTACCACAAATAGCCCAATACCAGAGGTTAACCAAATAAATGTCGTTTGAGCCGCGATATAGTGTGAGAACCAAACGGATAGCGCCAACAAAACGCTCATCAGCACGCCCATACTTCGATCTAGGCGTAGGTAAAACAATGAAGCCAGCAAGGCAGCTATCATCGCTGGGCTAATGACGACTATGGATAGATCAATTAAGGGCCGTGACAGCAAGATGGTAATCGCGACTAAAATCATCGGAATGCCCACAAAGTGGGTGGCAACATTGCTTGGGTTTTGGTGGTAATAGGCGTATTGGGATAAGTATTCTAATTGGCTTTTCATCGTCATCTCTTTTATTTTATTGTTGTTTTTACGACAAACTAGATATAACAAGTTCACATTAGCATTTCAAATACAAATTCATTATAGACATATCACGTCATGGACCGCCAATAATAAGGCTTTACTTAGCCCTGCCTTTTTGACCAAAATAACTCGCTTTGAAGCACTCGATTTTAGGACAAAAACATGGTCATCTGGCACAACCAAACTTTCAATGAATTAACCGTACATCGTTTATATGACTTACTAAAAATTCGCTGCGATGTATTTGTTGTTGAGCAGAACTGCCCTTACCCAGAATTGGATGGCATCGACACCCTAAAGGATACCCAACACCTCTACGCTCTAGCGGATAAAGACGCCGTTGCCTATGCCAGAATCATGGCACCAGATGTTTGTTATGAAGGTTATGTGGCCATTGGCCGAGTGCTGGTCACAGCAGAATATCGTCAAGCAAAGTTGGGGCATCAGCTTATCGAGCAAGCCATTGCCCAAGCCAATAAACTTTGGCCAAAACAAGCGATCAAAATCAGCGCCCAAGCCCACCTTGCAAACTTTTACCAGCGCCACGGTTTTGAGATTGTCTCTTCACCCTATTTGGAAGATGGTATCGAGCATGTGGCCATGGTTCGCCCTACTCAAGATTAACCTGCTTGGTAAATTTCCAGAGGTAAACCGTCTGGATCACTAAAGAAGGTGAACTTACGTTGGGTGTATTCATCCACACGAATCGGCTCTACTTCCACCCCTTTGCTTTGCAAATAGGCCACTGTGTCTTCCACCGAGTCCACATTGAATGCCAAGTGCCTTAGTCCTTGGGCTTCAGGCCTAGAAGGGCGTGGCGGCGCATCAGGAAAAGAAAATAGCTCGATTTGACCACCATCAGGCAAGGCTAAATCCAACTTGTACGAAGCACGGGCAGCGCGATAATTCTCGGCAATCACTTGCAAACCCAACACTTCCACATAAAACGCCTTGGACACTGCATAATCCGAACAAATAATGGCCACATGGTGAATGGATTTAAACAAAACTAACCCCTTGCTATGAGTGCACTAAAGACGCTGCATTATTTCAATAAAAAACCCCGGAGTATAGACAAGATACGCTGGGGTTTATCTGTAGATGAATCTCAATTCACGGCTTGGCAAGCTTGATCCCAATAGGGTTTATCGCCAAATTGTGCAGAGAAATAATCAATAAACACCCGCACTTTTGGTGCCAGTAAGCGAGAGCTTGGGTATACAGCCCAAATAGCGGTTTGTCGAGATAATGGGAAGTCTTTTAATACTTGAACCAGCTCACCAGACTGTAAATGCTGGTAAGCGCTCCAAGTGGAGTTTATTGCTAAGCCTAACCCAAGAGCACAGGCATCACGCATGGCTTCGCCATTGTCCGTTTGCAGGTTACCTTTGGTTTTAATTGCCAGCTCCCCTTGAGGCTGCTTGAAGCGCCATGTATCGAAATGCATTAAGTTAAGACATTGATGCGAGCTCAACTCTTCAGGGGTTTGCGGCTCGCCATGGGCTTTTAAGTAACTTGGGGCAGCGCAAATAATTCGCTTATCCACCGTTAATTTGCGGGCAATCAGACTGGAGTCTTTCAGCTCCGCATTGCGTATCGCCACATCAAATCCCCCTTCCACCATATCGACAATGGCGTCGGAAAGGCGCAAATCTACGGACAAATCTGGGTATTGTTGTAAAAAACCTTTCAGCGCTGGCACTAGATGCATACGACCAAAGGAAGCCGGTGCCGTGACCCGCAGCTTACCACTTGGCAAGGCGTTACCCGCCCCAACAGAGTTTCGTGCAGCTTCCATGCTCGATAACACATCGTGAGCATAAGGTAGAAAAGCTTCCCCTTCCTCAGTCAGAGAAATTTTCCGTGTGGTACGATGCAACAAGCGCACGCCTAAGCTTTGTTCCAATTTATTAATATGGTTACTGGCCACCGCCGGAGATAGCCCCAATTCACTGCCTGCTTGGCTAATGTTATGAGTCACCGCAAGGCGGATAAATAAACGTAAATGCTCAGCGTTCATTTTCAAATTTCACACTATAATTGCTAAAATTCTTATCAGATTATCAATATTTATTATCTATTTCATCTTCTATTAAGTGCATAAAAACCCCTTTTGAAGACAGCCACCTATCAGATACGCTGTAAATTACTTGGCAAACATGCCTAGAAACACATAGTCTTGATAGCCACCTCCTCTAGTATAGAGATTAAATGAATGTCCAAAGCCTCAAGCCTATTGCCAGAATCGAACTATATAAAGCTGTCTGAGTTAATGCTGTCATTAACGGTGGCGCTAGATATGACCGAGGGCCAACCACCAGAGCATTGCATTCGTTGCTGCTGGATAGGTATGCATATTGGGGAAAAAATTGGCTTGTCTGAGCCCGAGTTATACGACCTATATTTTACTCTGCTATTAAAAGACACTGGCTGCAGTAGTAATGCCGCGCGTATTTGTGAACTTTATCTCACTGATGATCAAGAGTTTAAACGCAGTTTTAAAACCGTAGGTACAAGTCTTTCTAGCGTGATCAATTTTGTGATGAATAACACGGGGAAAGATAAGAATTGGCTTACCCGCATTAGCGCAACCATAGATATTTTAAAAAACGGTTCAGATTATGCCCAAGAACTCATCGAGACTCGCTGCTCACGAGGAGCGGATATAGCTCGTGAATTAAGGTTTAGCGAAGCCGTGGCTCAAGGGGTGCATTCTCTGGATGAACACTGGGATGGTAAGGGTCGACCTGAAAACCTAGAGGGAACCGACATTCCCCTCAATTCTCGTATCGCCCTGCTGGCACAAGTGATCGATGTGTTTCAGATAGAAAATGATCTACCTGGCGCCGTGGCCGAAGCCAATCAACGTAGTGGCGACTGGTTTGACCCAGCCCTTGTGGAAGCCATGAATGAAATTGTGTTAGATAAAAGCTTCTGTGACACACTGGCTTCATCGAGCATTTCTAATGCCGTTATGGAGCTCGCCCCCGCCAAAGCAAATCTCTTGCTGGATGATAGCTATCTCGATTGTATCGTGTCTGCTTTTGGTAAAATCATAGATTCAAAGAGCCCTTACACATCGGGTCATAGTGAACGTGTGGCGCTCTTTACCGACCTCATCGCACAAGAAATGGGGATTGATGATGAGCTCAGAAAATGGCTTAGGCGAGCAGCACTGCTGCATGATGTAGGCAAGCTTGGGGTTAGCAATACCATCTTAGATAAACCCGGTAAGCTGGATCAGGATGAATGGCTAGCGGTGCAGAAACACGCACAATTTACCAAGGACATTCTCTCGAAAATCACCGCCTTTCAAAACTTATCTGAAATGGCTGGCAGCCACCATGAAAAACTGGATGGTACAGGCTATCCCAATAAACTCAATGCAGAACAAATCTCTTTGCCAACCCGAATCATCACCACCGCAGACATCTTTGATGCCATCACAGCTGAGCGTCCTTATCGAGGTGCGATGCCGGTTTCAAAAGCCCTCGACATCATGACTGAGAGCCTCAATACCGCCATAGACTCTACCTGTTTAGAAGCATTAAAACAGGCCTTAGATAAACTGCCGGACGAATTAAAGTTACTCATCAAAGCAGAAGAAACTGAACTCAGCATTTAAAGGCGATTGCCGATAATCTGCCAGTAAAGTTGAGCGTTTTTGCTATTTTTTTCTTACCCTCTGCTACGTATTCTTCTATCTCATTTCAGCGAAAATAAATATTAAAAGGAAGAATATTATGATCAGCAAGGTCAACATTAAAGTTCGTGGTTTCCATCTAGACATCTTTCAGCATGTGAACAATGCCCGTTATCTAGAGTTTTTGGAGGAAGGTCGCTGGGCGTTTTTTGATGACTTTGGCATGGGCACAGAATTAATGGAGCAAGGCATTGCCTGGGCCATTGTGAACATCAATATTAACTTTCGCGCCGAAGCAAGCTTTGGGGAAACTCTAGAGGTTCAAACCGCTTTTTCCAAAATAGGCAACCGCAGCATCAGTATGCAGCAGCGCATTATCAATGCTGAAACTCAAGCCTTAGTCGCCGACGCAGAAGTCACCTATGTTTGCTTCTCGAAAAAGTTAAAAGCTGCCATCGAGCTGCCCCAAGAGTATCGAGACAAGATTGTCAGCGCTATCACTCCTCTTAGCGATTAACAACGACGGACAAGTGTTTCAGCCTAAGTACTCGATAAGCCAATTAGTTTTGCTATTGCGCACCGTTGTCGGGTACTTTTAGGGTTTTACACGAGTTTAGTGACTATGCAGAGTGACGCCAAACTGCCCCGTAAACGCTTTCACGCCAATGCTTTGTATTACTTTGATATGGTTTATCGGCACGGTTCTATCCGAGAAGCCGCTCGGCACTTACATGTTGCCTCATCGGCGGTGAGTCGGCAGATTTTAAAGCTAGAAGACGAATTAGGCGTACCACTCTTTGAGCGCTTAGCCAATGGATTACGACTCACCAGTGCAGGGGAAATCTTTGCTCATCATGTGCGCACTGTGTTGCAAGATGCAGAGCGTATGCACAGTGAGTTAGAGGCTCTGCAAGGCTTGCATCGAGGTCATGTTGAAATCATTAGTGTTGAAGGACCTTCCATTGAATTAATCCCCAATTTATTGGAAAGCTTCAACCTAAAATACCCAAATATTACTGTGGGTTTAAGCCTTGCAGGGTCCGATGCGATAGCCCCTGCGATCATTTCAGGGCAAGCCGACATAGGTTTAGGGTTTGACTTAAGCCGCTCCGAAGAAATACAGCAATTAACATTAGCACGCTTTCCGCTTGGGGCCGTGGTCACCCCAGATCACCCTCTCGCAAAGCAAACCAAAGTGACACTGCAGCAATGCGCCCAGCACCCTCTCATCATGAGTAAACCAGGCACATCTACCTACCTACATATGGCGCCTTTACTGGCCCAACTAGGGGTTCCCCACGCCAGTATTGAATGCAACTCTTTTGAGTTTTCCCGTCGCATGGTGTTGCGTGGTGCAGGCATTGCCTTTCAAACCCGCATTGGTATTGAAGATGATCTTGCCAAGGGCGATCTAGTTCATATTCCTATCGCCCACCAGCAGCCCTTTTATTCCGACTTAGGGGTATATGTGCGGGGCGGACGACACTTGACCACAGCCATGGACTTTTTTGCCCGAGCCCTGTGCGACACTCTGGTCTCTCTAGCGGAAACTACCTAAGGTGATGCCGAAACAGCATCATGGTGAGCTAAAATAGATTCTTGTTAGCAACACATATTCACTCTAGGATGAAGCCTATACACTTTTTCTGGAGATGAAACATGGACAGCAACGCCCCAGCGCTACCCATTATTGACCTAACGAATTTAGCGCTTAATGACCCCACGGAAACCGCTAAAATTACGGAGAGTATTCGTCAGGCTTGCCAAGACAAAGGGTTTTTCTACATTACTGGCCATGGCATAGAAACTAGCTTACAAACCGAGGTATTTGACCAAGCCAAGCATTTTTTTGCCCAACCAGAATCGCAAAAATTAGCCATTAGCACCCAGCAATCTAAAGCCAATCGTGGTTATGAGCCTATTAAACATCAAACCCTTGAAGCCAATGGTTTACCGGATTTAAAAGAAGGCTTTTACATTGGGATTGATCACCCTGAAGACCACCCTATGGTAAAGGCTGGGCGCTTCAACTATGGTCCAAACCAGTGGCCTAAAAACATGCCAGCCTTCCAGCAAGCGTCTCGACAATACTTGCAACAACTCACCGAGTTAGCGACTAAAATAATGAGCCTTTTAGCTTTATCGCTGGAACTGGAAGAAGATTATTTCGCAGACTTCTGCCAAGACCCGCTGGTGACATTACGTTTGTTGCATTACCCACCTCAACCCGCCATGAGCCATCCAGATGAAAAAGGCTGTGGCGCTCATACTGACTTTGGCGGCATTACCCTATTGCTACAAGATGAGAATGGCGGCTTAGAAGTATGGGATCACGACAACCAGCAATGGTTAGCCGCGCCTCCTATCGCTGATAGCTATATCGTTAATCTAGGGGATATGATCGCCCGCTGGACGAATGACACCTATCAATCCACCCGTCATCGAGTGATCAATAAAAGCGGTAAAGAACGTTATTCGATTCCTTTCTTTTTTAGTGGCCACCCAGATCATAACGTCGCTTGTATCGAAAGCTGTTTAACACCCTCTGAGCAAGCTAAGTACCCACCTGTGACGGTGGAAGAACACATGCGTGAGATGTACCGACGCACTTACCTTTAAAGATGGGTACCCCTGTCATAATTTAAGAGTTTTACGATGAAACACATTATTTTAATCCACGGGGCTTGGGCCAGTGGCTGGGCGTGGCAAGATTTACTGCCTTATTTGTCAGGGTATCAACTTCATCCCATTAGCTTGCTAGGTAGTTTAGAAGACGACCCTGAGGACATGGGTGTAAGTCTTGAAGATTACTGCCAACAAGTCGTGAACAAAATTGCAGAGTTAACCGGCGATATTTATCTGGTTGCTCACTCCGGAGGAGGCCTAACGGCGACTGGAGTTGCGGAAGCTATCCCTGCGCGGATCAAGGCTATCGCTTATGTGGCGGGTATGATGCTTCCGAGTGGCCTTAGGTTTGATCAATTGTGCCAACAACTGAGCGCACAAGGCCATGATGTACGTGGTATAGGCCCCTATTTACAAGAAACCCATGGTGGGACACGAGTGCCAGCTGAGGCCGCACTAAAAATCTTCTTGCATGATATTGATCCTGATGATGCCCAGAAGGTGGCTCAGCGTCTGGTGAGCCAACCCAATTCGGCTCGCTACAGTACTAATGAGTGGACAGAACAAGGGGCGGGACAAGTTCCTCGCTTATATGTAGAGGCTAAGCAAGACCGCTCAGTCTTACCTATCGTCCAAACCACCATGCAAGCTTTAGTACCAGCCACAGAAGTCGCGAGTTTAGATTGTGGGCACTTTCCGCAGCTGGCCATGCCGCAAGCATTAGCGGACATTTTGCTGAGTTTTTTCCAGCGACATACTTAAAACTAAAGCGCAAAAAAAAGCGGCGATTGGAAACAATCGCCGCTTTTCGTTTGTCAGTTTTAAGGCCTAGTGGTGGTGGCCACCTTCGCCGTGTACATGACCATGCTCTTGCTCTTCAGCAGACGCTTCACGTACTTCAATGACTTCTACGTCGAAGTTCAACGTCTTACCTGCTAATGGATGGTTACCATCTAGCATGATGCCGTCTTCTTCTACGCCAATAACCGTTACAGGTTGTTGGCCACCTGGAGTTTGCGCCATGAATTGCATACCCACTTGAATTTCATCTACCCCTTGGAAGTTTTCATGAGGTACTTTTTGAATCAATTCTTGGTGTACAGCACCGTAAGCGTCTTCTGGTGCAACTTCAACGACCAGTTTTTCACCAGCGCTTTTGCCTTGAAGGGCTTTATCAAGGCCATCAATGATGTTTTGTGCGCCGCTTAAAAATACTAATGGCTCTTGGCCAACAGAAGAATCCAGCTCTTGTCCTTGGTCATCTGTTAATGTGTAGTGCATGCTTACAACGGTGTTTTCTGCAATTTGCATTGTCTTCTCCAACTTTTGAATGTATGGGGGAACGAGTGCTTGATACAAGCAAACAGTTTTTGCATAACACCGACACATCACGAACCCGAACGTTAGTTTGCGGCACTATGATAACGAGACATAGCACCAATAACTAGCGTATAGCCATGAAGTTTGGGATGATCGACGATTTTTCTAGGCTTGAACTAAAATTTATTTAGATAAATTTATCTGCGCCTTCATCCCTTACTTACTAGCTTCCCAACACTGGGTTAGAGGAAACAGCGGTTTCAAGGCCAAAATACAACTCCACCCCTGTTAGCACTGAGTTAACGGCAACCGCTGCTAAGATAAGCCCCATGACTCGACTGATCACACTGGCTCCAGCCACACCAATGATCTTTTGGATGTGAGTGGCCAGCAACATGAGAATAAAAGTGATCAAAAGAACACTAAGCATAACCCCTGTGGTGATGGCCTGATGCATCACCGAAAAGCGGTTATTATCCGTTAGCAACACAGCGGCCATCATGGCACCTGGTGAGGCAATAGACGGAATCGCTAAAGGATAGACAGCACTGTGTAAGCCTTTTTCTATCATGCCCATTTCTTCATCTGGCTTGCTTTCCCCGAAGATCATGGTCAAAGCAAACAGGAACAGCACCAAACCACCGGCTATTTGGAAGGCTTCTAGAGGTATGCCCATTTCATCAAGTAAGTATTCCCCTGCCACCACGAAGAACAACAAGACAGCAGCAGCAATCAATACCGCCTTTAAAGCCACCTTTCTCGCTAAAGCAGGTTGAGTAAAGCTCGCCGTCGCGGCCAGAAATACAGGGATGGTCCCTATTGGGTCTATCACAGACCATAAAATCACAAATTGCTTAAACCAGTCTTCCATACTATCCCCTTGGGTAAATGCAACCCTCTATATGGTGATAAATCTTGAAATATCAAGATCATAGGACTTTCCTAACCAAGCAATTCCTTGGCTATGATCACGGTAGTCATTCCCTGTAACCGGATGCAAAAACACATCTACGCCATTACGATTTAGCATCAACCAAGGGACGATATGCGCGAAGGTTTCTCTATCAAATGATAGCTGGCAGCTCCAAACCGGATGAGGCCCCACCGCTTTACAATGAAAACGCCCTACTTTAATCGGAAACAGCTGTTCTGCCTGATGAGCAACCTCTTGGGCCAACGCCAAACCCGCCTCATCTTGATAGTATAAATGAGCATGATAGGATTTGATGGTCTCACTGGGTACTAATGGCGACATTTTCTCTCCTTGCTTCACGTAACTGATTGCCGCCATTGTAGCATTTCACCAGAGTAAGTAAGACGGCCTGACATAATAAGCTGAATTTCCAAATTAGAAATAATCCGATCTTTAACCAGCCGCGACTTTAGTCTTAGAGGATTATCAGAGCGCCTGTGTTACATTGTTTGAGTCCCCATGGGGTTGCCTGTGGTAAGACTTTGACTGTTAAGGAAAACTAAGACTTTGGGTAGATGACGAAATGACGTTTTTGTGGATTGTATTAGCCATCTTGTATGTCCTAGGACTGTTTTGGGTTGCGCTTTGGGGTGACAACGACAGCCCAATGGCCAAGCGCCTGACTCGCCACCCTATTGTTTACAGTTTATCCCTTGCCATCTACTGTACCGCTTGGACCTTCTTTGGTTCCATTGGTGAGGCCGCCCGCTCTGGCTGGAGCTATTTGCCGATTTTATTAGGGCCTATTTTACTCTATACCTTCGCCTTCCCATTTTTGCGCAAGCTGATTAACGTCAGCCATAAACAAAACATCACGTCCATCGCTGACTTTATCTCATCTCGCTATGGCAAGCGCCCCATGACGGCCCCTTTGGTGATCCTTATCGCCATGTTGGCGGTGATCCCATATATTGCCTTGCAGTTAAAAGCCATCGCTTTTAACTTTTCCCTGTTTGTCAAACAAGAAGAGTCCTCAGCCAGCTTAGTCGTGCTGTGTGCAACCATATTAGTGGGCGTTTTTGCCATGCTTTTTGGTACGCGAAAAGTTGAAGTGACCGAGTATCGATCAGGCATGATGCTGGCCATAGGCACCGAATCTTTATTTAAACTCATCGCCATTGTCGCGGTTGGCGCAGTCGCGATAATGATGGTGAAAGATCTGGACTTTGACACCATTAGCCGACGCATAGACACCAGTGTTTGGCACGCCGACAGCATAGTATCTTTTGCTTTTATCATGCAGACCTTTATGTCTGCCGCTGCCGTGGTGTGCCTACCTCGCCAATTCCATGTCACCGTGGTGGACCATCAAAACCCCAAACAATCCTCCATGGCTCGCTGGTTATTCCCTGTGTATTTGCTGATCTTTGCGGTGATTATTCCGCCCATAGCCATTGCCGGACAAAGCCTTTTTGCCAATGACGTTAATGCCGACACTTATGTTATTCAGTTCGCCCTAGCGTCCGATAATTTAGCCCTGCAAATGTTGATCTTCCTTGGGGGCATTTCCGCCACCACGGCCATGATCATCATGGCGACCTTTGCCCTAAGCATAATGATCAGTAACGACGTTATCCTGCCTCTCATGTTGGCTCGTGCCAGTGCTCAGCAACAGGTATTACCCGTTTATCAAAGGCGGATTTTGATGATTCGTCGTTTGGCGATGATGGGCATCTTGATGTTGGCCTTCTTGTATTATCAGACCATGGCCAATTCTGAATCGCTGACCGGCACTGGCATCATTGCCTTCTCATTGGTGCTACAACTCATGCCCGCCGTGCTTGGCGGCTTGTACTGGAAGCGCGGCCACGCCTATGGGGTGTACACTGGCCTCACCTTGGGCTTCTTATGCTGGCTACTGTTCACCATGCTGCCCCTGACTGGCAACATGAATTGGGGCCTAGAAAGTGCCCAAAGCCGCAGCGATATGATCAGCTATGGCACCTTTATTAGCTTGGTGGCAAACGTTATTGGTTATGTGATTGGCTCGCTCTTGTCTACCGAACGTCTGATTGACCGTATTCAAGCGACCGCTTTTGTGAGCCCTACCACAGAACTTGAAAACGGCTTTTTCAAGGCCAAGAGTAAAGCCAAAAACAGTGACTTCTTTGTGTTACTAGAAACCTTTCTAGGCAAGCAAAAATGCCAGCAGGTTTTGTCCAGCTTCGAGCAAGACTACAATCAAAGCATTCCAGCAAATGCCACGCCGAACCGCTTATTTATCGACTATTGTGAGCGCATTCTTGGGGGCGTATTGGGGGGATCCTCCGCCCGAACCATCATCAACTCTATTTTGATCGACAAACAGATCAAGGTAGAAGAAATGGTAACCTACCTAGACGAAACCACCCAAGCCATACAGTTCAGCCAAAACCTACTCTTTGTTTCCATGGACAATCTCGACCAAGGCATCAGTGTGGTCGACAAAGACATGTGTATCGTGGCGTGGAATAAAACCTATTTGTCTCTCTACCCCTACCCTGAAGGCATGTTACGAGTTGGCTTACCAGTGGAAGAATTAATTCGCTATAACGCCCAACGCGGCGAATGTGGTGTGGGGCAAATTGAAGAGCTGGTCAGCAAACGACTAGAGCATTTACGCAAGGGTACTGCTCACCGTTTCTTGCGCCGTCGCGCCAGTGGCCGAGTGATTGAAATGGTGGGTAACCCACTTCCTAACGGCGGTTTTGTTACCAGTTACACCGACGTAACCGACCATATTGAAAGCCAACAGGCCTTAAAAGAAGCCAACATTGACCTTGAGAAACGTGTAGAAGCCCGTTCTGAAGAAGTACAAAGCATTAACCATGAACTGCTGCAAGAAATCGACCGCCGCAGCCAGGCAGAGCAAGCGCTAATCAAGGCCAAAGCAGAAGCCGAGCACGCAAATGCCTCGAAAACCGAGTTCTTAGCACTGGCCAGCCACGATATTTTACAACCTTTAAACGCCGCCAAACTTTACATGGGGGTGTTGCAATCGAGCGACATGCCCGCCGCCGCAGGACAAGTGGTGGATAAACTTGCTGACTCCCTTGAGTCCACCGAGATGCTCATTTCCACTCTGCTGGAAATCGCTCGTCTAGACCAAGGAGCGATTCAACCTAAGCTCACCGATTGCGATCTGCAAGATGTCTTGCAGCCTATTATTACCGAGTTTGGGGTTATCGCAGACAACAAAGGCTTACAGTTAAGAACCCACATTAGCCCTTGCCGAGTGCATTCCGATGCCATTTATCTGCGCCGCATCATTCAAAACTTTGTTTCTAACGCGGTGAAATACACCCAAACAGGAAGTGTTTTGCTTAGTACCCGCCGTCGTGAAGGCTATGTTTATTTACAGGTTTGGGACACAGGCGTGGGCATTCCTATGGCAGAGCAACAAAAAATCTTCGACGACTTTTATCGCTGGGAAAACAACCAAGAACCGGGCATGGGTTTAGGGTTAGGCTTGGTGCGACGCATGCAGAAGCAACTGAACCTCACCACAGAAGTCCTCTCTGTGCCAAATAAAGGCAGCCGTTTTGGTATCTATATTCCTCTAGCGAAGCAGTCACAAGCGCCAACCCCAGTGGCCACTGCCAGCCCTGTGGTGAACACCGATAAGAGCGCTCAATGTAAGGTTTGGTGTATCGATGACGACGTCAATAACCTAACGGCCATCAGCACCCTACTCAGCCACTGGCAATGTGAATGCCACACCTTTAATCGTTATGGTGAAGCGCTTGAGGCATCAGGTGAGGCCGAGCTGCTATTGGTCGATTACCACCTTGATAATAGTCAAGACGGCTTAGACTTAATTCAACGCTTAAGAGACAAAGCAGGCAAGACCATTCCTGCAGTATTGATCACCGCCCTTAGGGATGCAGACTTAGTAGAAGCCTGTAAGCAACAGGAAGTCACCTACATGGCGAAACCTGCCAAGCCCGCTAAACTTCGCGCCTTGATACAACACATCCACCAGCAGAAAAGCCGGCGTTAATCCAGCTCTCGAAACAGCGCTTGGCCTAAAGTGTGAAAATAGTTTTTAAACGTTTGGTTGATGCGCTCACGATCCGCCCCTTGGGGGTAAAGACCACTTTTCGCCTCTGGCGAATAACGTGTTCCTCGCACTAAGAAGTGACTGTGGGGAGCACAGTCCTCTACAAAGGCTTCAAATGCCCTAGCAGCTAATTCCTCTGGTTTCGCGTAATAGAGTATTTTATGAGTCCGATCTGCTTGGGTTGAGTGCTGAAATAACTCGCTGGTAGATTGACCATCAGGGCTTAACATAATCGCTTTAAAACAAGCTGCTAGAGAATCATTAAGAGGATGTGGATTCATCACTGCGCTGTTTATCCAACCAAATGAGGCGAACTCATCGCTCGCTAAGGTAGCAAACATTTTTGCCCCCACATAATGATCAAAGGCATGAAACCATTCATGGGCGAGACTTCCTGCACCAGCGTTTTTAGCCAAGGCCAGTTGCCGAGTCGCTGGCATATAATGAGCCGCTACACCACGCTGTCCGCCTTTTCCAAACTGAAGCCCAAGTGTTCCTCGTAGAGAAATAAGATGTTCAGGACCTTGTAAAGCGTCCATCAAGTCGTGCAAAGCTTGGTGGAAATTGACCGCCGCGCGATCTCTTTCTTCAGGCGTCACCCAACGGCCCATCTCGATACCACGAAAGTCGAACTGGCGACGAATCGTAACGAAACTAAAATTGGGTGATTCAGATAACATGTCAAGTCTCGGAGTGAATGACCGTTTCAGCCTCTATTTAAACTCAAGAGACGCTGAATTTTTGGTTAAATTCCGAAATTTTAGCACTTCGCATTTCTTTCAGCACGGCTATTTCTTGTTCTGCCCAATTCTTGGCGCTATGGATACGAGATTCATCGTTAGCCAAAATGGCAGATTCCAACTCGAATTCATAATGATCTAGCAAGGTGTCCAAATCATCTTGGTAAGCTTCTTCAATAAGAGTTAAAGCCAAATGATGCTGATGGCTCAAGGGCTTATCTTGATGTTTTTGAACATAAGCCAGTGTATTTTCAAGATACAAACGCTTTAATGGGTCTTCTTGAAAGTCTTGTTTTAAGGTGTTTCTGCGATCATCTGATAACACCCTTGCTTGAGCCACTTCGGATTCATAGCTAACACTAGCTTGGGCAACTCCAGCAGGCAATGTGTTCAACACTAAAATAGCGGTCAAAGATTGCAGATTTTTAAAGAAAGTTTTCTTCATAAGAATCCGTCTTATAAATTTATGTTTTTACCATTTTGCAGGCAAAACAGTAAAAAACATTCTTCTAGTAAGAACAAGGTTGAAAAGAAAGATCCATATTTAAACCTTATCTTGCTATTTATTTGCTCGTGACGAAATGAATGAGATCAAAGGCCATCTGATAGTTGCTACTCTGCCTTCTAACCATTGAGCTTCGTATAACAATCGCTTCCCTGATAAACTTACTGCCATAATTTTACCGTTATTTATAAGGCTTGATTAGAAATGAATCTAAAACAACTGCGCGCATTCAAAGAAATTATGGTGACAGGATCTGTTTCCAAAGCGGCTAGTAATTTGTTTAGAACTCAGCCAGCGGTAAGCTCACAACTAGCCAGTTTGGAAGAAGAAGTTGGTATGCCACTTTTTGAACGGCGCGAAGGTCGATTGCATCCCGTACCTGAAGCGGAATACATTCTGGCGGAAGCAACTGAGATATTGGAAAAAGTTGAGAACTTGCAAGACAGCTTAACACGTGTAAAGAACTTAAACGTAGGCCGAATAAATATGGTTGCTATGATCAGCCCTTCTATTTTCTTTTTGCCACAATTAATCAGTCGCTTTGTTCAAAACAAAGAGCATGTAGATGTATCTTTGTTTTCCCACAGCTCCTTTCAAGCTCAGCAACTTATGTCAGCACAAAGATACGATGTTGGCCTTGTCGATCACGTGGAAAGTGTAGCGCCCTCACTCATTCATCATGACCCTCTGGATTTTAAATGTGTCTGTGCGGTTCCCGCTTCTGACCCTTTGGCACAAAATACGACTATTTGTGCACAAGACTTAGACAATAAACCTCTGGCTATGTTGGATGGATCACATGCTATTCATGAGCAACTAGAGTCTATTTTTAAAACGAATGATTTAACATTGAATAAACGTTTTGAAACACAATACTTTCTTCCACAACTGTCATTTGTTGAAAATGGTTTGGCTTGTGCCATTGTCGATCCAATTACAGTCGCAAGTTATCAAGCGAATAGTCGTAACCAAGATCAAATTGTTTTTCTGCCTTTCACATCTCACGTCACTTTTTCCATCTCGATTGTCACGCCAGCACATCGACCTTTGTCTACTCTAGCGATGATGTTTGTAAAATATCTAAAAAGCGAATTACAAACACTACAGTGACTACATAAGAAAAATCTATACCTTCCTAAGAATTACTAATTTTCTTTAATGCGCTTCAGATCTTATGATCTAACTGGTTGGCGAGCTTAAAGCCTCACTGATTTAAAATTTTATTGATTTTAATATTAAGTACTCATACTCACCAGAAGAGGCGCACTACTTAACGTAGTTGTGATCATAACGTGTCTAAAGATAACGATTTTGCTCATGAAAACATTGCCGTAATCGGCGCAGGAATCATTGGCTTATCTTCTGCTTTGTGGCTACAAAAAGCAGGTTATAAGGTCACTATTATCGACCGCCAAAGCCCAGGTGAAGGCGCCTCTTTTGGCAATGCTGGCGTCATGGCTAACTTTTCATGCTTGCCATTCACACGCTTCAAAATGTTACCTAAAATTCCGAAACTACTCGCCAATGCAAGCAGCCCTTTATCTATTTCTAAGCATTACATTCCCGAAATGCTGCCTTATGGCTGGCATTACATGAAGTCATGTTTTCGCTATAAGCACTCTCGACAGGCGCTAACAAACTTACAGTCTAAAGCCTTTGAATCTGATCAAGTGCTTTTAAACATGACATCAGGCCAATCCTTGATTCATAAAGGCGGCTGCCTTGCTTTGTTTGCATCACAAGAGAGTATCGAAAAAGCCAAAACAGGTGACATGCTAGAAAGGCAAAATTTAGGAGTTAATTTGTCTTTTGTTGATCATCATCAGGTCAAAGAGTTAGAACCGGCATTACAACCATTTTATGCTGGTGGCGTGTATTACCCAGATACGCGTTTTACAGTGAGCCCTATTCAATTGAGCCGCTGTTATGCTAAGTATTTCGTCGAAAATGGCGGCAAAATTATTAAAGATCAAGTAAACCGCGTCAAATGTGAAAACAACGGAGTATCTGTTCAAACAACGACAGAAACACATTATTTCGATCGACTGGTGATTGCCGCAGGTAGCGCCTCTAAAAAGTTAATCGATCAATTAGGTTGCAAACTGCCTTTGGTCAGCGAAAGGGGTTATCACATTATGATTCGCTCAGACAACCCGACTTGCCTTACCCGCCCAGTCGCGTGGTTAGATAAGTCTGTGTTTTTGTCACCAATTGAAGAGTCAATGCGTTTGGCTGGAATGGCAGAATTTGCCCACATTGATGCACCAGCAACAAAGTTACGTATTGATAATTTAAAAGCACAAGCCAAAGAAATGCTCGGAGATGATATTGAATATTCGTCCGAGTGGTTTGGAAGCCGTCCTGCGACACCCGATACCATCCCTATTATTGGTCATTTACCGAGTAACGATAAAGTGACGCTCGCATTTGGCCATGGTCATATTGGTTTAACGCTCAGCGCGGTAACCGGTCGTTTGGTTAGTGAATTGGTACAAGGAGTCACAGCATGTGTGGATCCAACCCCCTTTTCACCTAAACGTTTTCTTTAAACATAAAAGTACCACTTAAAAAAAACAGTACTATTTCTTTTATTGTTAGGTGAAAACGTACAATTTATTTACCTTTTTCATTATTTATACTCGTCTATTAATGACATTTCATAACTCTAACGTCATGAAATAGACGAATGAATTACAAAACACAGGAGAGAAGATGAATAACAGAATCATAAAAGGTGGATTGAAAATTGATTCAGGTTTACATGACCTTATCGTCGATCACATTTTGCCTGAAACCGGTATTAATCCAGACCAAGTTTGGCTTGGCTTAGAGTCTATTGTTAATGACCTTGGTGGTCGTAACAAGGCGTTATTAGAAAAACGCCTTCAACTGCAAGCAAAATTAGACGAATGGCACCTTAACAACAAAGGAGCTGAAATTGATATGGTCGCTTATCAAGCCTTTTTGCTTGAAATTGGCTACCTTGCTCCTATTGATAACGAAGCATTTTCTATTTCACCAACGAACATCGATGATGAAATTGCCACGATCGCAGGCCCTCAGCTAGTTGTTCCTGTTAACAACGCACGTTTTGCTTTAAATGCGGCGAATGCCCGTTGGGGAAGTTTATACGATGCGCTTTACGGCACAAATGTTATCCCTTATGAAAATGGGAAAAAGCCAAAAGGTTTTGATCCTGTTCGTGCCAATAAAGTGATTCATTGGGTTTCTGAATTTTTGGATCAAGCCATTCCATTAACAACAGGTTCTCATACACAAGCGATTAACTATTCTCAAAAAGATGGGGGTCTTTTTGTTAAGTTGGCCGATGGCACAACAACCACACTCAAAGAACCTGAAAAATTCATTGGTTTTTCTGAGTCTAAAGATCTATTAACTCTGCTTCTTTGCAACAACGGTTTGCATATTGAACTGTTAGTCGACACAGCTAGATCAAGTGATGACGCGGTATTAAAAGACGTTACTATTGAATCTGCCATCAGCACTATTATTGACTGCGAAGATTCGGTAACAGCGGTTGATGCAGAAGACAAAGTCTTGGTTTACCGTAATTGGTTAGGCTTGATGAAAGGCACATTAGAAGAAAGCTTCGATAAAGGTGGTAAAACCGTTACTCGTCGTTTAAACGCTGACCGTATTTATACCAGAGTAAATGGTGAAGCATTAACCTTATCGGGTCGTAGTTTATTGTTGGTTCGCAATGTGGGTCACCTGATGACAACCGATGCGGTATTAGACAAAAATGGAGATGAAATCCCTGAAGGTTTCCTAGACGCGGTTGTAACCACGCTTTGCGCTCTACACGATCTGAAAGGCAACAGTCGCGTTAAAAACAGTCAAAAAGGCAGCATTTACATTGTTAAACCTAAAATGCATGGCCCTGAAGAAGCCGCTTTGACAAACGACCTGTTTGCACAAGTCGAAGACGCCTTGGGATTAGATCGTTACACACTAAAAGTCGGAGTAATGGATGAAGAACGTCGTACATCAGTAAACTTGAAAGCTTGTATTAAAGCAGTTAAAGAGCGCTTATTCTTTATCAATACTGGTTTCTTGGATCGCACTGGTGACGAAATTCATACCAGTATGGAAGCGGGTCCTGTGTTGCCAAAAGAAAGCATCAAAGAGCAACCTTGGATTACCGCTTACGAAGATCGTAACGTCAATATCGGTATTGAATGTGGCCTTCGCGGTTTCGCTCAAATCGGTAAAGGCATGTGGCCTAAACCCGACGAAATGCTAGAAATGATGGACACTAAAATTGCAGCCCCTCTATCTGGTGCAAATTGTGCTTGGGTGCCTTCTCCAACTGCAGCGACGCTTCACGCAACTCATTACCATCAAGTGAATGTATTTGATCAGCAAGCTGTATTAGCTAAACGAGAGCCTACAGAGTTGACTCCATTGTTGAATATTCCGTTATTGGGCGATATGGCTCTGTCAGCTGAACAAATTCAGTTCGAACTAGAAAATAACGCCCAAGGTATTTTGGGTTATGTGGTTCGTTGGGTTGAACAAGGTATTGGCTGTTCCAAAGTGCCTAACATAAATGATGTTGGCTTAATGGAAGATCGCGCAACATTGCGTATTTCAAGTCAGCACCTTGCCAATTGGATACATCATGGTATTTGCACTGAAGAACAAGCACGAGAAGCATTAGAGCGCATGGCGATTGTAGTCGATCAGCAAAACAGTACGGATGCGGATTACAAAAAAATGGCACCAGATTTTGCTTCCAGCATTTCCTTCCAAGCGGCTTGCGATTTGGTATTCAAAGGTTGCGAACAACCGAACGGTTATACCGAACCTTTACTTCATGCACGTCGTCGTGAAGTAAAAGAACAAGCTTAACGTTTCATTTATTATTTAGGAAAATATTATGTTAACGATTACTCGTTTGGATCAAAGTGACGCGCAATTATTAATCAAAGGTGCTCGTGAAAAAGCAATAGAAATTGGCATTCCTATGTGTATCGCAATTACTGATGAGTCAGGTAATTTGATTGCTTTTGAACGCATGGACGGTGGTAAGATCACCAGTATCACTGTTGCGCAAGATAAAGCATTCACTGCATCGGCTGCACGCAAGGCAACTCATGAATACAACCAAGCTTGCGTTCCTGGTAACTTGGTATTCGGTATTCATACCGCATTAGGCGGAAGGTTGTGTGTTGTGGGCGGCGGTTTGCCAATCACTGTAAACGGTGAAGTGGTTGGCGGTATTGGTCTTAGTTCTGGCACACCTCAACAAGACATGGATTGCGCAGCAGCAGGCATCGAATATTTTTTAAATAACCTTTCATAAAAAGGCATTATTTTAAACAATAATGATCACTTCAAAACTCAATGTGTCGCACCAAAACAACACATTGAGTTTTTTTATTTTATGCTTACTTTTTTCTTCTAGTTTCCCGCTTTTAAGACTTTCTATACGTCTGCTCGCTAAGCCCTTAAACGACTAGTCTTTTGTATTTTTTACATATGAACTGCTCATTAAATTTACAGCGAATCAAGATGCATTTTATGCGCACTTTTTTTGTCCACTACGCACTTTATCGTTACACTCTGTAACCATTAATATTTATATTTCTGTATCTTTTTTAGGTTCAGATGCTGCTTTATATTAAACATGCAATATTTACTATATCGAGTTTTTACTGCAATCAATTGAATGGAGAAAACGATGAAATTAGTTAAAACATTAAAAGTTGGAGTGGCAAGCCTAATTACTGCACTTGCACTTAATAGTACAGCTTATGCACAAACGACTTTGGAAGAAGTGATCGCATCAGGAAAATTGAGAATTGGTGGTGTGACAGATGCAGCACCAACTTTTAAGAAGGATCGTCGTTCTGGTGAGTGGGAAGGTATTTTTATCGACATTGCTGAGTCTCTAGCAAACGATTTAGGCGTTGAATTAGAAGTTGTTACAACAACTTGGGGCAATTCTGTTTTGGATTTGCAGGCAGATAAAATCGACATGATGTTTGGCCTGAACCCTACAGAAGCACGTAAAAAAGTCATTAATTTCTCAAGCCCTGTTTTCAATAATGCATTCACATTAGTGGCTCGTAAGAACGCGCAGTTTGAAACATGGGAAGATTACAATAAGCCAGAAATCCGTATCGCGGTTGATGCAGGTTCTGCCCATGATGCAACTGTAACAAGACTATTACCTAACGCCACGATTCTGCGCTTTGATAATGTCAGCGAAGCCTCCATTGCCTTGCAATCTGGCAAAGCAGACGCTCAATGTTTTGTCATGATGCTTAGCCTCCCAATTGTGAAAAAGAACCCTCAGTTAGGTACAGTTATTGCGCCATCTCCAGTGGCTTATACGACGTCTCACGCTGGTTTCCAAAAACGTGGTGATACGAGTCTTGAAGACTATGTAAACGCATGGTTAGCAAAAAACAGTGAAAGCGGTTTTATCGGTGAAGCTGTCATCCGCAATATGTCTTTGGTTGGCGTTACTCCAGCTGATTTCCCATCTAACTTAAAACTATAACTTATAGGATTTCACCATTATGTATGAATGGAATTTTTCATGGCTCGCGGAAAATTATGATTTCTTACTTAGTGGATTGATGGTCACGATTTTACTAGCAGTCGCGGTTGTGGCTGCTGGTTTGATCTTAGGAACTATTAATGCATTAGGTACCTTATCTAGGCACAAAATATTTCGAGTACTTTCAATTTCCTCAATTGAGTTATTTCGATGCACACCCGTTTTGGTGGCGTTAATTTGGTTTTACTACGCCCTTCCTATTTTAATTGGTGTTGAGATTTCAGCATTAACCGCAGCTTTTATAGCCCTAACGCTTTACGGCGGCTCTTTTTATGCAGAAATCATTCGCGGAGGGATTGAAGGAGTCGATCCAGGTCAACGTGAAGCAGGTGAAGCAATTGGTCTAATGCATGGTGACATTTTACGACGAATCATTCTTCCTCAAGCCGTGAGAAAAATGATTCCACCTTTGGTTAATCAGTCGGTTATTAACCTAAAAAATACGTCGCTGGTTTCAGTTTTAGCGATACCTGACTTGCTATATCAAGGGAAATTAATCGCTCTTGAAACCTTTAGACCTCTAGAAGTGTATACCGTTGTCGCATTATTTTATTTTGCACTTCTTTTTCCTTTAACTATGTTGGTACGTCACCTTGAATCCCGTAATGGCGTGAAACACTAAGAGGTTTAATCATGATTAGAATCGATGCAATTGAAAAACGCTTTGGGGATCTGACTGTATTACGCAACATCACATTGAAAATCAATAAAGGTGAAGTGGTTGCATTAATCGGCCCTTCTGGATCAGGTAAATCAACGTTATTACGTTGCTTAAATGTTTTGGTTCCACCTGATGCAGGTCGAATCGAGATAGGCAAAACACGAATGGTTTTTGGAGAAAGTCGCCTTCAATTAAAACCAAAAGAGCTGGCTCAATTCCGTCAACAAACAGGAATGGTGTTTCAACACTTTAACCTTTTCCCTCACATGACAGTGCTTCAAAATGTAATGGAAGGCCCTGTCACAGCCAAAAAAATGGATAAAGAAAAAGCCAAAACGCTTGCCATGGCTCAGCTTGAAAAAGTAGGCATGAGTATAAAAGCAAATGACTACCCTTCTTCTTTATCTGGTGGTCAAAAACAACGCATCGCGATTGCACGTGCTCTTGCCATGGAACCTGATGTCATGCTTTTTGATGAAGCAACCTCAGCGCTCGACCCTGAGCTAGTGGGTGAAGTATTAGGGGTTATGAAGCAATTAGCTTCCGAAGGTATGACTATGATTGTTGTGACTCATGAAATGGCTTTTGCTCGTGAAGTAGCTAATCGAGTGGTGTTTATGAGAGATGGAGTTGTTGTAGAAGATGGTCCTGCAAAACAAGTGATCGACCACCCAGAAGATGAACGTACAAAAGCGTTTTTATCTCATTTCCATGCAGGCACTCATTAAAGTGTTTAAGTCTAATAAAGGCCAAATGACAAGCAAAGCTAGTAGAACAAGGACTTAGAATGAATACAACGTCAACAGCACAATGGGTAGAGGATTTTGAAGGAAACCATGTTCCTGATACGATTATTTCCTCTGGCGTCGGTGGATGGGCCAAAATTGAAGGCAATGATTATGCATACGAAGCGGTTTCTGGGCATAGCTGTTTAAATTTAGGTCACGCTCATCCAGAGCTTATTGAAGCCGCAACTGAGGCGTTTAAAACCTTGTCCTATTGCTCTCCAGAGCATCAAAGCCATGCAAGTATTGAACTTGCAAATACTTTAAGTCGTTTGCTAGGTGACGCTTACAAAATTAAGTATGCTATTAGCGGTTCATCAGCAAATGAAATGGCACTTAATATTGCTCGTAGACGCTGGCAAGCATTAGGTTATTCAAACAAAACGGTTAGCCTGTCTCTTGATCGCAGTTATCACGGTAATCTCGGTTTAGCAAAACAAGTAACCGGGTTTGAACCTTTTAAAGTAGACACTCACATCACGTCTGATGATTTTGTTTATATTTCTAGCGCACGCAATGCGGTAACAGGCGAGATGTATTCCCTGAGCGAAATACAAGCGCAAATTGAAACCACCATTGAAAAGATAGGGCAAGACCGTATCGCTTGCCTATTTGTTGAGCCGGTTAATTTTGCTGGTGGCGTTATTGTTCCACCAAAAGGCTATTTGAAGCTATTAAGGCAACTTTGTGACGAACATCAAATCACCTTAATTGTCGATGAAGTCATTACCGGTTTTGGACGCACAGGCTCTTGGTTTGCTTTCCAACAAGAAGCAATACGACCTGATATGGTAACAATGGGTAAAGGCATCACTGCAGGTTATTTTCCGTTAGCGGCCGTGGCGGTAGAAAAGCACATCTATGAAGACTTAACTCATCTTAAAGTGCCTCTTAAAATGGTGATCACTATGGCCGGACATCCAACTGGATGCAGTATTGCATTAAAAGCCATTGAAATTATCGAGCGTGATAAACTGCGCCAACAATTAGTGAAACAAGCAAGCACAATTCGCGCTCTATTTGATCCGGCCAAACAAAGCCCTATTATTGAAGACATCCGAGGCTTTGGTTATATGTGGGGACTGGAATTCTGTGATTATAATGGTCTCGCTGCGCCAGCTATTGCCAATAAGGTCGCTCATAATTGTGAAAGAAATGGCTGCATTGTTGCCGCTGCAGATGGCATTATTCGCATTAACCCGCCTTTAAACATGAGCGCGGATGAATGCAACAGCATGGGGAAAGCCATTATTAATGCGATCCATCAGGTTACTATAGAATTAACGACATAAAGCACTCACTCTAAGGGGGTAATAATGGTAAGCGTTGAAGTGATAGCTCGCTATATTCAAATTAATCGCTCGTCTTCCACTCCCCTTTTTATACAAACTAAAATTGGTTTAGAAAAAGCCATCAGCGATGGGCATTTTCAAAGTATGAAACTGCCCTCCACTCGACATTTAGCTGATCAATTAAATGTGAGCCTTAATACTGTATTAATGGCCTACGAGGAATTAGAAGCTCAAGGAATGATTTACTCTAAGCCTCGTTCTGGTCGATATATCAATCCTGAAATTTCACTAGAACATTCGTTTAATCAAGTTGCCTTTCAGACCGAACCTCAAGAATGGATGCGTCGTGCAAAAAACACTTCGACGCCTGGCAAACCTATTGAAATAAAGCGCTCCTCAGACGACTCAGAATTCCCTTTCCCTTTCATTACCGCGTCGATCCCTAAAGAAAGTTTTCCTTATGCTTCATGGATAAAAGCCTCCCGTGAAGCTTTTATGGCCAAGAGCAAGCAATTTAGTTTGTATGATAATTTTGGTGTAGACGACCCATCTCTTATTGAAGCGATTTTGAATGAGGTCAATACATCCAGAGGCATAGAAGCGACGCCAGATAACATTATATTAACAGTAGGAACCCAACACGCTCTTTATTTGATATCTGAACTGCTGATACAAAAAGGGACGCCTGTGGTCGTTGAAGACCCTGGATACCCAGATGCGAGGCACACTTTCTTACGAGCTGGAGCAAGCTTAACGGCCGTTCCTATTGATGAAGGTGGCATAACTTTAGAAAAAATCCCGACTGGAACAGAAATCATCTACACCACCCCCAGTCATCAATTACCCAGTAACATAAGTATGTCAACGCCGAGAAAAACAGGGCTGCTACAATTAGCCAAACAACTTGGCAGCTGTATTATTGAAGATGACTATGATACTGAAATGCGCTTCATCGGGCGCTCTTCTCCACCAATCGCTTCTCAGGGACTGGATAACGTCATTTACATTAGTGGTTTTTCAAAACAATTAGGCGCGGTATGTAGGATTGCCTATATCATAGCTCATAAAGAAATTATCTCGTCGTTACGAGATATTCGTCGCTATCAACTCAGAAGTTTGTCTGGACATGAACAACGAACATTGGCTCACTTCATCCAAAATGGCGGCTATGAACAACAAATTCGTAATCTTAGACGAATCGCAAAAAAAAGATGGAAGCTTAGCCAAGAACTAATGAAAGAATTATTACCTGACTGGAAAATTACAACGTCAACAGGCGGTCTAAATCTTTGGGTAGAAGTGCCAACATCGATAAATACTAACTTGTTAGCCAGTGAATTACGTCAGCTAGGCATTGTCATCGAACCCGGCGCCCCTTTCTTTATAGATAATATGAACAAACATAACTTTATTAAACTTGGGTTTGTTTTACTTGATGAAGAAAAGCTTCGCGAAGGGTTTGAATTAATTGCTTCTTTCCTAAAAAAGAAACAATCCATTCAATAGCATGGCACTCTAACCTACCAATAACCCAAAACTTTCCACCAAAGCCCACCGACAACACCCCAAACGAGTAAGTTCACGACACTCATCTTACGCTGAGGCAAAAAACCAGAAGGGAAATTCGATAACCGAGAGGGAAAATTTCGTAATTGAAGCCATTCCGTAAAAAGCCAATGATCAGGGGGTAAATAAAAACAAAAACCAAAGGAGTTCATTATGAGCACGTTTTTTGACACTGTGCCGTTTGTAAAATACGAAGGACCACAGTCCACCAATCCATTTGCCTTTAAACACTATGATGCCAATAAGGTTCTCATGGGTAAAACCATGGCAGAACACTTACGCATGGCGGCTTGCTACTGGCATAACTTCTGCTGGCAAGGCAGTGATGTGTTTGGTGCCAATACTTTTGAACGCCCATGGTATCAAGCCGACAATGAAATGGCCGCCGCGAAATTAAAAGCCGATGCTGCATTTGAGTTTTTCTCTAAACTTGGTATTTCTTATTACAGTTTCCATGATGTGGATGTCAGCCCTGAAGGGAAATCTATCAAGGAATACATCAATAATTTCGCCGCCATGGTTGATGTCTTACAAGCCAAACAAGAAGAGACTGGATTACAGCTGCTTTGGGGCACGGCTAACGCATTTTCTAACCCTCGCTACATGTCTGGGGCAGCGTCTAACCCTAACCCAGAAATTTTCACCTATGCGGCAACACAAGTCTTTCATGCCATGAATGCTACCCACAAATTGGGTGGCCAGAATTATGTACTTTGGGGTGGCCGTGAGGGTTACGAAACACTGCTTAATACCGACCTTAAACGTGAGCGTGCCCAACTCGGCCGCTTTATGCAGATGGTGGTAGAGCACAAGTACAAAATTGGTTTCGAAGGTACTTTGTTGATCGAGCCTAAGCCTGCTGAGCCGACCAAACATCAGTACGATTACGATACCGCTACCGTGTATGGTTTCTTGAAAGAGTTTGGCCTAGAGAAAGAAATCAAGGTAAACATCGAGGCCAACCACGCCACGCTGGCGGGCCATAGTTTCCACCATGAAATCGCCACGGCTTGTTCACTAGGGATTCTAGGATCAGTAGATGCTAACCAAGGGGATCCTCAATTAGGTTGGGATACCGACCAATACCCTACCAGTGTAGAAGAGTACACCTTGGTGACTTATGAGATCCTTAAATCTGGTGGCTTCCAAAATGGTGGCTATATGTTTGATACCAAGCTGCGTCGTCAATCCACCAATTTAGAGGATTTGTTCCACGGCCATATTGGCGCTATGGATACTCTTGCTTTGTCTTTAGAAAAAGCCGTTAAAATGCTAGAAAGCGATATCCTCAACAAGCATCTTGATCAGCGCTACGGCAAATGGAATGAATCCCTAGGCCAAGATATTTTAACTGGCCAACATTCTTTGCAGAGCTTGGCAGACTTTGCTGAACAGCAAAACCTTAACCCTCAGCCAGTTTCGGGCCAGCAGGAAATGTTGGAAAACATCGTGAGCGGATTCATTTACCGCTAGACCTTGGCTAACCTGTGAGCGGAAAAAGCGCGTCATTCCCATGACGCGCTTTTTTATTGCATGAAATAAAGGATTTAAGGGTGTACTAAATTTCAGAGTGTACTAGGAGTCTTTATTTAATCGCGATGCGACACGGTATTCACCCGGAGTCATGCCCAGATTTTTACGGGTCACAGTGTACATATATTGCACGGAGGGATAACCACAGGTGCGAGCAATCTCATCAAAGGATAAGTCCGTAGCACTGATCAATTCACAGGCGCGATAAAACTTAGTCATGTGCAATTGCTCGTGCATAGAACAGCCGATTTCTTCGATAAAACGGGTTTCTAAATTTGTGCGGGAAATACCCACATAATCCACCACTTGCGCGACTTTTACCCCGCGACAAGCATTGTGACGAATGTAGTGCATCGCTTGCATCACATAAGGGTCTTCTAGGGCCCTAAAGTCCGACGACTGGCGAGCCTCAATGCCCACTGGGTCAACCACTACCAGCTTGTTTTCCAAGGGATAACCGAGCAACATACGATGCAGCATTTTGGCCGCTTGATAACCCATTTCCTTACTGCCTTGCTGCACGGAAGAAAGCGCTGTGCGGTTGAGATAACGCGCCATATTCTCGTTATCGATACCCACCACAGCCACCTCTTCGGGCACCAGAATATTAAGATGATCACAGGCTTGTAGAATATGTCGCGCTCGAGAGTCGGTCACGGCAATGAGGCCAATGGGCTTTGGTAGGTTAATCAGCCAAGCTTCTAAATCTTGTTGGGCGCTATCCCATTGCTCGGCACTGGTACTTAGCCCTTGGTAGATATGCGGCACAAAGCCATCGGCTTGCACCTGTTTTTCAAAGGCTTTTTCTCGCTCATAAGACCAACGGGTATAGGCCGTGCTGGGCACACCATAGAAGGAAAATTGACCTAGCCCCTTATTTTTTAAATGCTCGTAGGCTGTCCGTACGAGCGCTGAATTATCGGTCGCTACATAGGGTAAACGGGGATAGTCATCGAGGTGATGATAAGAGCCGCCAACGGCGACAGTAGGAATGCTGGTGTCCCGTAATAGGGATTCCACTTCGGGGTTGTCAAAGTCGGCAATAATGCCGTCCCCTTGCCAACTTTTTAGCCCATCCAGACGATAGCGAAAGTCGTCTTCGAAATACACATCCCAGTCACACTGGGCTGCTTGTAAATATTCGCCAATGCCTTCAATTACTTGTCTGTCATATACCTTGTTGGCATTAAACACTAAATTAAGTCGATAGCGTTTCTCAAACATACATTCTTCGCTGATTTTTATTTTAATAAGGAATGACTATTGTGAGGGCTTTAACCTCCCTGTTACAAGCCCTTGTCAACTTATTGGATGCCTTTCACACCTTGATACAAACTCAGATAACGCTCCCGCTGAGCTAATAAATACGCACTGCGCTGAGGGTTTGGCGCAAAACTTTGTATCAGCCCAGGGCGATAACAAATGCTATCAATTGCGGCCTCTCCTCGAACACCAATCGCCGCTAGACGAGCCGCTCCAAGGGAAGGGCCCACCTCTCCTCCTTCACGGTAATCCATAGTGATCGCAAACACATCGGCCAACAGTTGCAGCCAATAGGAACTGCGTGCACCGCCGCCAATGACATCAATTTGTTCACTGACTTCTTGCACCGAACGCACCGCATCTAAACCATCGAGCAAGGCAAAGCTGACCCCTTCGAGCACAGCCTGTAGTAAATCTAGCCCTGTGGTTTGATGATCCATACCCCAAAAAACACCTTTGGCATTCGGGTTATTATGAGGCGTACGCTCTCCGCTCAAGTAAGGCAGAAACACCAGATTCGTGGTTTCTTTACCACTGGCTTGGAGCGCTTCAAACGCTGCTGACACGCTAGCAAAGCCTGCCAGTTTCACCACCCAATCAATGCAACTGGCGGCGCTTAGAATCACCGACATAGTATGCCAAGTATTCGGCAACGCATGACCAAAGCTGTGCAGCGCAGACGCCGGGTTAGCGCTAAAGCCATCTCCTACTGAGAAAATAACCCCGGAGGTGCCTAACGACATCATGGTTTGGCCTTCTTTTATCACTCCCATTCCGACCGCACCAGCGGCATTATCACCGCCACCCGCGACCACAGGGACACAGCTTAGAGACCAGGATTTCGCAAGCTGCGGGTCTAGATAACCACTCACCTGACAACCTTCCAGCACCTTTGGCATATGTGTTTGGTCTAATCCTGTGGCGGCCAACATACGATCACTCCAACCACGACTTTGCATGTCGAGCCAGAGTGTTCCAGAGGCATCGGACACATCCGTGGCAAATTCTCCCGTCATCCGAAAGCGTAAATAGTCCTTCGGTAATAAGACTTTATCGACTTGTTGATAAACCCTTGGTTCATGCTCTTTTAACCAGAGTAATTTTGGCGCGGTAAAGCCTGGCATCACCAAGTTGCCAGTGATGGACTGCACTTCTGGGCACTGTAATTGCAAAGTTTTGCACGCTTCGAAGGAACGTCCATCGTTCCATAAAATAGCAGGCCTTAGCACTTTATGTTGCTTGTCGAGCAAGGTCGCCCCATGCATTTGACCAGATAAACCAATGGCTTTTACTGGGGTGAGATCCTGCCCTTTGGCCAACAATTTCATCGCCGCATCTGTGGCTTGCCACCAATCTTCTGGTTGCTGCTCCGACCACAAAGGCTGAGGGCGAGAAACTTGCAGCCCAGCAGTTTCACTTGCCACTACGTTGCCAGCTTCGTCCATCAAGATGACTTTCACACCCGAGGTGCCTAAATCAATGCCGATATACATAATCATTCTCCTTAAAGGTGGCGCTTAATGACTCAAGCGCCTTGCCATGATGTTTTATTGGGCTTTCTTGGTTTTTACGTCCAACCAAACCGCCAACAACAAAATGGCTCCCTTAACGATTAACTGCCAAAACGTCGGTACATCCAGCATACTCATGCCATTATCAAGGCTGGCCATGATTAACGCCCCCATGATGGCACCAAATACCGTACCCACACCGCCCGCTAAACTGGTGCCACCAATGACACAGGCCGCAATGGCGTCCAATTCAGCCATGTTACCGGCGGCAGGAGAGCCTGCCCCAAGGCGTGAAGTAAGGATCAAGGCGGCAACCGCTACCATCATGCCGTTAAAGCCAAACACCATCATTTTGGTACGTTCAACATTCACCCCAGACATGCGTGTCGCTTCAATATTGCCGCCAATAGCGTAAACACGACGGCCAAAGGCTGTGCGTTTGGCCACATAGGTTGCCAGTAAAATAAGTATGCCCATGATCAAAATCGGTGTTGGAATACCACGGTAATTGTCCAGCACAAAAAACAGCGTCAACAGGCAGACGACAGCAATGGTTGCCTGACCATATTCAAACTTAGCGGCTTTGTTAACGACTTTATGTTTACTGCGAGCTTGGCGGCGAGAGTACACTTTGGCGACTAGGCCTAGGCACAATAAACCGATGGCGCTCATGCCCCAACCAGAAGGCAGGTAGCTTTGCCCTACTACGGCTAAAGCACTGGAGGTCGGTGCAACAGTGACCCCTTCGGTTAACCCCACCAGGATGCCGCGAAAGGCTAACATGCCCGCTAGAGTAACGATAAAAGATGGCACTCTCTGGTAAGCGACCCACCAACCATTAAATAGACCAAGTACCAAGCCTGTGGCCACTGTGATCAGTATTGTTAGCGCAATGGGCAGATGGAACCAAACATCTAAAATGGCCGCGATGCCCCCCAACAGCCCCATCATAGAGCCTACCGACAAGTCGATTTCGGCACTGATGATGACAAATACCATACCGATAGCGAGCACGCCCACTATGGCGGTTTGACGCAATAGGTTAGAAATATTTCGCGGCGTAATAAATGCGCCTTCGGTAGCGATGGAGAAGAACACCACGATAAACAACATGGCGGCCAACATGGCTAAAAGTTGTAACTGACTGGTTTTTATTTTTTTAAACATTCTATGCGCCCTCTTTAATAGCACAATTCATGATGGTTTCTTGGGTTAAGCCTTGATGATCAAACTCGCCTTTCAGACGCCCTTCATGCATCACTAACACTCGGTCACTAATGCCTATGACTTCCGGTAACTCGGAAGACACCATAATGATGGACACCCCTTCTTTCACCAGCGCGTACATGAGTTTATAAATTTCGTACTTAGCCCCCACATCAATACCGCGGGTTGGTTCGTCGAGGATCAGGATTTTCGGCTTGCTTAGCAGACACTTAGCAATAATGGCTTTTTGCTGATTACCACCACTGAGGTTTTTGATGGCTAATTCTGCCGTGGCGGTTTTGACTTTTAAACGGGCGATGTACTCTTCAATATCTTGGTTTTCCCGCTCTTCGTCTATTTGCCCGAGCATTCCACAGTACTGACCCAACATAGACAGGGTAATATTGCGACCAACCCCCATGATGGGCACAATGCCATGACGCTTCCTATCCTCTGGCACCATAGCAATTCCCGCCTGCAATGCCACGCGCTGGGAGCGAATCAAGATATCCTTTCCTTCAAGTTCTATCTGGGCTTGGTATTGCCCTTCATAGCTTCCGTACAAACATTGCATTAGCTCGGTTCGACCAGAACCAATAAGCCCAGAAATTCCTAAAATCTCACCGCGTTTTAGCTCGAAACTGACATTATCTACCTGGGGACGAGATGCCCCATGCTGGCTGGCGGTGGCTTCTTTGACCCGTAATATCACTTCGCCAATGGGGTGGGATTCACGGGGGAATAATTCATCTAACTCACGCCCAACCATCATGCCAATAATGTCGTTTTGAGTGAGTTGGTCAGCGGCTTTGGTGGCAATATGGTCACCGTCACGGATCACCGCCACCCAGTTAGAAAGCGCTAACACTTCGTCCAACTTATGGGAAATATAGATACAAGCAATGCCCTGAGTTTTTAGCTGCTTAACAATATCCAGCAGTATTTCAATCTCTTTACTGGTTAGAGAAGAAGTTGGCTCATCTAGGATTAATAGCTTCACATCTTTGTTTAATGCTTTAGCAATTTCCACCAGCTGTTGTTGACCAACACCCAGTTCACGCACAGGGGTATCGGGTAGTACATCTAACTTTACTCGGCTTAAAAGCTCAGCCGTGCGCTGGTACATGGCTTCGTCATCCAAACGTGCTTGGGAGCCTAGTTCATTACCCAAAAAGATGTTTTCTAGCACACTAAGCTCTTTCACCAAGGCCAACTCTTGGTGAATAATAACGATACCTAACGCTTCCGTGTCTCGAATGCTACTCGCCTTAACCTGTTGTCCATCAAAGTGAATCTCACCTTCATAAGTACCGTAGGGCCAGACACCACTCAGCACTTTCATTAGGGTAGACTTACCCGATCCATTTTCGCCACACACGGACAATACTTCGCCCTTGTCGAGTTGGATGCTCACGCCATTTAAGGCACGCACACCCGAAAAACTTTTCACAATCCCACGCATATCCAATAAGGGCTGCTTCATAATGACACCTCTATGAAAAAGCAAAGGCACTCTTGCGAGTGCCATGATTCAGCTATCGAACAAACTAAGGGTTGTAAACGTCGTCACGAGAATGGAAGCCGTCGGCAATGACGGTTGCATCTAGGTTATCTTTGGTTACCGCGATAGGAGTAAGTAACACAGCATCAACGTCTTTTTGACCATTATTAACATGGCCATTTACGTCAATGCTTTCGCCACGAGCCAGCTTAACTGCCATTTCAGCACTGGTTTTTGCCAGTTTAGAAATAGGTTTATAAACTGTCATGGTTTGCGTGCCCGCGACAATACGACGCATTGCCGCTAAGTCAGCGTCTTGACCGGAAATCACCACCTTGCCACTTAAACCTTGCGCCGCTAATGCTTGAATCGCACCACCTGCGGTGGAGTCATTAGACGCCACGACGGCATCTACCTTGTTGGCGTTAGCCGTTAAGCCGTTTTCCATGATGTTCAAAGCGGCTTCAGCAGACCAACCCATGGCCCATTGGTCACCTACAACGTTGATTTTCTTGGCATCGATGGCAGGTTGGATAACGTTCATTTGTCCTTGGCGGAACATTTTGGCGTTATTGTCGGTTGGAGAACCGCCCAATAGGAAATAGTTACCGGTTGGTTTACGCTCTAGCAAAGCCTCTGCTTGCATCTCACCCACACGAATATTGTCGAAGGATACATAAAGATCAATGTCAGCAAACTTAATCAAACGGTCGTAGGCTAATACCTTAATACCTTCTGATTTCGCTTCCGCCAGCACATTGCCGAGTACTTCACCGTTTTCAGGTACAATCACCAGCACATCTACACCGCGGGAAATCATATTTTCCACTTGTGAAATTTGTGTATTCACATTGCCGTTGGCGGATTGGGTATAAACTTTAGCACCCATTGCTTCTGCGGCTTCAGTGAATAAGTCACGGTCTTTCTGCCAACGTTCTAGTCGTAAGTCCGACATTAGCAAACCAATTTTTTCACCGGCTGCCATGGCAGGGGCGGATGCTGCTACACACGCAGCGATCAAAGTCATTGATACAATTTTCTTCATCTTCTTTTCCTTTTATTTTATTTTTATTGATTGAAGCGCCTCCTAAAAGGAGTCATTACAATGTAAAGGCAGGCTCAAATTAGGTGTATTATCTTTTTTTGTTTCCCTTTAGCTTTATTTACAACCCCCCGAGAACTCAGTAACAAGCAAAATTGCGGGCACAAAAAAACCAGCCGTAGCTGGTTTATTTGCTTACTTTCAATTCACTGAGATTAAAATACTAACAAGCCAATTGAAATGATCGTGCCTGAGTCTAGATGCGGGGGTTATTTTATTATCCCAACTTCACGGTAATAGCGCTCTGCACCAGGGTGTAAAGGCATATTCAAATCCAATAAGGCCTTGTCTAGGGAAATGTTGCTTAACCAAGGGGCACTATCGTATTGAGCGGTAATTTTCTCCCAGAAGGTTTTTGTCATCTTGTAAATGGTCTCTTCAGGGATGTTTTTATTTGTACTGATACCAACTGTCACGCCTAAAGTGTACACATCATCAGAATTGACTTGGTTCTCTCCATAAGTGTTTTGTTTTAGTTGAGTTATACGAAACCCTGGATTTTTGGTTAATGCTGCCACACCTTCATTTCCTTCCAAGTCATCTTTAGGAATGCCTAGGAAACGAATTTTCTTGGTAAGAGCAATTTGGCTAATCGCAGGGCTAGGTGCGTTGGTTGGGTTAAAGTACACATCTAGATTTCCATCTTGAAAGGATTGAGCTGCAGCATCCCAACCTAATTTTACCGTTTTGTAATCTTCATCAGCTTTATAACCAGTCACGGCTTCTATCATCTGTACAACCGTGCGGCGTGTGGCACTACCTGGAGGGCCGACAAACACACGTTTTCCCTTGATGCCTTGCATGCTTTCAATGCCGGAATCTGCATAGACCACAGAGTGGTAGACTCCCATCGAAAAGTTAAAAATGGTGCGAAGGTCTTTAGACAGCTCTTTCACCCCTTTAATTTTCTTATACATGGCAAGCTGATTGCTCATTAATTGATGAAGTATGGGAGAACTCATGTAAAAGTCAGCTTTGCCTTTGGACACATCAAGTGCGTGCTTTGTGGCGGCCCCAGTAGCGTTAACCACAATGGAATATTCAGGCAAATTTTTGTTCACGGTATTGGCAAAGGTTGTCATCACCATATAAGGGCTTGTTCCTGGCCCTAATGTGGACATTCGGAAAGTCTCTTTGGCAGCAACATGGCCAGAATTTAGTGACAGAACAGCAGTGCTGATTAAGCAAGTAAGAGTGAGTCCGACTTTTTTAGAAAATAAGCATTTCATAATCTAGGTTCTCCATTTTTTATATTTATTTGGATCATTGGTTTAAGTTACGATTTTTTTCTTTTCTCGCTTTTATAAGAAGTACAAGTGCCGTTATTCCGCCCACACTTTGAATCCACCAGAAAGGAAGAATGGTCACAATACCTACTATGACAAGCAGCAAACGTAGCCATCCTTTCGATGCAAACCCAGAAGCAATCAACACAATGGCAGCGGAAGTAGTCAGCAATGCTATTACTAATCCGACGATACTAAAGCTATCAACGATGAGTAATAGAGAGGGTTGGTACACGAAAGCAAACGGAATTAAAAATCCGATTGTTGCCAAGCGAAGCGCTGTAACACTTAGTGCTAGGGGGTTGGCTTTTGCAATAGGCGCTGCCGCAAAGGCAGCTAATGCAACAGGCGGTGTGACGGAGGACAAAACAGCGTAATACACCACAAATAAGTGCGCAGCGATTGTATCCACACCCAGAGCTGTTACCGCCGGCCCCATAACCAATATGATGATCAAATAGGCTGGAACTGTCGGCATACCCATGCCTAACACAAGACAGCCAATGGCCATAAGAACAAGAGATAAGAAAAGGTTACCTTCTCCTACAACTTGAATGGCTTCAGCGAATCTTAAACCCAATCCTGTATTATTCATCACGGCAATAATAATGCCGACAGAAGCGACCGCGATGGTAATGGTTGCGCAGGATTTGGCACCGTTAACTACCATTCCTAATAAGCGCTTAGGCTGACGGAGTAAGTCGGGCTCAATAATAAGCCCTAGTAGTGTTGCACTAATCAATGCCCAGAAACCTGCCATGGCAGGACTACTGCCTTGCACCATTAAAACAATAATAAGTATTAAAGGTATTAAAAAAGGAAGGCACTTAAGCTTGTCTTTTAAGGTTAAAGTAATAACGGCGTCTTCTTTTTGAGGTCGCATGCCCAAGTGTTTTGCTTCCGTAGAAATGAAAGCAAATAAACTCCCATAATAGAAAAGCGCAGGAATCAACGCGGCAAGACAAATATTGAGATAAGAGATACCAGTAACGTCGGCCATGATAAAGGCAACAGCGCCCATAATGGGAGGCATTAGCTGGCCACCGCTGGAAGCCGCAGCTTCTACTGCCCCCGCAAATTTGGCAGAGAATCCACGCTTTTTAATCATGGGAATAGTAATAACGCCAGTCCCCACTACATTGGCAACAGCACTACCAGAAATAGTACCAAATAGACCACTTGCCAGAACGGCAGCGTGAGCATCGCCACCCGCAAAATGTCGTGTCACTTTAAAGGCGAATTTTAGTAAGACATCGCCAACACCCAGTGTTTCGAGCAAAGAGCCAAACAAAATAAAGATAAGAATGGTGGAGGTAACAACCGCAAGAGGACGGCCAAAAACACCATCAAAACTATACCAAACGGTCGTAAGAAGCTCGCTGAGATCAACGCCTGCGTGACCTATTACATCGGGGAAATAGTTTCCATATAAGGCATAAACGATAGAGGTCAAACACACGAGAACAAGAGGAAAGCCAACAACGCGCCTCATCATTTCGGCTAACACCAATAAGCCTGCTATAGCATACAGAATATCAATATTTTCCAGTTCGTATAAACCAGACTCAAGTTCTTCAGACACCCAGTAATAGCGATAAACTGCCGCTGATATGAGGCCTACTAGACATAAATCCACTAATTTACTTATCAGTGAACTTTTGTTTTTAATGAGTTTTGCCGCAATTAGAATGATCACGGACAGGCAAAAAGTGCCCACCCGAACGAGAGTGTCGTCATAAATACCCCAGCCAGCAGTATAAATAACGGAACCAACCATCAATAGAAATAATGGGGCGATGAGATATTGCCCTAGGGTTATTTTAGTTGGAGACGATGTTGATGAATTCATAACCTTTGCCTTTTATATTTATTATGCAAATGCTTAATAACAAAACTGAGAGTGAAGTCGTGTTTACCAATAGCCGAACAAATAGCCCTTTTTATGGGCACTATTGGTGACACTTGCCACAAACTCATTGCTGACAGTCGTACGGCTCTTTCGCTGCCTAAACCATTCGTGGAGTGCCGTTTGCATTTCCTGGCGGATGGTTTCGTACGCTGGATCTGTACCTAAATCTTTTTGTTCTAACGGGTCGTTTAGCAAGTCAAACAGTTGTGGTTTGAAATGTTCATAATGCACATATTTCCAACGCTGACTGGCAACCATGACAGCACGAGTTTGATCAGGTGCCATGTTCAGTGTTAGTCGTGCTTGTCGCCATGCGAAATCGGCTTCACTAAAGGCGTATTGGCGCCAACTATCAGCGGCGGGGTTATCTCCTCGTAGGATTGGGAGAAGAGATCGCCCTTCTAGTGTATGACTGCTTGAATTTGCGTCAATCAGGTCAAGAAAAGTAGGCAGCAGATCAATGGCTTCTACCAATCGCTTATCTTCTAAACCTCGTGTGATGTCGGCGCTTGGGCGAGGGTCATGAATAATCATGGGAATATGAGAGCTGGCTTCATGAAACAAATCTTTTTCACCAAGCCAGTGATCGCCAAGATAATCTCCATGATCAGATGTCAGGACGATTACAGTATTATCGTATTCTCCTGTGCTTTTCAGAAACTCAATAAGGCGCTTTAAATGCGTGTCTAGCTGAGTAATCAAGCCCATATAGGTTGGAACAACGCGCTCGCGGACTTCATCCCGAGAAAAAGCGACGGACTCTTTATGACCCATAAATGCGTCAATAACAGGGTGAAGGTTTTCTTTTTCGGCTTCAGTCGCATTGCGCGGCAGTATATCGCTGATGCTGTACATACTGTTATAAGGGGCAGGCGCGATGTAAGGCCAGTGAGGCTTAATGTAGCTCAGGTGCAAGCACCAAGGAGTGCCTTTTGATTCTTGAATAAAGTCCATGGCTCTATTCGTTGTGAAAGCCGTTTCAGAATGCTCCTCTTTCACCCTAGCGGACAAATGAGCATTGCGCATGTACCAGCCACTTTGTATTTCGCCCTGCTCATCTTCGCCTGAATTAGCGTACTCGTGCCATGGATTATGCCCTTCATAACCAAGCTTTCTAAGAAAATTATTATACCCAAGGTCAGGGGAGACACTTTGATCTGGGTGTAACCCGTCGTCTCTTTCGTAAGGCTCAAAGCCACATTCGCTGACCAACACGCCTCTAGAGGAATCAGGATCAACACCAAGACGCTCCATGCCCTCGACATCTTTTCGCATGTGAGTTTTACCAACCAGACCAACACGGTAGCCATGGGGACGTAAGTAATCGCCGATTGTCTTTTCTGAAATTTTTAATGGCACATTGTTGTAGGTTGCGCCATGTGAGAGTGCGTAACGGCCGGTGTAAAATGACATACGAGAAGGGCCGCAAACAGGCGCTTGGGTGTAGGCCCGTTTAAAATTGACGCTTTCTTTTGCCAAAGCATCAATAGTGGGCGTTTTAATACTAGGGTGTCCATTACAGCCAAGGTAATCGGCTCGTAATTGATCTGCCATGATAAATAGAATGTTCGGTTTTTCAGCCATGATGTTTCAGCCTCTTATTATTTTAATGAGTTTTCTTGTCTTCAGAACACAAGAAACAATGCTGCTGATGAAATCCAATGACTTAGATTGATCAGTAATAAGCTATTAGTGGCCATGGTATGGGTAATTTAGATAAATAAACTATGGGGTTTCACTAGGTGAAACAGAGTAATTTTAGAAGCCTTATGACGGCAAGCAGTCTGATATCTGTTTGGCTGCCAACTGTAAGCGAGGCAGAAAAAGGGAGCGTATCTTGGACGCTTCAACATTTCCTTCTGGCCAAGCAACCGTTAAAGAAGCAATGACTTTATCTTGATGAATAATAGGTACGGCAATCGCTTCTATGCGACGACCATCCGTTGAACCTACGCCCCAATAATTGGCTTCCCGCTCTCCAAAACCTTGCGCTTTGGTTTTTTTTAAAAGTTGCTCAAGCCAAACCGCGTCATGGGCTAGACGCCCTTCTTTGCCGCCAGTGGCTTTGATGCCTTTGATAATCTCGTCTTGCTCTGCTTTCGAGCAAAATGCCAAGTAAGCGCGCCCCAAAGCCGAAAAAAGCATCGCAGGCTTAATGCCTATTTGCTCTCTATTAAGAATAAAAGTGGCTTGTGGCCGGCTAGATTCAACGACTCGCATAGTTAAATTGTCTCGTACGGCAATGTCTGAGGGCCATTGCAGATCGCGCTGCAAGTCTTTGATGATAGGTGAGGCCAGTTCAGCTAACGCGACAGAAGTCTTCTGTATTTCTTTGACATGTTGCAGTGAGTAAGACAAGCGATATTGTGAATCGCCTAAAGACCGATAGACCCAGCCTGCTTCTTGTAGAGTTTTGAGTATACGTAAAAGAGTGGCTTTGCTAATACCCGTTTCGTGATGAAGATTAGCCAATGACATCGGAGACTTGTCTCTAAGCTTGTCTAAAACTTGAATACCTCTTGCTAGAGCTTCGATTGACTTCACCATACTATGTCCTTTTATTTATTTTTATTAGACGTCATTGAGTTTTCTCAACGTACTTTTCAATTTTAATTCATAAGATAACTGAAAGTTTCACCAAGTGAAATGCTAAAAACGTATTCCTATTTTGAGCTATAGAATCTTTCCCATTGTTAGAACGTAACCGTTACGTAAAGGAAAAATAATTATGACTCAACTTAACGAAACGCACGATCCAAGTCTTACGAGTTGGGTGCTCAGCGCCAACAAAGATGCCTGTGATTTCCCAATCCAAAATTTACCTTTTGCAGTATTTCGTCGACAAGAGAGTGACGAAGCCTTCCGCGGTGGCGTCGCCATTGGCGATCAAGTCGTTGACCTATCAGCAGCACTGACAAGCGGTGTCTTTTCTGGCTTGGCAGAGCGTGCGGCAAAAGCCTGCTCTCAGGCAACATTAAATGAGTTTATGGAAATGGGGACAGAAGCTTGGTCGGCTTTACGTCTTGCTCTGTCGAAAGCGTTACGTGAGGGTGCTAAAGCTCAGAAGATCCTCGAAAACTGCCTTATTCCACAGGCAGATGTAGAGTTCACCGTGCCTTGTAAAATCGGTGATTACACGGACTTTTACACTTCGATTCATCATGCCACAACCGTTGGCTCTTTATTTCGCCCCGATAATCCATTATTACCTAATTATAAATGGGTTCCTATTGGCTACCACGGTCGGGCGTCGTCTATTGGTGTGTCGGGGCAGAATTTCCACCGCCCAATGGGGCAAATTAAAGCACCTGATGCGTTAGAGCCCGTTCTCGCGCCTTGTAAACGTTTAGATTACGAGCTGGAAGTGGGGATTTATATTGGTTCTGGTAATGACATGGGAGAGCCTATTTCCATTGATAATGTGGATGAGCATGTTTTTGGATTATGTCTTTTTAATGATTGGTCAGCTCGTGATATTCAAGCCTGGGAATACCAGCCTTTAGGACCATTTCTTTCGAAGAGTTTTGCTTCCACGGTTTCTCCATGGATTATCACAACTGAAGCTCTGGCACCATTTAGAGCCGAGTGGACGCGAGACAATGAAGACCCTCAGCCACTCCCTTATTTGGACTCAGAACAAAACCGTGCGAAAGGTGCATACGATATTCAGCTAGAAGTGTTGCTTAATTCAGAAAAAATGCGATCTGAAAATACACCTGCCGTGAAATTGTCTGAGTCTAGCTTTATTTACTCCTATTGGACAGTTGGGCAAATGCTCGCTCATCACACTATCAATGGTTGTAACTTACAGCCGGGAGACTTCCTTGGTAGTGGAACACAATCTGGGCCGAACCATGAAGAAGCAGGCTCACTGCTTGAACTTTCTATGGGTGGAAAACAGCCCCTAGAGCTGAAAAACGGAGAAACGAGAACCTTCTTGCAAGATGGTGACTCCGTCATTATGCGAGGCCGTTGTGAAAAAGAAGGCGCTAAAGCGATTGGTTTTGGTGAAGTCGTTGCAACCGTTTTACCTGCTAAAGGTTAATTTGTTGTAAGAAGCGTTTATCAACAGATGAGCGCTTTGACTCGAAATGAAGTGTCATGATCAGCGCCTTGGCTGTCATGATTCAATTACAAAAATAAAATGACTGAAATTAAGAGAATATAATCATGATAAATATTAAGCAGATTCACCATGTTGCCTACCGCTGCCATGATGCCAAAGAAACCGTGGAGTTCTATCAAAAATACTTGAATATGGATTTTTTGGTGGCCATTGCTGAAGACCGTGTTCCTTCTACAAAAGCACCTGACCCTTATATGCACCTCTTTTTAGATGCAGGGCAAGGCAACATTCTGGCTTTTTTTGAGCTACCTAATTCCCCCAAAATGGGCCGTGACGAGAATACCCCTGAATGGGTTCAACATATCGCTTTTGAAGTGGCTGACCGTGAAGCACTTATTGCTGCCAAAGAAGAATTAGAAGCCAAAGGGCTTGATGTTCTTGGCGTGACCAATCATGGCATCATTCACTCAATCTACTTCTTTGACCCAAATGGGCACCGTTTAGAGTTAACGTATCGTTCAGGTACCCCAGAGCAAATGAAACAACTAGCAGACGTCGCGCCTCTTATGTTGGAAGAATGGTCGAAAACTAAGAAAGCACCGAAGCATGCAGCCTGGTTACACGAAGAAAATTAAACACCACTACATGCCATTTGGTGTCTTGTTGCGTCTTACCATTCTTGAATACACATTTTAGCCGGGGTTAAGCGGATGATTCTTTATGATTACTGTCGTTCATCGGCAGCTTACAGAGTGAGAATAGCATTAAATCTTAAAGGGTTAGCTTACCACCAGCTTCCCGTTAACTTGCTGAAAAATGAGCAACAAGGTGAGGCGCATTTGGCTCGTAATCCACAAGGGCTTGTCCCTGCGTTTGAAGATCAAGGAATGCTCTTTAATCAATCTCTTGCTATCTGTGAATATTTGGATGAGGCTTACCCAAATACTCACAGATTATTACCAGATAATATTATTGAAAAAGCCCATGTTCGTAGTCTTGCTCAAGTCATTGCGTGCGATATTCATCCGATAAACAATTTACGAATACTTAAGTACCTTGTTGGTGAATTTGGTGTGACGGAGGAGCAAAAAATTGCATGGTATCAACATTGGATTCATGAAGGCTTTCGAGCATTAGAGACTCAGCTTTCTGGGTCTCTAAAAGTAGGCGACTTTTGTTATGGGAACACGCCATCCTTGGCAGACTTATGTTTGGTACCACAGGTGTTTAATGCGATTCGCTTTAAAACAGACTTAAGCGCATACCCAACTATTGTCCGAATTTACGAAGCCTTAGAAGCGCTGCCAGCATTCAAAAATGCTCACCCATCTTGTCAGCCAGACGCTTAAACTTGCCATCGTTTCTGAAAAATAAATTAAGGGGTAGCCGCTCTGGTTAGCAGATGAATATGTAAAAAACAGCTCAGTTTGAGCTTTTACAATTTCTTTTTTTGTCTTTATTTCCCCCACCCCCAAGAACTCTGTAACAAGCGATATTACAGGCACAAAAAAACCAGCCGTAGCTGGTTTATTTGCTCACTCTCAATTTGCTGAGATTAAAATACTAACAAGCCAATTGAAATGATCACGCCTGAGCCTAGCAAGGCAAGAATACAGTAGCCCATGACATCTTTCGCGCCAAGACCTGCGATGGCTAACGCAGGTAATGCCCAGAAAGGTTGGATCATATTGGTCCACGCATCACCCCAAGCAATGGCCATCGCAGTTTTCGCGGCATCCACGCCCAAAGCGGCCCCTGCTGGCATCATAATAGGCGCCTGCACCGCCCATTGACCGCCACCAGATGGTACAAAGAAGTTCACAATACCTGCACTTAGGAAGGTAAATAGTGGGAAGGTCACTTCATTTGATACAGACACAAACGCCTCTGAGATAACCCCAGCTAAGGATGCGCCAGAATCACCGGTGGCTGTCATCATGCCCATAATGCCCGCATAGAAAGGAAACTGCAGTAGGATACCCGCACAGTTTTTTGCCCCTTGAGAAACAGAGTTCAATAAACTTTTTGGTGTGCCATGAAGCACAATTGCGGCAAACAAGAAGGTGAAGTTAACAATGTTTAGATTTAAGGCAAAGCCATTATTCACAAAGTAGTAAATAATGTAGGCGAAGCCCATGGCACCCAGTAGGTAAGATAACAGACGGCTGTTTTCCATACGTTCCGCTGGTGACATATCCGCTTTGGATTTTTGCTCTGGTTCGACTTCTTGCTCGTTTAGCAAATGCGCATCAATAGAAACCGTATCCTGAGGGGCTGGATGCATTAAACGATTCAATAGCGGAATGGTGATAAACATCACCCCAAGAATCGCCAAGTTCATGGTAGAGAAAATGGTCTCAGAGGTTGGGATAGCACCAACCACAGCACCATTAGTGATGACTTCATTATTACTGCCGCTGGCAATCGCTAATGGAATCGAGCCCGACAGACCCGCATGCCAGAATAAGAAACCACTGTAAGCAGAAGCGATGAGCAAACGGTAATCCACACCTTTCACACGAGCAGCGATTTCACGAGCGAAAATCGCCCCAACCACTAGGCCGAAACCCCAGTTAATCCAGCACGCTGCCGCACTAATAAAGGTAACCAAAACAATGGCTTGACCCGGTGTTTTAGCAATGCCCGCTAGCATGGCTAATTTACGTTTAAAGGCTGGCGCACTGGCCATCGCATGACCGGTGACGACCACCATTGCCATTTGCATGGCAAAGGTCAGAAGTTTCCAAAAGCCCCCTGCCCACGCATTCACCACCTGCATAGGCCCTTGTCCGGTACTGGGCATAACCAGTACGAATACCACTAGGGTCAGCACGATGGCAAAGATAAAAGGGTCTGGTAGGTAACGTTGTAACAGGGTAACAAAAAACTTACTTAGCCGTTGTAACAGGGTTAATTGGGCTACATTTGTGCTCATAGTTATCGTCCTAATATTATATTTATTATAGGAGCCTCGGATCGAGGCCTTTTTTATTTATGCTTTTGGCATAGTTTTGTTCGGGACATTACTCGCTGGTGACTAACGTGACACCAGCATAGCGACCCCCATTCCGCCGCCAATACAGAGTGTCGCCAAACCTTTGTTTAGGTCTTGACGCTGCATCTCGTGTATTAGACTGACTAGAATTCGACAGCCCGACGCACCAATAGGATGACCAAGTGCAATGGCGCCACCATTCACATTGACTTTATTGGTGTCTAGGGCAAGTTCTTTATTAACGCATAAGGCTTGTACTGCAAAGGCTTCGTTGGCCTCGATAAGATCAAGCTGTTGGCTGCTCCAACCTGCTTTACTTAGGGCTTTTTGAGTGGCAGAAATCGGCCCAGTTCCCATGATTTCAGGATCAACCCCAGCACTGGCAGAGGCTTCGATCACCGCAAGGATAGGTAAACCTAATTGCTGAGCTTTTTCTTCTGTGGTGACGATTACCATGGCGGCACCGTCGTTTAGTGTGGAAGCGTTACCTGCGGTTACGGTACCTTGTTTGGCAAAGGCAGGACGTAATTTAGCGAGGGTTTCTAAACTAGTATTGGCACGAATCTGTTCGTCTTGTGCGACGATTAAAGGCTCACCTTTACGCTGAGCTATGCTGATTGGCACTATTTCATCTTCAAAACGACCTTGGGCTTGCGCCTCGGCAGCTTTTTGTTGTGAATGTACAGCGAATGCATCTTGCTCTGCTCTTGAAAAGCCCCAACGCTCGGCAATGTTTTCCGCAGTTTGCCCCATGTGATAGTCATGAAAAGCATCCCATAAACCATCACTGATCATGGTGTCGACCATTTTCCAGTCGCCCATTTTTTTACCATTGCGGCTCTGTGGTAATACGTGGGCCGCTTGGCTCATGCTTTCTTGACCACCGGCGACCACCATTTCTGCATCGCCACTTAATACCGCTTGGGCCGCCAACTGCACAGCTTTTAAACCAGAACCACATACTTTATTAATGGTCATGGCACTCACGCTTTGATCCAAACCAGCATGGATAGCCGTTTGGCGCGCTGGATTTTGACCGCAACCTGCAGCCAGCACTTGGCCTAAAATGACTTCATCGATCTGTTCTTTTAAGTGAGGTTGCTTCGCCAACATGGCAGTAAGTAACTGAGTACCAATTTGCACGGCACTAAGAGCTGATAGACCACCATTAAAGGAGCCTATAGGTGTTCTGGCAGCACTGACAATAACAGCTTTCATATTGATCTCTCCGACAAGGTTTAATGTTAATTAAATTGCATCTCAGCAACATGATCCGGAATAATTAACTTGCCTTGAGTTTTCTGCTGAATTTCTTCCACGCTCACCCCAGGGGCGCGTTCTTTTAACACAAACGCACCGTCTTCGATCTCCAGCCAAGCTAAATCGGTCAATACTTTTTTGATACAGCCTTTACCGGTTAATGGCAACGAACAAGCGGATAATAATTTCGACTCACCAGATTTCGATGCATGAGTCATGGTGACAATAATGTTCTCAGCACCTGCAACAAGGTCCATGGCGCCGCCCATGCCTTTTACCAATTTATTGGGGATCATCCAAGATGCGATATTGCCCATCACGTCTACTTCGAAGGCGCCCAATACGGTTAGGTCGACATGGCCACCACGTATCATGGCAAAGGACTCTGCTGAAGAGAAAATCGATGCGCCTTTAACGGCGGTAACGGTTTGCTTGCCAGCGTTGATCATATCGGCGTCCATGGTTTCCTCAGTGGGAAATTCGCCCATGCCCAACAAACCATTTTCTGATTGCAGCATCACTTCCATTCCGTCTGGAACGAAGTTTGCCACGAGAGTTGGAATACCAATTCCCAGGTTTACGTAATAGCCATCACGTAATTCTTGGGCCACACGTTGTGCCATTTGTTCTCGAGAAAGTGCCATCTTTCACCTCTTGTTATTTTCAAATATTTGCTACGACGGACGGGACGCTACTGTGCGGCTTTAACAGTTTTTTGTTCGATGCGTTTTTCAAAACTGCCTTGAATAACACGATCTACATAAATTCCTGGGGTATGGATATGGGCTGGGTCTAGCTCGCCTACTTCCACAATTTCTTCCACCTCTACCACGGTAATCTTGCCTGCCGTGGCGGCGAGTGGATTGAAGTTTTGTGCGGTATGACGGTAAACAACATTGCCATAGCGATCCGCTTTCCAGCCCTTCACAATGGCAAAATCACCAGTAATGGATTCTTCTAGTAGGTATTCGCGGTCATTAAAAACTTTGATTTCCTTACCTTCACCAATGGGCGTACCCACACCTGTTGCGGTGTAGAAAGCAGGAATACCAGCACCGCCAGCGCGCATTTTTTCGGCTAAGGTACCTTGGGGAGTCAATTCCACCTCTAATTCGCCAGCCAATAGCTGTTTTTCAAAAAGTGCGTTCTCACCCACATAGGAAGAGATCATCTTGCGGATCTGCTTGTCCACCAGAAGAATTCCTAACCCAAAATCATCCACGCCGCAGTTATTAGAAACCACGGTTAGGTCTTTGGTGCCTTTAAGCTTGATTTGCTGAATTAGATTTTCTGGAATGCCACACAGGCCAAAGCCCCCGGCGAGGACAGTCATGCCGTCTTCAAGCCCTTCTAGGGCGGCTGCGTAACTGGTTACGACCTTGTCAAAACCCGCCATTGTTATTCTCCCATTATCAGTCGGTGTTTAAGGTATGCTTCTGGGGGAAGCATCGATGAGTCTCAGTTTGACTCAAGGAGATAAATTAATTAAATTTAAATTACCTATTTATTAATAAGTTTTGCAAATGAATATTAAGCAAGTTCGAGCTTTTCTGGCGGTGGCGCAAACCATGAGTTTTGCCAGCGCAGCCAATATGATGCACTTATCTCAGCCCGCTTTGAGCTTGTCGATTAAGAATTTAGAAGACAATCTGGGCGGCAAGCTGCTGACCCGTACCACGCGTACCATAGCCTTGACGCCTGAAGGTGAAGCGCTGGTGCCGATTGCCAAACGCCTGTTAACTCAGTGGGAAAATGCTGAAGAGGAAATGAAACAGCGCTTTGCCTTGCAGCTTGGTAAAATCACCATCGCGGCCATGCCCTCCTTTGCCGCCTCCTTGTTACCGAAAGCGATTCGGAATTACCATGATGTCTACCCAGACATTCAGGTTGCCATTGACGATGTACTTTCTGATACTGTGGTGGAAATGGTCAGTAATAATCAGGTGGAACTGGGCATTTCCTTTGAGCCTTACTACCCCATCGACATGGCTTTCTACCCTTTATACGAAGATAAGTTCATCGCTATTTTACCAGCTGATCATCCCTTAGCAGAAAAGCAGAGCCTGACTTGGCAAGCGATTTTGGCTTATGATTTCATCACCCTTCAGCGCCCCTCCAGTGTGCGAACCATGATAGAAAGGGCCCTTCAAAAGGCTGAAATAGAATTGAGTGTTGCGTTTGATGCCCATCAGCTCACCACGGTTAGCCGTATGGTCAGTGAAGGCATGGGGGTAGCGGTTGTGCCTGCTCTTTGTCAGCAACAGGCAACGGAACAAGGGGCCATTTGCCGCCCAATTGCATCACCTGAAATTGCCCGTCGGGTGGGCGTCATCTGTAAGCCGAGATCCAATCTTTCGATTGCCGCAGCCGCCATGCTCGATGTATTGATAGAGACCTATGCGTAATTTGCAATAGGTCTAACATTTACGAAACGAGTGCTATTAAGCGCCTAAATCAGCACTTAATTGCGTCCATAATTTAGGGCTAGCCGCCCACATAGGATTGCCCTTTAAAAGACCATTATTAGCTAAAAAATCAGGCACTTTCCCACCCGCCTGTTCAATTAATAATAGGCCAGCTAACGCATCCCAGCTGTTTAAATGTGCTTCAAAATAACCATGAACCTGGCCACAAGCCACATGGGCCAGCATCAATGCCCCGGCACCAAAGCGTCGGTATTCCACATCCTGCTCATCGAGGCGAGTTAATACGTTTAGATAATCGCTTAAAGGTCTTCGATTAGAGCGCCCTAGACCGATAATCGCCTGCCCAATCTCCGGCTCACGCATAGAAAGCTTTTCACCATTTAAGAAACTCCCCTGCCCCTTACGGGCAAAGAAAAACTCATTTCTATCGGGTGCGTAAATCAAGCCTAATTGAATTTCACCTTGAACGACATAGGCCACGGACACGCACCAATAGTCCATATTTTGTAGATAGTTACTGGTACCATCGATTGGGTCTATCACCCAAATGCCATGCGCTTTATCAGGTTCTGCCGCTGGGCTAAAACCCCCTTCTTCCCCCAAAAAAGCATCATTGGGATACAGGGCCAAAATCGCTTGTTTAAGCGTTTTCTCTACTTCGAGATCGGCTTGAGATACAAAGTCTTGACGACCCTTGGTTGTTATCGATAAACCTTGCTGGCGTAAAACTTGAGCTTTTTCCCCTGCCAACCTAACCGCTTGCTCTAGGATAAAATCTTGATCGCGCATTTGCATTATATGGTCCTTAAAAAAACAATCATTATGTTAGGGATTAGGATTAAGAGCGGGTGAAGTGGCTCTTACAGTTAATGACACTGGCACTGTGTCAAAGCGCTGCTGTGCAGCTGCATCCTGACCACGAATTTGTAGGTTAGTCATGGCTTGCTTAGCAATAGCGCGAATATCTTGTTTAATAGTGGTCAGCTGATAACTGTATTGGCCCGTTAGCTCGGTATCATCAAAACCGATCAGATGAAAATCTTGCGGAGCATCAAAGCCATGTTCTCGCATACCATCCAAAAAACCACATGCCAGCTGGGCATTAGCGCAAAACACACCATCGATTTGCCTTTCACCTGTCTCACACAAGCGATGAGCGGCTGCTCTACCTCCCTGATAACCATCTTGTTCAGCAAGTAAGTCGGTAACCTGTAATTGGTGTTGATGTATGGCATCTTTAAAACACTCACCACGGTTAAGTCCACCCCATGTGGAGCCTTGATAGTTGAGCCAAGCTAGTTGCTGGCAACCACTGTTAATCAATTGTTGGGCTGCCAATGCCGCGCCAGTTTTGTTGTCTGAGCAGACAAAATCCACATCCTTAATATCCATCTGGCGGTTAATACCCACTACCGGAATATTATGCTGTACGCACTCATTGACCAGCTCACTGGGAGGTTGCCCTGAGGTAACAATAACGCCAGAGACGCGAAATTGCGTAAAGCGGCGAATGGTCTCTTCCAAGCCATCGGCGTTGCGCACTTCGGTGACCATGGCTTGATAACCTTGATTTTGGATTTCAAGCAGTAGTCCTTCTAGCAATCCGCTACGAAAAGGGTCGCTGAGCCTTGCTACAACCACCCCTATCAGCTGACTGCGCTTACGGTTTAAGCCTTGTGCTAAAAAATTCACCTGATAGCCCAACTCGTTGGCTGCCTGTAGCACTTTTTCTCGGGTATGTTTTGCGACACTGCCGTTGTTAGTAAAGGTACGTGACACCGCAGCCCTTGATACACCAGCGCGCAAGGCAACATCCTGAGCCGTAACAGAAGCTTTTTTGCTGGTTTTTGTCAAAATTCTCTCCTTATAATTCTCTAGCGGATGGATGACGGTAATTGAGCCAGATTCAAGCTCAAGCCATCTTGGCTAACAAATAAGTTATCTATACTCTGGGCCGCTTGTTGCAAGTGAACAATCGCTTCATCAAAGCAGTGATAAAGCCCTAAGTGTCCAATACCACCCTGCTTTAGCAAACGTACACAATCTGCGTAATCTCCATGTGAAGAGTCCTTTGCTAGGCTTTTAAACGACGCACACTCTTGAAAAGCCAAATCTGCACCTTGCATAAGCGCTTCGCTAGCGGCTGTGGGGCGACCGTCTCCGCTGTAAAACAACACTTGATCATCTACACTGATACGAATGGCTTTATTGGACATTTCATGTTGTGTGGAAGCAGTTTGCAGATGCCAATTCTGCCATGCAAAAGCCTCTTCAATATCATGCCAAATAATTTCAAAACAGATGCTCGTTTCCGGCCATACGGCCAAGCTAACTAAAGCCTGCAACGGCTCTCTTTGCTCACGTTGGCAATAGATCTGTAGAGCTTTATGGCGTTTAAAACTTTTCCAGTTATTCAGTAAAGCGGTTAGGCCCGTACTATGGTCTGGGTGTATATGGGTGAAGTAAATTACATCGATCGCATTTACATCTATATGACGCTGCCAGAGCGCTCTTGGCACGGTGGGCCCACAATCAATCAACCATTGTTTACCAGCCTCATCGCTAATATGTAGCGCGGAAGTGTTGTTGATTTTAGAAAATGCACTGCCACTACCAATCACATCGATTTTCATTTTCTCTCTCAAAGTTATTTTGCAGCTTTAATTAAAATGTCACAAAAGTACGACAAAGTAGGCACCCATAATGTCGTTTAGACATTACATTTTTTTTACAGCAAAGTGAACACGTGTTCATTTTTGCAAAATAATTTAAAAAAAGCCTAGAACAGCCACTAGGCAAGCTTGGAGTAGCAGATGACACGGTTACACATGGCAAACCTACAAGCAGGTTACGGTAATAAACGCATCTTGAACGATATCAGCTTGTCCGTTGAGGAAGGGGAAATGATTGCCCTGTTAGGTCCATCTGGCTGCGGCAAAACGACTTTGCTGAATGCCCTTTGCGGTTTTGTGCCTATCTCCCAAGGAGAGATTTTTATCGGCCAACGTGACATAAGTAAATTGCCTGCTGAAAAGCGCAATATCACTATGGTATTTCAAAGCTATGCCCTATGGCCCCATATGACAGTAGCGCAAAATATTGCCTATGGCTTAAAGGTACAAAAAGTCAGTAAAGCAGAAATACAGCAAAGAGTTAGCGAATTATTAAGCATTGTAAAATTGGATGGCTTAGAGGATGAAAAGGTTACCGCCCTGTCAGGTGGTCAACGCCAAAGGGTTGCCTTGGCTCGCGCCTTGGCCATACGTCCGGATGTGCTGGTTCTAGATGAACCCTTATCAAACCTTGATGCTAAGGTACGTCTCAATGTGCGCCATGAGATTAAAGCCCTGCAAAAACAACTCGGTTTTACCTCTTTGATTGTCACCCATGATCAAGAAGAAGCCTTAGTGATGGCCGATCGTATTGCCGTCCTTAACCAAGGGCGCATTGAACAAATAGGTACCCCAGAAGAAATTTACCAACAGCCAAAAAGTGCCTTTGTGGCCGATTTTATGGGGGCGGAAAACCACCTCATTTGGCCCTGTGAGGATGCCGCCATCACCCTCAATTTGAACTTGCCCGAACACTCTAACAAGCCTTCCAAGTCAGTATATTTTCGCAGCAAAAGTGTGCAACTAAGTCTCGTCAGTGATGCGCCTCAGGCAGAGTCACAAGACTCTGACCTTAGTATTCAAGGGCACGTCTTAGACACGGCTTTTTTTGGCAATAATTATCGAATTAGTGTGCGCTGCGGGACGCACATTATACAGGTAGATCACAGTGTTGATTTGCCTATGAACACTCCCGTTACCTTACGTGTTCCAAACTCTGGGTTGCATATCTACGACCATACTGTCGAGACTTGTGCACAATCTAATTCTATGTCGTTTACGTCGAATCAATGAGGAATATCATGTTTACTAAAACTAAAATTGCTGTCATCGCCACTCTTGGCCTCGCACAATTTTCAGCCGTTGCTCAAGCCGAAACCGTGTTAAACGTTGCTACTGCCGGTAGCCAAAACATGGTGGATTACGTAAAAACTTATTTAGCACCTAAATTCGAAGCCATGCACCCAGATGTAAAAATCAAGGTGGTCGGTACAGGACCGGGTGATGCAGGCTCTCACAAAATATTCGAAAAACTGTCAGCACAACAAGACAGTAATCAAGCCAACTGGGACGTTGATGTGGCGGTTGTGCATCAAAAAATCGGTGGTGAAATGGTCAAAGAAGGACTTCTGGCTAAGTATCGCGATGATATTGCCACCGGCGCCATGGTTACTCGCGACAGTGCAAACAATGCGTTAGGCACCAATGTGCAAGGCTATGTTATGCCAATGTTCCATAGTCAAACAGCGATTGCTTACAATAGCGCTTTTGTAAAGAACCCACCAAAATCCTACGATGAGTTAGTTACTTGGACGCAAAAGAATCCAAAAGCTTTTGGTTACAACGGCATTAAAAATGGTATGTCTGGGGTGAGCTTTGTCACTGGTTGGATTTATGCCTACGGTAGTGATGCCAACACTTTATCAAGCCAGTCTTACGATAGCCAAAAGAAAAACGACTGGAACCAAGCATTTGCAGAGTTAAAAGCCTTTAATCAAAACGTTACCTTTACCCCAGGTAATGCCGGCACACTTGATATGCTGAATCGTGGTGAAATTTTCATGGGTCCAGTATGGGTCGATATGTTTTATAGCTGGAAAGAGCAAGGCAAGATCCCGCCATCTATGAAGTTAGCCTTGATTGCACCGGGCATGCCGGGTCAGCCTATGTACTATGTAACCCCGAGTAAAGCCACTAACCCGCAATTGGCCCGTGACTTTATTGCCTTGGCCACCAGCCCTGAAGTACAAGCGGAAGGCATAGTGAAACGCTTTAATTGGTACCCAGGTATTGATGCAGAAAACGTCAAAAACAAACTGGATAAAGCCAGCTGGGAGAAATTATTCGCAGAAATCACCCCAAGTGATCTAGCCAAATACGGCAAAAGTTTCCCGATCGCGGAATATTTTGACGACATCAAAGAAGGCTACGAGCGCAAAGTCTCTAATTAATTGATCCACTCTGCGAGAAAACGCGTCATCCACCACTGTGTGAGCAATGTCGTGTTTTCTCGCTTCTCCTAAGAAAGGTTATTCCTATGGGTGTTAAAACATCACATTATTATTGGCTTGTGGCCCCAGCGGCGCTTATGGTCGCCATCTTCTTTTTATACCCACTGGCTTTTTCCCTGTATTCTGCCGTCTCCACTCAAACAGGCCAGTTTACTCTAGCGCACTTAGAAAAAACCTTTGAGCTTTACTCAACGGATATACTCTTTACTCTGATTATTGTCTTAAGCAGTGTGGTCATTTTAGCGATATTATCCATTAGCATCGCCGCCCTGATAACCTTATCGCCATTTCGTTCTGTGGTGACTTTACTAGGTTTTTTATATCGCTTGCCGCTGTTTATTCCTTTTATTGTTACTGCACAAATGATGCGTACTTTTCTCGCCAAAAACGGCCTAATGAATAATGCCTTCATTGCCAGCGGCCTAATGACCCCCATGGATACTGTCTCTTTTCTTGGTTGGAGCGGTATTATCATTACCTTTGTTTGGAAACAATTGGCTTTTACCACCCTACTCATTAGTGGCGCCATGGCCGCTCTTGATGAATCACAAATTCGCGCGGCTCGTAACCTTGGCGCTTCTCGCGTGCGTATTTTAATGAACATCATCCTGCCACAAGTTGCCCCAACGATAGGCGTTTCTTTAGTTCTGTCTACCGTGACCATGATGTCTGTGTTATCTGTGCCATTAATGATTGGGACAGGAACCCCCACCATGATCAGTGCCGACATGGCCTTTAGGGTTAACTCTTATGGGGACTATTCCGTAGCGAATGCCTTAGGGCTGGTGTCTTATGTGCTCTGTGCAGGGTTGGCGTGGTTCTATTTACGTCAGAGTTTAAGAGATAAAGGAGTAAGATCATGAAACAGATAAATAATTTAAAGCCCCTGCAGAGGCTATTATCTGGCGGTCGGTTGCCTTTCCCATTGAGTTTTTGGGGCCAAATGGGCTTTATTCTGATCTTCGCTTTGGTGCTGTTCGGCCCGATTGTGAACCTGATGATTTGGACGGTTACCGAAGTTTGGTATTTCCCTAATGCCCTACCGTCACAATGGGGTTTTAAATATTGGCAACAGGTGTTTAACCCCTATAGTGATGTATCTGGTTCCTTAATCACCAGCTTGATCATTGCCCTTTTAACCGTAGTGGTCTGTTTATTGGTGAGCGTGCCGGCAGGTTATGCGTTATCTAAACACAGTATGCCATGGCGTGTTTTTTGGATGTTGCTATTTTTGATTCCGCAAGCCTTCCCCAACCTAACGGTATACATGAATATTGCTCGCCTGTTTTATGAGTTTAATTTGAATGGCACCTTGTTGGGTGTGGTCATTGTTCACAGTGTTCATGGATTGATGTTTTCCGTTTGGATCAGTGTCGCGGCGTTCTCATCCACTGACCCTATGCTAGAGCGCGCGTCTCGCAATCTAGGCGCAGGGCCGATTTATACGTTTTTCCATATCGTATTACCCCAAGCTGCTCCAGGCTTAATTGCCAGTAGTATTTTTGTATTCCTGGAATCACTGGATGAATTTACTGGCACTTTCTTTGTTGGGGCCCCAGACATCAGTACCTTACCTTTATTGTTGTATACCGCCAGCATGGAGGGTAACTATCAAATAGCGTCCATTACAGCACTCATTTTATTAGTGCCCTCCATCTTCTTTATGTTGGTAATCCATAAATTTATGAGCCCAGAAGTCTTGTCTAAATTAGGAAAATAGCTGCCCATAAAAAACCAAGCTTGGTGAGAGCCAAGCTTGGTTCGCATAAAATAACAACAGTCTATAATTCGCAGCCCTTATGGACTCATTTGCCCGCCGTTCACATCAAGGATTTGTCCAGTGATGTAACCACTGCATTGATGGGAAGCAAAGAATGCAAAAGAGGGAGCGAGCTCTTCTGAACTGCCAAAGCGTCCAAAAGCAATACTGCCGGCAATTTTGTCTTTCAATTCATCGCTTTTATCCGCGTGGAATTGGGTATCTATGGTGCCCGGTGAGACAATATTAAAACGAATATTATCCTTACTGTATTCTTTCACCCAATTGCGGTGAATGTTATGTAACCAAGCTTTCGAGGCGGCATAAATGCCTGCCCCTAAACCGCCACCTTCGCGTCCAGCGATGGAGCCAGTACTAATTACCGAAGAGGTTTTACCTGAGTCCGCGGCGGATTTACGCAGGTGCGGAATGGCGTATTTGGTCATCATGAGGGCAGAACGAGCATTTAAATCCATCACATGATCATAAAACGCGTCGTCAATGAGTTCTAGCCCTGAGCGCCCGCCTAACCCACCGGCGTTATTAATTAACACATCCAGGCCACCAAAGGTCGTTACAAAGTCCGCAACCAGCTGTTCGCATTGGCTAGATTTGCTTAAGTCTGCACCGATAAAAACAACATTATTAGGATCCTCAGCAAGACTTTTTAAGCTGGCCAATGCGGCTTCAGCGGTCTCATTTTGGCTACGTCCGTTGATCGCTACTTTGGCGCCTTGTGCTACAAAAAGCTTGGCAACCGCTAGACCAATGCCCGCTGTGGAACCTGTAATTAACACTTTCTGATCCGATAGATCGTTAAACATTTTTCACTCCTTTTGTTTTTATTGGTACTACAATAATATTAATCTAGACTCCAATCTGGGCAAATTCAAGATTTTTAGTTTGTAACTTTTATGAGATTAGTCAGGATTTTTATAGGCAAAACCTATACTTTTGCTTAATATGTCTCTAAGTGATCGAAAATACTTTCCATGACAAAATCGGCACGAGTCATTAAGTAATACAATTTGAAAGTCACTTAAATTATAAAAATAAATGCGTGAATATGTTAAAATTGCCGTTTGATTCCTGTATCCAAAGTACAAGATCTCTTTAACATTCGATCTCACGCCTAAATGTTAGGAACACCATGACCAATAACTTTTCTACTATCTCTACTTCTTCACGCAGCCTTCATGTGCAGGTGGCACGAAGTATTGCTCGCCGGATTCTAGCGGGTGAACTACCTCAAGGTTCTATCGTCCCTAATGAGATGGCCCTATGTGAACAGTTTGGTGTGAGCCGAACCGCTTTGCGTGAAGCTATTAAATTGCTGACTTCTAAGGGACTATTAGAATCGCGCCCCAAGATTGGTACAAAAGTGGTTCATCGTGCCTACTGGAACTTTCTAGACCCCCAGCTTATTGAATGGATGGATGGGATTAGCGACTCCGAAATTTTCTGCACGCAATTTCTTGGCCTGCGTCGCGCCGTCGAACCAGAAGCTTGTGCCCTAGCAGCCATTCATGCCACCGCCGAACAACGGATAGAACTTTCTGAAATCTTTCAGCGTATGGTGAAGGTCACTGAAAACTTCGATCTGGACACTTGGACAGAAGTTGACCTGAGCTTTCACCGCTTGATCTTCAATGCAACCAACAATGATTTCTATTTGCCGTTCGGTAATATACTGACCACCATGTTCAAAACTTTTATTTTGCATTCATCCAAACATGGGGCCGTCTGCCTTAATGAACACAGACTGATTTATGAAGCAATCATGGCTGGTGATAGCGCCAAAGCAAGAGCCGTCTCTGCCGATCACTTACAATCTTCAAAACACCGATTACCAGAATTAGAGACAGCTTAATAATCACACTATTAAAGTCGCCTTATCGGATGTAAAAATGCTTGCTATCCCTTCGATAAGGCGACTACACTGGGCTCAACACAAGATTTCATCATTGCCTAGCTTTTCCACTCTTCTCACGATTTACAATTTTTTTACATAAATTATAAAATAATACAATAACACTATTGCCATCGATCATTAGATACGGTAAAAATTAGTTTCTCTAATAATAAAAAACCCGCTTTGAAAAAAGCACTCAATCAAAAGAGGAAAAAAACAATGAAAAAAACTCTTATTGCATCTGCCGCTCTAGCTGGACTTGTCTTCTCAGGCTCTGCTCTTTCTGCTTGGACTGGTTGGAACATCCACAACAAAAACTACCCTATCACTGACGCTCTTGAATCCTTCATTCAAAACGCTGAAAAAGTAACAGACGGCCGTGTTGGCGGTACTCTGTACAACGGTGCTGTACTAGGTAGCCAAGGTGATGCTATCCAAATGATGCGAATCGGTTCTATCCAATTTGCTGGCTTTAGTCTTGGGCCAATGGGTACCGATATTCCTGAAGCTAACATCGTATCCCTACCATTCATTTTCAAAAACGTAGACCACATGCACCGTGTTCTAGACGGACCTTTTGGTGATCGTCTAAGCGACGCTATGTCTAAATACGGCATCAAATCACTAGGTTGGTATGACGCTGGTTCACGTTCTTTCTACAACAACACTAAGCCTATTACTAAGCCTAGCGACATGAAAGGCATGAAGTTCCGTGTAATGAACAACGAACTTTATGTTGGCATGATTGCAGCACTTGGCGGTAACGGCACACCAATGGCATTTAACGAGGTTTACCAATCTCTTAAAACGGGTGTTGTAGACGGTGCGGAAAACAACCCACCTTCTTACGAGTCAACTAACCACTACGAAGTGGCTAAGTACTACTCTTTATCTCATCACTTGATCATCCCTGAGTGTCTATGTGTAAGTACTAAGGCATGGGACAAACTTTCAAGCGAAGACCAAGCTGCATTGAAAGTTGAAGCAGCGAAAAGTGTTGCGATGCAACGTGAACTATGGGCAGCTCGTGAAGCGGAAAGCCGTCGTATAGTTGAAAAAGCAGGCGTTACCTTTAACGAAGTAGAAGACAGCACTGCATTCTCTAATGCAATGAAACCTGTCTACGAACAAGCGATTAAAGCAACACCTGTTTTAGCGTCGTACATTGAAGAAATTCAAAGCATCGACTAAGCAACAACTAGCGGGAACATAGCTCTATGTTCCCGCTTTTTATTGAGACAAATCATGAATAGTAACAACATCCTGAACATATACGACACCGCTATCGCTTTAGTTAAACGATTTGTAAACCTTATCTCTGGCATCTGTATGCTAGTGCTAATTTTTTCATTCGCTTGGTTGGTATATGGCCGTTATGTAATGAATGATACCCCTACTTGGGTTGAGCAACTTTCCCTATTACTTGTCATCACTATCAGCTTTCTAACTGCCTCTGTTGGTATACATGAAAGAACTCACCTTAGTGTCGATATTTTAACTCAGTTATTACCAAAATCCGGTCAAGCCGCTGTAGGCTTAGTAGCCGACGCAATCATGGCAACCTTCGGATTCTTGATGGCAACCAGTGCAAGTGATCTTGCCCAGTTCGCCTGGAGTAAAAATATCCCGCTATTAGGTATTAGTGATGGTATCCGTTACTTGCCTGTTATCGTTTCTGGCTCTTTGATCTGCATCTTTTCCATCGACCGAATTGTGAGATCTCTTTACCACATCGCACAGCCTCAATCCGCTCGTCAGGAGAACAACTAACATGGGTTTAGCTATATTATTAGGTGTTTTCGGCATCGTCATGTTAATGGGTGTACCGGTGGCATTTGCCCTAGGTATCGCCGCTATATCAGCTTTTATGTTTGAAGGCTTGCCATTAATGGTTGGTTATCAGCGCATTGTTGCAGGGATGTCAACATTTGCACTACTTGCCGTACCATTCTTCATTTTTGCTGGTGAACTTATGCTACACGGGGGCATAGCTGCCCGCCTTATTCGCCTTGCATCTTCCTCTGTAGGTTGGATGCGTGGTGGCCTTGCACAAGTAAACATTTTTTCTAGTATGTTGTTTGGTGGAATCTCTGGTTCTGCTGTAGCGGACATCTCCGCACTTGGCTCTCTACTTATTCCAGTAATGAAAGAAAAAGGCTATGACGATGACTTCGCAGTAAACGTCACGGTAACCTCTTCTATTGCTGGTATCGTTATACCGCCTAGCCATAACATGATCCTTTATGTTGTTGCCGCTGGTGGTGGTATCTCAATTTCAAGCTTATTCATGGCGGGTATCGTTCCTGGCATCTTGATGTGTTGTTTGCTGGCCTTTGTTGCTCGCATGATTGCCATCAAGAAGAAGTTCCCTACAGAACCATTCGTGGGCATGAAGATTCTTGCTATTTCTTTCCTAGGCTCTGTGCCGGGCTTGATCACAGCAGTAATCGTTGTAGGCGGTACTTTATCCGGTGTCTTCACAGTAACGGAGTCTGGTGCGATCGGTGCAATATACGCCATCTTAGTTGCAGTATTTGTTTACCGTTCACTGACACCAACCGCGTTCATCACAGCTGTTACTAGCTCCATCAAAACGACCGGCATGGTAATGATTTTGATTGGTTGTGCATCCGCGTTTGGTTACATGTTGGCGTTCTACCAGGTACCAGCCGTACTTTCGAACTTCATTACCTCTATTTCTGACAATCCTATTGTCATCTTGATCCTACTTAACTTGTTATTGCTAACATTGGGTATGATCATGGATATGGCGGCATTGATCTTGATCTGTACTCCTATCTTCTTACCAATCGCCGTGGGCTTTGGTATGGATCCTGTACACTTCGGTATCATGATGATGATGAACTTGGGGCTAGGCCTATGTACTCCTCCTGTGGGCGCATGTCTATTCGTAGGCTGTGTTGTGGGTGGCGTTACCATCCAGAAAGCCGTTAAAACGATCTGGCCGTTCTACATTGCCATGTTAGGTGCTTTGATTCTGGTAACCTTTATTCCAGCTATTTCAATGACACTACCAAATTTGCTCGCTAACTAATATTACTGAGCCGTACAACGAACCAGTGAATCGGTAACGATTCACTGGTTTTTTTTATGCCTAACCCCCTCCTCTTTTCTTATTGATTCCCCACCAGCCTGCTATGTTCACCCCCCTAAATGTAGGTTCGCATTTATGCGGAAAATGGTTCCGTAAGAACCACAGTTACCGGCGATGTTGGGTATAACATTGGAGTCACATCATTATCTCAGCGACCATGACCATATGCCCTAAATGTAGGTCCGCATTTATGCGGAAAATGGTTCCGTAGGAACCACAGTTACCGGAGATGTTGGGGCAATCTTAAAAGTATTCTTATATCAGCCACCATAATTTCCGCCTGCGGCTAAAGCCGCACCTACAGAGATCAGCCTGCATTTTCATGCTGAACCGCCACACACAAACGCCCTAAATGTAGGTCCGCATTTATGCGGAAAATGGTTCCGCAGGAACCACAGTTGCCGGCGATGTTGGGGATGACATTGGAGTCACATCATTATCTCCGTGACCATAATTTCCGCCTGCGGCTAAAGCCGCACCTACAGAGATCGGCGCGTATTTTCATGCAGAACAGCCACACACAAACGCCCTAAATGTAGGTCCGCATTTATGCGGAAATGGTTCCGCAGGAACCACAGTTATCGGTGATGCTTAGGATAAAATTTGAATCAGATCATCATCTCAGCAACCATGATTTCCGCTTTCGGCTAAAGCCGAACTTACAAGGGATCTGGTTCCGTAGGAACCACAGTTACCGGCGATGTTGGGGATGACATTGGAGTCACATCATTATCTCAGCGGCCAAGATTAAACGCCCTAAACGTAGGTCCGCATTTATGCGGAAATGGTTCTGCAGGAACCACAGTTGCCGATAATTTTAGGGGAGCCTTAAGAAGGCTCTTACATCAGCTACCATGATTTCCGCTTTCGGCTAAAGCCGAACTTACAAGGGATCTGGTTCCGCAGGAACCACAGTTACCGGAGATGTTGGGGCAATCTTAAAAGTATTCTTATATCAGCCACCATGATTTCCGCCTGCGGCTAAAGCCGCACCTACAGAGATCGGCGTGTACTTTCATTCCGCACCTGCAAGAGGCCTGGTTCCGCAAGAACCACAGTTAGGGGCGATATTGAGAGAGAAGGCATCGATAAGGAGCTGACGCTTTCTTAAGACATAAAAAAAGGCATAACAACTAGGTTGTTATGCCTTTATAAGCCTGTTGCTTAGGTGAAGAAGGATTACGCCTCAGCGCTGTCCTGCTCTACGACATCGTCTACTGCTTTAACCAATAGTAGACCAACGCCTAGAACGATAGCACCACAGAATAGGAACACACAGCGTCCCCAGAATGGGTTAGGTATCAAGAACATACCCATTACACCAACACCTGCGATGGCAATCAAAGTACCCAACATCTTACGCTGTTTGTTATCCAATGCTTTTTGAACGCTACCTTCAGAAACCAAAGGTGTTGCCAAGTTGTTGAAGAACAAGTCTACGTCGCGCTGACGAGTTTCAGAAAGCGGTTTGTAGAACAAAGTAGAGAAGATGAAGAAACCACCAGTGAATACAATATGACCCAGAAGACCAATTGCCACTTTAGAATCTGACCACTCACGACTAGTTAGCTCTTGTAGGCCAAATAGGTTCTGAACCATTTCTGGAGTTACCACAAAACCTACGTAGTAAGAAACAAAACCACCCATGACCAAAGTACCCCAACCTGCCCAATCTGGCGTCTTCTTAATGAAGAAACCTAGGAACGCAGGAATGGTCATTGGGAAACCGATCAAGGCACCAACGTACATCATGGTATCGAACAAGCTCAAACCCTTAAGAGAGTTGATGAACAAGGCGATCAAGATGATAGCGATACCGAAGAAAGTAGAAGTCAGCTTTGAAACAAATACTAATTCTTTTTCAGAAGAGTCTGGACGAAGAATAGTCTGGTAGAAGTTCTTAACGAAAATACCAGAGTTACGGTTCAAACCAGAGTCCATTGAAGACATGGTCGCGGCAAACATTGCAGCGATCAACAAGCCCACCATACCCGCTGGCATGTATTGCTCAACAAAGTATAGGTAAGAGAAATCTGCCGCTTTTTTACCCGCTTCTGGGTAAATCGCCGCTAGATCAACACCTTGACCCGCAACAAACCAGCTTGGCATAAACCAAATTAGAGGACCCATAGTCATTAACACACATGCCAACAATGCTGCTTTCTTAGCGTTGTTAGAGTCTTTCGCAGCAAGGTAGCGATAAGAGTTAAGCATGTTGTTTGTGATACTGAACTGTTTGAAGAAGATAAATACAGCCCAAATACCAAAGATGCTCAAGTAGTTAAGGTTGTTACCTGTTAGGAAGCTACCGCCTTCACCTAGTGGGAAGTTAGAAACGATTTCACCAACACCACCACCTTTAATAATGGCAACAGTTGCACAAGTAACGGTAACCGCCATGATGATAACCATCTGCATGAAGTCCGAGGCAATAACCGCCCAAGAACCACCGGTTACAGACATCACCAATACGACTAGACCAGTAATGATAATGGTAGTGGTCATATCCACACCAAAAATACTGGACGCAATAATCGCCAATGCATTTAGCCACACACCGGCAGACACAATACTGTTAGGCATACTAGACCAGGTAAAGACCTGCTCGTTGGTTGCACCAAAGCGCATGCGAATGGCTTCGATAACCGTGATAACCCTTAGCTGTCTGAACTTAGGCGCGAAGTATAGGTAGTTCATCAAATAACCGAAGGCATTTGCTACGAAAATTACCGCTACTGCGAAACCATCGTTGTAGGCCTTACCCGCCGCCCCAGTAAAGGTCCAAGCACTGAACTGAGTCATGAAGGCTGTTGCACCTACCATCCACCACAACATGTTACCGCCGCCACGGAAGTAATCACTTGTTGTACTTGTGAATGTACGAAACATCCAACCAATTGCCATTAAGAATATGAAATATATTCCAACAATAATTGCATCCATATTATTACCCTTTATTTTTGTAATTAGAGCGTTTAAGCATTCAACTAATAGCTAGTATTAAATACTACAAATATAAAAAAACCATCCTATTCAAAATAGAATGGCCGCAGCCAACAAAGCTATGCCAACACAAGTTTGGTGCTGCTAAAAGTCCACTAGAGTAGACGATAAACTTTCGATGCAGAGCCTAAGCCCTAGATCAATAACCATACTTTCCGCCTCAGACGATCTGCCTAGAGCCTTGAGTATAGCTTCAACTCAAAGATTTTGTGTTAAAATAATACAAATAAAAAACCATTTAGATCAAGTTATTTTGCACACTTTATACGCATTTTGAGTAAGAATATGTTTCAACAACCCAAATTGTTGCATTACTAACTTTCAAAGAGCTAAACAAGGCCACTCAGTTAACAACTAAATGACCTTTAAGTCGCTAAACTTATAGCTTAGCAATCGCTCCAGACCATACAAAACGACCTTGTTCTGTCGTCATCACATGCTCTTCTTTTTGCGCCTCACCTAAGCGATTCGAAACCGCGAAGCGATAGCTGGCGCCGTTAACCGTCTCTATCTGCACCAAGGTGCCATCCGCATTTTCAGCCAGCACTTGAATGCTTGACACTAAACCGCGGGCGTTGTTCGACGCCTCGATGGATTCATTGAAATAACCATGGGTTTCTAGCACAGAAGCAAAAACATGATTAGCACCAGATTGACGCAAGATAAAGGCTGGCTCAGTGCGTAGGTTGAAGTCAGGGTCATTTGCGCCAATACGGCTAAAGATCACTTTACTGCCTTTGGGTGCAGTCGATACTAGGCTGTAATAGCTAGTATCATGAAGCCAGCTCACTAATGCGCTGCCCTCAACTTCCCCTTCCCCTATATGCCATAGGTGTTGGTAGCCTTGGTCATCCCCTAAAGGTTTTAGCGTGCTGGCAAAGTCATAATCAAAGTCGGTGCGGATAACCTGCCCACGGAAATGGAAGGGTAAATCGTATTCATGGGTTTGCTCAGATAGGATGCGATAAATATCGATCACCAGCGGCTTTTCAAACTCTTCGATGTCGGCCACTAATACGCTTCGCTGCATTCGTACACCATCATAATAGCCATCGATTATGCCACTAATGCCCTGCAAGCTTGTGTCAGACACTTCAAAGAAATGCTTTTCGCCAAATTTGGTTTCCGCCAAGGCGGTGTTGAATTTATTCTGAGTTTTTTGATCCACTGTCACCGTGTTATGGGCAACTGTTTGCTTACAATAGGTTTTGTTTTCTGGAATGTAGCGACCGCCGAACTTAGGCTCCACATTCACCCAACGACCAAAACCATAATCCTGTAGCACTTCATGCCCACGGTTAAAGACGCTCAAATGCAAGCCATCATAGTGGCCATGGTCTAAGGCTGAATGATACTTATGATCGGAGCCGTGTTGGCCGAACCACAATAACACCATGGTATCGTCGTCTTGTTTATCACGATGGCGAATGATGCTGACACCCCCTTTTTCCCCTTTAGGGCCATCACTTAAGAAGAGGCTTCCCCAAGTAAAAGGTTTAATCTGCTCAGCATTAGCAACCGCTGTTGAAAGCGCTTCACCAGAGCTGTGAACCCAAACATTTTGTTGATGATTCGCCATGCTAATAAGGGTGTCGCTTTGCTCGTAACGTTGAAAACACACACTAGTGGCAATGATAACGCCTTCATCGTTAATACTAATGGTTTTTGAAGAATCATTGAGAGCCGGCAAACTTCCATCAGGAAATGCCGTCGCCATCACCGCGTAGGAAGTGGTTTTAATAATGGCGTTATTGTATTGATAAATCTCAAGCTCTGGTTGACGGCGCTCGATCGCTTCAGCAAACAGGAAGATCGGGCGCAATGAAAAGCGGTGGTAATAAGGCCCTTCCATATAATAACCGTCTGGTGAAAAGAGGTTATCCAATTGCGCTAGGAAGCCACCACTCACGCGGTCTAGTTTCAATCCGTACAAGGCTTGGTCAACCGCTTGCTGATCGCCAATGGCGTAACCACAAATACCCACTGCGGCCACCGCCCATAAGCCATGGTTATGAACTATGTCGAAGTCATGCCCATAGGTGACGACAAACATATGGATCATAGGTTTAAACAAGTCATTGGTAATGAGCGTTTTTTGTTCTTCAGACAAGGTGTGGTAAACACAACTGTAGGCACAAGAGGCATACAGCATCCACATATTTTCATTTAATGTCTGGTGAAAAAGCTTGCCCGGAGGGTTGGTATCTCGGCTGGTGTTGTCTTCCAAAGTTGGGTAAACACGGGCGTACTCGGTCAACATGGCAACAATAAAGTCACGATACACTGCTTCTTGCGTAATCAAGAACAAACGCGCTGCCGTGTCCATAATGATGTAATTTTGCTTATGGCGATTATGCTCATAACCACCCGCCTCACCATGACCCGGCACTTCAATACCAATGTCATTGATGTAGTCTTTTACCTTGGCAATATCACGGCGTAAGCCTTTGCCAAGCAAGCTATCTTCTTGCAATTGTTTGGCTAAAACCGCCGCTTCGTCAAAACTTAATAATAATGGCTGGTAACTCATATCTATTGCTCTCCTTTCACCAAACACTCTTCAACCGCATAAAACCCTTGCCAGCAATATGTTTTGCCAGCAAACACTAGCTCATGCTGAGTGTTTTGTGTGCACGCTTTTTGGTTGCTCACCATTAGAATCAATGCCTGTTGGCCATGATAAACTTTCACCACAGAGCCCTGCTCATTGTGGCCAATAATTTCGATCGATTTGACCTTTCCTCGGGCTTGAGTCGACTGTTCGAACTCTTCATTAAAATAGCCGTGGGTTTCTAGTGCCGACGCAAATAAGGTCGTACCGCCATGACTGCGCAAACTAAAGCCTGTGTCATTGCGTAGATTGAAGCTCGGATCTTGCGCACCGATTGTAGTAAAAACAATTTCATCTTCTTGGTTAGAACTAGCCCCATGCCAAGAATAGTAATGATTGCCTTGCAACCAGCTAATCAGAGTGCTTTTTGGCGCCTCACCAGATGCTAATTTCCATAAATGCTGATAACCCTGATCTTCACCCCATGGGCTCAATTCAGAATAGGCGGTGTAGCTAAAGTTGGTTTGAACTATTTGACCTTCGTACTGATGGGAATAGTCGTAGCAATGCTCGCCCTCCCCTTCGATACGGTACAAATCGATTAATAAAGGCGAGTCAAATTCTTTGTGATTGATCAGGAACGCACTACGTTGCATGGTGACATCATCATAGTGTTGTTCAGCAAAAGCACTGACGGCTACTTGATCACTTTTTTCTACAAAGAAATGGGGAGTACCATGTACGCTGTCGGCACGGGCCACATCAAAATGGTTTTGACTGCGTTGATCGACGGTAACTATGTTGTGAGCAATGGTCTGGCGTGCATAGGAGACATTTTCTGGTAAGTATCGACCACCAAACTTAGGCTCAACATTCACCCAACGGGCAAAGCCGTATTCTTTTAGAACTTCTTGGCCACCACTGTAAAAAGAAATACCTAGGGTATCAAAATGGCCGTGCCCCATGCCATGCTGACCATAATTCATCGTCAACTGAGCAATGTCTTCGTCTTCACTTTTTAAGCGTAAAAAGGCAATAGCACCACAATCCCCATTCGCGCCTTCATTCAACTCGACACTAGGCCAGTAAGGCTTTTTAACATCGCCCTTTTGTTGGGCTTCTTCATGGGCTTTGGATAAAGACAAGCCGCTCGCATGCAACCAAACTTCACCCTGTAATTCCGCCATACCAATGACATTATCATCACAGCCGTAATGTTCACTCAATACACTTAAGGCCACCTGCACGCCAGCATCGGTGACCCCCATAGTGCGAGAGGCATCGTTGAGGGCAGGAAACACACCATTTGGATATGCCGTTGCCAGCAAGGCATTTACCGTCCGGCCGATTACGCCATCCTTATAACCATAAATGTCCACTTCAGGCATATGGCGATGAATCACTTCTGCAAACAGACAGGTCGGGTAAATGGCATAACGGTGGTAGTAAGGCCCCTCAAGATAGTAGCCTGCAGGGGAAAACAACTGTGACAGCTGGGCTAAAAAGCCACCTGTTGCATTGTTATCTTGGCCATAAATAGATTTTTTCATGTACTCAGGCTTGCCCAATACTAGGCCACAAATGCCTACTGCCGCGACAGCCCAAATACCATGGTTGTGAATGCGATCAAAATCGTGTCCATACTTGACAGTAAACATGTCCAGCATGGGTTCAAATAATTGGCTTTCAATATCAGTTCGCTGTTGCTCTGTCATCATATGAAGCACACTTGAATAGGCCAAACTGCTGAATAATAACCAACAATGCTCATTCAAGATTTGGTGAAAAAGACGACCTGTAGGATTGGTATTTTTTTGAACATGAAAACCAAAAGAAAGGTATTTGTCAGCGTAAAGAGACAAGAGATCCACGACAAAATCAGCGTATTTCTTATCTTGGGTAATTAAGAATAAATCCCCCGCAAGGTGCATGTATTTGTAATTCTGCTTATGGCGATTATGTTCGTAGCCACCCGCTTCACCATGCCCTGGAACCTCTAGAGGCAATTGAATAAAAGCATCTACATCTTGCACATGCCCTGCTATCGTTTTACCCATTAAACTGGACGCACCAACTTGGCTGCGTAACGGTGCCAGTTCATCCATAGAAAACAACACTGAATGCATAGATTTAGCCTCTTTGCTTACACTAACTTATCTTGGTTTATAGTTATTGGAATAGTCTATTCTAATATTTATTCGTGGTATTGTAATACAATTAAAGGTTAATTTACATAAGCTTAGCAGCCCATAAACGCCATTCCAGCCTCTACGTGACTATCTTTAGACAAAAAAAAGCCCAGTAAAAAAACCTCCCTCAATGGGCTTAAGGCTTTCTAACTGGGCAGATTTATTCGCGTTTTTTACACGCTATAAGCAATTACTTTTTCCAAGCGAATGACTCAAATGGCGCATCTACTGGGGTTTGCGCTAGATGATTCGTATAGTTACTCATCACCTTTTGTGAAAGCCCTAAGACAATTTCCAAAATTTGACGCTGACCATAACCCGCTCCATAAAAAGCTGCCAATTCATCGTCTGTCAGTACACCACGGCTGCGTGTCATCGCTAGCGTCGTATCATGCAATACTTGCAATTTTTCTGTTGGCATAGCAGTACCGTTGCGCAGCGCTTCTGTTAAAGCGCCGTCTACGCTCATCATCTGAGCAATGGCGCTATGAGCCGGTACACAGTAATGACACTCATGCTCAACATTGATGGTTTGCCACACAACGGTTAGCTCTTCAGCATTAAAAGAAGATTCCGAAAACAATTTGTGCAGTATTTGATAGCCCTCTAGCAGACCTGGAGCTTCGGCCATCACGCCGTGTAAATTAGGCAGCATGCCGAAGCCTTTTACCGAAGCTTCTAATAACGGCTTACTAGCTTCTGGAGCTGACTCAATAGTGTGGATAGTGAAATCTTTCATGGATACGCCCTTTAAATAATCCTATTTAGAAAGCTGAGCTGGTTAAGCTCAACTAAGATGCCGACAATATAACTAGAAATGAACGATCGTTCAAGATAAAATTGAACGTATGTTCAAAATAACTTTCATGAGATACCTAAGATGGCAAAAAGCACCAAATTTGATCGCGAACAAGTGATAGATAAAGCGACTAATTTATATTGGCAAAAAGGCTTTCACGGAACCTCTATGCGCCATCTACAAGAGGTGATCGACATGCGCCCGGGTAGCATTTATGCGGCTTTTGGCAGTAAAGAAGGATTATTTAAAGAAACTCTGGCCCATTACACCCAGCAAGGACTAATGACACTAGAAGAGTGCTGCAACACAGAACAGACCATTCTTGCAGGGTTAAAAGCTTTTGTTAAAGAGTTGATCATAGTGCAAGCGGAACAAGCACCGAGCAGCATGTGCATGCTGGCAAAAACCATCGGCGAGCTCACCAATGACAATTCAGAACTATTAGAAGAAGCGAAAAACTCCCTCAAGACCATTGAGTCCGCCTTTCAAGCTCAATTAGAAAAGGCTCAGCAGCTAGGCGAAATCGATTTAGATAAAGACTGCGCCCTTATGGCCCGACACTTACAAATTCAAATTGCAGGGCTTCGCACTTATTCAAAGGCCTACGATGGGCAACTTCCCTTGGCCCAAATGATAGATCAAATCTTTGACAGGCCCCCTTTCTAACGACAAAGGGGGTGAGAATAGGCATTTATTGCTCGCCCTGAGCAACAAACTTCATCGAAATAGAGTTCACACAATGACGAACATTCTTTTCTGTTAAACGCTCGCCTTCGAACACATGCCCTAGATGCCCTTCACAGTTGCTGCAAACAATCTCGATGCGACGACCATCGGCATCAGGCACTCGGGAAACCGCCCCATCAATCTCATCATCGAAACTTGGCCAACCACAGTGAGAAAGAAACTTATGCTCTGATCGATATAGAGGAGCATCACATTGACGACAAAGATAAAGTCCCGCTGACATAGTGTCTGTGTATTCACCCGTAAATGGTCGCTCTGTGCCTTTATGTAAGATCACATGGGTTTCCAGATCGTTCAGTGGGTTATAAGGTTTTGTCATAATCCATAATCTCTTTTAGGTTGATACACACATTCGCGTCGCAATAATACCGCGAACCGTTAAATTTGACCTCAAATAGCCCTATTGGTTTCTTGGGGCCATAAAAAAACCGCCCGCTGAATATAGCGATTTTATCCAAGATAAAAAAGCTTTCTTCAACGAGCGGTTCGAGTGTGCTTTAGCCTTTTACAACCATCACAGGCACACTTGCCTGACACACGACTTTATTGGCAACCGAGCCAATCATCATATTACTCATACGAGATTGTTTGTGGCTGGCCATCACAATCGCTTCAACATTTTGCTCTTGAGCCGTTTTCAAAATGCTTTCCGCAGGTTTACCCTCAACCACTTTAATGGTGCAGGTATCCGCATCAATAGGCAGTTCATTGCTGACAAATTCAACCAACTTTTGATGCACGGTGCGAACCGCTTTATCAAAGGTGCCTGGCTGAAAAAAACTACCAACAATAGGCATTTGATAGCCCGCAAGGGCGGTAAGTAAAATCAGATTACCACCTGGCTTTAGAACATGCAGCGCATGTTCTATTACCTTATCCGTATAACCTTGCTCCGCAAGATCTACTGGAACTAATACAGAATTGTACATAGCAACTCCCTAAGCTATTGCGGCGCTGGCCATTCGTTTTTGCTGTAACTTGCGAATCAGCAGTAGCACCAAGATAGCCGGTATAAATACCAATTCTTTCGGCGGACGATCAGATTCCACTTCGATACCCGTGATTTGCCAACCAAAATCAATTCCTGCTTTGGCCGCAGGACTGTCAAAGTCCACGTAATCCACCGTCCAAATATCATCCATGTAGCTCATGTTAAGCCCCAAAGATTGTAGACGTGCATTACCGTCACCGGCAGCATTGGTTAGCTGAATAGGTATCGTTTTGTTCACTTCATCACCCTCAAGGGTAATACCTTCTACCTGCAATTGAATAAAGCCGCCGTTTTCCAGCCCTTCAATTTGCTCTACCAAAGCACTGCTCGGCAGTTGGGTTTTCGGCTCGTAAACCATATCCCACCAGAACCCTGGACGGAATAAAGAGAAGGCGATCAAAACTAATACTAAAGATTCCCACAAACGGCTTTTCACCAACCAGTAGCCTTGTGTACCTGCAGAGAACACAAGAATGGCGACAATCGCACTGACAATTGTAAGTACCAGATCAAAAAAAGAGCCAATACCGATCAAGAGTAACTGAGTGTTATAGATGAACATGAAAGGCAAAATTGCCGTTCGAATGTCATAGATAAAACCTTGAATACCGGTTTTAATCGGATCATCACCACTGATCGCCGCTGCGGCAAAGGCCGCAAGTCCCACTGGAGGCGTGTCATCCGCTAAGATACCAAAGTAGAACACGAATAAGTGCACGGCGATAAGCGGAACGACTAGACCGTTTTCAGCACCTAAAGACACGATAACTGGCGCCATTAAGGTGGATACCACGATATAGTTAGCTGTGGTGGGTAACCCCATGCCAAGGACGATACAAATGATAGCGGTAAACACTAATATCAGTATCAGGTTGCCCCCAGAAATGAACTCCACAAATTCCGTCATCATCTGACCAAGACCTGTGAGGGTTACCGTGCCGACTATGATACCTGCCGCAGCAGTGGCAATACCAATACCCACCATGTTGCGTGAGCTAGTGATCATGCCGTCAACAAATTCGTTCCAACACACCTTGAACTGAGACGCCCAATTCTCTTCTTTTCGGAACCAAGATTTGATTGGTCTGTGGGTCAGTACCACAGCGATCAAGAAGGCAACCGAGTAGAAGGCAGACTGCTGAGGTGAATATTGCTTAACAGCTAACGCCCACAACAAGACCACGATTGGCAAGGCAAAATACAAGCCTGAGTACACAGTAGGACGAGTTTCTGGCAACTTATCCAAAGTGATACTGGCTTCATCATCCGCCAAATCAGGGTAAGCAGCAGACAATTTAACCAAAGCAAAATACGCTGCGATAATCGCCGCCAGCATGACTAACGTTGCTGCCCCACCTAACAGAGATTCAAGTATGGTTGAGCCGTAATATACGACAATACCCAGCACCAATAAGATCACCGAGGTACTCATCCAAGACAACATACGCTGAGCGAACGTAGGCTTATGCAGACGTTCAATACCCTGCATGTTCAACTTAAGCGCTTCTAGATGCACTATGTACACAAGAGCAATATAAGAAATGATAGACGGAAGAATAGCGTGCTTGATGACTTCGATATAAGGAATCCCCACATATTCCACCATCAAGAAGGCCGCAGCCCCCATAATAGGTGGCGTAAGCTGACCGTTCGTCGAAGCCGCTACTTCAATTGCACCGGCTTTGGTACCAGGAAAACCCACCCGTTTCATCAATGGAATGGTGAAAGTACCCGTGGTTACAACGTTAGCAATGGACGATCCAGAAATGATGCCACTTAACCCAGAGGCAACAACCGCTGCTTTCGCAGGGCCGCCACGCATGTGGCCAAGCAGTGAGAAAGATACCTTAATCAGGTAGTTACCCGCACCGGCTTTGTCCAACAAAGAACCGAGTAGAACGAAAAGGAATACAAACGCTGTTGAAACCCCAATCGCCACACCGAACACACCTTCTGTGGTAATCCACTGGTGTGACGCTACTTTATTTAGACTTGCACCTTTATGGGAAATAACCTCTGGCATGTGTTGGCCAGCGAAAGTAAAAGTCAAAAAGACAACAGCAACCACCACCAATGGCGGCCCTAAAGAGCGACGAGTCGCCTCTAATAGAGTGATCACACCAACCACAGCTACTGCGACATCCGCTGTGGTGGGCGCCCCCATACGAGTGGCCAGTTCATTACGAAAGACCAATAGATATAAACAAGTACCGGAGGCGGCTAACGCCAACAGTATGTCTATTATCGAAGCAGAATCCTTGCTAGAGCTTTTAGAGGCAGGAAAAAGGAAAAAGGCCAAAAATGTGGCAAACGCTAAATGTATATATTTCGCCTGATCTTCATTGAAAGCAGCAAAATTGAAAATAAAAGGTAATGGTGAGGCATACCAAAGTTGGAAGGCAGCCCAAGCAATCAAAACAACTGTAACTATGGTCGCCATTTTACCGTGGAATTGGCGACTGCCGGTTTCGGAGCTTAGAAACTCATCGGCTACATTTGTTGCTTGTTCATTATTCGCGTCGGTATCGGATAAATGTTTTGAAGTCATAAAAGCTATCCTAATGCGATTCGGAAACCGCAGGGGCATTTATGCCCCTGCTATTTTAATGTAATGCGCTAAAAGCTGCGGATTACATTAAGCCTGCTTCTTTGTAGTACTTAACAGCACCTGGGTGAAGCGGAGCACTCAAACCATCTTTAACCATTTCTTCTTTCTTAAGATTGGCGAAAGCTGGGTGTAGCTTTTTGAAAGTTTCGAAGTTTTCGAAAACAGCTTTTACAACATTGTAAATAAGCTCGTCAGAAACGTTTGTAGAGCTTACAAATGTCGCACCAACACCGAAGGTTTGTACATCTTCAGGAGAACCTGAGTACATGCCACCTGGTATAGTTGCTGTACGGTAGAAAGAGTTATCAGCCACTAGCTTGTCTACTTCTTTACCGGCAACATTTACGATCACGCTGTCACAAGAAGTGGTTGCTTCTTTAATAGAACCACTTGGATGGCCAACTACGTAAACCATCGCATCAATTTTGTTGTCACAAAGTGCTTTAGACTGCTCAGAAGCTTTTAGCTCAGAAGCAAGTTCAAAGTCACCCATTGTCCAACCGTATTCTTTCATTAGAACTTCGATCGTACCACGCTGACCTGAACCTGGGTTACCCACATTCACACGCTTACCTTTTAAGTCATCAAATGACTTGATGCCGGCATCAGCACGAGCAACAACGGTGAAAGGTTCTGGGTGAATAGAGAAGACAGCACGTAGGTCTTTAAATGCGCCCTTGTCGCTGAATTTGCTTGTGCCATTGTAGGCATGGTACTGCCAGTCTGATTGCGCAACACCCATGTCCAAATCGCCTTCACGAATGGTGTTGATGTTGTAAATGGACCCCCCTGTACTCTCTACACTACAACGGATGCCGTGGTCTTTACGCGATGCGTTAACCAAACGACAGATAGAACCACCTGTTGGATAGTAAACACCGGTAACACCACCTGTACCAATCGTGATGAACTCTTGGGCTTGAACAGGTGCAGCCGCTGTAAATAAGGTAGCAATACCAGCACCTAACAATGCAGATTTAAGCTTTTTCATAGGTTATCCCCTTGGTTTTTTTATTTGAGGCGCTAAACGCCTACTTTTGAATACACTTTTTAACAGTGCTTATGCGGAAAACAAGTTCTTCCTTGCTGTCTCAACATCCATTACAGTGCCACCCTCACGATTAAGAGCAGTCACCAAATCTTTCACTTGTGAAGCGTTAGAGTCCGCAAGAGCCTGTTCTGTGCTGTAAAGATTATTCTCAAACCCTATACGCACATCGCCACCCATTCGAGCGGCTTTTAACAAGCACTCCTGCTCTTTGGATCCGAAAGCACATACAGCCCAACGAACCCCATCTAACTGCTTCACGAGTTCTAAGAACGGGTCTAGATCACTAGGTTCTGACTCTAATTTTTCATTGTAACGACCTAATACAAACAATAAATGATGCTGTTCAGCCGGTAAAATGCCCCGCTCTCTTAGGTCCAAATAATATGATAATTGTTCTGGTGAATATACAATATATTGTGAAGTTATATTGCGCAATGTAAGCCAATGAAAAAACTGCTTTGCAATTTCTTCAGATTCTTGCGTCGGTATTAACTCAACGAGTGCAAACGATGCCGCTTCCGGTTCTATAGCCCTGATTAAGTCCATTTGCTGATCTGGGCGATAAATACCCACCGCTTCAGTTGTCAGCTGAATAATCACCTTATCCCCTAGCCTTTGCTTAACAGCATGATAAACGGCAAGGTTATCTTCCACCTCAAGAGAGTGAGTCCCTTGTGCTGTACGAGCATGCAAATGCACCATTGCAGCACCTTGTGCAACACAATTCTCCACCTCAACCGCCAGCTCTTCTGGGCTTAAAGGTAGATTTGGATGATCCTTCTTTGTTTTACGTGCACCATTTGGGGCGACAATAATAAGGTTTTTATTTTCAATGTCACCTATATCAGGCATAGTTTTTTTCATTTTTATATTCCTGTTGTGTAACAGAATTTATGGTAGCCGCCATTTTTTCCGCTAACACTTCAATTTCATCGTCATTAATAATAAAAGAAGGGGCTAACAAAATGTGATGCCCTTGATCTCCATCCCAAGTACCAGACATGGGGTAACACATTAATCCAAGCTCCATCGCTTTTGCTTTCACTTTTGTGTGTAGTCGGCTGTTAATGGAAAATGGCGTTTTACTGCCCTTATCTTTGACGATTTCAATGCCGCGAAATAACCCTCTCCCGCGAATATCACCGACAAACTCATGCTCACCTAATTTGTTTGTAAGTGATTGTTGCAATAGATCACCTGCTCGCTTAACGCCTTGCAGGATTTTTTGCTGAGCAATGATATCTAACACCGCAAGGGAGCCGGCTGCCGCTACCGCATGGCCCATATAAGTATGACCGTGTTGAAAGAAGCCTGAGCCTTGATCAATGGCATCGTAAATTTTTGAACTGGCAATCATGGCACCAATAGGCTGATAACCTGCCCCCAAGCCTTTTGCAATGGTCACAATATCGGCCACAATGTCTTCTTGCTCTTGTGCGAACAAGCTACCAGTACGTCCCATACCACACATAACCTCATCCAGAATCAGCAAGACTCCGTATTGATCACAGATTTCGCGAATCCGTTTGAAATAACCCAGTTCGGCCGCCACAGCACCAGCTGTAGCGCCAACCACTGGCTCTGCAATAAAGGCGATAACAGTTTCGGGACCGACCGCTAATAATCGCTCCTCCAGTTCATTGGCCATGCGTTGACCGTAGTCAAAACTTGTTTCCTCTGGGCTTTTACCACGATAAGCAAAACAAGGGCTGATATGCTCCACTGGCATGAGTAAGGGGGAAAAAGGTTCTCGGCGTAGGGCGTTGCCACCAACCGCTAATGCTCCAAGCGTATTGCCGTGGTAACTTTGTCGACGTGAAATAAAGCGCTGGCGCTGGGGTTGGCCTACTTCTACGAAATATTGGCGTGCAAGTTTTAGCGCAGACTCAACCGCTTCGGAGCCTCCAGACACCAAGTAAACATGATTTAAATCCCCCGGGGCGAGTTTCGCCAAGCGGTCCGCCAATTGCTCTGAAGCTTCAGTATGAAAAAAGCCACTATGAGCATAGCTTAACTGATCAATTTGTTGGTGTAAGGCCTGTTTAATAGCTGGATGATTGTGACCTAAACAGGAAACAGCCGCGCCACCACTGGCATCTAAATAGGCTTTACCGTGCTGATCAAAGAGATACACCCCTTCGCCTCGAGTAGCGATGGGCAATTGGGCATGACAGTGGCGTTGAAAAATATGGGTCATAGCTGGGCTCATGGGTAATTATTGACCGAAAGAGCCTTTAATCTAAGGGCTCTTTACCCCCAACAACAAACGATATATTCTCTGGCCACATGAAAAAAAGTAATAGGGTTGGTCATGGCGAGCAAACTTCCTCCACTAAACGCGCTCAAAGCGTTCGAAGCATCGGCACGCAGATTGAGTTTTTCTCAAGCCGCAGAAGAATTATGTGTGACCCAAGGGGCGATCAGCAAACAAATAAAACTATTGGAGGCGCACTTACAAACGGCTCTTTTCGATCGTAATGCCAATGGTATTAGTTTAACCAACGCGGGCAAACAATATTTGCCCAGCATCATGAATGCCTTACAAACCATTCATAGCTCCAGCGCCCAATTACAACAGCAAAATCACCACAATCAACAGCTAACACTGAATTTAATTCCCTCTCTAGCCAGTTTATGGCTCATTCCAAGACTCGATAAACTCGCTGCCCAGCTACCGAATTTAACCTTACAAATCGTGCTTGGAGATGGTCAGTTTCAATTTCATCAAAACAGTGCTGACATCGCCATTCGCTGCCTGCCTCTTTCATTGACTCATGAGAACTCATGCTTGCTTAGCAAAGAAATTCTTGTCCCAGTAATCCACCCAAACTTACTGGCTAAAGCCCCTGTTCATAACCCTAGTGATTTACTGCAACACCCTCTGATCACTCATGTTACGAGGCCTCAATTATGGCCTCAGTTTTTAGCTCATCAAATAGAAGGAGACAGTAATCACCTTAACGGTGCCATTTATAGTCATGGTTTTGAGCACTTTTTCCTTTCTCTAGAAGCCGCGAAGCAACAGCAAGGTATCGCCCTAGTGCCCGAATTGTTTGCCCGCCAAGCATTAGAAAACAAAGAGCTTATCAACCCCTTGGATATTCGCTATGAAAGTGGCTTTGGTTTTTATTTCTTAAGCCCCTTTTATCGCCAACAAGCCAGCATTGACCAAGCATTACTAGAATGGTTTATAAAGGAGTTAAACTAAGGTTTTAGACACAAAAAAAGGGCCTTTGAACAAGGCCCTAGTAGCGTAACACTCATATCTTGAGCATTAGTTTTCTATGGTAAATTCAAACATAGTATTGGCTTGATGAACCAAACGATTCACACCGCTCGCGTCATCTAAAGAAATTAAACCGTTCAGACTTCCTGTCATAAAGAAGTATTCTTCTTGGCCATAGCCACGACGCATGCACTCTTCAATACCTTTACGCAGAATGGCTAACTTAGCCTCAAAAAATTCTGCCCCTTCAGTACTGTATTCAAATACCTCACCACTGCCACTTTCAAGGAAAAACTGATCCCCAGCCAAGGGAATGTGGGATACCACAATGCCATAGTTATAATAAAAATCGCAGGATTGGTAACTGTCTGAATTGATCTTAGGGCGCATAATTTCTGCCGCCACTAATGGCTCAGCTTTATCCAACAGTGGCTCTATGCCCATTGGGTTAGTAGGTACATAGCTTTGATAACAGATCTCCACCTCCATCCCCATCAGCTCAGTTTCCGGTAGCTTAGCCCCATGGCTGGCAAAAATCTGAAAATCAAAAATAGGTGAAATGATAAATAACCCATCATCTTCCACCACTTTCCACCCCTTGATGCTTGCCCCTTGCTCGACTAAAGCTTCAATAAGCTTATCTTGGGCTTGGCAAATCGCATCATAACTTGCTTGTATCGACTCAAAACGCCCTTCATTAAAAGTCAGTAACTGCTGCTTATATTGTTCAAAATCCATGATGATTACCCTATCCACTCTTTGCAATTTTAAGATTTTCGAAGAACCTGTAGTTACGAGACTTTATAGCACACCTGTAATAATAGCGTCTCATATTCACGATTTTGATAGGCCTTGCTTGCCATTTTGTAATAATTTTCAGCCTAACTCTCTATAAGAGGTTAATAAAACCTATTTGAATTGCATGCAAAATCACTTTTTTTACAAAAAGCAAAAAATGATAACCCCCTATATTTCTGTAAAAAAAATATCACCTAAAAGTCCAAATAACACAGGCTTTGAAAGCCATAAAACCACCCATTGACCATCACAAAAAAACATAATAGTGCTTCAAAAAACTGTGATTTTTGAGGTTTTTCAAGCGTAAATTAGGGGCTTCCATAGCAAGGCAGGACCGGCCTGCGTTTACATAAAAAGGCTTTTCACTATACTCTGCGATGTAACAAAACTTAAAAATATGTAATCGATTACAGCAAATAATTTTCCGCCCAATAAAAATAAATATGAGGTTAATATTATGCGATCTTTGAAAGGCCCTGCCCTTTTTTTAGCCCAATTTGCAGGCGATGAAGCCCCCTTTAATAGCTTTGAGAATATTGTGAAATGGGCGGCAGATATCGGCTTCAAAGGTGTGCAAATTCCTACATGGGATGAACGCATCTTTGACTTAGATAAAGCCGCAACCGACCTAGAGTATTGCCAGTACCTAAAAGACTTTCTCGCTCAGCATGACATGGTCATTACCGAGCTTTCGACTCACTTGCAAGGACAACTCGTTGCTGTTCATCCTGCCTATGATGATATGTTTGACGGCTTTGCCCCTGACAAAGCCAAAGGCGACCCCAAAGCTCGACAAGAATGGGCTGTTAGCCAATTATTAAAGTCTGCTCAAGCTTCTAAAAATCTTGGTTTAACAAATCATGTAACCTTTTCAGGAGCACTACTTTGGCCCTACTTATATCCTTGGCCTCAGCGTCCAGCAGGCCTAGTTGAAGCAGGCTTTGAAGAGCTCGCCAAACGCTGGCTGCCTATCTTAAATGAGTTTGATCGTTGCGGCGTCAATGTTTGTTATGAGATCCACCCCGGTGAAGATCTTCATGACGGTGTGACCTTTGAAATGTTTCTTGATGCAGTCAAGCAACATCCAAGAGCCAATATTTTATTTGACCCTTCACACTTTGTGCTCCAACAACTCGATTACTTACAGTTCATCGACCTGTATCACGATCGAATCAAAATGTTTCATGTAAAAGACGCCGAATTCAACCCTACAGGTCGTCAAGGAGTATATGGCGGCTATCAAAACTGGATCGATAGAGCTGGCCGCTTCCGTTCACTCGGTGATGGTCAAGTTGACTTCAAAAGCATTTTTTCAAAACTGACCCAATATGATTTTGACGGTTGGGCTGTCATTGAATGGGAGTGTTGTATGAAACACCCTGAAGCAGGTGCTATTGAAGGCGTGAAGTTTGTCAACGATCACCTTATTCGGGTAACAGAACGTGCCTTTGATGACTTTGCCAGCAGTGGGATTGACCAAGCTATGAACCGAAGAATATTAGGTTTAAAGGAGGAGCAATAACATGAGTCATCAACGTATTCGTATTGGTATGGTTGGCGGCGGTGATGGGGCTTTTATAGGCGCTGTACACCGTATTGCTAGTCGCATTGATGATCGCTTTGAATTGGTTGCTGGAGCACTTTCTTCTAACGCTCAAAGGGCACTAAGTTCCGCTTTGAATCTTGGTATTAGTCCAGATCGTAGTTACACGACTTATCAGGAAATGGCAGAACAAGAAGCACTGCGTGAAGACGGTATTCAAGCCGTCATTATCGTTACACCCAACCATATGCACTACCCAGTTGCTGCTTGTTTTTTAACACACAAAATCCATGTGATCTGTGATAAACCCGTCACTAAAGATTTAAAGGAAGCACAAGCGCTTCAAAAACTTGTAGCTGAATCAGGGGTATTTTTCGCCCTTACTCACAACTACACAGCTTACCCTATGGTACGTCAGGCAAAGCACTTTGTTGATACTGGAATACTAGGCGATTTACGTGTCATTCAAGTGGAATATGCTCAAGACTGGTTAACGGATAAAGCAGAAGCAACGGATAATAAACAAGCCCAATGGCGCACGGATCCAGAGAAGTCAGGTAAAGCGGGTTGCCTAGGTGACATAGGTACTCACGCATTCAATCTTGCGTGCTTTATTAGTGGTCAACACGTCATGAGTGTAGCGTCCGATCTTACGGCGTTTGTACCAGGAAGAAGACTGGATGATAACGTACATACCATGCTGCGATTTGGCAATGGTGCCAAGGGTATGTTGTGGGCAAGTCAGGTCGCTCCAGGCAATGAAAATGCGCTAAAAATCCGAGTATATGGCGAGTTAGCAGGCATCGAGTGGTGCCAAGAGTCCCCAAATCAACTCTGGTTAGCCAAGTTTGGCGAACCTAAGCAGCTCATCACCCGAGCGGGCCATGGCTCAAGCCCTCACCTAGCAGCACTGACGCGTGTTCCAGCAGGCCATCCTGAAGGTTACCTCGAAGGGTTTGCCAATCTTTATTTAGAAATTGCCGACGCCATTGAAGCCATCCAAGGTGGTACAAGCATCTATACCGCTCAGGGTCTAATCCCTAGTGTTGACGACGGGGTAGAAGGCATGAAGTTTATATCTGCTGTGTTAGCGTCTTCAGAGAATAACGGCGCTTGGTGCCCTCTCTCACCAACAGAAACTACAAGTGATGAGTGAGGGTAACAAAATGAATGAGCCAATCATGCAAATTCACAACATAGTAAAAGAGTTTTCTGGCGTAAGAGTACTTCATAAAATTACGCTAGATATTTATGGCAGTGAAGTACTAGGAATCTTGGGTGAGAATGGAGCAGGCAAATCCACTCTATTAAAAATCATTAGTGGCATCTATACGAAAACCGCAGGTGACATCAAAATTAATTGCAAAGAAGTCAATATTCAATCAGCGACGGATGCAAAGAAGCTGGGAATAGCGATGATCCCTCAAGAGTTCAACCTTATTAGTACTCTGAATGTGTTTGAGAACATTTTTCTCGGCAATGAGATTAAACGCAGAGGCTGGTTAGATAAAACGGCCATGCGTAATAAAGCAAAATCTTTACTAGAAGAGCTAAAGACTGAACTCAACCCAGAAGCCCTCATTGAAACCTTGAGTGTGGCAGAGAAACAGATGGTTGAAATTGCGAAAGCGCTAGTGAATGACTCGCAAATTCTCATTATGGATGAGCCAACAACGGTTTTAACCGATCACGAAGTGGAGATTTTCTTTGCCTTAGTTGATCGCTTGAAACAAAGAGGCGTGACGATTATTTTTATTTCTCACAAGCTGAAAGAAGTAAAATTTCTATGTGACCGCCTTGCGATCTTACGAGATGGTCACCTTGTCAGCGTAGATGATGTGAAAGATATTGATGAAGAGGATATGGCTCGAAAAATGGTCGGTAGGGAGCTTAATCAAATCTACCCTCCACTATCCGAACATCAACAAACAGATGTCTTAAACGTTCGTAATCTCTCTATTAAAGGTGTGCTTAAAAACATCAACTTTCACCTCAAAAAAGGGGAAGTTTTAGGTTTTGCTGGGCTAATCGGTGCGGGTAGAACAGAAACGGCTGAGGCGATCATGGGCCTCAGAAAAAAAGACAGTGGTGACCTAGAGATTTTTGGTAAACCTGCACAGATTGAGAACATTTCAGATGCGCTGAATTATAAACTAGCGTACCTGTCTGAAGACCGGCAGGGTAAGGGATTAATCATGAACTTTGATATTCCCAAAAACATCACCCTAATTTCACTAAAAGCCTATGTTAAAGGTCTCATTCAGCATAAAAAAGAGCAGTCTGTTGCTCGTGACTATGTTAATCGATTTGACATTAAAGCGGCTTCTATTCACTCCAACCTGATTAACTTAAGTGGTGGTAATCAGCAAAAAGTCTATCTATCAAAGTGGATGGATACCTCACCCAGTATTCTTATCCTCGACGAGCCTACCCGTGGCATAGATGTGAATACCAAAAAAGAAATTTATCACTTTATTCAAAGCCTGACGGAGCAAGGCGTTTCAGTCATTGTCATTTCATCTGAGCTGGAAGAAGTGATGGGCTTATCCCATCGCGTAATTGTTATGCGATCTGGCGAAATCATGGGTGAGCTAACCGGCGACGCCATCAATGAAAAAGAGATCATGCTGTATGCCGCAGGCTTAAAGCAGACCGCCAGCGGCTAATAAGCAGACTTGCCAATACCCATTTTCAAAATAACAACAATATAAAAGAGGTTTACTCATGTCTTTGATTCTTACACGCGTAAGACGGCTGGATTTGGCCACCTATGCGCCATTTATCGCCTTAGTTTTGCTAGTGCTATTTTCATCTATAGCCAGTGAACACTTCCTTATGCCTCGGAATATCACCAATGTCTTAAGACAAGTTTCCTATACTGGCATTATTGCGTTAGGAATGACTTTCGTCATTATCGCCGGGGGGATAGATCTATCAGTAGGATCAATGGTCGCCTTAGTAGGTGTCTTATCCATAATGATCATCAATGGCGTTGGCGATGGCTGGTGGGCAGTAGCCATGGCGGTATCATCGGCGATTGCATTAGGAGCAATGTTCGGAGCCATAAACGGGATCATAATCACCAAGGGTAAGGTCGCTTCCTTTATCGCTACCTTAGCAACCATGTCGATTTTTCGCTCCATGACGCTTTATATTAGTGATGCAGGAGAAATGGTTTCCGAAAACCCTCACTTTTCAGATATCGGTGGTGGCTATCTATGGGCAATCCCCTACCCTGTATGGATCTTTATCCTACTCGCCATCGCTTACCACATCATACTTAAACACAGTGCTTTTGGCCGCCATGTATGCGCTGTCGGCTCAAATGCCAAAGTTGCGTCCTATTCCGCCATAAAAGTACGTTGGGTCTACTTTCTTACCTTCTTAATTGCGGGTCTCTCGGTTGGTATCTCCGCAGTACTACTGGCTTCTCGTCTAAATTCAGTCAGTCCAGGAGACGCGGGACTGTTTTATGAGCTCGACGCCATAGCCGCAGTAGTAATTGGTGGAACTGCCCTAACAGGTGGTAAAGGCACTATTTGGGGCACAGTAATCGGCGCCATCATTCTCGGCATTATCAATAACATGATGAACTTAATGGGCATTTCACCTTACCTACAAGGCATGGTGAAAGGCTTAGTCATTCTTATCGCTGTACTCGTGCAGTTTAAAGGTGACCGTTAACCGCTTAGTTTTTCTTATGACAAGAGAAACAAGTATCCAAGATGCACAAAGCATCTTAATTATCTAAACCTGTAATACGGAGATAGACCATGAAATATAAGAATAAAATCATGAAAGTCGTTGCAGTCTTTACTATGCTATTTGCTTTTGTCAGCGCCAGCTATGCTGCCAAATATAAAGTAGGTGTTAGTGTGCCATCCGCTGACCACGGCTGGACCGCAGGACTGTTATGGTGGGCGAATAAAGCAGTAAAGGACCTAAAGGAACAGGAAAAAGACATAGAATTTTACGTGGTTGCCGCAAGCTCTGGCTCCAAACAAGTAGGTGATGTTGAAGACCTGATGATTCGAGGCATTGACGCCTTGGTTATCCTTCCTCACAACCCCGCGACACTGCAAAAAATCATCGAAGAAGCTTACAGCGAAGGCATATATACCGTTGTGGTTGACCGTGAACTCGCCACTCCCGCTCAAAATGTATTCATTGCTGGTGATAATGTCGGCTTAGGCCGCGTTGGTGCGCAATGGCTGGCGGAAGAAATGGACGGCAAAGGTAATGTTGTTGTGATCGAAGGCTTACAAATCCCGATCAATAAGCAACGCGTTGATGCTTTTAATGATGTTATGGCGGATTACCCAAAAATTAACATTCTTGATTCGCAACCGGGTGATTGGTCGACTCAAAAAGCCCTTTCAGTTATGGAAAACTTCTTACAAAAACACCCAAAAATTGATGCCGTTTGGTGCCAAGATGACGACATGTTAAAAGGTGTTCTAAAAGCCATCGAAGAATCCGGCCGCAAAGACATCAAAACGGTATTAGGTGGTGCAGGATCAAAAGACATTATTGAAATGATCCAAGCTGGCAGCAAAATGGTTCGCGCAACCGTAACATACAGCCCTTCTATGATCGCATCAGGTATTGCTCTTGCTGTACATGGTGTTAAAAACGAGAAATTAGGCTACTTGTACCATGAACCATCTCGAGTAATTCTAGGTGCAGACCTGGTGACCGAAGAGAACGCAGCGGATTATTATTTTAAAGACGCAGCTTATTAATAAAGAGTTACACATTGAAGCGCCAGGCCATTAGGGCTTCAACCTTAATGGCCGTTTTTCTCTAACAGAGCAGTAAAACGACAGTGTAAAAGATCAAAATAGCCTTATAGCACGAAGACAAAGCAGATACTGTCATCACCTAGATAGTGGTATTAAATTTATGGCAACAGTGAAAGACGTCGCCAAGCTCGCTGGGGTATCCACCGCCACAGTATCAAGAGCTCTGGCTAATCCAGAAATTGTTTCAGATGAAACCCGCTTAAAAGTTGAAAAAGCGGCAAAAGAAATGGATTACTTTCCCAATATACTCGCAAGAAACCTGCGTAAAAATGAGTCGCGAACCATTGTTGTTATCTTACCCAATATTGAAAGCCCTTTCTTCTCAGACGTCGTTCATGGTATCGAGGCACTTGCCCATAAACATAACTATAAACTGCTCATTGGTGACATAGGGAATGATGTCACACGTTTACAAAGCTATTTAGATCTTTATGAGACCAAGCAAATTGACGGCATATTATCCCTAACAGCAGATATACCCGAATCCATGATTATTAATCATAAAGGTGAAGTAAAATTACCCATGGTGATTGCGGCAGAGTACTTTTCTAATTTACCTATCCCAACGGTGCATATCGACAATCACTACAGTGCCAAGAAAGGTGTGGAATACCTCATAATGATGGGGCATCACAAAATAGCCTGCATCTCAGGAAAAAGCCAAAGCCCTATTTTTAAAGCTCGCATAATGGGCCATGTGGAAACATTAAAGAAATGGAAATTAGCGAATAATGAAGAGTACCTAATAGAAAGTGAGCTTGCTTTTATCGATGGCTATAATGCAGCCAAACAACTATTGACGTTAAAAAATGCACCTTCTGCAATTGTTTGTCATAGCGATGAGGCCGCTATTGGGGCGTTAAAAGCAGCACGAGACCTTGAGGTGGATGTTCCTCAGCAACTATCCATCATAGGCTTTGATAATCTTGCCCTAAGTGAATATTGTTACCCTGAATTAACAACCATCCACCAGCCACGGCAACTTATCGGTGAAACCTCTATAAAGCTTCTTCTAGACATCTTATCTGGGAAAAAGCCTAATCCAGAAATGACCTTACCTACTCAACTTATTGTTCGGGAAAGCTCCTGCCCTCCATCTATGGACCAGCGTCTGCCAACGGACTTATAGCAAGCATAAAAAAATAAGGGCCTGAGACTAACTTAGAGATTAATATCGCTAAATTATTCCAACACCCTTATCATGCGTGGTATAAAATTCTTATGACTTTTCCCTGCTGGTTAACGCAATAGGCTTGCTTTGCACGAACAACTTTTTCATATACAACTTGATCCAGATAGAACGCTGCAAGATCAAATCCGTGAACACCTAGTCAATCTGATTCTATCGGGGCGACTGCCGGTGGATCACCCGCTACCCTCTTCACGCAGCATGTCGCAAACACTAGGTGTCTCTCGCAATACCATAGTGCTGATTTATGAAAGCTTAGTAGACAGTGGTTACATTGAATCGAGAGCGAGAAAAGGCTTTTTCATAACTGAAGGTTTCCAGCAGCCAGATACGATAAATACCCAAGTAGATCAGGAAAGCAGCGCCCTGCCAGATTGGTCCGCACGTTTTAAGAAGCACCCTGGGGATGAACAAAACATCGTTAAGCCCAACGACTGGCAAGATTTCGAGTACCCCTTTATCTATGGGCAAATCCAGCGCAATTTTTTCCCGCTAGAGCAATGGCGCGACTCTGTGCGCAAAAGTATGAGCAGCAAGTGGAATAAGTATTGGGTCGACGATATGGTGGACCATGATGACCCATTGCTAATTGAGCAAATTCGCACACGCCTCTTGCCTCGTCGAGGCATTTACGTTGAGCCAAATGAAATTCTCATCACCATTGGTACTCAGAACTCATTGTATTTATTGGCAAATTTACTGTGTAATCCCAGTACTACTATGGGTATGGAAAACCCAGGATTCCGTGAAGCCCTTAATATCTTCTCTCTGTTCGATAGCAAGATCCACAATCAACCCGTAGACGAAGACGGCATCGTGCTAGATGAAGGGTTACACGATTGTGATTACCTCTACATCACCCCCAGTAATCAGGTGCCCACCGGTGCAGAGCTCAGCGCATCTAGGCGTCGTGATTTGCTAAAAATGGCGGTGGAAAAAGACTTTGTCATTATTGAAGATGACTACGATGCTGAAATAAACATGAAGGCAAACCCTCAACCCGCTTTGAAAGCGCAAGATAAAGACAATCGGGTTATCTATATTGCCAGTATGTCCAAGTCCATTTCGCCTGGGTTGCGCATGGGATTTATGGTGGCAGATGAAGAGCTAATCGCTGAAATGCGCTCTTTGCGTAGGCTAATGTATCGCCATCCGCCAATGAACAATCAGCGGCACTTAGCCCTATTTTTATCTCTGGGCTATTACGATACCTATTTAAAGAAACTGAGAGTAATTAACGCCTCAAAGCTAAAACGAATGGTAGAGGCGGTGAACATTCACCTGCCAGAAATGAAAACCTACGACAGTATCATTCAAGGAGCCACCTCACTTTGGTTGGCAGCTGACGAACAGGTAAATACTGAAGAAGTGGCGTGGCTGGCAGCCCGCAACAGTATTTTAATTGAGCCAGGGGCCGTCCATTTCACTTCCGAGATTGCCCCGCAAAACTTTTTCCGTTTAGGTTTTTCTGCCATTGAAACCCATAAAATCGAGCCTGGTATCCTAGCACTGAAAAAGGTATTCGAGCAGTTTTAATTCTCTGTGATAAACCTGCTTAGAATACCTATCCAGTCAAAAGGGTTAGCTGCTCACATAAGCCTATATTTGCAACGACCTAAGGCTGGTCATGCTAATCTATAAAAGACAAGTCCTAAACGAATACAAAACACAGCAGACTTAACAACGGACGCTTAACGTAAACTTGTTGTGAGGACTGCCAGATTTGTCGGACATGCTTTTTTAACAGCCCTACCACCTGCTTAATCGGTAGCAACCATTGGCCAAGCCAGCCTTGCTGATCAATCAACAACCCTGTGCCATATTGAATAACTTGGTTATCATCCCCTTTATACCAGCTACCGAACATCCGATCCCAAATGGCCAATATCACACCAAAGTTTTTATCATAATGTTCTCGTGCTAAAGAATGATGAAGCTGATGCTGTGCAGGTGAAATAAGCCATCTTTCAATTTTTTCACCATAACTTAAGGCGACACCAGAGTGGCGCAAATTCGCCCCGAGAACATTGAACACAAAAGAGCTGACGATCACCCCGAAGATTTGCCACAAACCAACCTGCTGAGGGAACAGCAAGAGGAACACACTGATCAACACACTTTGCACAGACAAAGAGCGCAGTAAAAACAACAAACCTTCAACTGGATGCGTCCGAAACACAGTAAAGGGAGTTAATACTTTGGCACTATGATGAACTTGATGAAAAGCCCACAAATAGGCATTTTTATGCAGACACCAATGAATAAAGAAACGCGAAAAGTCGTCCGCAAGAAAATAGCACAGGGTAAACAGTGCCATCACCCAAAGGTCTGGCCAACCTAATGAAAAAGCAGTAATACCCTGCTCTAACCAAAAAAAGTATAACCAGCTCACCCAAACCGCTTGGCTGAGCATTTTAGGAAGGATCAGCGCCAACAATAAACGATTGGCTATCCATAAGAGGTAGTCTGCCCGAGCAGAAGGATGCCACCAAACTCGCCATGATAATAAGGCTGACATACGCCCAAAGCCTTGCTTCCCATAGCGCCAATAAAAAATGGCTGCCGCGGTCAGGAACGCTGAGATCAAATAGACAAAGGAAACTCTTTTTCCCATATCAAAGAAAGAGGAGAAGGCTCTCGCCAACTCCTCTTCCAACCAGCCTAAATAGACTTCAAACATATAATACTAACAACAAATTAATCGTTTTCAGCGCTGTTGCCTGCTGCATTAATTTGCTTCAGTACATCACTCATGCCCGCAGTACGGTCATTAAGCTTCGCTTTTAGATTGAATGCTTGAGCCAACAAGTTCTGAGTTTTAATCATGTTAAGCTTGTATTCTTGCATGGTCACAGCGCTCGCTTGAACAAAGCCACCTTTGCCGTCTTGCGCAACCACTTGCGTGTTACCAAACAAAATTGGGCTAAAGCCAATTAAGCGATCTAAGCCCGCTTGAGCATTACCAAGATCACGACCTGCACCTTCAAGTGCTAAAGCAAAGCCTTTTAGCTCGCCCCAATGTTTTACATAGTTACGGTAAGCTTTTTTCACATCACCGTGAGCTTCTTCAATGATGGCAATTTTTTCAATGTCTGAGTAAACACTACCAGCATATTTGTAAGCCGCTTCCGCAATCACTTGTTGCCAAGCGGTAGCAATAATTTTCGCCTGCTCTTTAATCGCACTACGCTGAGCATCGGTTAATACTTCACCCTTTGCTGAAGTGATAACTTTACGGCCATCGATAAAGGCTTGCATTATGGTATGGAAGTAATTGGTACCAGCGCTCGCATCAACACTTGCCGCATAGTAAGCGTGGGCATAAGCCATTTCAGATTTTAGATCGACAACACCATCACCGTTTGCATCGGCTTTGGAGAACACAGCAGGGTCAAGCTTAGTAATTTGAACCACTTCTTTCGCCGTTAATGACATACCATTTACCGGTGCACCGAAGTAACCAAAAGCTTCATCCCAAACGTGCTCTTTACCTGTGTAAGCTGTGCCTTTTTTGTAAGCTTGATCATTAGGATGCTGATCCGCTTCCAGCTTTTCTTCTAAATAATGGTTAACGGCTTTGTTATAAAACACGGCACCCATAGCGAATTTAGACACCAACTGGGTGTAGTCATAACCGTTAACTGGGTCATAACCGTTTTTCGTTTTGCCCGCTAACGTCACAAGTTGTTGTAGCAACTCTTGACCCGTTGGGTTGCCCGGCCAGCCTGTTACCACACCATCGTAGGCACTTGATAGCAGGTCTTTGCCTTTAGACAATTCATCGATTTGAGTTTGCTTAACCTTGAAACCGTCTTTTGAAACTGGGTCTAGAATCTCTAATCCGCTTGCTTTGCTAGAAAGATATTGCAGCATTGTTGCTTCATCACCTTTGCTAACCACTTTTTTCAAAGAGTTATGCAGGGCATGACGTGCAATTTGGCCACCGTAAGATACAGAAGACGTTGCATCACCTTTATAGCCTTGTAGCGTGATATCAAAAGCATATTGATCTGCTGCAATAGAGTGCGCTGAAAATGCTACACATAGGCCTAAGAGTGTTTTTTTCATGGTTATTTTTCCTATTTTAATGAACAAAACTTGGCAACGCTTAGCAAGCAAGCGTAGTTAATTGGCACACAAAATAGCAGTAGTGAGAATAAGTATCAACATCAATTGTGATCCCGTTACCTTTTTATACAAAAAGTATCATATTGGCGCAGATACAGTGATTATCCCTACAAATTACAGGGATTAGATAAATTACTTACAAAATACTGACAGAGGGCTTTTAGAAAGAAATGCAGAGACAAAAAAGCCCCGACGCTGTGAATAAACACTAACCGTCGAGGCTTTATAATTTGGTAGGGCTAGGCAGATTCGAACTGCCGACCTCATCCATGTCAAGGATGCGCTCTAACCAACTGAGCTATAGTCCTAAAAAGTGTGGGCTATTATACCCAGCGAAGGGCTTTTGACAAGCCTCTTGGCACAATTTTTTAACGAGATCCAAAGATAGATTTAATCAGGTTGGAATCAATAATTCGTGGCCGATCACCTGGTCAATAAGGTGATAAGGCACTTTGTAATTTTTACCTTTAAATTTAACCAAGGCATAGTCGTAGCACATTTCCAGCACGGTACAATTGACGATTACACCGTTATCAATCACCCGAATAATATTGTAATTACGTAATGTAATAGCCATCTTTTTTTCAACCCAAGCCTTTTAGGCTTCACCCACATCTTTTAACTTTCGTTGTAACTGACGAATTTGATCTCGATAGCCCGCCGCTAATTCAAACTTCAACTCTTCTGAAGCCAGAATCATTTCTTTTTGCAGCTGTACTATGGCTTTTCTAACCTGAGCTACATCTTCCATGCTTTCAACTTGGTAGTCTTTAGCTGTTTCCGCTACCTTCTTAACCTTGCTGCCACGCTTACCGGCACCAGGGTTGTAAGCCCCTTCCATAATATCTTCTACTGACTTACTAATGCCCATTGGGGTAATGCCATGAGCTTCATTATGGGCCTGTTGTTTTTCACGACGACGCTCTGTTTCACTTATGGCACGCTCCATAGAGCCCGTAATTCGGTCTGCATATAAGATGGCTTTACCTTTCACGTTACGAGCGGCACGACCTATAGTCTGAATTAACGACTTCTCAGATCGTAAGAAACCTTCTTTATCCGCATCAAGTATGGCCACTAAGCTGACTTCAGGAATGTCCAAGCCCTCTCGTAGCAGGTTAATCCCTACTAGCACGTCGAACTCGCCCAAACGCAAATCGCGGATAATCTCCACTCGCTCAACAGTATCAATATCTGAGTGCAAATAGCGCACACGAATACCATGTTCATGGAGGTAGTCTGTTAAATCTTCTGCCATTCGTTTGGTTAAAGTGGTCACCAGCACCCGCTCACCTAAGGGCAAACGCAGGTTAATTTCGGACAATAAATCGTCCACCTGGGTAGCGACAGGACGTACTTCTAGCTCAGGGTCGATCAAGCCAGTTGGACGGACAATTTGCTCCACCACCCAGTCTTGGTGTTCTTCTTCATATTTACCAGGCGTTGCAGAAACAAAAATGGTTTGAGGTTTAATTTGTTCCCACTCTTCGAAACGCATAGGTCGATTGTCCATGGCTGAAGGCAAACGGAAACCGTACTCCACTAGATTTTCTTTGCGGGAACGATCGCCTTTATACATAGCGCCAATCTGTGACACGGTCACGTGCGATTCATCGATCACCAACAACGCATTGTCAGGTAAGTAATCAAACAAAGTCGGCGGTGGTGACCCTTCTTCACGACCGGATAAATAACGAGAGTAGTTTTCGATACCAGAGCAATACCCCAACTCTTGCATCATTTCTAAATCATATCGAGTGCGTTGCTCTAAACGCTGCATCTCTACCAATTTATTGAGTGATTTAAGTTGCTCTAATCGTTCGTCCAACTCTACTTTGATGCGCTCTATCGCCGCTTGCACGGTCTCTTTTGGTGTGACGTAATGGGTTTTCGGGTAAATAGTAATGCGAGGCACTTTACGCAATGTTTTATTCGTCAATGGATCGATCAGGGATAACTGTTCAACTTCATCATCAAACAACTCGATACGCATCGCTGTGTCTTCGGAATCCGCTGGGAAGACTTCAATCACATCACCACGCACGCGGAAGTTGCCGCGTTCAAGTACCAAATCGTTACGGGTATATTGCAACTCCGCCAAGCGACGCAATACAGCACGCTGATCAATACGATCGCCTCGATCAAGGTGCAACATCATTTTTAAATAAGACTGAGGGTCGCCCAAGCCATAAATGGCAGATACGGTGGCAACAATAATAACATCTTGCCGTTCTAATAAGGCTTTTGTCGCTGACAGACGCATCTGTTCAATGTGCTCATTGACCGAAGCATCTTTTTCTATAAAGGTGTCCGATGCTGCGACATAGGCTTCAGGTTGGTAGTAGTCGTAGTAGGAAACAAAGTATTCCACCGCATTGTTGGGGAAAAACTCTTTAAACTCCCCATACAATTGAGCCGCCAGGGTTTTGTTATGGGCCATGATAATGGTGGGTCGCTTCACTTGGGAAATGACATTGGCTACCGTATAAGTTTTACCAGAACCCGTCACCCCCAACAAAGTTTGGTGAGCCAAGCCCGACTCAACCCCCTTAACAAGTTTTTCAATGGCTTTAGGCTGATCACCTGCTGGCGAATAAGATGAAACGACTTGAAATTCTTCCGACACGACTCTTTCCTAGGCTGTGCAATCAATGACACAGATTAACAAATTTTGTTACTAACGTGTGGTTTTTCCTCGTTTTCATGAGGGTTAAACCGGAGCATTTGCACTTTTTCTGCACAGAGATCTTCTTTACTAAGCTCAGTCATAAATATAACATTAGGAAATAAGCTTATAACGTTTAGGTGAATCATGTTTACATCGAGCCAACTCTCTCCCTCCTCATTACAGGCACACGCTTTTTTCGATCAAGCCAGCTTTACGGTAACGTATATTCTTGAAGATGAAGCCAGCCACCAATGCGCCATTATTGATTCAGTGCTTGATTTTGACCATGGGGCGAGTCAGACCAATACAGAGTCTGCAGACAAAATAATCCACTTCATCCAACAACGACAATTATCACTGCAATGGCTATTAGAGACCCATGTACACGCTGACCACCTGTCGGCGGCTCCTTACATACAAAAGCAACTTGGGGGTAAGATCGTCATTGGTGAACATATTGATACGGTACAACAAACCTTTTCGAAACTACTGAATTTAGATGAAAAGCAGCAGGTCAAAGCAAACGTATTCGATTTATTGGTTAACGAGACAAGCCAATTACCACTCGGCCAGCATAGCATTAAGGTGTTGCACACACCGGGTCACACCCCTGCCTGTGTATGTTATTTAATTGGCGGAGCAGCCTTTGTTGGTGACACTCTATTCATGCCAGATTACGGTACAGCACGTTGTGATTTCCCCGGTGGAAATGCGGCTCAACTTTACCAATCCATTCAAAAAATATTCGCTTTGGGTGACGAGACTCGCCTTTTCATGTGCCACGACTACAAAGCCCCAAACCGTGATTTTTACGCTTGGGAAACCACGGTCGCAGAACAAAAAGCACACAATCTGCATATTCGATCTGGCATTAACCAAGAAGATTTTTGCCACATGCGAAATCAAAAGGACGCCACGTTGAAAATGCCTAAATTGATTTGGCCCAGTGTACAAATCAACATGCGAGCAGGACATTTACCCCCTGCAGAAAGCAACGGCCAACACTATTTAAAAACGCCCATCACTTTGGCTTAATCTATGACCTCTAAACTTGCAAAATACCTACCCGCCAGCGTATGGCTAAAAACCTACAATAAAACATCGTTTAAGAACGATACCGTAGCCAGTTTGATTTTTACCATCATGGTTATCCCGCAAAGTTTGGCTTACGCCATGCTGGCAGGCTTACCTGCGATCACAGGCTTATATGCCAGTATTTTGCCCTCTATTCTGTATTCTTTATTCGGAACTAGTCGTTCATTAGCGGTAGGTCCAGTCGCTCTCACCTCGGTCATGACGGCCTCTGCCATTTTGCCTTTTGCCACCACTGGCAGTGAGCACTACGCCACCATTGCGATTTTGCTGGCTTTTATGTCTGGGGTGTTTTTGATGGTATTAAGCTTATTAAAATTGGGCTTTTTGACTAATCTACTGAGCCACCCTGTTGTTTCTGGCTTTATTAGCGCTTCCGCTCTGCTCATAGTTATCGGCCAAGTAAAATACTTGTTAGGCATTGAATCTTCGGGGAGCACGCTATTCCCCCTAGCTCGTAGCCTCTACGGCCACGCATCAGAGGTCAACCTACCTACCCTAACACTAAGTACCGTCGCCATCATCGCCTTACTTATTATGCGCCGCTACTTTGCCCGCTTTCTAGAAAAGTGCGGTTGTTCCCAGCAATATGTACAGCTGTTTGGCAAGTCAGGTCCAGTATTGGTGGTGGTTTTGACGACTGTGACGGTTGCTTGGTTATCCTTAGATGAAATGGGCGTAAGTATTATTGGCGCTGTACCTAGCACGCCTTTAGGTCTGAACTTCCAACAACTTAGCTGGCAACTGGTGAAAGAGCTGTTACCTAACGCTGTGCTCATTAGCATTGTTGGTTTTATAGGTTCGGTCTCTGTGGCTCAGTCATTTGCCGCCAAACGACGCCAGGACATAGACCCAAACCAAGAGTTAGTCGGCTTGGGTCTTGCCAATATTGGCTCTGCGGCTTGCGGGGCATTTCCAGTGACGGGTGGATTTTCGCGTACCGTGTTAAACGCCGATTGTGGCTCTACTAGCCCAATGACAGGCATCATTTCTGCACTCTTTATTTTGCTCACTCTGCTATTTTTAACACCCTTATTTTATTATCTGCCTAAAGCGATTCTCGCCGCCATTATCTCTCTTTCAATGCTGCAATTAGTCAGTGTCGCCGACCTCAAAGATTTATGGCGATTCTCTAAGAAAGAAGCCAGCTTGCTGATCATCACTTTCACTGTGGTCATGATAGAGGGCATGGAGACAGGGCTGATTGTTGGCGTGGTACTTTCGATCTTGTTTTTCCTATGGCACACCAGCCATCCCCATATTGCGATTGTCGGCCGCTTACCGGGAACTGAGCATTATCGGAATGTTCAGCGCTTTGCGGTAGAAACGCACCCTACTATTTTGACGGTACGTATCGATGAGAATCTATTTTTTGCCAACGCGCGTGTATTCGAGGAAAGGTTGCAGTACTTGGTTTCCCAAAATAGAGAAATAAAACATTTGGTACTCATGTGTACCGCCATCAATATGATCGATGCTAGCGCCTTACAAAGCCTGGAAAAAATAGTCGATAGGCTAAAAGATTCAGGGGTAAAACTACATTTGTCTGAGGTGAAAGGCCCTATTATGGATAGGTTAAAAGACTCTACTTTAATCGAGCATCTTAGTGGAAAAATTTTCATTAGCCAGCATGAAGCCATCAAGGAACTAGAAGATAAATAACCCGATTAAAGGAAATTCACCTTCTAGTTCAGCACCTTCACCCTTAATTTATTCGGCTTCTTGTACCCGAATCAAGGTTTGGTTACGGCTCACTAGGGCCTGGCCAATACCCTTTACTTTCACCAGATCCTCAATGGATTTAAAGGGCCCATGCTGTTCTCGGTATTCGATAATCGCTTGCGCTTTTTTGTCTCCAACGCCCTTCATCACTACTGCCAATTCCTTGGCATTCGCAGTATTAATGTCTAAAGGCGTGGCAGCCCACAAACTTGTTGATATAAAAAGCACACTCATAACAAACACAGCGCGCTTCATTAGAGATCGCATGACATAGATAGAATGTTTCATAAAGAATCCTTCCTTATTAAAGCATTTGATTAGAGGCTTCCAGCCATAAAAAAACCGCTTCTCATTGGAGAAGCGGTTTAAGAATAGAAGTAAGCCTAATTATCTTTCAAAGGCTATTCGCAACGATTTGCGCCAATTTGTAAGCTTATATTGCCACACCTAAATCTTGGTTAGATTGTGTTAATACAGCAATCGGATCGTCTGCTTGCGTGATTGGACGCCCCATTACTAAATAATGACTGCCCGCCGCCATGGCTTGGGCTGGTGTCATAATACGTTTCTGATCCCCTTGAGCAGAGCCCACGGGGCGAATGCCCGGCGTCACTAAGACAAAGTCTTTACCAAGCTCGCTAGATAACATTGCGGATTCTTGGGCCGAACACACGACACCATCCATGCCAGAAGACTTAGCCAAGCTTGCCAAGCGTTTAACGTGCTGTTCTGGAGTTAGGTCAATGCCTACTTCCAATAAGTCGGATTGATCCATACTGGTTAAAACGGTTACCGCTATTAATAGGGTATTTTGATCGGGAAGTTGCTGTAGCGCATTGGCCGAGGCTTCCATCATGCGGCGACCACCACTGGCATGGACATTGACCATCCACACGCCAGCCTTTGCCGCGACAGACACAGCGTTCGCGACTGTGTTTGGGATGTCATGAAATTTTAGATCGAGGAAAATATCAAATCCCAAATTATGCAACTCATCCAAAATTACAGGACCTGCTGTGGTGAAAAGCTCTTTTCCCACCTTCACTCGGCATAGTTTTGGATCCAGTCGTTTCGCCATCTCAATGGATTGCGCCATGGTTGGAAAGTCTAGGGCAACCACTATAGGGGATTGGCAGCTCATTCAATGTCCTCTTATCTAAAGTTCAAATGTCAGGGCAAACTAGTATTGGAAGGAATACCCCTTGGCAGAAAGCTATTCGCCTTCTAAGCCATGAATCGGTTTCACCATGCCCCAGCTTTTACAGCTTGGGCATTGCCAGTGCAGCTGATGACCAGCAAAACCACATTGTCGGCACTGGTATTTGTGCTTCGCTTCAACTAATTGATTGATCAGTTCATACAGCACCACAAGGTGCTGTTGGTCATAATCATCACTATCGGCTAATTGTAGGTTAATCAGTTCTTTAAAGCCTTTAATGGTCGGGTGAGCACGTAACTGCTCCACCAAAAACATCTCAGCATAATCCTTATCGGTTTCACGATAATGGGCCACCAACGCCATAATTAAACTGGCAGAAGGTTTCTTTTGGTTCTGTTCCTGAAGGAATTTGAAATAGCCACTGCTGCCCCAAATACGCTGATAACTGTCTTGGAGCTTAGGCAAAATAATCGAGATAAACTCTGGATCTTGCTCCGCAGCGTGTTTTAACTCTTTTATGGCATCACGATAGCGACGTTGCTGGCTTAGCACATCGGCCGCACCGATACTGGCTCGAACACAACTTGGGTCAACCTCTAAAGCGGATTTGTAGAATTGATAAGCCTGTCGCCACTGCTCTTTTTTCTGAGCTTCACTGGCCATTTCACAATGGAAGTGGGCAATTCGTTTAGTCTCTTTCTTACTCGGTACTTCTTTCAGTAACTCGCCACCAATTTGAATGGCCTTATCCCAGCTCTGCTCAAACTCGTACAAATCTACTAACAGGGTAAGAATTTTCGGCTGGAATTCATTTTTCTTAGCTGACGCCATGTTGAGTAAAAGCCTGCCTGCTCGGTCTAGCAAACCTGCAGACATAAAGTCACTGGCCAACTCGAGTTGCACCATACGCATTTCACGCTGGGAAATTTCTGGACGGGCTAAGAGGCTTTGATGGATATTGATTGCCTTTTGAATTTCACCTTTTTTACGGAACAAGTTGCCCAATGTTAGGTGAATATCAAAGGTTTCGGAATTGACTTCTAGTGAGTCGACGAAAGCATCAATGGCTTCCGAGTGCTGATCATTAAGAAGGTGATTTAGGCCGCGAAAGTAGTTTGCAGGGACTGATTTTTTGTCCTGCTTTGGTTTCTTCGAAGGGCTTTTTTTCCCCATTGCCCAGCCAACAAACAGGGCAATAAAAAGAACCAGAAATAACCCGACTTCGGCCAACTCCATTACTCCTTGCGAACTGAAAGTTCTTTCGTAATAGAGTCTTTTCTTAGGGCATCTAGTTCGTTGAATACCTTGTCATAACGACGTTGTAAAACACGAATCTGACGTTCGGAGCGTAGGTAGGTAATGGAGCTAACCAATAGCGCAACTATGGCACCAAAAGAAAAAGCAATAATAGTATAGAGCGCAACACTCAATTCTGGTGCTTGCCAGAAAACTAAGTCCAGACGAATAAGCTGGGGATTGCGTATCGCAAAAAAGACACCGACGGCTAAAAAGAAAATGATTAGGACGGTTAGGACAACCCTTTTAAACCATTTGAGCATAATTCAACCTACCAATAAGAGAATGGTAACATTATGCCGTGATAGCACTAAAAATTCGAGGCATAAGATGTAAATTAATTAAGTTCGTTCATTTCATCATCTAATGAATTGACCAACTCTCTTAACTCTTTCCCTGGCTTAAAATGCGGTACATATTTCGCGTTTAGCTCTACCGATTCACCTGTTTTAGGGTTTCGACCAATTCTCGGCGCTCGATAATGAAGCGAGAAACTACCAAAACCTCTAATTTCTATGCGCTCTCCATTTGCCAAAGCGTCAGACATATGTTCCAGCATTGCTTTAATTGACTGCTCTACATCTTTGACCGGCAAGTGTGATTGCTGATCGATTAGCAGTTCTATCAGCTCAGATTTCGTCATTTTTTCCTCACGACTATATTTTGATCACTACCTAAGACTAGCTAAATCTAGAAAGAAAGCAATAAGTTATGCGTTTTTAAGCTCGGATTTGACGTTTTTCTTTCGTAAAAATGGTGAATATTGATTATGGATAGGTATGATAACTGGCATAGACACAATCTAGCTTTTATAATAGCCCCATATTTAACACTCTGGAAGACAAGACAATGAGCTATAGCAATATCCCTGCAGGCAAAGATGCGCCAAACGATATCAATGTAATCATCGAAATCCCGGCGGAAGCTAACCCAGTAAAATATGAAGTAGACAAAGACATGGACGCCCTAGTAGTGGACCGTTTCATGACGGCGCCTATGTTCTACCCTGCTAACTACGGCTACGTTAACAACACGCTAGCTGATGATGGCGATCCAGTTGATGTATTGGTTATCACTCCTTACCCAGTGGTTGCTGGTTCCGTTATTCGTTGCCGCCCTGTTGGTGTTTTGAACATGTCTGACGAAGCAGGTATGGATGCAAAATTGGTAGCTGTACCTCATGAAAAATTGAGCAAAGAATACGGCCACATTCAAGATGTGAACGATATTCCACAATTGCTACGTGACCAAATCGAGCACTTCTTCGAAAATTACAAAACCCTTGAAAAAGGCAAGTGGGTAAAAGTAGAAGGCTGGGCAAGCGCTGAAGAAGCGAAAAAAGCCATTGTTGAAGGCGTAGAAGCTTACAACGCTCAATAACACTGAGCTTCTTTCTCGCTTTGCTTTTTTAAGTAAAGCGAAAATAAAAAAATCGATCCGTGGATCGATTTTTTTTGCTCTAAAATAAGTCTAATTCTTATTCTAGTGAATCCAAGTAGCGCTCTGCATCCAATGCCGCCATACAACCCGTGCCCGCCGATGTAATGGCTTGACGATAAATATGGTCACTTACATCACCTGCGGCAAAGACACCTTCAATACTAGTTTGGGTAGCATTACCTTCTGATCCAGTTTGTACTTTCAAGTAGCCATCTTTCATCTCCAGCTGACCTTGGAAGATATCTGTGTTTGGCTTGTGGCCAATGGCAACAAACACACCTGCTACCGCGATGTCTTTCTTTTCACCCGTTTGGTTATTCTTAACACGGATGCCTGTTACACCGCCATCATCACCTAACACTTCATCCAGTTCGGAATGCCACTCGATGTTTACGTTGCCATTCTTAGCTTTTTCTAGGATTTTGTCCGCTAGGATCTTTTCAGAGCGGAATTTATCACGACGGTGAATGACCGTAACGGATTTAGCAATATTTGCTAGGTAAAGCGCTTCTTCCACAGCCGTATTACCACCACCAATCACCGCCACATCTTGGTTACGGTAGAAGAAACCATCACAGGTCGCACAAGCAGAAACCCCTTGTCCCATGAACTTAGTTTCACTCTCAAGACCCAAATATTGAGCACTGGCACCGGTTGAAATAATCAAGGCATCACAAGTGTATACACCGCTGTCACCCTCTAAGCGGAATGGGCGGTTTTCTAGATCAACTTTATTGACGTGATCAAAAATGATTTCTGTTTCAAAACGCTCAGCGTGCTTACGCATACGCTCCATGAGTTCCGGACCTTGCACGCCTTGATCATCACCAGGCCAGTTATCCACTTCTGTCGTTGTGGTTAGCTGTCCGCCCATTTGCATACCTGTAATCATGACAGGGCTAAGATTGGCACGAGCCGCATAAACGGCTGCTGTGTAACCTGCAGGGCCAGATCCTAAAATCATTAATTTAGCGTGCTTTACATCGCTCATAAAATTGCTCCGGTAAATAGGTAAATGCCCAACCAAGTACAGAATAAAGTAGTCGGGCTAAAAGTCTTGAGGTGATTCTAACGAAAAAAGGCTAAAAAACTTAGCGAAAAATCTTAATAACTAAAATAGGGGCACTCTATGAAGTTTCAAGGTTTAGTCTGAGACATTACAGGAGTGACGGCTCCCACAGACCACACATTGGGTATCTTGAGTTAAACGTAGCTCTCGCCAACGGCCAGCGAAGCCATCAAAGAGTTTGAGCAAGCCATGCTCCACTTGCCCACAGCCACTGGCAATTTTTAAGCCTTCTAAAGCTTGCAGTACCCCAAGGCTACCCACCACAGGGCCAATAATACCGCTTTCATTACAGCTTAGTTGGCGATCTGATAACTCAGGGTAGAGACACTCATAGCAAGGGCTTTGTTGCTGATCGAAGCGAAAACTGATTAATTGGCCTTCCCAACGAATCGCAGCAGCGCTCACTAATGGTTTTTTTAGCTTAAAGCAGGCTCGATTGATCTGCTGTCGAGTAGCAAAATTATCGCAGCAGTCCAGCACCACATCGGCATTGGCAACGCAGTTCGCAAGAGCCTCCCCTGCCAAGCGTTCTGTTAAAACAGTCACTTTAGCCGCAGGGTTTTTCTTAACAATTTGTTGAGCAGCGGCTTGCGCTTTATAGTCACCTATCTGGTCTTCATCAAACAGAACTTGGCGGGGAAGATTACTGGCCTCAATTTTATCGTCATCAGCCAGCTGTAAATGCCCAACCCCTGCTGTTGCTAAATAAGTTGCCGCAATATTTCCTAAGCCCCCTAAGCCAACAATCAGAATATTAGCTTCACCTAGAGCAAGCTGTCCTTGCACATCAAAGTTCGCTAGCAACAGCTGGCGGCTATATCGATCCAGTTCTAATTCGTTCATTTTTACCTTACTTATCAGATGAATTGTGCCGAACTTAAAATAATTTGTTAAAATCAGCCATTACTTATCAATGAGCCCAACTATGAAATTTCCAGGCAGACGCAAACTTAAACATTACTTCCCCGTTTCTCAAGCAAAACCCACACTGCCGACTTCGGAAGTACGACCCGATAAAGATTCTTACATTGTTGGGCTGGATGAAACCATCGTCGACGTTGTTGCTAACGTCAGTGATGAGTTTCTGACCCATTATAAAATACAAAAGGGATTATCCAACCTAGTGGATGCCGAAACCGCTTCAGCTATTTATGAACAACTCACCGCTGAGCAATCGATTTCGGATCATTTTGCCGGTGGCACCATAGGCAATACGATTCATAACTATTCGGTCTTGGCAGACGATAAATCTGTATTGCTGGGCGTCATGTCCTCAAACATAGCCCTTGGATCTCCAGCCTATCATTATATTTGCCACACCAGCAGCAAGGTCGATATGAACCACCTGCAAGGGGTAACAGGCGATATTGGCCGCGGCATTACGCTTATCACACCAGATGGCGAACGCACCTTTGCTATCGCACCTGGGGACATGGATGAATTAAACAGCGACCACATTCCTGAAAACATTATTGCTGGCGCCGCGGCACTGGTGACTTGTGCCTACCCTCTGCGTCATCAAGATAAGCCTATTAAGCAAGCCATGCTGAAAGCCTTACAATTGGCGAATCAGCATAATGTGCCCACCATCTTAACACTTGGCACTAAGCATTTGGTGGAAGAAAATCGCGAAGAGTTACTTGAGATCATCAAGCGTGACGTCAATGTACTGGCGATGAATGAGCTAGAAGCAGAAGCCCTAACAGGTTTTGCTGACCCATTACTGGCCGCCGATGCCATCTTAGACCATGTTGATGTGGTGCTACTGACAGCAGGCCCTGAAGGCCTCTACCTATGTGGTCATACGGATGAAACGGTAAAGCGCGAAACCAGCAACCCTATTAAATCCGGTAGCCTTGCTGACTTTAACCGTTGGGAGTTTAGCCGTCCTATGTTGCGTGCTAACTGCAAACAGCCGATTAAAGTCTTCTCCCATATTGATCCCTACATGGGCGGGCCAGAAAAAATCCGCAACACCAATGGCGCTGGTGACGGGGCACTATCAGCCTTGCTGCATGACATTTCAGCGAACCATTTTCATAAGGAAGCCATACCAAACTCAAGCAAGCATGTGGCGCCTTTCTTGGCTTACTCCTCTTTTGCTCAAATCTGCAAATATTCGAATCGCGTGAGCTATGAAATCTTGGCACAAAATGCTTCTCGTCTATCTAGAGGTTTGCCTGAAAAAGAGGACAGCTTGGAAGAGAGCTACTGGGAAAGATAATTCCCAGTAGGGTTTAAAACGCAAAAAGCCATGCAATGCATGGCTTTTTTCTGCAACAACCAAACAGGTTATTACATAGATTCTATACCCAAAGCTTCATTGGCTTCGAACATACGATTAAGCTCTAGCAAAATCACGAGCTCGTCGTCTTTTTGATAAACACCCTGAATAAATTTCAGTGCTTCATCATTACCAACACTTGGGCTTTGCTCGATTTCACCCTGATATAGGTAAAACACTTCTTGTACCGCGTCCACCAGCAAACCAATCTGTTCACCATCATGCTCGATAATAATGATACGAGTGTCGTCTGTAATGCTGCACTCAGGCAAGCTAAAACGCGCTCGAGTATCCACTACCGTAACAACATTACCGCGCAAATTCACAATACCTAGCACGTATGAAGGCGCTCCAGGTACTGGAGCAATTTCACTGTATCGCAAAACTTCTTTGATCTGCATGACATTAATGCCATAGGTTTCATCAATAAGTTTGAACGTTAAATACTGCAGTAATTCGCCTTTTTTGCTTTCAGCAACGGCTTTGTTGGATTCATTAATAGTTGCTAATTCTGACATGGCTCGCATCCATATTCGATTTAATTTAGAGAAGTGTAAAACTCATCTTGATGTTTCTATCTTAGATAAATCAAGATGAGTTTACGAGCAAAACAGCGAATTAATTAACTCTCTTGTTGGATACCAACAATGGTCCAATTAGCATTCGCTTCAGTCATACTTTTCTCTAGATGCCAAATTTCATTGGTATCAGACGTTTGATCGCCTTCTTTAATCCAACCAGAAAATTGCAAAGAGATAGAAGCTGTTGAGCCAACAAACTCACCACGAACCAATTCCACCATTAGGGAAATCACTTCTGTACGAGGCTTGTCGTCACCATAGTTAGCGCGTTCTTTCACCAACATGTTGTATAGCTCTGGGCTTACATAGTCGAGAATTTCATTAAAGTCGTTATCATCCCAAGCTTTCTGCAAGGCGATGTAATGATTTTTAGCTTCTGCGACAAATGCTTGCTCATTAAAGCCCGGTGGAAATTGCATTTCTGGCTGAGCACCAAACCCTGACATACCTGCCATTGGCGAAGGCTGTACGTTATCGCGGGTTGAGTTAGGCATTTCACGGAACATACCATTCGTACCTGCTTGCGCCTCAGCTGCACGGCGTTTTGGTGCGATAAAGAACTTGTAAATTAGGAAGCCAATCAAGGCAAACAGTAGAATGTCACCGAAGGAAATACCTTCAAATGCACCACTACCAAACAAGGTAGCAAACAGACCACCTACCAACAGACCACCTAATAAACCACCGCCTAAGCCGCCCAAAAAGCCGCCTTTTTTAGTGGTAGAATTAGCACCTGTCGTGGTGGCTTTGTTGGTCGTTGACGTCGCACTTTTAGGTTTCGCTATGGAAAAGCTTTTACCAAAGCTCTTGCCACCACCAAACTTTTTGGCTTGCACTTCAGCACTATAACCGCCAGCGCCTATTGCTAAAACAAACGCCATTAACATGGCAAATACACTAGTTTTCACAGGATTACTCCACTTAATTAAAATTCACTAAACCCACCGCATTGCGTAGGTTTGAAATTAGTTCTTGGGTACGAGCACGAGCTTTAGCAGCACCGGCTTGTAACACTTCCTCCACGTGGGCAGGATTGGCTATTAATTCAAAGTACTTTTCACGAGGCTCACTTAATTGACCATTAACCAAGGCGAAGAGTTCCTTCTTGGCTTCACCCCAAGCAATACCATCAGCGAATTTCTGGCGCATTTCCAATACCTGCTCAGGTGTGGCAAAGGCCTTATAAATATCAAATACCACTGAGTCATCTGGGTCTTTAGCTTCACCTGGTTCCAACAAGTTGGTTTTGATCTTATTAATGCCTTTTTGCAGTTTCTTTTCGGTATCAAATAATGGAATTGTATTGTTGTAACTCTTACTCATCTTACGGCCATCTAGACCCTTTAAGATAGAGCCTTCTTCGCCAACAACGGCCTCTGGTAGCACAAAATGCTCACCAAATAAGTGGTTGAAACGGCCCGCTATGTCGCGAGCCATTTCAATGTGTTGAATTTGATCCCGACCTACAGGCACTTTATGGGCATTAAAAGCCAAGATGTCAGCGGCCATAAGCACTGGGTAACAGAACAACCCCATGGTAATGCCAAAATCAGGATCTTGTTGATTCGCGATGTTTTCATCCACCGCACCTTTATAAGCATGGGCGCGATTCATTAGGCCTTTGGCTGTGACACAAGTAAGTAGCCAGTTAAGTTCGGCAATTTCAGGAATGTCGGATTGACGGTAGAAAGTCGCTTTATCAGTATCTAGACCACAAGCAAGCCAAGTCGCCGCAATGGCTAAACGTGACTCTTTAACTCGCTCAGGGTCCTGACATTTGATCAATGCATGGTAATCCGCCAAGAAAAAATACGCTTCTGTTTCTGGATTTTGGCTGGCTTCAATAGCAGGACGAATCGCTCCTGCATAATTACCTAAATGTGGTATACCTGTCGTTGTTACACCTGTTAAAACGATCTCTTTAGCCATTACTACTACTCTTTCCTGCTCTCTAAAATATGTAATTTGCGCTTACCCTACCACAAAGAAACTATGGTTCGTAATGCCTTGATTGTATATTTATTTATCCTCTAGATCACACTATAAGTCATCACTAGGGTTACAAATACTTTTAACTAACTCATGAATTTATAAATGTTTTTTCTCAATACTCACTTTATGGTGATGAAATTTACTTTATCAAGTCGCTTCCCTTGGCCAGAGTATCGGCTTGAGGCCGGAGTAACGCTGGACGCGCCTATCCACCGCTTCATAAATTAACAGCTCTGGCCCCCAAAGGGTGAACGCCTGTTTCGCACGGGTAATCCCTGTGTAAATTAACTCTCGGGTCAACACAGGCGATGAGTTCACCGGCAATAAAAGAATGACTTGATCAAACTCAGAACCTTGGGATTTATGCACTGTCATGGCAAAGACTGTTTCGAATTCGCTTAGTCGGCTGGGCAACAAGCCTTTGAAGCTACCATCGGGCTGCATAAACCAAACCCTCAAACGGTTATCTTCATCTGGCATGCACAGACCGATATCCCCGTTGAACAGGTTGAGTCCTTTATCATTTCGCGTGAGCATGACAGCTTTACCCGGATACCAAGTATGCAGGTCTTTGATCCGCCCTCGCTTGAAAAAATACTCTTCTAGCTGACGGTTAATATGCTCTACGCCCCACTCCCCTTGGCGTACCGCGGTGAGTATTTGAAAAGCAGAAAACTTCTCAAACAAAAGGGCGATGGCAGCATTGTCACGAACGCCTTGCCAATAATCATCGTAGCCATTGGCTAACTCAGCCATATCGCTCTGAATGGGTTTTGTTTGGCTAAGACGCCATTGCACATCCCCTAAACCTGCCTTTAGGCAGGACATAACGGCTTGTTTATCTCCCATATTTACCGCATTTGCCAGGCGCCCGATGCCGCTGTCTTTGGAAAATCGATAACTGGTGCGCAACAAGGTCAAAGCACGGCTAATTTTAGGAGCATGTGGGTTACCAAAAGCTTGTAAAGGTTGCTGGCTGACTCGCGCAAGATAATCGGCCCAGTCTGGCTGGAAGTAGGCATTTTCAATGCCATGGGTCATATCCCCTAAAATACTGCCAGCTTCCACAGAAGCCAGCTGATCTTTGTCCCCTAGCAAAATTAAACGGCAATGCTTAGGCAAGGCTTCAATGAGCTTGGCCATCATAGGAAGATCGACCATGGACACTTCGTCCACCAGCAAGATGTCGAGGTGTAATGGGTTTTGTTCATTGTGCTTAAAACGACTGCGACCAAAGTCACTGCCAAGTAGGCGATGCAAGGTGCTGGCTTGATCAGGTATAGCCGCTGTGATTTCAGCACTTAGTGGCAAGGATTCTTTGGCACGAGTGATAGATTCCGTCAGTCGTGCTGCGGCCTTTCCTGTGGGGGCGGCCAAGGCAATCTTTAATGATTGCCCTTCATTCATGGCTTGACCAACCAGCAAGGCCAACAACTTAGTAACCGTGGTTGTTTTACCTGTCCCCGGCCCGCCACTGATCACCGAAAAGCCCAAGCTCGCGGCATTGGCCACCGCCACCTTCTGCCAATCTGGCTCAGCATTAGATGCTTCAAAAAGCCTTGCCAACAAGTCACTGTCGACAGAAAAGGCCGACCTATTAAGTTGATTGTCCAGATACTGAATAAGGGTTTGCTCATATTGGAAATAGCGGTACAAATACAAACGCTGATTGACCAACACCAAAGGCGTGGCCTGTTCCTCTTTGTCATCCCCCACTAAAGCGCTGCTTTTAAGATTCTCGCACCAGTCTGCAAGACTCTGCACACCAGCCTCACGCAAGATACGACGCAGTGTTCCAACGGATACATTCTCGACGGAAGATTGCCAAATCGCTGATAAATCGATGCAAATATGGCCCGCTCCGAGAAAAGCACTGCATAAGCTACCAGCTACTAATAAGGCTGGATTTTCTTCTCCAACATGTTGGCTTAGTTGCTCTATCCATTGACGATCAATGGCACGCAGCACGCCTTTGGTTTGCCACTCAGCTAACCAATCCTGCTTTAAAGCGGCTGACGGTAAATTTTGTTCTGTCACCTCGAGCTGTTTAAAAAAGTCCAAACTGCACCACCTCATCGCTCTTCACGGCCGCTTTTATTGGCGGCTTTGCTGTGGTTTTACCCTGAAACAACAAGTCCAATGCTTCCACATGGGCCAAGCTTAATCTTGAGGTATAGATACCTGTCTTTTCGCCCACCTGCATGCCTCTTAGGAAAGTATAAACAACACCGCCCACATGCTTGTCATAATCGTAGTCTGGCAATCTCTGCTTGAGCAATCTATGCAGTGCCAGGGTATAAAGCTGATACTGTAAGTCATACCTATGCTCTGCCATGGCATCCTGCAAATGCTGGTCACGGTAGTCGGCAAAGGTATCGCCTAAATAGTTAGATTTATAATCCAAAACGTAATACCGCCCTTGCCATTCAAATAGCAAATCAATGAAGCCTTTTAACATGCCTTTGAGTTGGCGATCCTGAATGCTTGGGGCTTGGCGAGAGACTGGATCATATTGGCGAGCAATGGCATCCAATTGCAAAGCATTCATGCCACCCACCGGGATAAAGAACTCCATCTCTTTACGACACTGCGCTACTGGCAAAGCCCCTAAACTGACCCCTTCGAGCAATTCTGTGTTCACAATATCCACCAACCAGGCATTGAGCACCTCTTGCCATTCTGCATAACCTTGGCGTTGGTAATATTCCCCAAGCGTCGCTTGATGACGCACCTGTAGCAAGTCTTTAAAACTTGGTTGGTTAATTTTAGGCTGCAAGCCTTTACCCTCTAGGGTATCGTGCAAGAAGGTACCGGGCTTAGCCCCTTTCGGAAAAGTAAAACGGCTTTCAACCGGCTCAACCTCAGGCAATATTTCAGCCTCTGGCACAACCTCAAGCTTATCTTCCATGAGCCTCATATTTTCATCTAGGCCAGGTAAGCTTTCGTCTTGATGATTTTTGCTTTCCACCACTAAAGAGGAATAACTGCCAACCCACCAATCTCGCTCTATTCGGCCATTAAAATTTCGAACTTGGGCATTTGTTGGCTCTTGTTCTTGCAAGCTAAATCTAGGCAACTCAGCCGCTTCTTGAGGCATATCCACAAGGGCAATGTGCTCTTTAGGTGAACTCGCTGATAACCTTTGTAAGCTTTTGTATAAATCGCCTGCATCCAATGGCTCACCTTCTGCTACAAGAGCCCCCACACCGCTTAAGTGAATTTCAGACACAGCCCCACGGTTTTTCGTCGCTGCTTTCCCCACCTCCATAGCACCAATAAAACATGCTTCTTTGGCGCGAGTTAAGGCAACATAAGCTAAGCGAATTTCCGCCGCATAGAGCTCTTCTTCATGGGCTGCTTTTTGCCCTTCATCCGGGTCAATAGCAATCCACAACTGCTGGTCTGCATCATGGTATAAAGCGGATTTTTCTCGGCGAGAATAAGGCGTGAAGGCAAAGGGCAAATAGACAAGAGGATATTCCAAGCCTTTGCTCTTGTGTATAGTAACAATACGCACCAATTCCGCATCAGTTTCTAAGCGGATTTTTTGCTCGTCGCTGGCACCATTGGGGGTTTGAATCGCTAACCGTAAATAACGTAGTACTCCTTCCTTCGAGTCCAGCTCTTGGGACTTTTGCTGCAATTTTTCACAAAGGTGCAAGAAGTCGGTTAAACGTCTTTCTCCACCTACTTGGCCAAGCATGTTTTGTGCAAGATCCACATCGGCCATGAAAGTTCGCAACATAGGCAACAAGCCCTGCTCTTCCCATAAGCGTAAATAATTCTGAAACGCCTGCACCCATCTTTCATAGACTAAATCATCATGATTCAAGGTATCTAGATCCGCTAAGCTCCACTGCACGAGTGCCGTGGCAAGAGCCGAGCGTAATTTAAATTCATCCCCATTGGCTAACACAGCGGTCAGTACAATAAGCAGCTCATGGGCTTCAACAGTTTCAAATACCGAGCCTTTGTCACTGAGATAAACACTTGCAATGCCCCGCTCCCTAAGGGCGAACTTTAAATGATTCGCCTGATTAAAATTGGTTACCAACAAGGCAACATCTTTTGGCCGTACCCCTTGGCCAGAAATCAAGGCTTGCCCTTGTTGGCCTTCCAGCAACAACTTATGTAAGTGAGCCGCACACGCCTCAGCCATGGTCTGCATATAGTTTTTACTGCTAACGGAATCTTCCGATGCTTGATACAGAAACTGCAGGGCAGACTGAGTGTCGTGACCACGCACAAAGCCGCCATTTATACCCCTGTCTTGTACCTGAACAAACGGAATGCCCGAAACTCGAAAGGGTTGCTCTTGGGTACTAAACAGCTGATTTACCGACTGAATCATGGCGGCTGAAGAACGGTAATTAGTAGCAAGAGAATAAACACTGTCTACTTGTTTTTTGGCCGCTAGATAAGTGTATATATCAGCCCCACGAAACGCATAAATCGCTTGCTTTGGATCACCTATCATAATCAATCCCAGCTGACTTTGATCACTCTTCGCTGGGGCATAAACATTGGAAAATATCCGGTATTGAACGGCGTCGGTATCCTGAAACTCATCAATCAAAGCAATCGGATAAAGGTGGCGTATCCGTGCGGCCAGTTTACCACTCTCTTCTTGTGCCAACGCCACATCCAAAGACGTCAGCAGATCCGTAAAGGTTAACGATTGAGTGCTGTGCTTCCAGCGCTTCATGCGATCTTGCACTTGCTGCCATAGATGCGCCAACAATACAGCTTTTAAGCGAGCAGGATCCGGAAAGATTTCTCGTAGACTTTGCACTTGTTCAAAAAATGGATGGCTCGGAGGCTGACCCGCTTTTTTAATACGGGACTCGTAATGTTCGCTCGCATCAAACTTTACTAGGCTTCCATCTAGTTCAAATTGTGACGACAGGGCCCAACAATCCATTGCTTGAGCATGCTTGTCTGTGTCTTTCCAAAAAGTACGTTTAATGTCACTTGAATTTAGAGCATCAAGAATGTCCTGTCGCTGGTTCAACCAAGCTTTACGAACTGCCGCTATTTGTTGTTGCGCCTGCTCAATCGCTTGTTGCCAATCATATTTTTCGGTGGCTAATTTGGCATCGGGCTGGTTATTAAGCAGATACAAATCACTTAACAGCGCCTCAGGAGAAGACCAAATAGGCCGAATAACAGAAGCTTGATCTTTGCTTAATGGATATAATTCTTTGCGCCATACATCTTTCACAGCCATCGACAGGGGCACTTGCTCATCCGTTTCAATGCTTTGTTGAAACAACATGCGGCTTTCAAAGGCATTTTGACTGAGCATTCGCTGACAAAAACCATGGATGGTAAAGACCGCCGCCTCGTCCATTTGTTTTTCCGCATACAGCAGTTTTTCAATACCCTCTTTGCGCTGCAGCTCCGTCATTTGTGCCAGCCAGGGCCCAAGGAAAGCATCGTCACTTTGAGCGAGCATAAGGGCTTTTCTAGCCACCCGAATTCTTGAGCGAATCCGCGCTTTCAATTCTGCTGTTGCGGCCTCAGTAAAGGTAACCACTAGAATTTGATCGACCGTTAACGCCTGCTCTAAATCCCCTTGAGCACCTGTTGGCACCAAAAGGCGCAGGTATAGGTTCGCAATAGTATAGGTTTTCCCTGTGCCGGCGCTGGCTTCAATGAGCCGCTTGCCAAATAAGGGAAAGGTTTGCGCATCCAATAAGCTCACGGGTAAATCCTGAGCAGTAGTTGATTCGTCCATTAATCCAATACCTCCAAATGACGATACATGGGCAACCAAATGGTTTCACATAGGTGCTCAAATTCCGCCCTATGGGGCCCTAAATCTGGGTAATAGCGTCGCCAATAGGCATCCTCGCCTTCACCATTATCAAAGGCACTTGATGATTGATAAGTACTCACAGCCGCTTGCCAAGCAAGCTCTGTATCATTCGCCTTTTTAGGGGAACAATAACTTTTACACCAGGCGTCGGCGCTTTTTGCTGGCAGAGGAAGCGGACGACACAGGCCCGTTTTCAACAGGCTTAAAATCTTCGCTAGATGAGGCTGAGCCTCCTTTGGCGGTAGTAAAGTAAACGCCAACTGAGAGAGCTGTCGACTTTTTCTGGATAAGTTAATGAGATGATGCTGCATCGGCGTACCCTGAACACACAAAGCTAGGTGTTCTAGCCACATTTGAATTTTTTGATGGGCTGTCACATCACCAATGCGATAAGACAATCGAGTGGTGCTTGTGGGTCTGTCTAGCCAAGCTTGAATTGTCACCCCAGCTAACTCAAAGTTGATTTCTGCGGCGTCTAAATCTTCTAGGTGATAGGTTTTTAGCAGATCCACAAGCTGTTTACATTCGTTTTTGTTTTGCGCTAGGTTTAACTCCCCAAACGCGCCAAAGGGAAGCACTCCTTGCAGCGCAAGCCTTTGCAAGAAGATTTCTTCTTTGTCTTCTAACATGGCTTGCAAAAGATCTTTGCGTAACTGGTAACCCGCCAAACCGGATAAGGAGAAAGGCTCGTCTTCAAGCTCTTCCTCTTCCTTGAAAGACAAATAAGCTTTCAACCTGCGCTGGGTAAAATAGCGCACAGGATGAGAGATAAAACGGCCAATTTCTTCTAAGGGTAATTCAGGTGAGTCTTGCTCAAAGCTCTGTAAAGGCTCAAAACTGACATCAGCCTCAGGAGTTTTATCCCCATTCACCGCCATCAGCCAATGCTCATTGAAGCTGTATAAGGCATTTTTATCAGCTGAATCATTTTGGTAATAGCGAATATTAAAGGGTTGCAAAGGGTGCTCAACAATTAATCTCTGCAAGCAAGCTGCTTGGGCGTCATCAGGCGCTAAGCTTTCATCACCATGGAACACACAACTTTGACCAATGTATTCCAATAATTCACTGACCAATATAGAAGGGTTTTTCTCGCTGTTGTCTTGGATATTGCGACCAACATAACTGACGTAGAAACAATCTCGTGCCGACATGAGGGCCTCAAGAAACAGATATTTATCGTCTTCTCGGCGGCTACGGTCACCACTTCGATAGTCTCCCACCATGAGATCAAAGCCCATAGGGGCCACACTGCGAGGGTAATCCCCTTCATTCAACCCCAGAACACAAATCACTTTGAAGGGCACGGAACGCATCGGCATAAGCGTACAAAAATTCACCCTACCTGCTAGAAACCTTTGGCTACCTTGTGCTTCTTGTAACATGGGCCCCAGTAATTGTCGCATCACATTGCTTTCTAAAGGTTCATCAAAAAATGCCTGCTGCCATTGCAAGGTTAAGGTTTCAAGTTGCTTGGTTAGCAAAGGCATGAAGCTGTCATCCTCTGCTACCGCAAAAAATTCTTCTGCCAAATTGTATAAACTGGAAACCCATTGGGACGGCCCCATGGTTTGCTGCAATTGTTGTTGTGCTTGGCTAATTTTCGCTAAAAATTCAGCCAGTTTACCCGCCACCGCAGCTTCTAAGCCTTCCACATCGCCATAGCTCAAAGTATCTTGCCAAATGTAATCATGCCCCATGGCATACCCTAGCAACATTCGGCGAATACCGTTCAACCAAGTATGGGAAGATTGGGCAGGCAAATCATGTAAGGCAGCCGTCTTTTCATCTAGCCCCCAACGTACACCAACCTCAACCGACCACTGACGAATACGCTCTAATTCCTCAACGTCTAGCTCAAATCGAGCTAACACCGCAGGCACTTCTAAGACACTGATTAATTCGGACAAGGTGAAACGACTTTCGCCTAATCCTAGTAAATATAGGTAGGCGTCCACCATAGGGTTTTCCAGACTACCCGACTGGTCAATCAGCGCAAAAGGAATGTGTTTGTGACCTTGAGCCTGAGAAAACACCGCCTTAACAAAAGGGCTGTAGGCGTTCACGTCAGGAAGCATGACAATAATGTCTTTTGGCGTCAGTTGAGGGTTCTTTTCAAACATATCGAGCAATTGATCGTGCAGCACCTCTACTTCGCGTAAAGGGCTGTGACACAGGTGCACGCGCACACTTTGATCCTCCACCAAGACCTTATGGCGATAGTTCGCATCCGCATAATCTAGGCTTCGCTCTTGTTTGGCACCGTGGTTTTCAAGCTCAAGCACATCTTGCTGAACATACTGCAATAAACTTGCTTGCGAGGCGTCTGAGTAATCTTCAAACACCTCTATTTCGTTATCGGCCATATCTTGCAACTGGGCAATATAGTCTCGGCCTAAACGCCCCCAACTGGCCAATAAAGGGTTGGCATCAAGGTGTAAGCTATCGGTGCCTAAGCCTGGCTTGAGTGCTTGACGTTTTATGACTCTGCCAAGGTAGTGTTTGTCCACCACATCACCCCAATAATAACGACAAGGGTTTTGCAGAAATAAATGCACCTCTATCCAGCCAGAGCTGGCTAACACTCGCAGTGATTCTAGGGTATTTGGCGGTAGAGAAGAGACGCCAAAAATGAAAATTCTTTCCGGTATACCGACAGGTTTTGTTCGGGACACAGTGGCCTCTTGCAAGGCTTCGATCAGATTGCCCCTATGGTAGAGAGAACTGCCCTGCTGACTAATATCCGTCACTAGGTCGCGCCATAAAATTTGCTGCCAAGGTTGCTCTGCAAACAGCGCTTTTAGAGATTCATCCTCTATATGGCCAGCTTCCCATGCTGCAATCCAATCAGGACGGTACACTAGATATTGATCGTAAATATCAGCCACACTGCTACAAAGCTGATAACGGCGAGCCTGCGTATCATCCTCTTGTAAGTACCAATTCAGCGCAGAGAATTCTTCGTCTTGCAGGCGAGTGTCCAGTAGACGCATTAAGCGCCACACTAGAAACGGCTTATTAAATTCACTTTGTTGGGGAATATCCGTTAAAGCCTGACTAAAAACCTTCCAAACGAAGGTCGATGGCAGTGGAAAAGCAAGCCCTGCGGCGACCGAATGGGAGTCCGCCAGATACATTTTAAGCCATTGAGCCATACCTGGGTTCTGCACCAGAATATGTTCGTCATCAAATGGATTTTGCGGAGGTGAAAGTGCCAGAATTTTAGCAAGTAATGCGGCCAAATCTTCTAAACGGTTGCCAGTATATAGCTGAAACATCAAAACATCCCATGTAAAACACCAGTGTCATCGCATTTTAATTGCGACTTACAAGCCTAACCTTGGGAGATATAAAAAAGAAGGGAGATTTTAAGAAATTAATGGTGGAGCTATGCGGGATCGAACCGCAGACCTCTTGCATGCCATGCAAGCGCTCTCCCAGCTGAGCTATAGCCCCACTAATTAATCGCCGAGCATTTTATGGCCGAGGAAAAAACCTGTCAATAAGTAATTGTAAAAAAGCGTAACAGAACACATTTTTACGTCTCAAAATGCGCTTAATTTTCACACAACTTATTAGAATCTCGTGTTATATTGCGCTATCTGACATGACAATATGATTGAATTATGGATTTTCCTGAAGTATTGAATGACCTAATGATGGCTCAGCAGCCCATACTTTCATTGGACAATGAAATTTTTGGCTATGAGCTACTTTTCCGTGAAAAGGATAGCCCGTCCCACGCCAATGTGTTTGATGGAAACCAGGCCACAAATAGAGTACTGGCAAACTTGTGCATTGGCATCACCATGCTAGAGTCTCAGTTACAAAAGCCTTTTTTTATCAATATGACCACAGGACTGCTACTATCGGATGCTTTCATTCCGATTGATCCTAAGTCCATCTATATCGAGATACTTGAAGACCAGCAACTTACCCCTGAGTTTATTGAAGCGGTAAAAAATTGGCATCATGCTGGTTACCTTTTTGCACTGGATGACTATCAATTTAGTGAGGAATACAAAGCACTATTACCTTGGATCTCTATTGTAAAAATTGATGTTCTCCATACACACCCAGTGCGTTTTGCCAAACAAATCGCTGAACTAAAAGCCATGGGAATTACATTACTGGCAGAAAAAGTCGAAGACCAAGTAATGTTTGATGTGTGCAAAGAGATGGGTTTTGAGCTATTCCAAGGCTATTACTTACAAAGGCCGCAGCTGGTTAAGGGTAAAGTGGTTGATACTGCGACTCACGGCGCCATGTCATTAGTTAACGCTTTACAAGATGTTGATGTATCGATCGAACAAATATCCACTCTTGTCTCTCAAAATCCAACCCTGTCTTTTCAGTTGCTCCGCATACTCAATAATCCCGTCTGTGGATTGAGCAAAAAGGTTGACTCCATTAAAGATGCAGTGGTTCTTATCGGCCTTAGAGAACTTAAGAAATGGGCATTATTGATCACTTTAACCTCTTCTTCTGATCAGCCAAAATCTTTATTTAAAATCCTTTTGGCGCGTGGCAGCTGTTGCCAAAAAATCTGTGCAGATAAATACCCAGAACTTAGTGATGCCGCTTTCACAACAGGCCTTCTATCTGGAATTGACACATTATTCGGTGTAGAAAAGCGTGTCATCTTAAAACAAATCGCATTATCTAATGACATTAGCTCTGCTATCTTATCTGGGTCTGGCAGCCTTGGTGAAATATTAAAACAAACCCTTAGCTGTGAAGAACAAAAATGGTCCAGACTCAATAGCCTAAGTGATAAAGAAAGACAAAAGCTCAACCTTGCCTTTCTTGAGTCTATTGTTTGGGCAAGCAATGTCATCAATTCACTCAAATAACACAATTATTTTTTGCAAATGATTGACAGGGTTATAAAAAACCCTAAAATACGCATCACCTTTTTCAAGGCCAGTGTGGTGGAATTGGTAGACACGACGGATTCAAAATCCGTTGCCGAAAGGCGTGGCGGTTCGAGTCCGCCTACTGGTACCATTTAGATGAAGCCCTAGTTATTTTTTAGCTAGGGCTTTGTTGTTTTTAGCCTTATGAGTTTTCGGGTTTATTAAACTGTACTCTTACTTATTAAACCTACTCAGTATAAGTTATTATCACCACAAACAGCCCTTCAAACTTTTAAATTAAGCAAAACCTTCTAATGCGGAACAGCTCAATCAATTTATCACGTCATATATTTATTGCCCTATATTAGCCCTAAAGATAAGACTGTTTCTTTAACCCTTAAATTTTTTGATAGATTTAGAACAAGAAATCAAGGCATTTTCTACTTCACGTACCGTGCCTAGCGCATAACCATCTTCATCACTTGTATACCTCCGATAGGACTCTGCTAAGACTCCTAGCTCAGGTAATACTCTGTCAAAGTAATCCGGCAAACTCTCTTTGTACTTTAAGGTAATGATACCTTCACACTTTAATGCTGCCTGCTCCACTTTAGAGCCGATATTTCCCCAATGATGGGAGTTTTTTTGCTTTATTTTTGCATCATTAAATTGTTTGCTCAGTATCTCAGTAATTTCTTGCTGCAATATACTTCGTGGTGTTAATGACGCATCCATCTCCGCTTTTTTGTACTTTATGTCGGCTCCAGATATATCATGTGATGCATTCTTCCGTAAGGCTTCTTTTAACCTAATGAGAAAGCGAACAAAATATGCCATGAGATTATCCTTTTATCTCTGATTATGACTTAATCATCAAAGCCATGGTTCACATAGTCAGGTAGGTCTTCTACTTTTGGTATTGGGGTAGATTTCCCCTCTTCATCAATGGCCACAAACTTAAACATGGCCTCAGTAACCTTTTCACGTTGACCAATACGACCTCGTCGCACCCAAGCTTCTACCCTAACATTCATAGAAGTTCGCCCTACTGAATCAACACAGGTGTATACGCCCAATATATCCCCTACTTTAACAGGCTTAATAAAACTCATACTGTCGATTGCCACGGTGACCACACGAGCTTGCGCACGCTGTCCTGCACATATTCCTGCCGCGATATCCATTTGCGATACAACCCAGCCACCAAAAATATCACCGGCTGGGTTGGTATCACTTGGCATAGCCACTGTACGTGTCGTTAGCCTTACCTTAGATTTTTCATTTGACTCAGACATATGCATCCTTTGAAACTTCAGTTGTGCCTTTCATCAAATACTAGCAAGAAAGCTTAAACAAATACCAGACAAGAAAAAGCCGCTATTGAAGCGGCTCTAAGGTATTTTAAGGGGGTTTACACTAATTACTGACTTTTCTGTGTATCCAACTCATATTCATAATCACGAATAGGGTGATTATGTGGAAACTTGTTTAACAAGCCATTGACCCTATCATTCTCTTTAATTCCTGTAGTACATAAAGAAACAGAATCAGATAGTTTCTGTACACTCATTTTGCGACCATGACCATAATGTGTGCAAATATCTCTAGGACTTAAAACTCGTAAAGAAATATGTTTAAAAGCGCTTACACACTGACTGCAGCTGAAGGTTAAATCCACCGTATCAGAAGCAGGAGCAAGGTGATTTTTCTTTTCATCCACAACAAACTCATGTTTATGATTTTCATTGCAAATTAGACAGAAGAAGTTAGGCTGGTGTTTTTCATCTAGAGTTAAACGTCCCTCAGAGCAAAGTGACACATCCACTTTGGCCAATTGAAAAAGCGCGCCTTTTTCTAAAAAATCTTTGAATTTACTTGCTTGCATGTGTGTCTCCAATCTAGCGAACCCATTCAATTCCTAACTAAGCAGCCAGATTTAAACTACCTATTCTTAAAAGACCCCATACCATCAAAAAACATAAGAGCCAAACTTCAATAGGTGTATTAACGCACAGATAACTGGGGCAAACCAAGAGACAGAAACAAAAGCACACAGTTTGTACTATTTCAGTTACAAACAGTCACAGAACGCGTTACAGAACATTAAAAAATAGAGCTGCTAGACTTCGTTAAATCCCGCGATGCCAGCGGTAGGCTTCAAAAAGCCTGCGAAGAGTTCTTTACCGATTACCACGGCCAAGACCCAGAAACCCAACTCAATACAATTCCACGCAGTCATTTAGTTGCCTTATGGCGCTTCTTTGTCGCCTACATTCTCGGCTTGAAACCTTACGGCTTCCAAATGGACGTAGCTTTCACCCATGACTGCCGCACTCCTTGGAACATTCAAGCCCTTAAAGATTTAACCATTAAGCAATACAAGCAAAACGTAAGCAAATTGGCATAGGAGAGAGACATGAACAATACCGCAATCAAGCAAAGCATTTTAGAAGACAAGCTAGAGCAACTTATCCAAACCTTAAGCAAGCCAAAAGTTGCTGACAACAAAACCCTTTGGGGTTCAGAAGAATGCGCCGCTTACCTAGGGTTATCAAAAAAGAAATTCATGGGCGACGTAGCGTGCAAACGCACCTTCCCACAAGCAAGGAACGTCGGTGGATCAGAAAACCGCACTAACTGGCGTTGGGTTGCCAGCGACGTCATGTCATGGGCACTCGCCCAAAAGGTCACACACTAAGTGATTTACATCAGATATAAAAAACCGCCAAATAGGCGGTTTTTTTGTGTCATTTAATTAGCCTTTAGTGAACCCTATTTTTGAGCTTTGATAATTTTCTCCATGGGAAAAAATCACTTCCAAAGAGTAATCTTCATAGATAGCGTTAAAAATACAATCATACAAAGGTGTCAAATCATCATCTTTTACAGTAGCTGTTATATTTCCATCAAAGTATATTTCATCACCTTTCAAGTACGCACTCAGAATAACTTTTGCGTACATACAACCATTATCTTCAATATTATGTATCGTTACTAAAATAGGAATCAAATATCGCCCACGCCTAAGTTCACATACACCACTTCTATGCTTAGATTTTGGACTTACATCTCCATCTAAATTTATAAAATTAACTGATTCCGGGTCTCCAATATACTCACCAAACTCAAGCACAATTTTTTCAGCTAACTTTGGGAAAAAATGGTAATAACGCTCCATCTCTTCGCCAACCTCTCTTACCCTTTTTCTTAGCAAATCTATTTTCTTTTCCATAATAAAATCATTACCATATAAAGAATTCTAAGAAAATTAATGCCTATCGAGAGAAAATATTATATTCCCATGAACATCATTAATTAGATTATTATTATCTTCAAATATCAAAGGAATATATTCTTTAAAATTTGAAACGGTATCAATCCCCATAAGCAATGCTTCCTGAACCAGAAAATGACCTCTTGATGTAGCAAAAACCATGACCTGATTGAATAAACTAAGCTCATCGCTTGTAAAATCTACACTTCTAAATCCTGAATGAACTGAGTCATTCCTAAAGATTCTCATTTTATCAAGTATACGTGTAAGCTCACCACTCCAAAACTGATACCTAGCATGAGAAGCTAATTTAGTGAGAATAGTGCTTGAAACTTGAGCTCTTCTCGCACCATTTGGAAACCCCAAAAACCAACGGACTAATCCACTAATATTATCAGATTCATTTTCTTTAATTAAAGCTTCTAAAGAAAACCAATAAAACAGTGCTTTTAGTTGTTTATTGTTCTCATTTTTTGCATTTCTTACCCAGTGCAAAGATCTTTTATAACGGTTGCTTAATTCGGTATCTAAAGAAAGTATATAATTAGCAGCATCTATTCTTTGGATACTACCCTGAGACACCAAAAATGACATTGAAGGTGTGAAACCTGCAGTCAGTAGGGGCAGCATTTCCCCAGAGTCTAAGTCTTTAGTCAGCCCTATATTCGACGTTTTAACATCTGAAATAGGAAACTCTAACGATTTCAAATCAAGAACTTCTGCAAACAAATTTTCTGCAGCTTCAACCGCATCCTCAATATCAAGATCCTGAACAACTGTAGCGATCCTTGCACAATAAGAATATTTAGAAAAATCAGATCGAAATGATTCTGCTGACTTTTTTAAAACCTCTATTTCAGATTCTGAGTCACAGGATTGAGATCGTATCTCCACTTCACCATAAACTTGTGTAGAGGAAAGTGATACACTTTTCTGCTCTAGGATTTTTAAGACTAAGAAATTAGGCATTTTTAAATCTCACAATTGTATTTAAAAATTTTTTTATCACTATTTTTTTGATTTCTTTTTCAGCCTTTTGATTTAAAATCAACCTATTTCTTTTTACATACTCAGAAATATTTTTTGCAATATCATAGTTTTCTTGTGAAAAACACGCCTCAAAAACTGTACTCAAATATTTATTATCATTTTTATTAGAAAGTAGAACATTACACAAGCGCGCACTTTTCTCAAAATTATTTATTGAAATATAGTATTTTAGTTGAAACCAATGAATTTCGTAATATAACGATTTTCTCTTTAGGCCTATGATCTTCTTATCAAATATTTGGACAAGCTCATTATTAAATATAGCAATTGATAAATCATATCCAATCTTAATTGTTTTAATATGATCTGGCTTTATTGCATACAGGATATCAAAAAAATATTTGGCCTCATGAACTCTCCCTTTTCCAAAAAGGTACTCAATATAATTCGTCAACCTAAGAATATATTTAGGATGCCCATTTTTAACATCTCGAAATTTTTTCTCTACTAATTCCATCTTATTTCCATATTAAAATAGCAATAAATAGGGTCAGATTGAAATAAACTTCTAGTTCTACCCTTTACCCAATCGAATTATGAAAAATTACCTATTATATAAATTTACGTATTTTAAACATTTAATATTTCTTCTGCATTTTACGGAAAACCAACAGCATTAATCTAAAATCCACTTCTCCCCATGTGCATTTTTTACATTCCTTTCAGCTATAACCAACAATGTATTAATGACCGTTAATAAGCTAGCAGCAATTGACCAATGATAATCATGAGGCTCTAATCCTTCATGACCTTCCATATTCTTAATAATTTCTTTTAGTCGTAATAGTGCCACTTCAATTTGAGCTCCAATTCCGCCAGCTTCATTATCACTTTCAGAAAGAGATAGATTTTTAAAACGCTTCTCAATAGCTCCAATCGCAAGCTCTAAAGCTTTTGATATCTCAGATATTCTTCCACCTCTAAAAATATCAGCATCATAAGGATGTCCCCTATCTCCGATTTCGTTACCAGTTATACGAGCAAAGGCATACTCAATATCAACAGCATCTACTTTAACATTAACTTTATTCTTAATATTTTTTGATTGAAGCTCAGACAAATTAGCAGATATTTCTGCATTCGTTCTTTTCATCTCGCTTAATTCTTGTGTAAGTAATTCTAACTCTTCATTTGGCTCAGTTGAATTAAGAGTAGATTGAAGGCTCTTTATACTCTCTTTAAGACTATTAATTTCTTGATCTTGAAAAGATGTAATTTCTTGGCTAGACGTACTGATGTTGATTATTCTTTTTCTTAGGTCATTACTTTGCTCTATAGTAAGACGTGTTTTCGACTCAAATTTATCTCTACGAATTTTACCTTGCATTTTAACAAATTCTGAATAAACAAAGTATAAAACTTGAAAGACTGGAACTAATGCAAGTAAAACAATAGCAATTAATAAAGGCCAAAAAATCAAACTATAATTAAAACTTTCTCCAGTGTATAAGTATGCTTTTATCAATTCAGCTCTATTGTGTGTTGGTGATGATTCAGTCATAAAGATCAATACCACCTCCCAGTTATATAAAAACCATGCAACGAAATACGTCCCCCAAAGTGGGCTGCTGATTCGCTCATAAAGCACACCTTTCAAAGAGTTTAATGTATCTTTAATCATTTATGTAATCACTCAAATTTTAATAATTAGGAACAACGAAGTATAAAAATCTAATCCTTTAGTAGTTTTATTAAAATACTATTTTTCCACTTGATAATGCTCGCGGTGGCACTGGATAAACTCTCGTTCAATCTTGTGCTTTGTTACTGTCTTTATATGCCGATCAGCTTTAGGTCTTCAGTGATGGTAAACCCACCATTATCAAACAATACGTGGTGATTGCCTTTCCTCGCTTACTGGATTGCTAGGAAATAGCTGATTAAGAAAATCTGTACATACACAAATATGATGCAAGCAGTCAGGTACTAATATAGTAGAGCCATGAGCTTTTGAGTTTCGCATCTTGGGGATAATATCAACCATACTTTTACACCATTCGTTACCCAGCTCATCTGTCTCTAGATGCCTAAAACCAGCATCACTAATCCAACGTTGCGCAACAGCATGATTAATCATTTTGGCTAGCGACATTCTACTTTGGGGGTTAATTTTGAGCCTGAGTGCATGTTCGATAACGGTGTATGTTTTAAGGTGTACTTCGGAAGCTAAGGCATAAAAGTAGTATGTGAAGAGAGCCATATTTCTAGCTACATTGAATTGCCCTTTGATTTCGTCCGGCACTTCATCGTTTAGCACTTCTTTTGAGAGGGCTTTATGGAGCCAATTAAGGTTTAGATGCTCCCCATTATGATCAACGAAGTGCAGGTGTTTTCTGTCAATTTTGGTTAATTCATCTAATGTCTTAAACTTTTCCATAAGAAGGCTACCACGCGAATCCATTGCTTAATGTCAGTATTTCTTTACATTAAAACGTTTTGCACGTTTATGCCAGCCGAACCAAACTCCAGGCACAAAAAAACCGCCACTTGGGCGGTTTTATCAAACAAGTACACTATTAGTTATTACGAAATCAGTCTGAATGTCTTCAAACGTATTGTCATTGCAGTTAAAGAAACTTCAAAATAATCTGCAAGTTGAGAAATTTTATTATCTACACTTCCCGTCATTTCTTTAAACTTATCTACAACCTGCTCTTTTGGAAGCAATAAAGATGCAGCAAATCGATTAGCTTCCGCTTCATGTGAAGGTTTAATTTTACTGTTCTTCATATCTCCATCAGTACGATAAGCAACATTATCAGTTATTCCCGTTCCCATTAGGTGGCGGTGCAAAATAAAATGCCCTATTTCATGCGCAATCGTAAAACGCTGACGATATTCACCGTGTTTCTTATTCACAGTTATTTCAAATTTATTATCTTCTTTTCGTTCTATCATGCCTGAAATATTTTCAGCTAATCGTTTTCTAGATAGTTTTATACCTAAATCAGAACACAATTGATCTAAGTCCACAGGTTGGCTAAGCATTGCCTCATTTACGATTTCGAAGCTATTTTTATTCATAATCCCCCCCTACTAATTTCTTCATCTGGAGCAGGTGCAATATCATCAGACATATCTTCATTTTCTGCTTTAATTCCGCTTTGGCTAAGCTCCACATAATCAGAAACCAAGTCTGGCACCACACCTTCCATATATGACACCGCATTTTTTTCCAATGTCGATGTCATTTCTTTTTTATGCTTATCAAAACATTCTTCTGTTGTTTTCTTAGCTATAAATTCGGCTCGATCTTTAAGATGCATAAAGCCGAAAATACCTAACAGTGCAAATACAACACTAATAATGGTCATAGCTAATGCAGCCATATCCATTCTTCCCAACTGAGCGGCGATATTAATCGCATCTGAATGAATACCGGCCACAATTTCAGATGAAGCTAATACTTGAGCACCTTTAGAATTAGTTTCAGCGATTGCGCTACTAACTACAGAAACAGACACTGGAAACCAATTAGTTCCACCATGGTGTATAAACCAAAAACCAGCTATAGATAATGTAACTACAGTCCATACCCAATGGGCAGCTTTTAAACATTTGATTAACACTAATAGCATCCCTACCTACTATATGTAGTATCAATATCTTAAAAAATAACTACATATAGTACATTTAATATATTCCCCAACCAAAACAACCGCTCAAAGGCGGCTGTTTTAATCTTATATATCACTATTTTCATCAATTACATCGGTTAAACCAAGTCAAACCAAGTCAAACCAAGTCAAACCAAGTCAAACCAAGTCAAACCAAGTCAAACCAAGTCAAACCAAGTCAAACCAAGTCAAACCAAGTCAAACCAAGTCAAACCAAGTCAAACCAAAGAGTCATTGAATTTTACCTGTAACGAGCATTTAGGGAAAGAGAAACTACCATTCTAGGGCTCTATTTCATCTATTCTTGGTGCTTATAGGCTCTTAGTCATTGTCTTTATTGCTTTTTATACTCGAAAAATATTTTTGAAAAGACACTAGTCCAGCATCAAAGCTATTTCACCCATATCTGGTGCGTAGTACACTTTTTGTAAGATGCGTAAATCGGTATGGCCAGAAATCTTAGCTAGGTTAAGTACGTCCACTTTGGTGGCTAGTCGCGTGAGTGCCTCCCGTCTCAAGTCGTGAAAGTGCAGATCATCTATCAAACACTTGTTACGAATCTTTCTGAAATTCACATCAAGCGAGTCTGACTTTAAGTTAAAGGCTTTCAACTTGCAGTCATCTAATGTCTTGAGTTTTTCCAATACTTTCACAGCTGTTGTAGATAGCGGCACAGTACGAGGATTACCGTTCTTTGTTTTAGGTAAATGAACGGTGCGTTTTTCTAAATTCACATCACCCCATGTTATACCGCAAATTTCACCGGCACGCATGGCGGTTTCTATGGCAAAGACAATGGCAGCACCTATACGTTCGCTTTTCGATTCTGGCGCTATCTCTATATCGTATTGTGTGGCGATCATGAGTTGTTCAAACTCGCCTGGTAACAACCTTCTTGTTCTGGATTCAGGCTCTGCTGGCCGTTTTACTTTGGACATTGGGTTGTCCTTTAGCCAGCCCCATTCTTTTGAGCAGACACTACAAATTGCTAACAAAACATTCCACTCCCTTAGTACAGTACCTACAGCAACCTGCTGTAGCCGCCTGTCACGCCATTCTGCAAAGTGTTTTGCTTGTAGGCTCTGCAGTGAGATAAAGCATAAAGGGTCTATGTCATCCGATCCATTGCCCAGCCATCGGTCAATTCGACGTATTTCAAACTTTTGACCACGTTTGGTCACACTTACAGTATCACGATAACGCTCTAGAGCTTCACTGAAAGGACGATCAGGGATTTCATCTGACAGTCTCTCTTTGTCTAGCTTTTCAGCCTCTACGCCCCAAGCAAGTGCCTCTCGCTTTGTTTTGAATCCGTCTTTCGTCTTGCGGCCTGTTGAAAGCTCAAACTGTGCTCTCCACTTATTCCCTCGTTTGTAGGCACTAGCCATTATTCGTCCTCAAAAATGGTGCTGGATATGGTGCTCAAATGGTGCTGTATTATAGAAAACATAGCACAGGATAGGAAAAGTAGGCAATTTGAGAAAATCAATAAAACGCCTGAAAGGCTTGATATAGAAGGGATAAGAAGGATTAAGAAAGTTCGGACATAAAAAAAGGCACCATAAATGGTGCCCGGGACCGGAATCGAACCGGTACGATATTTCTATCGCAAGATTTTAAGTCTTGTGTGTCTACCAATTTCACCACCCGGGCATTTCTGATATGGAGGCCGGAGTCGGAATCGAACCGGCGTTCACGGAGTTGCAGTCCGCTGCATGACCACTCTGCCATCCGGCCTAACTATCAGAACTCTTTTAAGATGGAGCGGGAAACGAGGCTCGAACTCGCGACCCCAACCTTGGCAAGGTTGTGCTCTACCACTGAGCTATTCCCGCGTCTCAAAAGATGGTGCATATTCTATGAATTTCTGAGCTTAGGTCAAGGAAAAAAACCAAATAAATAACTAACTTAGCGACTTTTTTTGTATTTGGTTACTTTTCGTTCGACTCTTTAGGCATTAGCTCTGGCCACGCTGCTTTTAAGTAAACATACATGGACCACAAAGTTAGCAAGGCAGCGACCACTAGCACACTTTGGCCAATAAATGCCCAAGTTGAACCTGGTGGTGTGCCTAATAAAATGAAGATTGCGAGCATCTGCATGGCGGTTTTTAGCTTCCCAATATAAGACACAGCCACACTTGCACGTTTACCCATTTCTGCCATCCACTCCCGCAGCGCTGAAATAACAATTTCACGGCCGACAATGACGGCACTCGCTAAGGTTAATAATGGGTGCGCATAACTAGCCACCAGCATGACTAGGGCAACCGATACCATGACCTTATCTGCCACCGGATCAAAGAAAGCTCCGAAGGGGGTTGTCTGGTTCAATTTACGGGCCAAATAACCATCTAGCCAGTCTGTAATGGCCGCTAAAGCAAAGATTACAGCGCAGGCATAGTAGCGCCCTTCCCATGGTAAATAATAAACGGCCACGAGGATCGGGATCATAAAAATCCGTACTGACGTTAAGATGTTAGGTATGTTCATGGTCTTCCTAATGTTGTTCAAGCTAAGCCTAAATACTTGGCTCAGTTTTTGTGAAGGTGATTGTAAATTTCAGCAGCTTTATTCGCACTAATGCCTTTCACTTTGGCAATTTCTTCTTGGCTCGCAGATAAAATTTCTTGATAACCACCAAAAGTCGTTAACAACTCTTTACGACGCCCTGGGCCGATACCTGGAATCTCTTCCAAAGCAGAATGTCGGCGCTTTTTATCTCTTCGACGACGGTGGCTTTTCACTGCAAAGCGGTGCGCCTCGTCACGTATGTGTTGTATAAGGTGTAACGCCACCGAATCCGGAGGCAAAACCACTTCATCTTCTTTAGAACCTATGTAGAGGGTTTCTAATCCCGGTTTTCGAGTATCTCCTTTGGCAACACCTAAAAGAAAAATATTCACCAAACCTAGCTCTTTTAAGACGGTTTCAGCTTGGGTGAGCTGGCCTTTACCACCATCAATCAGTAAAACATCCGGTGCATCAAGCTCACCGCTCTTGACCCGTTTGTAGCGACGAGTCAAAGCTTGCTTCATGGCACCGTAATCATCCCCTGGCTCCACTCCTTCAATATTGAAAGAGCGATAACGCTTTTTATCAGGACCGTTAGGGCCAAATACTACACAAGATGCCACTGTTGCTTCACCACTAGAGTGACTGATGTCAAAACACTCCATATGACTCGGCGGCTCACGAAAACCCAATACTTTCTGCAAAGCAGCCACTCGACTAAAGTGGTTACGTTTATCCGCTAAACGTGATTGCAAACCTTGCTCTGCATTTAATTTGGCAAGATCCAACCATCTGGCTCGCTGACCTCTCACATTATGCAACACTTCGATGCGCTTTTGTGTAGTTTCGTAAATTCCCGCCGTTAAAATTTCTGTGTCTTCTAACTCATGACTGAGAATCAAAGCTTTAGGTAACTCCTGCACACCGCTCAGATAAAACTGCGCGATAAAAGTTGATAGCAACTCGGACTCGCTCACTTCGATTGGCATTTTAGGGTAGTAACTTTTGCTGCCAACCACCTTACCTCGGCGCACCATCATTACATGCACACATAGACCGCCAGGCTGAATGATGCAGGCGAGAACATCGGCTTCGCCAGTTTGTCCGTACACATGCTGCTGCTCTTGGATATGCTGTAATTGTATAATTTGATCTCGCAACTCAGCCGCTCGTTCAAATTCCATGTCAGCCGCTGCGGCCGTCATTTGCTCAGTAATTTCAGCATTTAGCTGCTGATTCTTGCCTTGTAAGAACATATTGGCATGTCGAACGTCTGCTTCGTACTCGCCATCTTCTATAAGCCCTACACAAGGCCCTGAGCACCGCTTGATTTGATACTGTAAGCAAGGACGTGAACGGTTAGCATAAGTTGAGTCTTCACACTGGCGCACCTTAAAAACCTTCTGCATGGTGTTCAGGCTTTCTTTGACGGCTGTACCGCTAGGAAAAGGCCCGAACAAGGTGCCTTTTTCTATTTTTGTGCCACGACGAAATAACAACGCCGGATGACGATGTTCTGAGAGTAAAATATAGGGGTAGGATTTATCGTCTCTAAGCAGGATATTGTAGGGAGGACGATGTTGTTTGATCAGCGTTTGTTCCAACAACAAAGCTTCGGTTTCACTTTTGGTCACCGTGGTTTCTATGTTATCAATCTTACTGACCAAGGCCATGGTTTTGGTGGTTAAACCAGCACCACGAAAATAGCTAGATACACGATTTTTGAGGTTTTTCGCTTTACCAACGTATAACAAGTCCCCTTTCTTATCATACATGCGATACACACCTGGTCGGGTCGTCAGGTGGCTAATAAAGTGTTTCGCATCAAACTCTAATTGACTCAAGCAAACCTCTGGGGTGTGTTAACCCATACCTAATACTTTATAACGCATGGCAAGGTGCATTAGCTCCACATCGCCCTCTATGTTTAGCTTAGAAAAAATTCGGGTACGGTAAGTACTAACGGTTTTTGGGCTGACGACCAGTTGCTCGGCAATCTCATGAGGCTTTTTACAGTCGATGATCATTTGGGCAACTTGTAGCTCTCGATCTGACAACTGCTCGAGTGGAGAGCCTTGACCATTCAACGAGACTTTAGACAACGCCATTTTTTGAGCGATGTCATTTGAAATATAGTGCCCGCCTTGCGCCACAGACTGAATCGCTTCAATAAGACAATCCGAATTCGTCCCTTTGCTAATATAGCCAGAAGCGCCCGCTTCCAACAATTTTACTGGGTACAAGCTGTCATCTAAAGCCGTTAAGGCAATGACTTTAACCTTAGGACAAATGCGTTTAATTTCTTTAGTAGCTCCTAAGCCGCCAATGCCTGGCATATGGACATCCATTAGCACGACATCTGGAGATAAGGCTTTTGACTGCTTAACGGCTTCTTCGCCGCTCTTAACCACATCCACTACCTGTATGCCATCCACGTCTTCTAGTACACGGCGAATACCATCAACGACGATATAATGGTCATCTACCAATAGAACTTTTATCATAACTACCTCGACCTACTTTTGATTGGCCCATTTTTTGACCCGTCAAATTTAACTATATCGACAACGATCCCACTCAGCAGAAACATCAGCGTGAACCAGTTTGTCGTCTTTATTCTGGTAAGATTCCCTTATAGCCCATTTCAGTCAGCTTTTCCTGACTCTTAGCTCGATAAGCTTTTCGAATCCCCGTTCCATAGGTCTTTTGTGTGTAATACAGCAATGGTGCAATGGCTTCTTCTGACAAAGACAGCTCTTCCGCAATCGTTTGTGTTATATCGGTAATGCTTAAGTTGTGTTGATTCTCAATCAGCACAACTTTGGGAACCACTAAACGCTCCCCTGCAATCACTCTATCCACAATTTTTAAATAACTGGCTTCAAACAAGGGCCAAGTAACGCGCTCTTCTTCGCTTTTAAGCTTATACCAACCCACATCGCTGGCCGCAAAGAAAACCGCAGGATGACGCCAATGAAAGGTTAAAGGATCCACTCGGCATGAACAGGCTTCAAGGTAAGCCGCTCTTGGATCCAATAACCCATAAGCTTTGTAGGCGGTATTGATGAGCTTCAAAAATTCGGAAATCGTTGGCGGCCAAGCGTACTCTTCTTTGGTTCGTTCAACCGCGTAGGCCAATAAAGGTTCCTGAAAACCTTTTAGGGCAATGGCCCATTCACGTTTTGCCAGTTTAACTTCGTCGGGGTTGCTGTAAGCCGATGCAAACTTATGGGTATAGATGGCCTTAAAACGCGCGAACAGCATGTTAACCAACACACGAGTCTTTTGCTCAGCTTCGTTGGCTTCGGCTTTTGGCTCGTCTCTATAGTGACTATTACCAGTCTGTGTCGTGGATGTTGGTGAGGGCGTCGCTAACCTGTTCTCTAGAGGTTTTACCAAATTTTGAACTGACTGAGGTTCCTTCATATGAAGACCGATCCGATTGTTTATATTGCCACTGACGTTTTACGTATTTAAAAAACTCGCTGTTCCAAGTTCTTACATTTTTACGTTGTTCTTTAATTCTTAATAAAAACTCTGTTTGCAAAGAAACCGCAAACTCACGAGTGATACCCGCTTGAGTAATTTGTTCTAAAGTCGCTTCCTCAGGCAACCACTGATCCGGTTGTCGTGAGCGTTCTTTTTGTTCCAAATACAAATCAAAGTCTGTCACCCCGCGACGATCATTCACAGTCGGCAAGGCTGGTGCATAATCCTGACGAATTGACTGCCTGGCTTCTGGGGCTCTTTCCGTTACCGGCCTAACGCTTGGGGTCACAGGTGCCGTTTGTGAACGTGACTCTCTTTGCAGTCGATCCACTTTCGCCATGATAGGGTCTTCATCCACTTGAGAGGTGGGTGCTGACCTAGGCGCTTTCACCTCTTCTTTATCTGCAGGCGAAAACTGTATTTGCAATACCTGCCCCTGTCGTTGATAGCTAATAAGTTGGATTATTTGTAAATTATCCAACAGCCTCAATAGTTGAGGGGCTTTCAAGAAGGGTAATTGTCGACTCAGCTGATGGATATCTATCGCTAAGCCGTTGCCACCAACAAGATAAGCTTGCTGCTTTAAGTAGCTTAGCAATACAGTCTCTTCTAAACCAATTTTGGTCGCCATTGATAAGGAAATGGGCAGTGAATAATCGTTGTCTAACATAAAGCTCGCTTCACATAATTAGCATACTAGTCTATCAAAAGCCTTTGCTATTAGCACGATAACCCGAGAGCAAATTACACCGCAATAGCGCTACTATTTTTAGTGACACATCGTAAAACAACAACACATGGCATCTATTGACAGAGCCAAAATGGACTCCTATGCTGAAATAGTCGACATCAGTTTTAAAGGCAATACATCACGTTTTATCTATTTCATTATTGAGGAGAAACGAATGCATACCATTAATATTACTGGCCACCATCTTGATATCACCCCAGCGATTAAGTCACATATTGATGAAAAGCTAGGCCGAGTCGCCAAACTAAGCGACCAAATCACTTCTATTAATATTACCCTTCTTAAAGACAGCAAAACCCAAAAAGCCGAAGCAACACTTCACTTACCCGGCAAGGATATTTTTGCAGCATCTTCCGAAGACAGGCTATTTCACGCCATTGATTCCATGATAGATAAACTGGCTCGACAAATAGGCAAGCACAAAACCAAATTAGCTGCGGGCCAACACAAAACAGCACTCGCCTAAACCATTTTCCAATAGCACTGCGTTATCATCTGACGCAGTGCTTTTTTGTTAAGTTTTTATACAGTCTCCAAATACTACTTGAGTTTTGCATCATTCGACCCCATATTAGCTTTATATAGGTTTTAAACTAATAGGAGTCACTCCAATGCGTTACACAGAAGCTCTTTCGACGACACATACGTCACAAACAGCGAATAAAACGCTGCGAAATACTTATGGTCTATTATCGCTAACCTTGCTATTCAGTGCTTTTACTGCTGGTTTAAGCATGGCCTTTCAGCTACCTCACCCAGGATTGATCATCACTCTTGTGGGTTTTTATGGTTTGTTGTTTGCAACCCACAAATTCAAAAATAGCTCTCTAGGTATTCTGTGTGTTTTCGCTTTAACAGGTTTTATGGGTCTAACTTTGGGTCCTATCCTTAGCGCTTACCTAAGCCTTTCCAACGGTGCCAGCTTGATTATGAGTGCCTTGGGTATTACAGGCCTGTCATTTTTAGGTCTATCTGCTTACGCACTTATTTCTAAAAAGGATTTCAGCTTCCTTAACGGCTTTATTACCGTGGGCTTCTTTGTACTATTGTTTGCCGTGATCGCAGGCTTCTTTGTACAAATGCCAGCTTTGCAGATCTTTATCTCAGCGGGTTTTGCGCTTTTCTCTGCGGCAATCATTTTGCTACAAACCAGCGAAATTATTCGTGGCGGTGAAACTAACTATATTGTTGCAACAGTGAACCTGTATGTATCCCTATACAACATGTTCCTAAGCATCCTTTCTCTATTAGGCATGGCTCGCGACGAGTAATTCCTTATTTGAATCAAAAAGGCCGCAGACTGCGGCCTTTTTGTTGTGTAAAATTTACCTTTACACCAAACACAAGCCCATATCAGGTTATCGCGCCATGCAATACGCTCTTTTAGTGACTGGAGACCCTTATCAAAGCAAGGCCTGCCATAGCGCCTTACGCTTTATAAAAAGTGCCCTTGAGCACCCTACCGCGCAGATTACAGGGGTCTTTTTCTATCAGGATGCGGTGCAGATTGGCAACCTGCTCACTCAGCCACCACGAGATGAGATCAATTTATTAGCTGCGTGGCAAAACCTTAGCGAAGAACATGAAATTCCACTGTATCTGTGTATCGCGGCGGCGGTTCGTCGCGGTATTTTGAGCGAAGGTGAAGCAGCACGGTATGAAGCCGCCCAATTCAATTTAGCGCCACCGTTTCAACTCGAAGGCCTAGGTACTTTGGTTGAACTCATGAACAGCACAAGTAAAGTCATTCAATTTAGGTGATCTATGAAAAACACCCTCATTCACTTAAGTAGTGACCCCTTTAGTAGCTTGGCCTGTAAAGAAGGGCTAGATCTTGCTTTGGTATTAGCCACCTTTGAACAAGCGGTGGATCTTTGCATTTCGGGTCCTGCTTTATCGATTTTGAGTAACAAACAAAATCCAAGCTCGACCCACGGCAAGAACCTCAACAAACTGCTAGATGGCTTAGAGTTCTACGATATTGAAAATATCTTTATTGAACGCCAGCAAACCTTGGCTATGCCTCAACCCAGCTGGCAAGGAATACAAGCACTTGAAACACAAAAGTGGCAACAGCTGTTTGGCCAATATCAACAGGTTTTTAGGTTTTAATTATGACGCTCTTTCAACTCAACAAGTACGCCTACTCTGCCGAATTAGAAGCATTATGGCAGAGCAGCTTACAGCCGGATGATGCCATCATGCTGATTGAAGAGGCTATCATGCGCCTTCAATCCCCTCCTTTTTTAGCGTGGCTTGAGAGCAAAAGTATTCCACTGTATTACCTTCAGTCCGATGCGGAGGCCTACGGCTTAGAACCTCAAGCAGGCACCCCACTGACTGAAATTGAATGGGTAGAGACCACCCTCGCAGCCGATAAACACATTAGCTGGTAACATTATGACGCTAGACAAAACGATCTTAGATGAAGAAGGCTACCTGCTCGATTTAGCAGATTGGTCCACCGAATTGGCTGAGCAATTGGCGACAGAGGAAGGTGTTGCACTCAGTGATGCTCACTGGGAGATAATCCATCTATTACGGAACTTTTATGAGGAATATGGACTTTCTCCTGCAATGCGCCCTTTGGTAAAAGCGGTGAGTAAATCATTGGGAAGCGAAAAAGGCCGTAGCATTTATTTAATGACCCTATTCCCTGGCAGCCCTCCAAAATTGGCGGCAAAAATCGCCGGATTACCGAAACCCGCTAACTGCCTGTAATAAAAAAGGAGTCTCTCGACTCCTTTTTTAACGCTAATTTCTTTTAGTACTTGCCGTACCATTCTAACTTATCTTGCAAAGTAACCACTTCGCCAATAATCAACAAGGCTGGAGATTTTACTTCCTGCTCATTCACCACTGAGCATATATCAGCAATGGTGGAGGTGAAAACACGTTGTTCACTTGTGGTGCCTTTTTCTACGACGGCAACCGGCATAGCGGCAGACATACCAAACTTTAAGAGTGATTGAGCGATATCCGCCAGCCCAGTCAAGCCCATATAAATCACCAGAGTTTGTGCTGGATGGACCAGCTCATCCCAAGGCAGGTCTGTAGTGCCATCTTTTAGATGACCCGTTAAAAACCGTACTGATTGAGCATAATCCCTGTGGGTTAAAGGAATGCCCGCATAGGCAGCACAACCCGCCGCCGCCGTCACTCCAGGAACGACTTCAAAAGGCACTTGCTCTTCCACTAGCTCTTCGAGTTCTTCTCCGCCACGGCCAAAAATAAATGGGTCTCCGCCTTTTAGACGTACCACCATTTTTCCTTCTTGTGCCTTCTTGGCCAGCAAGACATTAATTTCTCCCTGAGGCAAGCTATGCAGCGACTTTGCTTTGCCCACGTACATTTTCTCTGCCGACTCAGGTATCAGATCAATGATGTCTTTTCCCACTAAGCGGTCATACAGCACCACATCAGCGCTGATTAATAAGCGGTGTGCTTTTAATGTCAGTAGTTCAGGATCACCCGGCCCCGCACCAATTAAATAAACCTTACCCGTCATAATGCATCTACTCTATAAAAAACCCCCTTTAAAAGAGGCTTTCAAATCAACTTTTAGGCTTTGTTTAGCTGTGTTTTGCCGCCCATATAAGGCACTAACACCTCAGGAATGGTAATACTGCCATCGGCGTTCTGATAGTTCTCTAAAACGGCCACTAGAGTACGCCCTACAGCCAAACCAGAACCATTCAAGGTATGTGCCAATTCGGGTCGATTTGTTTCTGGGTTACGCCAGCGAGCTTGCATACGACGCGCTTGGAAGTCTCCCATGTTTGAGCAAGAAGAGATCTCACGGTATTTACCTTGGCCTGGAAGCCATACTTCGATGTCGTAAGTTTTATGAGCAGAGAAGCCTAAATCTCCGCCACAAAGAATCACAGTACGATAAGGAAGTTCAAGTTTTTGCAAAATGGTTTCAGCATGCCCCACTAACTCTTCTAACACGGCCTCAGAGCGATCTGGACGGCACACGTGAACCAATTCAACTTTCTCGAATTGATGCTGACGGATCATGCCTCGGGTATCACGTCCGTAACTGCCTGCCTCACTGCGGAAACAAGGTGTATGGGCAACAAATTTCTTGTGTAGATCTGCATCGTTTAGGATTTCGTCACGCACCAAGTTGGTAACAGGTACTTCTGCCGTGGGGATTAAATAAAGATCGTTATTACCACTTTCTTTATCAACCGGCACTTTGAAAAGGTCTTCTTCAAATTTCGGCAACTGGCCTGTTCCTTTTAGTGAATGGGCGTTCACCAAATAAGGCACATAAACTTCTGAATAACCATGGTCATCCGCATGGGTATTGATCATAAACTGGGTCAATGCACGGTGAAGACGCGCGAGATCCGCACGCATAACAGCAAAGCGTGAGCCGGTAATTTTCACGGCCGCTTCGAAGTCTAAAAGTTCCAATGCTTCGCCTAGGTCAACATGGTCTTTCGCATCGAAATCAAATTGCTTAGGCTCGCCCCAACGACGAATCTCAACGTTATCGTCTTCTGTTTGGCCTTCAGGCACAGAGCTATGAGGAATGTTTGGGATACCTTCTAGCAATTCGTCCATCGCTTGCTGTACATCATTTAGCTGTTGCTTAGCCGCAGCTAAATCATCACCTAAAGTCGCTGTTTGGGCTTTTAGCTGTGCCGCTTTATCTTTGTCGCCCGCTTTCATCGCTTGGCCAATTTCTTTCGATACTGAGTTACGAGACTGCTGCAACTGCTCCGTTTCTACCTGAATGCTTTTACGACGCTCTTCTAAGGAAGAAAAAGTAGCCACATCCAGTTCGTATCCTTTTTTCTTAAGTAACTCGGCAATGGCTTCGGGGTCAGCGCGCAGCGCTTTAATGTCTAACATCTTAGCAACAGTATCCTTTAACAATATCAACGAACTCAGTGTTCGCAAAAAATCAAAATTAACGGGTTAAAATAATCGCGCGAGCGCAATTCCAATCGCCAATGCGGCGACACCCAATATACAGCTCAATAATAAATAGCTTATGGCACTTAGCCAAGCCTGCATGTTAATAAGCGAGACAATTTCTAAAGAAAAAGTCGAAAAGGTGGTGAAGGCGCCTAAAAAGCCCACCATGATAAGCGGGCGATAAGCCTCTAAGGAAGGTAACCTTTCATTAATCACCACAAAAGCAATGCCCATCAAGGCGCACCCTAGTACATTAATCACCAATGTAGCGAATGGAAAAGGCAAGCTCCAAAAGCTATTGATCCAGCGCCCCATCTCATAGCGACTTAGAGCGCCAAAAGCTCCGCCTAGGGCAATCATCAAATACATCATTCTTCGCCCTTAAATGCGTCTTGGTAACGTTTCACCGGACTGTTAGTATCTAACTCGGAGAGCCAATTCAGCTTATCGCCAATTTTTTGCTCCAAACCTCGATTCGCTGGCTGATAATATCGAGTTCCTTGCAGCTCTTCAGGAAGATATTGTTCCCCTGCCGCATAGCCATGTTCTTCATTATGAGCATAGCGGTAATCATCACCGTGCCCCATGCTTTTCGCTAAAGAGGTGGGTGCGTTGCGTAAGTGGATAGGCACTTCGTAACTGGGCTGACTTGCCACATCGGCTTTGGCCTGACTAAACGCCATATAAACAGCATTACTTTTGGGGGCGCAGGCCATGTACACAGCCGCTTGAGCAATCGCTCGATTACCCTCTTTTGGTCCAACACGTTCAAAAACATCCCAAGCATTAAGACCAACTTGTAGGGCTCTAGGATCTGCATTGCCTATGTCTTCAGATGCGATCGCTAATAAACGTCGAGCGATATACAAGGGATCACAGCCGCCATCGAGCATTCTTGCCATCCAATACAAGGCGCCATCTGGAGATGAACCTCGTACTGACTTATGAAAAGCCGAAATTTGGTCGTAAAACACATCCCCATTACGATCAAATCGACGCAAGCTGCCACCAAGCACATCTTCAAGTTGCTCTTGGCTTACCGCAACATTTGGCTCAACGAGATCAGAGAGGATTTCTAAAAAGTTTAACCCACGGCGAATATCGCCATCAGCGGCTTGGGCCAATATGTCTAAATGCTCGCGACTAACTAACAGGCCTTTTTGCCCCATGCCTTGAGTTTCATCCTGCAAAGCGCGATTCAGCACTTTGGAGATATCTTCTACTGTGGGAGTCTTCAACCGATAAACTCGAGCTCGGGACAACAGTGCTGAATTGAGTTCAAAGGCTGGATTTTCAGTGGTGGCACCAATGAATAAAAAAGTGCCATCTTCGATATAAGGCAAGAAAGCATCTTGTTGGGATTTATTAAATCTGTGAACCTCATCCACAAACAGTACGGTCTGGGAGCCCTTCATCGCCCGCCATTGCTGTGCTTGCTCAACCGCCGCACGAATTTCCTTCACTCCAGACATAACGGCGGAAATTTCAATGAATTGCGCTGAGAGCGCATGACTGAGCAGCTGTGCGAAGGTGGTTTTTCCTACCCCAGGTGGTCCCCATAGGATAAAAGAGTGGCAATGACCGGTTTCAACCATGCGTCGCAAAGGTTTACCGGGGCCCACCAAATGAGACTGACCTATGTAGTCATCTAATACGGTGGGCCTCATGCGTGCCGCGAGGGGTTGATAAGCCCCCGATGACATGTCAGCAAACAGGTCCTGCATTATTGCCCTTCTACGATAACATCCACGTTAGCGGGTAAATCTAACGAGAAGTTTTCTTTCGCGACCCCGTCATGGGGCTCTACATTTTTAAACTCAATCACCGTCATCTGACCAAGGGAGTCAACAATGCCCATGGCACTGATTACTTCATCACGAAACGACAAAGTAAGATTCTGAAACAAAGTGTCTGATTCCTTTGGCGCCAACCGAAACTTTTCATCCCCTAACTGGCTAATCTGGTAATGAGGCAGTACTTGTGCCGCCGGTTGCCCCAAGAGCGCTGCCGGTGAATTACCGATGGCACCCGCTAGCGGCTTCTTCGTGGCTTGTTCTAAGTCCACATCCCAAACAGTGATGCTTTCACCATCAGACAAAATTCTTTGCGGGTAAGGTGAAACCGTGTCCCAAACAAATTGATTCGGTTTGGCTAACAAGAATATACCCTCACTGGCTTGCAGCTGCTTGCCCGCCTCATCGTAGGTAACCTGGCGAAATTCCCCTTCAATGTTTCGATTCTTTTCCAACACGGATTCTAGAGCAGTACTAGCCGATGTTGCCGCGTAGGTAACGCTTGTCCAACCAACAACTAATACAGCGATAATGTTTTTCAACAAGGTATTCTCCAAAATTAAAACGTTTAGCGATTATTCGGGGATCAAAACTTCCCTTTGCCCATTGGTTCCCATCGGCCCAACAAGGCCCGCGGCTTCCATTGCTTCAACTAGGTTAGCCGCTCGGTTATAGCCTATTTTTAAGCGACGCTGCACGGAAGAGATAGAAGCTTTACGGGTTTCAATCACTATTTTTACAGCTTCATCATACAAGGCATCTTTTTCATCATTGTCATCCCCTGTCATTAGATCTTCAGGATTCACTACCACATCATTGATGTATTCAGGCTCGCCACGCTGTTTCCACTCTTCTACCACACCATGCACCTCATCATCTGAAACAAACGCACCATGCACACGAATGGGCGTCGGCAAGCCTGCCGGTAAATAGAGCATATCCCCCATTCCCAATAATTGATCGGCACCGCCTTGATCCAGAATCGTACGCGAGTCAATTTTTGATGACACTTGAAATGCCATGCGGGTTGGTATGTTCGCTTTGATCAAACCGGTAATTACATCCACCGAAGGACGCTGGGTAGCCAAAATGAGATGTATACCTGCGGCGCGAGCTTTTTGAGCAATACGGGCAATTAGCTCTTCCACCTTTTTGCCCACTATCATCATCATATCGGCAAACTCATCCACGACAATGACAATATAAGGTAGAGGCTCTAAATGTGGTACGGTACGAGCCACTCCATCTTGGGAGAACATGGCCTCTTCTGGCTGCCATAGAGGGTCTTCAATTGGGGAACCGGCTTCAATGGCATCTCTGACCTTCTTATTGTAGCCAGCAATATTTCTCACCCCTAGCTTAGACATCAGCTTATAGCGTCTTTCCATTTCATCCACAGACCAACGTAACCCATTTGCGGCATCTTTCATGTCAGTAATGACGGGCGTTAATAGGTGTGGAATTCCCTCGTAGATGGAAAGCTCGAGCATCTTCGGGTCAACCATGATCATGCGGACTTCATCTGGAGTTGATTTAAGCAGCATACTTAAAATCATGGCATTAACCCCAACCGACTTACCGGAACCTGTGGTACCCGCGACCAGCACATGGGGCATTTTCGCTAAATCCACCACAACAGGTTCCCCAGATATGTCATGACCTAGGGACAAGGTTAAGGGAGAGGATGCCTTGTCGTACATTTCGCAGTTAATCACCTCTGCGAAATAAACCGTATCACGCACCTGATTTGGTATTTCAATACCAATAGTTGATTTGCCTGCGATTACTTCGACCACCCGCACACTTAATACACTCAGTGAACGGGCTAAATCTTTGGCTAAATTAGTGATTCTTGAAACCTTAACACCCGCTGCAGGTTGAATTTCAAAACGTGTAATCACAGGGCCGGGGTTTACTTCAACCACTTCCGCCTTAACACCGAACTCACGTAGACGCTGCTCTAACAAATTAGACAGATCCAATAGCTCTTCTTCTGTGTAACCACCTTGCTTGGGCTTAGGTTTGGTTAACACAGAACGATCGGGCAAAGAATAGGTTTTGGTTTTATTATCCTCAGTGGAATCGTCTGGACCATTATTCAAGTTATCTAATTGTTTGGCCTCTGAAAGCGTTCGCACCGTTGGTTTGTGGGTTGGAATCTCTGCAGGTTTTGGAGGGGTATGAGTGTTTTGTGCCTCCTCAGCTTTTCCAAACAACAATGCATCGGCTTGATCTTCACTGACTGCAGCAAAAGGCTCATCCTCAGCGGGCAATTCTTCTTTCTTCGGCGCACGCGCTTGAGACACTGATTTTGTGGATTCCCATTCTTCATCTATGTATAAGGTATCGGCAATATTGACATCTTGTTCATCGAACAAAATATCATCTAGGCCATTAAACTCAGGCTCGTTATATTCTCTTTGCTCAGCTGAGTCTTGACTTACTTTTTCCTTACGAGAAAACAACGAACGCCATTTTGACTCAGCCTTACCATTCTCTAACTCTGATTCTGCTGACTCTTCAATCCCTTCCTCATTATTAATAGCAAGAGATGAGTTATGTGCTTCAGCCTGATTATCGTGCTCATTAGCGATTTCTTCAGCCTTAGCTTTATTGCCAGCAAACCCTGCTAGTAACGCTCGGCGCTTTTTACGCACAATGGCAGGCTCTTCAGTTTCTAGCTCCACATCCTCTTGATAGGAGTCATCTTGCTCGTTCTGTATATCACGCTTTTCTGCTTTAGAGGCTTGATAACGATTGTTCAGTTTCTCTACTAATCGATAAGTTTTTTCCCCAACTGAATCCATCAAGGCCAGCCAGTGCAATTGTGAGAGCAAGGTAAATGACAATATCACCAGCGCCAAACTCACCAATGTTGCACCGTCGTAACCAATAAAATGAAATAAAATAATACCTAAACCGCGGCCTAAAATGCCGCCAGTACCGTATTGTAAATTGGGATCACCAACCGTATGTAAAAAACACAGTACTGAGCCAAAAGACAAATAAAGAATAATACCTAAAGTACACAACAGGGCATTATTGATAGGTAATAATTGATGAGGGTTACGCCATAGAATAATGGCAACCCAAAGAAATAAAGGGGGAAGAGAATAAAATAGACTGCCAAAAAAACCAGAGGCGAGATCCGCTAAGATGGCACCGATAGGCCCCATTGAGTTTTGTATCACGCCACCATTGCCAGAATAAAACCAACCGGCATCTTGTGGATGATAACTGTAGGTAGCCAAACCTAAAAAAAACAATACCAATAATGCCGCGATAAAAGCAGCCTGCTTGGCAAACATATCCCTAATTGGTGATCTTACCGACTCACTAGTACTTCTCGCCAAAATCGCATTCCCATTTATGTTAATCGCTATACAAGCGCATTAAAGCGCTGAATTTGTTGTCTAGCTTAACATAAAAAAAGCCAGCCCAAAGGGCTGGCTTTCGCTTTTATTCCAAGAAAGGGAAATCTTAGAAAGAAGAGCTAACACCTACGATAGTACGCTCATCAGCATCACCTACTAGGTCGCCTGCGTAGTTTTTCACGTAGTAAGTTAGATCGCCAACAGCGTATTCACCTACAAAGTAAGTACCGCTTGGCTCACTAGCTGTTTCTAGATCTTGAGAGTACTCAACAGTAAGAGTAAGTGCATCAGTTGCTGCAATTGCAACAGAAGCAGTTAGCTGCTCTACGTCAGTAGTAGTACCAGTACCTTTCTCACCTACACCGTAGTTAAGAGAAAGAGTCGCTGGACCAGCAACTGTCTGAAGGCCAAGGTTGATTGCGTTAGAATCACCTACTACACCACCAGAGATACCAGCAGTGAAGCCACCGAAGTCTTGAACGTAAGAGATCGCAACACCTACATCACCGTCAGCAGCTTCTACACCTGCTACTGTTTCATCAGCAACAGTAGCAGGATCATCAGCTACAGCAGTCACTGCTGCTACAGAACGAGTAGCTTCAAGTGCAACAGTCAACTCATCAGATACAGCGTAACGGATACCAGTGTTGTCAGTATCTGAAGTAGTACTAAGATCAACACCACCGTAGATCTCGTCCATACCCATGAAAGAGCCAGTCGCTACAGAGCCGTCAAAACGACCGAAAGAAACTGCACCTTGTTTCACGTACAATTTTTCCATGCCGATAGTTGTACCTTCATCAGCACCTGTAGTCGCGATTTCGATTTCAGCGTAAACAACACCAGTATCAACAGAAAGCTCGATTTCACCGATGTCAGTACCATCAGCTTGGTCGCCGTTACCGCTGTTAGAATAGCTAGTGTATTCAACACCTGCTTCACCTGAGAAAACAGCTTCAGCAGCAAAAGTAGTAGAAGAGACAGCAGCTGCAACAGCAGTTACCGCAAACACAGAAGCAAGTTTAATCGCTTTCATTCAAGATTCCCCTTTAATTATATTATGTGGTCTTTATAGACCTATTAGTCAGTTTCTTCTTTGAACAAGAAACGTTGGTAAATCAACAATTTCAAGTATTCTAAAACCTATCAATTGCACTTTTATTACATATTGTAAATGTAGCGAAATTGTAAGTTGTTCCTAACACTGCAAATCGTTTGGTATTTGAGTCACCGTTTCGGAATACCTCGATTAAAACCAAGTTTTCCATAGCGGGTCAAGCGATCCTTGCACTTTTTTTTCATTTTTTTGCATTTAACTCGTTTTTTTGAGTAAAAAACAAACAACGACCCTAAAAAATCCTCTTGTTTTGAATAATACATGCACATTAGGACATAATGTCAGCGATAATTGTGCAGGCAAATCACAAGCGAAGAGATTTTCTTTGCTTATTTCAGCTATCGACGCAGCAGGGTATAACTTTAGATTTTTTTTCTCAATTCCCTAAAAGAAAGCTTTTGTTAAGATAAATACTTTCTTGTAAAGCAGTGGTTTACAAACTTATGACGCCCGTGTCCCCAGAACCTGAACTAGTTTTATTATCAGAAAGCTCCTTTGATACGCCAGATCCAAACCGTGCATTAAGCGACCCGGAAGGCTTATGCGCCATCGGTGGTGATTTAAGCCCTGAACGCCTCATACACCTATATCAACATGGCTTTTTCCCTTGGTATAGTGAACCAGACCCGATTCTTTGGTGGCATCCAGCCCAACGCTGCACTCTTATTCCAAGTGAATTTCATGTATCACGATCCCTTAACAAGTCGCTTAGAAAGCAGCCTTGGTCCATCACCTGCAACCAGGCTTTTGAGCAAGTTATATGCCATTGCGCACAATTAAGGGAACAAAAAGAAGGCACTTGGATTAGCAGAGACATACAGAACGCTTACACAAAACTACACAGCTTAGGCTATGCCCATTCCATTGAAGTCTGGTTAGACCAGCAGCTCGTTGGCGGCTTTTATGGTGTTGCCATGGGGGAAGTTTTTTTTGGTGAATCCATGTTTTCACTCGCCCCAAACGCTTCAAAAATTGCCCTAAAAACACTTTGTGAATTGGCCAACCAAAGCAACATTAGGCTAATCGACTGCCAAGTAGAGTCTGAACATATGCTCTCTCTTGGCGCAAAACTTATGCCTAGAGCACAATTTATTGACAAATTGGATGCCCATATTCCGACCCCAAGCAAGAATACAAGACTTATGGATATAGCGAAGCAAAATGAAGATCTGAGGATTTTAGTATCGAATTAAGCGCAAAACGGCCAACTAAGTTTGCCTTACGGTGGTTTTTTAGGCAGAATATGCACGATCAAAATTAAGGCGTCCCTCGTTAGCGTTTTCGACTAAACATTTACAGCGCTCAATTGATACGATATTCGTTGCCGTCAGACTCTAGACTTCGAATACCCATTAGGCTGACGCCTACTCACTATTAGTTAAACACCATAGGACACATATTGTGGCAAAAGAAGAAGGCTTAGAAATGGAGGGCACTATCATTGATACGTTGCCTAACACCATGTTCCGTGTCGAATTAGAAAACGGACACGTTGTTATCGCACACATCTCTGGTAAGATGCGCAAAAACTACATTCGTATTTTGACGGGTGACAAGGTAAAAGTGGAATTAACACCATACGATCTTTCTAAAGGCCGTATCGTTTACCGCGCACGTTAAGCATCGTTTCTCTCAAACGATGAGACATAAAAAAACCGGACTCGATGTCCGGTTTTTTTATGTCTTGCGAACCAAGCTAGTGCACAACAGCCTCTTTTTCGACACGAAAAGAGAGCACATCTTGCTTCTCATCTAAAGCCACGACCACTTGACCACCTTCAGTAAGGTCACCAAATAGTATTTGCTCTGCCAAAGGTTTCTTCAAATGCTCTTGGATCACCCGAGCCATTGGTCGAGCCCCCATTTGCCTGTCATAACCCTTGTTAGCCAACCAGCCTCGCGCAGTATCCGTAACGGTCAGTAGCACGCCTTTAGAGTCCAACTGAGCCTGCAACTCCACCAAGAACTTATCCACCACGTTAAAGATAATGCGTTCATCCAATTGATTAAATTGAATGACGGCATCAAGACGGTTCCTAAACTCTGGCGTGAAAGTACGATTAATGACTTCCATACCGTCACTGGAGTTATCTTGGTTAGAAAAGCCGATTGAGCGCTTAGCCAGCTCTTCTGCGCCGGCGTTTGACGTCATCACCAAGATCACATTACGGAAATCCGCCTTGCGGCCATTGTTATCCGTTAGTGTGCCGTGGTCCATTACCTGCAAGAGCAAATTAAAGACTTCAGGGTGGGCCTTCTCTATTTCATCGAGCAAGACCACACTGTGAGGGTTTTTCGTCACAGCTTCGGTTAACAACCCGCCTTGGTCAAAGCCAACATAGCCTGGTGGTGCACCAATCAATCGAGACACAGCATGGCGCTCCATGTATTCCGACATATCGAAGCGTATCAGCTCTAAACCAAGCTGTTGAGCGAGTTGCTTGGTAACCTCAGTTTTACCGACACCTGTAGGCCCAGCCATTAAGAATGAACCAATAGGTTTCTGCTCTGCTTTAAGTCCAGCACGAGAGAGTTTAATCGCCGCTGATAGAGACTCAATGGCGCCATCTTGTCCGAACACCACCATTTTAAGGTTTCGCTCTAAGTTAGACAGCACTTGCCTATCATCTGAATTCACCGCTCTTACAGGTACTCGGGCAATTTTAGAGACAATATCTTCGATATCTGCCACGCTAATTACCTGTTTACGCCTTTCTTCAGGCTGTAAACGCTGGTAAGCACCCGCCTCATCAATAACGTCAATTGCCTTATCTGGCATATGACGATCCGTCACATAGCGCTGAGCAAGCTCTGCAGCCGCCAACAGAGCAGGTTCTTCATATTTAATCTGATGATGCTCTTCAAAAGAGCCAATAATACCCTTCAAGATTTGGTAAGTGTCATCAACGCTCGGCTCATTCACATCAATTTTCTGGAAACGACGCGCTAGTGCATGGTCTTTTTCAAACACACCACGAAACTCTTGGAAAGTCGTTGAACCTATGCAGCGCAAACCACCTGAGCTCAATACCGGTTTTAGAAGGTTTGAAGCATCCATCACCCCACCAGATGCTGCACCTGCACCGATAATGGTGTGAATTTCATCAATAAACAAAATGGCATTAGGGAGTTTTTTCAACTCACCCAAGAGCTGTTTAAGACGTTTTTCAAAATCTCCTCGGTATTTGGTTCCTGCAAGCAAGGCGCCCAAATCTAGAGAATAAACAACGCCATCCGCAATAACTTCTGGCACTTGACCATCCACTATGCGCTTAGCTAAACCTTCTGCGATAGCGGTTTTACCCACCCCAGACTCACCCACTAAGAGAGGGTTGTTTTTACGGCGGCGAGAAAGGGTTTGAATCACCCGTTCCACTTCGTATTCACGGCCAATTAACTTATCGATTTTGCCAGCCTTGGCTTCTTCGTTTAAGTTAGTAGCAAACTTTTGCAATGGCGCGGTTGTGGTATCTTCCGCTTCCGAATCTTCTTCACTATGTGTATCGCCCTGAGTGCCATCGCCCAATTTTGAAATACCATGGGCCACATAGTTGACCACATCAATACGAGCAACATCATGGCGTTTCAACAAATAAACCGCCTGACTCTCTTGCTCACTAAAAATAGCCACCAGCACATTAGCCCCCGTGACTTCACGCTTACCAGATGACTGGACGTGAAACACAGCACGTTGTAGAACGCGTTGGAAGCCCAAGGTTGGCTGCACTTCTCGTTCTTCATCGTCTTCAGGGATAAGTGGGGTGGTACTGTCCACGAACTCTTCAAGTTCTTTGGATAGGATATCTAAACTAACACCGCAAGCCGCCATCACACCACTGGCGGCTTTATTGTCTATGAGAGCCAGTAATAAATGCTCAACTGTCATGAATTCATGGCGCTTATCACGCGCCGCTTTAAAGGCCGTATTCAGGGTTTGCTCTAGTTCTTTATCTAACATTGCTATTCCCTCACTCTGAAATCAGTCGACTTTTTGTAGGTCACACATTAAGGGGTGCTCATTTTGTTCTACGAACTGTTGTACCATTGCTACTTTGGTTTCTGCAATATCAAAAGGGTAGACACCACACACACCTTTACCCTTCTGGTGAACTTCTAACATTACCTGATTGGCTTTCTCTCCATCCATTGAGAAAAAACGCTGAAGCACAAATACGACAAAATCCATTGGCGTATAATCATCATTAAATAACACCACCTGATACATAGAAGGCGGCTTTAACTCTGTTTCTTCCGGTGCCAATAAAACATCATGACGGCCATGTTGCTCGTCATCTGCACCCAACCTAATTTTGTCACTCTTGGTCATTAATAAATCTCTACCAGTAAATAGTTACGCTACTCTAAATCAAACACATAACGCCCTGCTTTTCTAGTAAAGACTGACGCCAGCTGAGTTTGATTTTACAAATTCACAATCCACTTCTACGCTCAATAGTAGAAAACTAAATGTGCAAGCTATGCTTAAAACGCCATTTTAGCATTGAATGCTGTGAAACAATTCACACCTAATTTGCAATTTTTAACATTTATTTTTCGACAACTAGATTATAACTGTGAAGTACCAACCCTTTTAACTAAGCATCCATTCAAAGGGCCTGTATAGGCTAGAGTAACTAAGGAGTAACTCATGCATCGCGGATCAGTCAAATGGTTTAATAACGCCAAAGGTTATGGTTTTATCATTAGTGACGAATTTACAGAGGACCTTTTCATTCATTACTCAGCCATCAATGTTGAAGGGTATAAAACCTTAAAAGCTGGGCAAGACGTTAGTTTCCAAGTTGAACCTGGTAACCGCGGACTCCACGCCATAGACATCACCCCACTTGACTCCTCCAAAGACCCAACCGATCAAGAAATACAACCCGCCCAAGCATAAGACAGCACTTTTACCCATAAGTTGTTATGATGGTTAGGAATAATAAGTCATTATTCTTAACCATTTACTTCTTGTGCCTAGTGATTTAATTAAGCTTATGTCGTCCAACTTAATTCTCTTTAACAAACCTTTTCGCGTGATGAGCCAATTCTCACCAGAAGGGGATAAAACCACCCTTGCTCAATTCATCGACGTCGCTGACTTTTATCCTGCAGGGCGATTAGATTTTGACTCCGAAGGCTTACTTCTACTGACCAATCATGGTCCTTTACAACATATTGTCGCTTCGCCAGATTTCAAGATGGCTAAAACCTATTGGGTGCAAGTAGAGGGAGAAATCACCCAGGAAGCGATTGAACAACTGCAAGAAGGTGTTACGTTAAAAGATGGTTTAACCAAACCTGCCATCGCAGAATGTATCGAAGAGCCCGACTTTGCCCCAAGAGTTCCACCAGTGAGATACCGTGAAAGCATTCCCACCAGCTGGATTTCACTTCAGATAAAAGAAGGTAAAAATCGTCAAGTGAGACGCATGACCGCAGCGGTTGGGTTTCCCACCTTACGCCTCATCCGTTACGCTATAGGCCCATACACACTAGACAATATCCCGGTTGGACAATGGCAATATACTGACCTTTCGCCAACACTTGCCAAAGAGGTCGAACAGTTTGAACAAAGAAGAAATAAGACAACCTCACCTAACGGTCGCGGCCGTTATCAAAAAGGACGACAAGTACCTCATGGTAAAAGAGTGGCAGGACGGGCAGCTGGTGCTAAACCAACCCGCCGGACACATAGAAAACCATGAGAGCGCAATAGAAGCTGTTGTCCGTGAAACATTAGAAGAGTCTGGTTGGCGAGTAGAACCAACTGGCCTGCTGGGTCTTTATAGTTTTACACCGCACCCAAATGCGGACACTTACCACAGGCTTTGCTTTGTTTGTGAGGCGATAGCCTGTGAAAGCAACGAATTAGACAAAGACATAGTTTCAAGCCATTGGCTAAGCCATGCAGAAATCAAGACACACATGCTTCGCAGCCCCTTAGTCATGACCTGCATTGAAGATTCCCAAAACAACCCCATTATCCCCCTAAGCTTTATGTCGGATCAGTTCTTAACCCCTGATTCAGAGCCAATAAAATGATACTATTAGCCCACTTACATTCATTCGAGGCCAAGCCTCAACGTTAAACGAGTAATTTACAGGTCATGAAAGCAAACCAAGCGACGCCCAGCGTAAACAGCACCAAAAAAGTCATTGTCGGCATGTCCGGCGGTGTCGACTCCTCCGTATCCGCACTTATTTTGATGCAGCAGGGTTATCAAGTCGAAGGTCTTTTCATGAAGAACTGGGATGAAGACGACGGCACCGAATATTGCACCGCCAAAGATGACTTAGCCGATGCTCAAGCCGTCAGTAACACATTGGGAATCAAACTCCATACGGCCAACTTTGCAGCCGAGTATTGGGACAATGTCTTCGAACACTTTTTAGAAGAGTATAAAGCTGGCCGCACTCCCAACCCAGATATCCTGTGTAACAAAGAAATCAAATTCAAAGCCTTCTTAGAATACGCCCTTGCCCTTGGTGCAGATTACATTGCGACTGGCCATTACGTGCGCCGTGGTGAAAAAGATGGAGAGCCACTGCTATTAAAAGGTCTTGATGGCAACAAGGACCAAAGCTACTTTTTGTACGCTGTGGGTAAAGACGAAATCGCTAAAACACTCTTCCCTGTTGGAGAGCTTGAAAAGCCAGAAGTAAGACGTTTAGCGGAAGAGTTTCAACTCATTACTCACAACAAAAAAGACAGTACAGGCATTTGTTTTATTGGTGAGCGTCGCTTTAAAGACTTCCTTGAACAATACCTCCCTGCTCAGCCGGGCAATATTGAAACCCTTGAAGGGGATAAAATTGGTCGCCACCACGGCCTCATGTACCACACCATAGGTCAGCGCCAAGGGCTAGGTATTGGCGGCTTAGCGAATTATTCGGATGATCCATGGTATGTGGTGGAAAAGGATTTAGAACGCAATGTATTAGTCGTTACCCAAGGCGGCCAACATGAATCTTTATTCAAGAGCCACTTAATTGCCGACAATTTTGACTGGGTGGCACGCCATAAGCCAGAACTGCCACTAACCTGCAAAGCAAAATGTCGCTACCGTCAGCCGGATCAAGACTGCACGCTTTATGAAATCGAAGACGGGCGCATTGAAGTGGCCTTTAATGAGCCTCAACGAGCCATAACACCGGGTCAGTCTGTGGTTTTTTACGTGGATGACGTGTGCCTTGGTGGCGGCATCATTAACCAAGCATTCAATAAATAATCGAGACAGCAGGCAGTAGATTCGTGAACAGTCAAGAAAAGCAGCAAAGCATTGCATTAAGCGCGATTTTTCAAGCCGCTGAATTGGTCGCCACTCTCGCCAAAACAGGTACAGTGGATAAAGATGCGCTTCGCCCTATGGTGGAAAGCATCTTAATACTTAATCCCCAGACAACCGAAGACATCTACGGCGGTTCTTGGGATCATCAGACCAATCTTGCTTTGGGTCGTCGCATTGCTAAGCAAGCGTTAGGCAAAGACCGAAACAGCGTCAACCCAGACACCCTAAGATACGCGTTAAGCCTGGTACACCTTGAAGGCAAACTGTCGAAAGAGACTGACATGCTGTCGACGATAGGTCAGAAAATCTCCCAAATTGAACAGAAAAAAGCCCATTACGATGACGATGTTTTGCATGAAAATATGCTGGCGTCGATCTCCGGAATGTACCAAGACACTTTAAGTAAGCTAGCCTTTCGTATTCAAGTGCAAGGAGACAGCCGTTTCTTACAACAGGCCCCCATTGCCAATCAAGTGCGCAGTATTTTAATGGCGGGTATTCGCGCCGCTATGCTATGGCGACAACTGGGTGGTAAGCGTTGGCATTTAATTTTCAAACGTAAAGCACTGTTAAACGCATTAGAAGCGCGTCATTAAAAGTACATCTAAAAGGCCGATGATTATTCGGTCTTTTTTTGCTCAGCAATAGATTTAAATTTACGAAAAAATCCTGATCGCAACACTCTTAAATAAGCGCTATTCGTTAAAATCACTGACATCAATCTTGAGTATATCTTGAGCCAATGTATTTTAAGTTTTTTTTTCGGTAGTATGTCGAGCAAATTTTTAATCTGTTCAGTCAGTTTAATTAAGGGAATGGCGGCCAAAAGTCACCTTCGAACCAATGGGCGATAGAGCCTAAAATGTTAGGGGAATTACATGTCGAAACAAACCATCTATTACACTTTGACCGATGAAGCACCTGCGTTAGCAACCTCATCTTTGCTTCCTATCTTTGGCGCTTTTGCGAAAGAAGCCGATATAGAACTAAAACTTACCGATATCTCTCTAGCTGGTCGTATCATTGCAGCATTCTCTGATCGCCTACCAAGCGAGCAACAAGTCGTCGATGGCTTGAAGTTCCTAGGCGACCTTACTGCCGACCCAAAAGCGAACATTGTTAAACTACCTAACATCAGTGCTTCTTTGCCACAGCTAAACGCTGCGATTAAAGAACTACAAGAGCAAGGCTATAACATCCCTGCTTACCCAGAAAATGCGACTACAGATGAAGAGAAAGACGCTCAGTCTCGTTACTCTAAAATCCTAGGTAGTGCGGTAAACCCTGTACTACGTCAAGGTAACTCTGACCGTCGTGCGCCAGCAGCCGTTAAAGGTTTTGCTCGTAAAAACCCACACTCTATGGGGGCTTGGAAAAAGACTTCTACTAGCCATGCTGACTACATGCGCGGCGGTGACTTCTTCTCTTCTGAACAGTCCGTTACCATGGAAAAAGACCAAACTGTTCGCATTGAATTCGTCGCTAAAGACGGTTCTGTAGAATTGAAAAAATCTTTGCCATTGATCGCTGGCGAAGTGCTAGACAGCATGAACATGAGCTGCAAACAGCTACGTGCTTTCTTCGAAGAAACGCTACAAGACGCTAAAGAAAACAACATCATGTGGTCTCTACACGTGAAAGCGACCATGATGAAGGTGTCTCACCCTATCGTATTCGGTCACGCGGTAACGGTTTTCTTCAAAGACGTATGGGAAAAATACGGCGAATTGTTTAACGAAATCGGTGTTAACCCAAATAACGGTCTAGGCAGCGTTTACGACAAAATCAAATCTCTTCCTGAAGCAAAACAAGAAGAGATCAAACAAGCTATTGAAGCCTGTTACGAAACACGTCCTGAGCTGGCTATGGTTGATTCAGACAAAGGTATCACTAACCTACACGTACCAAGTGACGTAATCGTTGATGCTTCTATGCCAGCAATGATCCGTAACTCTGGTCAAATGTGGGGCCGTGACGGCAAGTCTAAAGACACTAAAGCGGTTATGCCAGAAAGTACTTACGCGCGTATTTACCAAGAAACCATCAACTTCTGTAAAACTAATGGTGCGTTCGACCCAGTGACTATGGGTACGGTACCAAACGTAGGTTTGATGGCTCAAAAAGCACAAGAATACGGTTCTCACGACAAAACTTTCGAAATGAAAGCAGACGGTGTGATGCGCATTCTTGATGAAAACGGCCAAGTATTGATGCAACACGACGTTGAAAAAGGCGACATCTGGCGCGCTTGTCAAACTAAAGATGCTCCAATTCGCGACTGGGTAAAACTGGGCGTAACCCGTGCTCGTCAATCTGATACACCAGCCGTGTTCTGGTTAGAAGAAGATCGTGCTCACGACATCCAACTTCGTAAAAAGGTTGAAGTTTACCTACAAGACCACGACACAACAGGTCTAGACATTCGCATCATGCCTTACAACGAAGCAATTCGTTTCTCTATGGAACGCATCATGCGCGGTCAAGACACTATCTCTGTAACAGGTAACGTACTACGTGACTACCTAACAGACTTGTTCCCAATCATGGAACTTGGCACATCTGCGAAAATGCTGTCTATCGTACCTATGCTATTGGGCGGTGGTATGTATGAAACAGGTGCGGGTGGTTCGGCTCCTAAACACGTTCAGCAGCTGATGGAAGAAAACCACCTACGTTGGGATTCTCTTGGTGAGTTCCTTGCGGTAGCGGTATCTTTTGAAGAGCTAGGTATCAAGAACGACAACCCGAAAGCCATTGTTCTAGCGAAAGCCCTAGACAAAGCAACAGGTCGTTTGTTGGATACTAACAAGTCGCCTTCTCGTAAAGCTGGCGAATTGGACAACCGTGGCAGCCACTTCTACCTAGCTATGTACTGGGCGCAAGAACTTGCTGCACAAACTGACGATGCTGAATTGGCAGCTAAATTTGCCCCTCTAGCGAAGCAGTTAACAGAGCAAGAAGCGAAAATTGTCGCAGAACTTGCTGCCGTACAAGGCTCACCAGCGGGTCTTGAAGGCTATTACCATGTTGACCTAAACGAAGTTGAAAAAGTGATGCGCCCAAGCGCAACATTCAACCAAGCGTTGGCGTCTCTATAAGCGTTTAGCAAGCTTCTATAGCAACAATCAAAGCCCAGATTTTTATCTGGGCTTTTTTGTGCTCTAACCTTCCCTGTTACCCTGTATTCCCTAGGCGCTTTTGCCTATAATAGCGACTCCCTGAAAACCTTCTTCGAGGCCCAATCTCAATGGAATTAACTAGCTTAAACGCAATTTCCCCTATCGACGGTCGTTACGGATCGAAAACCAATGTATTACGTCGCTCTGTCAGCGAGTACGGTTTACTTCGTATGCGAGTCATAGTCGAAATTCGTTGGTTGCAAGCCCTTGCGAATCACCCGCAAATTATTGAAGTACCTGCCCTAAGCCCAGCAGCAAGCAGCTTTTTAGATGCCCTTGCTGAAAACTTTAGCGAAGCAGACGCTCAAGCGATCAAAGATATTGAGAAAACAACCAACCACGACGTAAAAGCTGTTGAGTATTTCATTAAGAACAAGATGGCCGATAACGCTGAATTAGCGGCGGTATCTGAGTTTGTACACTTTGCTTGTACCTCTGAAGATATAAACAACCTATCCCATGCCTTGATGTTGCGTGAAGCCCTAGCAGATGGCATCACCCCTGAGCTAAAAAATGTCATTACCGCCATTGAGGATTTAGCCATTGAGCATGCCGAGCAGCCTATGCTGTCTCGTACCCACGGACAAACCGCCTCTCCTTCGACCATTGGTAAAGAAATGGCCAATGTAGCAGCGCGCTTAAGCCGTCAGCTAAAACAAATCGAAAGTGTTGAATTCCTAGGTAAGATCAACGGTGCCGTAGGTAACTACAACGCCCACCTTTCTGCTTACCCAGATGTGGACTGGCAAGCTCACGCGGAGCAATTTGTTACCTCATTGGGCCTAACTTGGAACCCTTACACCACGCAAATTGAGCCACACGATTACATTGCTGAGCTGTACGATGCCATCGCCCGCTTCAACACCATCCTAATCGATTTCGACCGTGACGTTTGGGGCTACATCTCAATGGGCTTCTTCAAGCAGAAAACCATTGCAGGCGAAATCGGCTCCTCTACTATGCCTCATAAAGTTAACCCGATCGATTTTGAAAACTCAGAAGGTAACTTGGGTATCGCCAATGCCATCATGGGTCACTTAAGCGCTAAGTTGCCTATCTCTCGCTGGCAGCGCGACCTAACAGACTCTACCGTATTGCGTAACCTAGGTGTTGGTCTTGCCCACAGCCTTATTGCTTATCAAGCAACTCTAAAAGGCATTAGCAAGCTGGAAATCAATGCTCCTCGCCTAAATGCAGACCTAGACGCTGCTTGGGAAGTCTTGGCTGAGCCAATTCAAACCGTTATGCGTCGTTACGGCATCGAGTCTCCTTATGAGAAGCTAAAAGAGCTGACTCGTGGCCGTGCGATTGATCAAGCGACCATTGAAGCCTTTGTAGAAACCCTAGAGCTACCAGACCACGCGAAAGCGGAGTTAAAAGCACTAACACCTGTTAACTACATTGGTAATGCGGTTGCACAAGCAAAAGCAATTCGCGGCTAATTCGTCACTTTTAGCCTTTCGAAAAGAGCCGATTTATCGGCTCTTTTTCATTCTCTCTAGCCTTTTTTCTCGGTAACAACACATGATGGATTTAGACACGCCTTTAAGCCTACTGGGTGGCATGACAGCAAAAACCTTTTTAGAGGAATATTGGCAAAAAAAGCCACTATTGATCCGTGCCGGTCTGCAAAACTTTGAACTTCCGTTAGACGCTAATGAGCTAGCAGGCATGGCGATGGAAGAAGAGGTTGAGTCCCGAATTGTTATTGAGAAAGGAGCCAAACCTTGGCAATTACTGCAAGGCCCATTTGATGAAGCCACGTTTAGCACCTTGCCTGAACAGGAATGGACACTATTAGTCCAAGCGGTTGATCACTGGATTCCTGAAATTCAAACCTTGAAAGAACAGTTCCAGTTTTTACCAAGCTGGCGCCTCGACGATGTGATGGCAAGTTACGCTACAAAGGGTGGCAGTGTTGGCCCCCACTATGATCAATACGATGTTTTCCTAGTGCAAGTGAGCGGTGCTCGTCGCTGGCAGGTACTAGCCCCAGAGCAATATCAGGACAGTGCTATTCAAGGCATCGATCTGCACATCCTAGATAACTTCAACGTCGATACAAGTATGGATTGGGAGCTAGAAACGGGTGACATCCTCTACTTACCGCCAAACTTTGCTCACAATGGCCGCGCCCTAGATGACGACTGCATGACCTACTCCATTGGTTTTCGCGCACCCAGCATGCAGGATGCCTTAACAGGTTTGCGTGATAAGATTTGTGAAGAAGTTAATGCTAAGCATAGGTTCAGCGCCCCAGAAACCTTTAACCGTGAACACTCGGCTCAAATCCATGCAGACGACATTCAATATCTATCCGATCAGCTGAGTCAATTAATTACTCAACCTGAGCGTCTTGCCCAATGGTTAGGCACCACCATGAGTGAGGTCAAATACCCTGAATACATGGCGGCTCTTAATCAACAAGAAGTGGATCAGGCTTTTGAGCAAGCCGCACAAGGACAAACCTTTATTCGCCCAGGGGATGCCCGTGTTTGTTACTATGACAGCCCTAAAACCCAAAAACTTGCGGTGTTCTGTAATGGTCAGCAGATCGACATTCACTCTGATCTAACTGCCTTTGTGCAAGCAGTTTGCGAACAAACTGAGTTTGATTTCTCTGGCTTGGATTTCAAACTGAATGACGATCTTGAGCCCCTAGTTCGCTTCTTGATTGCGCAGCAGGGTTTAATTGAACTTGTCGCCAACCCAGACGATACCGAAGAATAGAGGAAGCCCATTGAAAGCCTTAACCTCCGATTGGAACAGCAGCCAAGCGCAGATCACCTTTGTGCGCACTCAGGTGTTTATTGTCGAACAAGGTATTGACCCAGCAGATGAGTGGGACGATGAAGATCAACAGGCTGTGCATTTTGTATGTTTTGGCACGACTGCGGTACCCATTGGTACTTGCCGCTTAACGGAAAAAGGGCAAATTGGTCGCTTGGCCGTCCTAGAAAATTATCGTCACCAAGGCTTTGGTAAAATGCTGATCAATAAGGCGGTTTCGGTCGCCCGAGAGATGGGCATTTCCCAAGTGTATTTAAATGCACAGGTAGATGCGCAAGTTTTCTATGAAAAACTTGGCTTTAAAGGCGATGGTAAGATCTTTTTAGAAGCGGGTAAAATGCACACTCGAATGATGAGAGACATTTAATAGACGTTGGTCGGACACAAAAAAGCGAGGCTTTTCCAAGCCTCGCTTTTTTATTGCCAGTCGTTTAATTAAACAACCGCAATTAACTCAACATCAAACTGTAAAACAGAGAAAGGTTGAATCATAGCGCCGGCGCCTTGTGCACCGTAAGCCAATTCAGCAGGAATAGTAAGACGGTATTTCGCGCCTTCTTTCATTAGCTGCAAACCTTCTGTCCAACCAGCGATAACGCCAGTCAGTGGGAATTCGATCGGCTCGCCGCGAGCAATTGAGCTATCGAATACCTGACCGTCGATCAAACGACCTTCGTAATGAACACGAACAGTAGACTCTAGAGCAGGTGTTGCACCCGTACCTTCTTCAAGTACTTCAAATTGCAAACCGCTTTCCGTTACCTGCACGCCTTCTTTTGCTTTGTTTTCAGCAAGGAAAGCTTCGCCAGCTTGTACGTTGCCTTCAGAAGCAGCGCGCGTTTTTTCTTCCATTTTTGCTTGAAGCTCAGCAAAAGCGGCTTCTAGTTCAGCACCAGGAACACGCATTTCAGCTTGGTTCAAAGCATCTTCAATCGCAGCGAAAAGGTGCGTTAAAGACAGTTCGCCAAGATCGCTACCGCGAAGTTGATCACCAATTTGACGGCCGATGCCGTATGCGATTTTAGCTTCATTCGAGTCGAACGACAGTTCTGACATGTTTAAACTCTCTTATTCGTAAATGTAAATTTGAGGGCGCATTATAGCACAGCCAAGCAGGATACGACACGCTGATAGCCTGCACGAAAGTAGGCGGTAGATATTAAAAAAAACCATCGTATTAATAGTATTTGCAAATGATACTGATTATCATTAATATTGCATTACATTCTGAGAACAAGGAATAATTCGATGGAAAGCCAGAGCTTTATAAAAGCCAGCCCTGATCAACAATTTAGCCTAGAGCCCCAGCGTAAAAAAACGGACTATTGGGGAATATTGTTTGTGAGTATTGTTTTATTTTCTTCCGCAAGCTGCTTTATTCTCGACAGCTATCATGACCATAGTGAGAAAACCACCAGCAGTTATTTAAGTACTGAGAACTTTGACCAATCAAACTAACCCTCACTCTGCGATCAGTTAACACTGGCCACATTGCTGCCTGTCCGTTACACTTAACTGTATAAATAACCAGTCAAGTGTAACCATGATTCTTTATATCGCCGAAAAGCCTAGCTTAGCCCGCGCCATTGCCGCTGCATTCCCACCTCCTCAAAAAAAAGCAGACGGTTGTATCTGGCTCGCCAATGGGGATTGCATAAGCTGGTGTATTGGTCACTTACTCGAACAAGCCGAACCTCATATTTACAACAGCGCCTATAAAAGCTGGAATTTTGATCATCTCCCCATCATCCCTGAAGAATGGCAATGGCAGGAAAAAAGCCAAACTAAAAAACAGCTTGGGGTACTGAAGAAACTCATCAAGCAAGCGACAAAACTGGTTCATGCTGGGGACCCAGACCGTGAAGGGCAGCTTCTGGTGGATGAAGTATTACACTACTGTAAAGTCCCCGCGACTAAGCTCAAATCCACAAACAGGCTTTTAGTAAATGACCTCACCCCTAGCGCCATCAAAAAATCTTTGGGGCAGCTAAAAAGTAACAGTGAGTTTTCAGCCTTATCACGATCCGCGTTGGCGCGTGCCAGAGCGGACTGGCTGTATGGCCTTAACCTGACGCGGGCTTACACCATTAAAGGCCGTCAGGCAGGTTATCAAGGGGTATTATCCATTGGGCGCGTGCAAACCCCAGTACTAGGCTTGGTGGTCAATCGAGACAAGCAAAGAGAAAACTTTGTCGCCAAAGATTTTTACCAAGTTTGGGCCCATGTCAGCACAGAGAATAGCGAAGCCTTTCAAGCTAAATGGCGGCCTAGCGAGCATTGCGCCCCTTACATGGACGAGGAAAAGCGGGTATTAAGTTTGCCATTGGCACAAAATGTCGCTAAGCGCATTAGTAACAAGCCGGCCATTGTGACCCAAGCCAGTTACCAACAAAAGAAACAAGCACCACCACTGCCCTACAATTTATCTAGCTTGCAGATCGATGCTGCGAAAGCTTTTTCAATGTCCGCACAACAAGTTCTCGACACTTGCCAAGACCTGTATGAACGACATCAAATCATTACCTACCCTCGCTCCGATTGCCGCTACCTACCCAGTGGCCAGCACCAAGACGCCAAGGCCATTTTGCAAGCCCTTGGTCGCTCTGGCGACGAGTTTCAAGGGGCTATTCAAGGGGCGGATGTTACACGTCGCAGCAAAGCCTGGAATGACAAACAAGTCAGCGCCCATCACGCGATTATCCCCACCACTCAAGCTCACAAAGCAGGTAAATTGAGCAGTACCGAGAAGAAAATTTTTCAGTTAATTACTCGTCAGTACCTGATGCAGTTTTACCCTCCCTACGAATACCTCGCTTCAGCCATAACACTGACGATTGAAGGAGGGCAATTCGAAGCCAAAGGAAACACGCCCACAATATTGGGCTGGAAAACCTTATTACCGAAAAAATCGGTCACAAAAGACAATAATGAAGAACAAGCCATGCTGCCGAAACTTAGCAAAGGTCAGCAACTGTGGTGCAGCCATGGCCAAGTCGAAGAAAAAGTGACCACACCACCCGCAGCTTTTACCGATGCAACCTTGCTGGCCGCCATGACAGGAATAAGCCGCTTTGTCAGCGACCCACAAATTAAGGCCATTCTAAAAGACAGTGATGGATTAGGCACGGAAGCCACACGGGCGAGTATTATAGAGTTGCTTTTTAAACGCGGCTTTCTGATAAGAGAAGGTAAGCAAATTCATGCCAGTAAAACAGGTAGAGGTTTTGCAGACTGCTTGCCTGAGTCTATCGTGACACCTGACATGACGGCCCAATGGGAGTCGAATCTAAACGCTATGAGTCTCAATGAGACAAGCTACGAGTCGTTTATGAGCGGTCTAGAATTAAACCTACACAATTTACTGCAAACGTCGAAAGATATCCCGATTAGTGCGTTACAAAATCTACCGCCAGCAACGAAGAAAAGTTATCGAAAGTCTGCCAGTAGAAAACGCTCAGCTGGCCCTAAAACAGCTCGTAAAAGAACCAGCAAGACTAAAAGTTAGCCAAGAGCTAACCACACGCCTACACCCATCATTAGGGAGCCAGCAATTCGGTTCATAATGCGAACATTACCACTTTTCATCAGCAAGGATTTCAAAGTTTTACCGCCCGTGGCATAAATGAGTAGGCAGCTAAATTCAAGGCTTAAGATAATGGCAATAAGCAGTGTTAACTGGCCTGCTAGTGGCTGAGAGGCATCTAAAAACGGCGGCAGTAAAGCCACAAAAAATGCCCACCCTTTTGGGTTCGCAATCGCGGTAACAAAGCCTTGGGAAACCAAGTCGTAGTAGGATACCTGAGCAGTATTTTCACTGTCTTGCTTAATGGCCATCTTGCCTTTTGACAACCACATCTGCACACCGATATAGGCAAGGTAAATACCACCAAGGTATTTAAATACAGTGAACACGTCTGGATAATTTAACAGCAAAGCCGCCACACCTAATGCCGATAGCGCAGCCACCACACCTACCCCAACAAGCTCCCCTAGCATCATCCATAAAGCGCGCTTCACACCAATGGTCATACCAAGAGTCATGGCAAGTGTCATACACATACCTGGGGTAATGGAGACAAAAAAGAAAGTTGGAATAAATGCTGACAAAAGCGCAAGGTTCACAATTGAACTCCCTGTATCAATTAGCAAAGGAAAATTTAGCGATTGGCGAGTTAATCACGAAAAAAGGGCTCGAACAAGCCTTTATTTTAAAAGCGCTTTTTCTCTGTAAAAGTGGATTCATCAATGAATTGTTCCCACTCTTCATCCAGAGCTTCCGTGTTTTTATTGGGGAGATTATCATCCACTGGCGGTGCAGTTATTTCCGCATTAATATCCGCGATGACAGCATTAAAGTCGTCAATAATGGGGACAACTTGTGGGGTATCTTTGATGGGAGCCAATTGGGAAATGGCTTCTTTATAGATTTGAATGGCATTTTCTTTCTTACCATTTAAATAAGCCTGCTTAGCTTGGAAAGCATAAAAGTCAGCACTCACTTGATATTTATACAACATCAATAAGCTTTCATAGCGCTGTACTACGTCTAAAGACAATTGTTTTTCTTTGTGAGCCAATAATATATAGCTTCTTAAGGATTCAAATAAGCGTTTCAGACCACTGATTAAGAGCTCATCATTAATTGGCTTTGGCTTACGATTGTCCTGATTCCCTTGGAATCGTTTTAACTCTTCTGCAAAGCGAGAACGCTTCTTAGCAATAGCGGTATCCGTTTTAAGGGTTTGAATTTCATCACAGACCGCCACTACACGGCTAAACAACCAAATACGCATGTCTTTGGGTTGATACTGAGAAGGGATATCGTCGATAAAACTGCGCAACAGCCTAAGCTGGTTGTCAAGACGTGTCAGCTTGCGTAATTTTTCCTGGCGCGCTTGTTCCTTAAACTGCAGCACGATGGCCAGTACGATGACGCTTCCTATCAGTAGTAAAAGAATGAATATGGCAATTTCTGTCATGAGTGAAACACGTGTCCTATTCGATCTTTAACCCTAGCCTACTGGCTTATCAAAGATCGATACATTGTCTATTAAAGGTTCTAGCTGAACTCCATCCTTAAAGTAAAAATCCCGAATATCCTGTATTCGAACGCCGACTCATGTTTTTTATATCACACCCAGACGGGCGAATACATATAAAAAAGGCCAGCTAAGCTGGCCCTTTGGGAGTCTATAGGATACTTATGATAATGAGTAACCCAACAACATATAGAAGATTGCTGCCGATAAAATACCTGACGCTGGGACAGTAATAACCCAAGCGGCCGCAATTCGTAATAAAGCAGAACGCTTCACTAGCTCTTTCTTAGTGGCTTTCTTCAGGCCTTTGCGCTCGCGCGAGCTAATAGGTGAAGAAGCTTGCTCTTGCTTTAGCTCACGAAGAATCGCACGCTTCTCTTCTACATCCGCCTGCTTAAAACGTTCCACAAAAGCTTGTGTTTGCTGTCCATCGTGGCCCGCATCCTCAGAGTGAGAAATGATCGCCGCCAATTTTTTATCGTAGGAAACTTTTAGGTATTCACGCAGGAAGCCCACACCAAATACACCACCCACAGCAATATGCGTGGAACTTACCGGTAAGCCCAATTGAGAGGCGATGATTACCGTAATCGCCGCGGCCATTGCCACACAGTAAGCGCGTGTTTTATCCAACTCGGTAATTTCACTGCCCACGGTACGAATCAGTTTCGGCCCAAACAGCGCCAAGCCAATCGCAATACCGATAGCGCCAACCAACATAACCCATAGAGGAATCGCAGCCTTGCTCGATACCGCTCCTGTTGTCAGTGCATCGGTGATCGCCGCTAGAGGCCCGATAGCATTGGCCACATCGTTGGCACCATGAGCAAAACTCAACAAGGCTGCAGACACAATTAATGGAATGGTGAACAAGTTGTTCACATCATCTTTGGTGTTGGACAAAGATGCCGCCGCTTTTTCAACAATAGGACGTACAACAAAATACGTTGTTAAAGCGATGGCAAAACCAATCAGCCCTGCTGACACTATGTCTAGGGACCAAAGCTTTTTCAAACCTTTGAGAATTAAGTAAGTAGAGAAAGCCCAAACCATCAGACTCACCAACAGAGGTACCGTTTTCTTAGCGGCTTCCAGCATGTCGCCTTTGTAGGTGACATTACGCTTAATGTAGATCAAGAAACCTGCAGCAATTAGACCACCTAATACGGGCGAAATGACCCAGCTGGCAGCAATGGCAATCATCTGATTCCAGTTGGCAATATCCCATCCGCCTGCCGCAATACCGGCGCCTAACACGCCACCCACAATTGAGTGTGTGGTTGATACCGGCGCACCTAAATAAGTTGCTAGATTTAGCCAGATCGCGCCCGCTAACAGTGCCGCCATCATCACCCAAATAAAGGTTTCAGCTTCAGCGATTGCATTTGGGTTAATGATACCTTTCTTAATAGTACCAACCACATGACCACCCGCAATAATAGCACCGGCCGCCTCAAAGACTGCAGCAATTAAGATTGCACCTGTCATGGACAAAGCTTTAGCGCCAACGGCAGGACCTACGTTATTCGCCACGTCATTCGCACCAATGTTCAGCGCCATATAAGCACCAATTGCCGAAGCCACAGCTAAAATAGAGACATTAGACACACTAATGCCAATGGTGGAAGCATAAAAACCAGACACTAGGACAAATGCTAGCGCGATTAATACACGAATAAATTCGTTACCCCCTAATAGGGTCGAATTTTGATTAGGGTTCTTTTGTTGATCCATACCGGCTCTTCTACTTAATTAAATTAATGCCAAACTCTTAATGACGAATCCGCAAGTCACTAACAAAGTGTACGTCCTAACACCCGAGATAATTTGACCATACATCTACTTTGTCATAATTCTGTAAGATATATTTCGGGCGCCATTCTACACTGGGATAAATAAGATATATACCCCTAGTTTTAAGGCACAAAAAAGGCACCTGACTTTTTATTCAAAGATCAGGTGCCCTAGTAAATGAAGCGCTCTATTGGGCTCATTTTGATTTTATAAAAACTAGTTTAATATCAGATACTTGAATACTTTATTAAGCAACCAAGAAGACATATTTCAGCGATACAATTATTAACATTCGATCACGTTTACAGCCAAACCACCTCTTGAGGTTTCCTTGTATTTATCATTCATATCTCGTCCTGTATCACGCATGGTTCTAATGACTTTATCCAAGGAGACATAGTGACTGCCATCTCCACGAATCGCCATTGAAGCTGAGTTAATAGCTTTCATGGCCGCCATGGCATTACGTTCAATACAAGGTACTTGAACCAGCCCACCAATCGGGTCGCAGGTCAGCCCCAAATTATGTTCCATACCAATTTCTGCAGCGTTTTCAATTTGTTCCGGTGTGCCTCCTGTAGCAGCTGCAAGACCTGCCGCAGCCATCGCACAGGCGGAGCCCACTTCTCCTTGGCAGCCTACTTCTGCTCCCGAAATGGAGGCATTCTCTTTAAACAATAAGCCAATCGCAGATGCAGTTAGAAAGAAATCAATGATCCCTTGTTCATCCGAGCGCGGACAAAAATCCCAATAATAGTGCAACACAGAAGGAATAATGCCAGCCGCTCCATTTGTGGGGGCAGTCACTACTCGACCTCCTGCAGCATTTTCTTCGTTAACGGCCAATGCGTATAAATTCACCCAGTCCATAGCACCCAACGAAGGGGTAATCATATCCATGCGAGTTTTCTTTGTTAAATCACGATATAGGCTAGGAGCACGACGCTTTACCTTTAGACCACCAGGAAGGATGCCTTCGCGAGCTATGCCATTTTTGACACACTCTTTCATCACCGACCAAATAGCGAGAATGCCATCTTTAATGTCTTGCTCTGATCGCCAGCACTTTTCATTTTCTAGCATGATTTCGGCAATCGTCATGTCATGCTCATGACACAGGCCTATTAATGTATCGGCATTATGAAAGTCATAAGGTAGAACTCTATTATCTTCTACTAATTCGATCTCACCCTGAGCATTTTCTTGGAGAATAAAGCCGCCACCGACTGAATAGAAAGTTGCTTTTTTTACTTCCTGCCCATGAGCATCATAGGCAATAAAGGTCATGCCATTTGCATGAAAATCTAATCGGTCAATACGGTGATAAATCAAATCTGCTTGGCTATCAAAAGTGATGGCATGCTCCTGTAGCAAATGGATACGAGAATTGTCTGTAATCTGAACGACTCTATCCTCCACCGTATTCGGGTCAATTTTGTCTGGGTATTCCCCTTCAAGTCCCATCAACACAGCTTTACCCGTGCCATGACCTTTACCTGTCGCCCCTAACGAACCATACAAGTCTGTCTTTACTCTTGAAACTGACTCAAGCAGTTTGTCTGTCTTTAATTGCTGAGCAAATTCATTCGCTGCCACCATTGGGCCTACGGTATGTGAACTAGAAGGCCCAATACCGACTTTGAAAAGATCAAACAAACTAATGGCCATTTCGACTCCTTTCTATTTAACAGGGATGATTTTTGACAAACAGAGCAGTTTCCATACTAGGACAAATATTTCCAATTGGAAACAAAAATACCATACGAAAAAAACTTGAACAGTATTATATCGGCAGAAAATTCTGCCCAATCGTAAAAATAAAGCGCTCTTTTACTTTGAGTTACAAAAAAAACAGTCATAAACACCTAAACAGGTTAAAAAATTAACATATATCTCTAATTTCCCTGGGGAATTGTGGGATTTTTTATTTTAGATATGCCACTCTATGGTGCAGTGCACAATTCATCATAATTGTGCACACCAATTTGCAAGCTTATTTCCGCATTGAAAATCTATTTTGGAATAAGAATTGCTTAAGCCTAGTCTGAGAGGCTAACGATTATTGTTAGCCTTTATAAGAATTACTAAAGAGGACTTTTTTATGTCAGCAACAATCATAGTAGGCGTAGATGGCAGTGAAGCGAGCAGTCGCGCACTTTCATACGCGAAGCGTCTCGCGAGCCTTATCGGTGAAGAATGTACACTAGAACTTGTATGTGTCGTCGAGTGGTCACCTTATACATTCCAAACCACTGAAGAAAATGCACTGCGTAAAAAACATCGTCAGGAAGAAATCGCGAAGGCTAAAGAGCGTGTGATAGAGCCTGCTCTTAAAGTATTGACAGAAGATGGCATTAAAGCGGAAGGCCGAGTACTACACGGTAAAGTGGCCCATTCCCTAAACACAGTTGCTGTTGAAAAGAATGCAGATCAAATCGTCGTGGCTCGTTCATCTGAACATGGACTAAGTGCACGAGTATTTGGCAGCGTAACCGCAAACTTGGTTATGAGCGCTAGCGTGCCTGTTACTGTTGTGAGCTAAGGATGACTATTATGAAAAAATTTATGACCCCATTTAATGCTCTGTTCGCTTTTTTTGCTTTAGCATTGAGCACTTCAGCTAAAGCAGAAGGTATCGATGCCGCAGTTAACGAAGCCTTTGGTTTTGCGACAGGTTGGTTTGTTAACCTTATTTTTGCACCAATCCCAGGCACTAGCTTCCCTTGGATCGTGTTGTGGTTGGTTGTCGGTGCAAGTGTTTTCACTCTGTACTTCGGCTTCGTACAATTCCGTAACATTGGTCACTCTATTGCCCTTGTTAAAGGTGATTACTCAAACCCTAACGATGCGGGTGAAGTAAGTCACTTCCAAGCCTTAGCCACTGCCCTATCTGGTACAGTTGGTCTTGGTAACATCGCAGGTGTAGCGGTTGCTGTGTCTATTGGTGGTGCCGGTGCAACATTCTGGATGATTCTAGCAGGTCTGCTGGGTATGGCCTCTAAATTTACCGAGTGTACCTTGGGTGTAAAATATCGAAATGAATACAAAGACGGCAGTGTATCTGGTGGTCCAATGTATTACATCTCGAAAGGCTTTGCAGAACGCGGTATCCCTGGCGGTAAAATTCTTGCTGGCTTGTTCGCTGTATTTTGTATCTTGGGTGCTTTTGGTGGCGGAAACATGTTCCAAGCTAACCAAGCCCACGCTCAAATTAGCCAGTTAACAGGCGACTACCCAGGTTGGATTACCGGTATCATCTTTGCGACTCTTGTATTTGCTGTAATTGTTGGTGGTATTAAGTCTATCGCTCGCGTTACCGATAAGATTGTACCGATAATGGGCCTTCTATATGTTGGTGCAGCACTTATTATCCTGATTTTAAATGCGGATAAGATTGGTTGGGCTTTCGGCCAGATCTTTGAAGGTGCATTCACAGGTCTAGGGGTTGCCGGTGGTATTGTTGGTGCCTTGATTCAAGGTTTCAAACGTGCGGCATTCTCTAACGAAGCCGGTGTTGGTTCTGCAGCGATCGCTCACTCAGCGGTACAAACCAATGAGCCAATCACAGAAGGTTTTGTTTCTCTACTAGAGCCTTTCATTGATACCGTTGTTATTTGTACTATGACAGCTTTGGTTATCATCATTACACAGCAACTTGTTATCGACCCTACAACTGGCATGTATGTGCTAACTGAAGGTGGCCGTATCATGACAGCTGACGGTTCTTCTGGTGTTGCTTTAACCTCTGCGGCGTTTGGGTCTAACATTAGCTGGTTCCCATACATTCTTGCTATCGCGGTTGTATTGTTCGCTTTCTCTACCATGATCAGCTGGTCATACTACGGTTTGAAAGCTTGGACTTACCTATTCGGTGAAGGTAAAAATGCTGAACTTACGTTTAAAGTTATTTTCTGCCTATTCATCATTGTCGGTGCAGCAGCAAGCTTAGGCCCAGTTATTGACTTCTCTGATGCCGCGATCTTCGCTATGGCAGTTGCCAACATCATCGGTCTTTACTTCCTAATGCCGATCGTGAAGCAAGAGCTAAACTCTTACATGTCACGTCTTAAATCTGGTGAAATCAAGAAATACAAAGATTAATCCAGTTAGCAATTCTTGAAATAAAAAAGGCCAAAAGACAAATTGTCTTTTGGCCTTTTTAGTCTTTTCTACCCAACTAGGAACTAGAAGAAACCCAGAGGGTTAATATCATAGCTCACCAGCATGTTCTTGGTTTGCTGATAATGGGACAGCGCCAGCTTATGGGTCTCTCGACCCACACCAGATTTCTTGTAGCCACCAAATGCAGAGTGAGCAGGATATTGGTGGTAACAATTCATCCACACTCGACCCGCTTCCAAATTACGCCCCATTCGATAAGCTAAATTCGTATCTCTCGTCCAAACCCCAGCTCCCAAGCCAAATTCACTATCGTTGGCAATAGCAAGCGCTTCCGCTTCATCTTTAAAGGTAGTAATACTAATAACGGGACCAAAAATTTCTTCTTGGAAGACGCGCATGTCATTCGTACCTTTAAACATGGTTGGCTGGACATAGAAGCCCTCGTTAAGGTTATTAACCGCTTGAGTAGCACCACCAATGAGCAATTCCGCCCCTTCTTCTTTACCAATATCGATGTAACTTAGAATCTTATCAAACTGCTGTTTAGAGGCTTGTGCACCCACTTGGGTCTCAGTGTCTAAAGGGTCCCCCTGTTTGATGCTTTTAGTACGCTCAATGGCCAGTGCAATAAACTCCTCATACATGGACTCTTGAATCAAAACCCGCGATGGACAGGTACAGACTTCTCCCTGATTAAAGAAGGCCAGCACCATTCCCTCAACACATTTATCGATGAAGGCCTGCTCTTGTTGCATCACATCAGCAAAGTAGATATTTGGCGACTTGCCGCCTAGTTCAACGGTAGAAGGGATAATATTCTCAGCCGCACATTTTAGAATATGTGAGCCGACTGGAGTGGAGCCTGTGAAGGCAATTTTCGCAATTCGCTTACTGGTCGCCAGCGCTTCACCGGCTTCTTTACCAAAGCCATTAACAATATTCAGCACACCGGCAGGCAGCAGGTCGGCAATAATTTTCACCACTTCGAGAATAGACGCTGGGGTTTGTTCAGCAGGTTTTAGAACCACACAGTTCCCCGCGGCAAGGGCTGGTGCAAGTTTCCAAGCCGCCATGAGAATTGGGAAGTTCCAAGGGATGATTTGACCAACAACCCCTAGAGGTTCATGGAAATGATAGGCTACTGTGTGCTCGTCTAGCTCTGCAGCACTGCCCTCTTGGGAGCGTAAGCAACCCGCAAAATAACGAAAGTGATCAACCGCTAAAGGAATGTCGGCGTTTAGGGTTTCTCGCACGGCTTTACCATTATCCCATGTTTCCGCTACAGCTAAAGCTTCTAAATGCTGTTCAATACGATCTGCAATTTTCAGCAGAATCAAAGAACGTGCCGCCACAGAAGTTTTTCCCCAAGCCGCCCGGGCCTTATGGGCGGCATCCAGTGCGAGATTAATATCTTCTTCTGTGGAACGAGGAATACGACAGAAAACTTGTCCATCGACTGGGCTAATATTATCAAAGTACTGGCCTTTTACTGGCGCCACCCATTCCCCACCAATGAAGTTCCCGTACTCAGATTGAAACGTAATGACACTTCCTTCGCTACCTGGTTTGGCATAAATCATAATAAATCTCCTATTGTTATTTTTTTCGACTTGTCTTGACCTCTTTAACTGTAAATTAAGCCCCTAAGAAAACTTGTCTGTGAGTCTTTATCATTTGTCTATGGATCCATTTTTGTTGACGAACTCGACAACAAGCGTAATGATGAGCTCCTAGCAAAAAATATCGCGCCAATAAAATAAAGATAAAAGAGGTGTGCTAATGAGTGTTCAATATTCCAGTCATCATCTGTTGCACGGCAAACGAAAAGCGCCGACACAGTTGGTGGAAAATCGTATTAGTTTTGCAGGCCCTCACTCGGAGCTGAGTATTTACGATACCTATGAGACGGCAGAGAAGGTTAGCTTGAAATCAGAGGGGCTACTCTATTGCGGCATGGTCACAGGTGCCAAGGTCATGCACACCCAACACAGGGATAATATCCCTTTCATGCCCCATGAATCCTTTATTTTATCTCCCAATGAAGAAGTCTTCATTGACTTCCCGGAAGCAAGAATTGATAAACCAACCACTTGCCTCACCATAGAAATATCCGAAGAAAGAGTCGCACAGCTGTGCGATCGCATGAATGATGTGCTGAACACTTCTCCCTTATCAAGCCAGATAACGGTCAACCCCTACCAGCCCCTGCATACACTTCACAACCAAGCCACCCAGCAGGTGCTAAATCGCTTAACCAGTGAGTATGTACAAAATGACCCAGACAGAGATCTATTAGTGGATTTGGGCGTAAGTGAGCTGATTACTAGAATTTTACGACACCATGGTCGTGAAGCCTTATTGTGTTTTACCCAAGCAGCACCAGATGCCAATGGCTTAACCTGTGTTTTACACTGGATTGAGCAGCACCTTGCCTTACCACTAAATATTGATGAGCTTAGCAAGATGGCCTGCATGAGCCGCAGTCGTTTCTACCAAGAATTTAAGCGTCAGCTTGGTTGCACACCGATGGAATACCAGCACCAGCGCAGGATGAGCCGTGCTTACCAGCGCCTACAGGAAAAGTGCTCAGTTACTGAAGTCAGTTTTGAATTAGGCTATCAGAGTTTAAGCCACTTCAGTCGTCGTTTTCACCAGCATTTTGGTGTCTCTCCCCGTCAGTTTTGCCAAACAAAATTCAACTAAGATGGGGAAAGCAAACGTTTACGACACAACTGAAAAACACTGATGATAAACACCAAGCCAAGTGCTAGAAAAATAAAGGGCACATGAATCCCTACTTGATATAAAGCCGCTAGGGTCACAGGGCCTAATGCGGCACCTAAGCCTTGCATGGAAGCGTTAACACTGGCTAAACGACTTTGCTGATCGTCTTTTACCAATAGAGTTTGGGCGGTGAGGATACCAGGAAACAAGAAACCAAAACCTGCACCAAATAGCCCCATGGCCACCAGAATGCCAGTATAAGAGTTTAAAAATAAAAAAGTGAGTTGTGCGGTTAATCCTAAACTCACCCCAGTTGTAATCAAGAACACCACACCAAACTGGAATCTAGGCACCAAAATCATCTGCACAAAAATGCTTAAGCAAGACATCATCATCATAGCCACACCTACCTGTTTCGTTGTCTCAGATACGTCTAGATGAAATCTGTCTTGAATCAAAAAGCCCATAATTTGCTGTACCCCCGTGACCGACAAAATTGCTAATACGGACATGAGGAGAAACGGCATAACCGGTTGCGTCAGCCAATTGATCCTAGGAGGTTTGCTAAATTGGCGCACATCTTGGTTATCTTGCACGAAAAACACCACCAGCAGACACACCACAGCCGCCACAAAACCAATACTGTAAAAAGGTGCGGTCAAGCCAAAATTACTTAATAACGAAGCACATGCAGGGCCTAGGATCATACCTATGCTAAAAGATGCGCCAATTTTTGCGATGGTACCGCTACGGCGCGACACATCACTGTGGGCCACCAAGTAGGCTTGGATAGAAGGTAAGACGCCAGCAATCCCCAAGGCGAAAATCACCCGTAAGGCAAACACCCAATAATAGGCATGGCCTGCTGAAATATTCTGCGCCAGAGTCTCTTCCAGCACCACGCCCGTTAACACTATGGTTACCGCATAGCAGGCAATGCCAATGATGACAGAGCGGACTCGCCCTAGGCGAATAATAATCCCGCCCCACATAAAGGCCGCTACCACAAAGGCTGCCGCCCCGACCGTAATCAGCGTACTAATGCGAACATCCGTAAGGCCGATTTCACGGCCTATTGGTGGTAGCGAAGCAAAAATAAACGACTGCCCTATGCCCAGCACAACTAGACACAGCAGCAATAAATTCTGAGAGATTATTTCAATATACTTTGGTGGGATCACCTTTCACATCATCCTTAATAAAAATTTCGCCGAACTCGCAGGCTTACAAATCGGTATTTTTGTCTATCTATAGGGGTAAAGAAGCCACTTGCCCCTTGGCAACAGAGTGACGAATTCTATGGAAAACACAGGCAATGATTATTGCATAGATAACAAAGCTTAGGCTCAAATAATTCATGCCAAAATGCTCAGCGATAATGCCACTGGCAAAAGGCAATGTCATGGCTCCCAAGACAGCACTGCTCATCTGCATACCTATGGCGTGGGGTGCATGGGTTTTACCGACACGATTGGCGGTTTGCGAAATCATACAAGGAAAAATCGGTGCCGCACAAAAGCCGATAAGCACTAGACCAATAAAACTAAACATGGGAGATTGCTCCAGACTAAAGGACACAGTACCTGCCACAATGCCTAACAAACAAAGACCTAACAATCGATCCACATCAAAACGCTCAACCAATACTCCAAATAGAATGCGCCCAAAAGCCAATGCGGCCCAAAACAAGGCAACCCAAGTGCCCGCGGCCGCTAAGCTTATTCCACGAGTTTCCGTCATTACAGTAAAGGCCCATTGGCCTACTCCAAACTCAAGTCCGGTATAGAAGAAAAAGAACAACATCTGTAAACGCACGGTCGGATGTTTCAGCAGGCGCCATTGAGAACCCTTTTCCTCAGCAGGAGTTGTTTCTACAGGCTCATGGGAAGGATTCTTACGCCAAATATTTCTCGATAATACAAACACCAGTGCCATGATAAAGATCAAACTGCCAATCAGAGCATAGCCCCAACGCCATTGCTGATCACTGTGCACAAGCACCCAGGTGACCATCACTGGGCCCAGGGTGGCACCGACACCAAAGGCGGCGTGTAGCCAGTTCATATGCTTAGCCGAGAAATTTTCAGCTGCATAAGCATTAAGCCCAGCGTCTATGCCGCCAGACCCTAATCCTATTAAGGTTGCAAAAAGGCAGAAAATATAAAATTGCTGGCTGATAGCAAAACCGAATAAACCAACACTAACCAGTAAACTGCTTAGAATCAGCAACCAAGCAATTCCCCAGCGCTCTAGTAACTGACCAACACAAAAACTCGATAATAAATAACCGACACTGCCAGCCGCGATGACAAAGCCTAACCAACCAATCGGGACAAATAAACTTTGGCGTACAAAAGGCCAGTTCACCCCATGAGCCGCATCGGGTAAACCAAGGCTAATGAAGCCAAGATAAGCAATAAGGAGGAGTAATTTGGACGTTTTCAACCTGTATTCCCTGACGTTTTTAGGTCATTTAATAGCAGGTAGAAGATAAAGAAAATCTTTAGTTTTACTTAAATAGCTTAATTCTTTTGCGTTTGATACGTTTCCAGCGCCAGCTCGGGGCATCACCTTTGACAACATAAAGGAAAATTAAGCATAGGGTTAAAATGGTCACCACAATCGCCCAATTCAATAATTCTACTTTTGGATCAATGAGGTAACTGGTTAAAGCCACCGCAACAAGATAAATAAACTGACTCAGCCAACCTTGCCAAGCATGAGGCTTACCCCACCCCCAGCCGTTTTCTTTTGCTGGAAACCAAGTATTTTTCTTATTCTCACTCATATGCTTCTCCAGCTGTTAGAGCAGGGTATTTCTAGACACAAAAAAGCCTGCAAATGACTCTTTGAAACCAAGCTTCAAGGCTACTTTGCTAAAAACTCACTACGAGTTTTATCACTGCGCTTAAACAAGCCACCCAAGGCCGTGGTTTGAGTGGAAGAACTTGCGTCCATTACCCCACGCGCTTTCACGCAATAATGCACAGCGTTAATGCTGACCGCCACATTGTCTGTTTCCAACAAAGCTTGCAGCGTGACGAGGATCTGCTGCGTTAAGCGCTCTTGCACTTGAGGACGCTGAGCAAAGAAACGTACGATACGGTTAATTTTCGATAAACCAATAATTTTGTTCTTAGGTAAATAAGCCACTTTAGCCAAACCGTCGATGGTGACAAAGTGATGCTCACAAGTGCTGGTAAAGCTAATATCACTCACCTTCACCATTTCATCCACGCGCATCTTGTTATCTATCACGGTGATTTTAGGGAATTGGCTGTAATCTAGCCCTGAAAAGATTTCTTTTACGTACATTTTGGCAATACGGTGAGGCGTTTCAGCTAGGCTATCGTCGTTTAAATCCAGACCAAGTGTACTGACCACATCTTCAAAAGCACTCTTAATACGTTGGTATTTTTCTTCGCTGCTAAGGCCATTATCAATCATTGGGGTTTCAAGACCACTGTCGATTAATGCCTGGCGCACTTGTAAGGCTTCTGCAGAGTAAAGGGATGTATCAATTTGACTCTGTTTTAAAATGGCTGTTTTCATTACCTTGTCCTAGACCTCATAACCTACCTACTGTGCCGCATTACGTTACGCCAGAGCAGTGAAAAACTGACTCGCGTCAGTATTAAAAGGCTATTCTACCGCTAATGTGACCGAGGTTCACCCAGCACAGGGCAAAGAACAATGTTTTTCAGCTTTTTTTCTTTATTTCGCACAAAGACACGCCCTTGAGCCATCAAAAGCTTTCATTGAGAAAGAGAGTTTAAGCCAGGGGACAGAGAGGTTTGGGGAAAGCGCTTGAGATTAAGCACTCCCCCAAGTGATAAGCTATTAAGCGGGTACTGAATATTTTGTTTTGCTGGTGCTTTTCGACGCAGGATAACGAAAGTCCACCGAGTGATTTGTTCGCGTACGCGCCCATAAGCCTTCACACAATGACTCGATACTAGTACGCTCTTTAGACACCAACCAAGCCACCACAGCCTTTGCTACATTAGGATAAGACACTTGAACAGACTGACTGCTTTCCAACCATTCCATTATGCGTTCAGAGCTTAAGTCCTCACAGGTTTGAGCAAGCTTAAGTTTTTCCAGCGCTAACGCATTCGAGTGTTGCTCTATCTGCTTCTTCAATGGCTTCACTAAAATTTTACGACCCAGCTGTAAGGCTTCCGAGTTTAGTTCAAAGCCCGCGTTGCATAATACAGATTCACATTCACCAAGGTTCTTTTGGAAGGATTTGCGAGCAAAAGCAAACACTTCAATATGACCGTATACGCCTGGCTCAATATCCTTACAGTGCATGCGAAACTGGTAATCAGGAATCGCCTCTAACCACTCAAACACGGCTTCACTGTTTTCAAAGGGTAAATAGACCAACACATTACGACTCGTGGGCGTATTACCGTTTTCGTTAACATGTACCAATGGCGGTAAAATAGGTTTATTAAAATGATGCCAGTGGGCACCCAGTTGCGTACTAACCGGTGCAAAGTTTCGCATAATCCATTGAGCAACCCAGTTCCCTTTAAAGCGTGGAATATCATGATGAAAGGCATATTGATGGCCAAAACCTATGCAGGTTACTCCCTGCTGCTTCGCCGCCCATGCGACCACAGGCTCAAAGTCGGTGATAACCAAATCATACTGGCGAGTGTCTAAGGCTTTGCAATCTTTATAAAGCTGAAAAAGATGCGCATGGCGATAAGTTGCAAGCAAATCCAGTTGACCATTGCGGGCCACAAAACTTAAACCTTCAAAGGTTCGGTAGTTGCCAAACACTTCCATGTCAAAATAGTCTTCTGGGTCACGACCACTGAAAACATAGTCCACTTCTACCCCTGCCAAGTTTAGTTCTTCCGCCATCGCTCGAGCACGTGTTATATGGCCATTACCGGTCCCCTGTACGCCATACAATATTTTCATACTAGGACTCCGATCATGAAAATCGCACAACTGGTGCCTAAAATAGCACCTACAACAGTATCGGTTGGAAAATGCACGCCTAGAAAGATTCTTGATAGACCCACATTCATGGCCCAGAAGTACAGCATCATGTTCAAACTTGGGAACCACTCACTCAAGCAGTAAGCAACGAAAAACGCTCCAGAGGTATGGCCTGAAGGAAATGAGAACTGATCGGATGGAATGATGAAACTGCTAAAGTCATCCAGGGCATCTGCTGGGCGGTTACGCTTAAAGCCTTTTTTGAGGACAAAATACAAACATCGCTCTAAAGTAAAACCACAGGCCAGAACCAATGCGAGGGTCTCATAGCCTGCCCACCACAAGAGTAAGCCTGCCATCACATACAAAGGGCCATCAGCACTAAAAGAAACCGCTTTACCCAACTTGGTAAGTGTTGCTCTGTGTTTGCGAGCCATACACCAATAAAAGGTTTGTACATCAAATGCGTGAATATTTTGAAGTATGTTCATAGATACCCCCAGTTCATTTATCTTATCTCTAAAATAAAACCTCAGGGTGTCAGTTTGGCGGCAGTTTGATGACATTTAGATGACAGGCACAAGGCATAAAAAAACGCCTCGATAAACGAAGCGTTCTCAATATTTTGAAGGCTTTAGCTGTCTTAATTAAGACCGTTCATTTGACGGAATGCAGCAATCATTGCCACTGGTTTTACCTTCTTGTTATCGCCGTTTAGAGCGTAAACAACGGTTTCACCTTTTGGACCTGCGCCAATATCTGTATAGCGTAATGGCACTTCACCAACGGTACGGGCGGTGGTCATTTCTTCAAGTGAAGAGAAAACATAAATACGGCCTTCCACACGCATTTCACCGTAGAAAACATCTGCGCCGGCTAGATCGCCATGGTACATGTCCATGCTGGCAATACCGGAAGTTTTCTTTTTGTCTTCATTAGTTAGACCAAAAACAATGGTCTCACCTTTTGGACCTTCGCCGATGAATACTTTACGGAAAGACGTTTCGCCTACTTCAAGAAATTCTTGATAAGTAGCATGATCATCAAACACATAGATACGGCCTTCATGATGAACTTCGTACAAGTCTTGATTGTTCAGTTCAATTGCTGCTTTTGCTTCTTCAACACTGGCTTGAACGTCTTGTTTCTTAACCGTTTCTGTACCGCAGGCAGTAAGAAGAGTTAGTGCAAATAAACCTGTCGCAACAGGTAGGAATTTCAAAGTCATGGTCGTGCTCCTGATGATAGTTGCCATTAACCTTAAAAGCAGAAAATGACAATATCATTACAGAAACCCTACTCTACAACCAATTTGTCAGCATTATGCCAAGGCCAATCGATTGGGTATGATTATTATAATCTAAGAGAGATTGACCATAGCCATTGAAATACTGTAAATAACCACGGCTTTTTCCCCATAAAGGAAAGTTAACGCCAATTTGAAAAGCACCTTTATTATCCGAGAAATCTAAGTTGTTACGCATCAATACATCAATGCTGTAATCTTCAATAACATGCAATAAACGTATTTCACCGTAGCCGTAGTAATCATCGATATCTGGGTTATCGTCATTTTCACTGTTTTCTGGAAAGCGATACCAGGGCTTAATGGATATTGCGGTATTTTCTTTTTCAAATAAGAAATCCACGTAAATACGATTCCAGGACCTAGATAAATCCCCAGACTGACCGTTCGATTCATGTACCACACCATAAGAGACATATTCCGGCTTAATGCCTAAAAACTCACTTTTAGGCTGTGTGGTAATAAAAAGCTCAGGCTCGTAGTTAGTGTCCCGAAAAGGGGCCGAAATCGTGTCATTGTAGGCTTGCCAATAGGAAAGCTGTGTATAGCCCAACCACAAACTGGTATTACGGCCAACCACATCATAAACAATAGGAAATTTTAAGCTCAGCTGATATTTAAATTCAGCATTATCTAAATGCTCATCCTCTTCATTGGTGCCCAGAAAAGCCTCTTCATCCAATCTGGAGCTGTAATAAATAGGCAAAAAATAAGTGGGTTTATGGGGCGTCAATACAAATGGGTTATCAACCGTTGCCGCCTCACGGATTGCCCGCTGACGAAATAAACCTTGAGCATCTCTCGCACGCTTGGTGATAGAGTCCGGCACTTGAGGCTCCACCGGAGTATAGCTCTCTTCACTTTCAACGGACTGAGTTTCCTCAGTCACCAACTCGACACTTTCTTGAGCGGACCAAGCCAAACTCGAAACGACTGCTGTACACCATAGAATGGCTTTCATTCATTTTTACCTTTTTCGGTCTCTTTCACTCTTAAGTCGGGCATATTATTGTGACAACACCACACGCTTACTATAAGTCGATCTGTCCATATCACGCATTTCAACGGATAAACTAATGTCTTTGACAGGTAACGCTAATAACTTGTCTAAAATACGCTTTGATAAACCTTGCTTGTCATCTCCAGTACGCCCAGATAAAAGGCAAACCGTAACATGAACAAAAGCATCTTCTTGGCCTGCCGTGATAAAGTTTTTATAAGGTAAGCTGCGTAACTTAATGTCTTCTATCGAAAACAATTGCGACTCAATACAAGCAGTTTTCACCGCTTCCAACCATTCAATTGGGGCGACTTCTTGTTCTAGATTTTGGCTGTATTCAACGATGCAATGAGGCATAAGTACTTCCTTTTTTAGATTTATTAGTAATTTAAAGAGAAAAAGCTGTGCTATTAATACCCTATTCGCACATTAACTGCATCTGGAATTTCACCGCTTAATCGGTATCGACGCACGTTGTCTGCCACAATTTCACTGGCGCTAATCGGGTAGGTTTGTGCTGAAATATGAGGCAAAACAGTCACCCTAGGATTCTGCCAATAAGCATTCGTTTCAGGCAACGGCTCTTGATTGAAAACATCCAATACTGCATGGCTCATTGCGCCACTGTCTAGGGCGGCTAATAAAGCCAGATCATCCACGATAGGACCACGGGCAAAATTTATCAGGCCGGCATGCTCTGGAAGTTGCGCTAAATTTTCCGCGCCTAGTAGCCCTTTTGTGGCAAGGGTGAGCGGCAGTAAACAAACTAGAATATCACTGTGTTTTAGCACTTGAGCGAGTCCTTCGTCTCCCGTAAAAGACGTCACACCCACTATCTCTTTCGCCTGTCGACTCCAGCCCATGACATTAAAATTATTGGCTTTCAAACGTTCAGCACTTGCTGTACCCAGCGCACCTAAGCCTAGTATTCCAACGGTTCGGTCTTGGGCACGCACAAAGCTTCGAGGCTGCCAGATACTTGCCGCTTGTTGTTGGGCATAACTGGGCATCTCTCTGTGTAAATATAAAGTCCAAGCTAAAACCGCTTCAGACATGGTTTCGGCTAATTGAGGGTCCACCAAACGTACAATATCAAACTTAGGCTCATCTAGCTCAAGCAGCATACGCTCGACCCCAGCCCAAGTACTGTGAACCCATTTTAAGTTGGTGAGCTGTTGCAGTTCTTTAGGATCAGGATTGGCGACAATGGCCAAATCACAGGCTTGTTTTTGTGCCTGAGTAAGTTGCGAAAAAGGAACGATCTGCTCCTCTGGCATCGCGGCGGATAACACCTCTAACCATGCAGACTGCTCACTTTTCGGGCTTCGACTTATGTAAGGCAACATAGAGTTATCTCTTATAAATTAAACTCACCTATGATGACACAATTTGACCCGTAATTGGGGTTGGATGCAGAGGGCAAATAAAGTCATTGACAAAACTTTCAGCCGATAAGGCTTTCGCGAAAAAGTAGCCCTGATAATGCAAACACCCAATATTTTTTAGATAATCAAAATGGGCGAAGGTCTCAACCCCTTCCGCTAATACCTTAATTTTCAAGGCTTTCGACATGGCAATAATGGCGTGAACTATGGCTTCATCGCTCGTGTCTTCTAGCAGGTCACGCACAAAGGATTGATCAATTTTCAATCGATCAATCGGTAATTTTTTCAAATATTTAAGCGATGAATAACCCGTCCCAAAATCATCGATAGATAAGTAAACCCCTAAAGACTTCACTCGGTTCATCTTCTCCAAGCTTGAATCTAGGTCATTCAACAGCATGTTTTCGGTGATTTCTAAATCAATGCATCGGCTTTCGACCTGATATTTATCTAATAGCGCCTCTAGATTTGGCAAGAAGTCGGCTTGCTGAAATTGTATCGGACTGACATTGATCGACATTCTCCAGCCATCTTGCCATTGATCTGCCGCTTGCCAAGCCGACACCTGATAAATAGCTTGTTCCATTACCCATGCACCAATGTCTATAATCAGACCAATCTCTTCTGCCACGGGAATAAATTCAGCTGGGGAAATAAAACCTCGCTCCTCATCCTGCCAACGGATCAGTGCTTCCATACCAATTAATTGGCCGTGATGATCCAATTGTGGTTGGTAATAAAGCTCAAATAGCTCTTGTTCGTAGGCCCTATGGAGAGATTTCTCCATTTCCAAGCGAGCATCCACTTGATGCTGCATTTCATCTTGATAAAGAGCATAGGTATTCCGACCTTGAGCTTTGGCTTGATACAAGGCAGTGTCGGCTTGCTTTAAGATGGTCTGAGTGGATTTATCGGCAAAAAATAGGCTCCCGCCCACACTTCCACTAATGTGCATTTCATGAACACCTACTGTACGCACTCGTTGGCAGGCATCGACAATTTTTTGCATAAACACATTGCAAGCGAACGCTGCTTTTTGAGGGTCTGGGTCAAGCCCCTGTAAAAAGAATGCGAATTCATCCCCACCCACTCGTACTAATGTCGCTTTAGACGAAGCAAAAGGTGTTAGGAACTCGGTGACAGAGCAAAGTAACTGATCTCCCACATTATGCCCTAATGAATCATTAATGGTTTTAAAACGATCAAGATCTAACAGTATTAGAGCACCACGATGATTCGCTTGTTTCAGATAGCCCTCAAGCTTTTCTAGTAGAAACTGACGATTAGGCAGATTTGTTAAGGGGTCGTAATAGGCCAAGCGCTCTATGTGCTCTTGAGATTCCTTGCGCTCAGTAATATCACGAATTAACAACAAGGTTTCGTTGCTTTCCCCCACAGCATATTTCGCCAGATGAATTTCCACCGGAATATCGACAGAAAAAGTAGACAACTGAATTTCCACCGTTTTGTTTTCATTTATCTGAATATTTTTTAGAGCTTCAGAAAAATCTGACCAGTCTGTTGATGTGGATAGGTCTTCAAGGGTTAAGCAGGTTAATGACCCTTGATCTATGCCTAACATTTTGGCGGCCGTTGCGTTGGCCAGTAGAATTCTATGTTGATGATCTAACAGCAAAATCGCGTCTGCCGCATACTCGATCATATTGGCTTGCTGTTGGTGTACCTCTTCCAGCTTGGTATGGGCGTGATTAAATTGCTCCCATAATTGAGAAAAGGTTTTATTCAATACCCCCAGTTCATCGTGTTTATGACGACGAGTAAAAGCGTCAGATAAAGGCCGATGGATATCCCTCCCCATTTCAGAAAGTGATCTTGTTAAATGTCTAAGAGGATGGGTGACAATGATGTAAAACATTAACGAGATAAAGGTGGCCAACAGGATGTCTTTGACCAAACTATTGATAAAGTACTCTGCATGAGTGGCCATCAACTCTGCCATCACTTGGCTTTTATCCGGATAAATCATCACACTTCCAATATCATTGGCAGCGTTTTTTAATGTCAGTGGAGAATGGAAAACACTAAAATTCGGCAAAATGTCGTTAATCGCCGTTTTCAATGGGTTGTCACTGGGCTGGGTATTATACGCCTTAGCTAATAATCCTTGGTCGCCATCAAACACTTCAATATGTGACACCCCAGGGTAGTTCAAAAGTGGGGCTATTTGTTGCTCAATAGATAGTGTATCCCCTTGTTGAATCGCCGTAGATAATGGCTGGTTCAAAACCTTCATCCAATAAGAGAAAGAGTCATGGGTTTTTTCTTGTAACGCTAAGGTTTCTTTAAACAGCTGAATGGAGCTACTAAAAATACTCAAAAGAATGGCAAACAATAATGTTAAAATGGCTTGTTTTACAAACAGAGACTTAAAAAATTGGTTTTTCATTGGGTCTTTCTAGTAGCAGTTACCGCCCAAAGCGGAAGGTTAAACAGATAATAAAGACATCCATTCTGTCTTTCAGAATACTGCATTTAATACTCTTCCCTTGAAGAGTTCATTGATCAGATTGGTTTCTAAACAAGCCTATCCAGTGGCGAAATTATAGCCTTTACAAAACAAAACAAATACAAAGCAATTTGATATAAATCAGCAAATAATAAGTCAATTTGCACAATGCATTTAATACTCAAGGATGAAGAATGAACACAGGCTACCTTTATGCACTATTTGCTTTTGGACTTTGGGGGCTCACACCAATTTATTTCAAATACCTCTCCCATATTCCTCCCGCGGACATGGTTTCAAACCGAGTGCTCTGGTCTGTCCTCCTACTTTTTATTCTTATTAGCGGTATGGCCAAATGGCATAAAGTACGTTTACTGATTAGCCAACCTAAACACCTTTTCACCTTACTCTTAACCACCTTACTGATTGCCACCAACTGGCTGGTGTTTATCTGGGCGATTAATGATGATCGCATGCTGGAGACTTCCCTTGGCTATTATATAAACCCACTCATCACAGTCTTTCTGGGTTATATTTTTCTAAAAGAAAAACACAGCAGGATTAAATGGTTTGCTGTGTTCTTAGCGGCAATAGGTCTTGGCGTGCAGCTTATCATCGTGGGCTATTTACCTTGGGTATCTCTGGTTTTGGCCTTCAGTTTTGGTTTTTATGGGCTGCTGCATAAGCGAACACCGACTGATAGCCTTACTTCGTTATTTCTAGAAACTAGCCTATTACTCCCCTTTGCGATGGGTTATCTTTACTGGCTGGGTTATCAAGGGCAAGGCCCTGCCACACGACCCACCTCAGACTGGCTACTGTTAGTCTTAGCAGGCCCCATTACCACAGCCCCACTGTTGTTTTTCTCGGGAGCCGCGAAACGATTACCCCTCTCGGTTATAGGCTTCTTTCAGTACTTGTCTCCTAGCATGCTGTTTGTGCTGGCCATCTTCGTGTATGGAGAATCATTTAATCCATATAAACTCATCACCTTTATTTTTATCTGGGTGGCTTTGGCCATTTTCAGCTGGGACAGCCTAAGACGACGCTAAAAGTTAATGAGCCAACCAACATGGTTTGAAACTAACGCTGAACGATTTCCAGCTATTGTAAGCAGTCTGTCTACTGCATCCTCATTATTTACATAAACTGATCACTTTTCACTTAATCTGATGTAGTATTTAGTTATGTTTAAGTTGGGGTAAACAATAATGATAAATGCTATGCGCTCACTCTCAATTAAGTCACGCCTCATAGGCTTAGTGGGACTTTTGTCCCTAGGGCTTCTCTTCGTTGTCTATTCCTCTTTGTCCGCGAGTAAAGCCTCTCTGCTCAATGAGAAATACACCAAGACACAACACGTGGTGGAAACCGCTTACGGGGTTATTCAATATTATTATCAACAAGAGCAAGCGGGTAAGCTTGGCTCTAATGAAGCCAAACAACAGGCCATGGCGGCGATTAAAGAAATTCGTTATGGCGGCAATGAGTATTTTTGGATCAATGACTACCAATCCAATATGGTCATGCACTCGGTTTCACCAAAATTAGATGGTAAAAACCTTGCCAGCTTAGAAGACCAGAACGGTAAACGAATTTTTGAAGTTTTTGTCAAGGTGGTAAAGGCCAACAATGGCGCAGGCTTTGTGGATTATTTATGGCCAAAACCTGGCCAAGAGAAGCCGGTGGATAAAATATCGTACGTTAAAGGCTTTGAGCAATGGCAATGGATACTTGGCTCAGGCATTTACCTAGACGATGTAGATGCACAATTTAAAACAGAAGCCACTCGCCTTATTTCCATTAGCGCCGTCATCATAGTGCTGTGTTTGTTACTCTCTTACTTGGTACTTAACTCTATTTTACGCCCTATTAATCAAACCCTAAGTGTGATGCAAAATATTGCTGAAGGGGATGGTGATTTAAGTACTCGTCTGCCTGAATCCGGTAGTGATCACCTTAGCCAAATTGCCAGCGCTTACAACAAGTTTGCAGAGCGTCTCTCAAAAACCCTCTCCAGTGCTATCGACTTAAACAATCAAGTCGGTAATAAGAGTATTGAGTTACAAAAAGTGTCTTCATCGACTCGTGAAATTACTCAAAAGCGTGAAACCATGTTTGCCAAGATGACTGATACTATTATGGAAGTGGACAGCTACAAAGGCGACATTATAGACAGCACTCATTCCACCCTAGAATCAGCCAAAGCCACCGCGGATAAAACGCAGCTTGGCCAAGACTCTATAACCAAAACCGTTGAATCTTTGAATCTTCTATCCAATGAATTAGATATTGGCGTGAAGTCCGTTGTACAGCTGGCGCAAGAATCACAAAATATCGGTACAGTTTTGGATGTGATCAGTGGTATTGCCGAGCAAACAAACTTATTGGCACTAAACGCTGCCATTGAAGCCGCCCGAGCAGGCGAGCAAGGCCGTGGCTTTGCGGTGGTGGCCGACGAAGTGCGTGGGCTGGCGAGCCGTACTCAGTCCTCTACGGACGAAATTCAGACCATGATTAAAAACTTACAAGATGGTGCGAAAGAAGCGGAAGTACGCATTACGTCGAGTTATGAGCAATCTAAGAAAACCACAGATGACATCACTTTAACGGCTTCTTCGCTGCAAGACATCGCCTCATCTGTCACAGCTATCACTCATGCGAGTAACAGTATTACCGACACGGTGACAAGCCAGAGTAAAGCGGTACAAACGTTGAATCAGTTGAATCAAGAGGTAATGGACTTGTCTAAACAAGCCAGTGAGACGATTCAGCGAAACAATCAAACCAGCGAAGAACTTGCGGACACCTCTAAGCAAGCACAAAAGGTTATGTCGACTTTTAAGCTCTAGACTAGCCCTGCAATTGGTTAAGCAGAAACAACGAACAAGGGAGCTTGTTCGTTGTTTTTTTATGGCTAGGACAAGCTTGCCAAGTACTCATCATAAGTACCTTGGAAATCGATCACCTTACGGTCTTTAATTTCTACCACGCGTGTTGCAAGGGAAGAGACAAAGGCTCGGTCATGGCTGACAAAGATCAAAGTGCCATCGAAATCGATCAAGGCATTGTTGAGCGCCTCAATGGCTTCCATATCCATGTGGTTGGTTGGCTCGTCCATTACCAGAACATTCAGATCCATCATCATTAACTTGCCAAATAACAGGCGGTTTTTCTCACCACCCGAGCAAACCCGCACTTTCTTATTAAAGTCATCGGCAGTGAAGAGTAGGCGCCCTAACATGGCTCGAACTTTTAAATCATCATGCTTTGCCGTGCGCCACTGGGACATCCAATCAAACAGAGTCAGATCACAATCAAAATCCGCCGAACTGTCTTGAGGGCAATAACCAATCACAGCATTCTCAGACCACTTGATCACCCCTTGCTGCGCCTCTAGTTCAGCCATCAAGCAGCGTAGGAAGGTGGTTTTACCTGCACCGTTTTCACCAATGATCGCAAGCTTTGAGCCCGCTTCTAGAATCATATCCGCGCCACTGAACAGCAGCTCATCTTCGTAGCCGTGTCCAAATTCTTCTAATACCAGGGCTTGGCGATGAAGTTTTTTATCTTGTTTCAAGCTGATTGAAGGCGTCATTCGGCTCGACTGTTTCACTTCTGCCAATTCTATTTTCTCAAGTTTTTTGGCTCGTGAACTGGCTTGTTTGGCTTTCGAAGCGTTGGCAGAGAAGCGATTTACAAAGGCTTGGAGGTCATCCATCTCCGCGCTCTTTTTGGCATTTTCTGTGAGCAGTTGCTCACGAATCAGCGCAGATGCCTCCATAAAGTACTCATAATTCCCAGGGTAAATACGCAGTTCACCAAAGTCTATGTCGGCCATATGAGTACAAACCGAGTTTAAGAAATGACGGTCGTGGGAGATAATAATCATGGTGCATTTACGCTGATTCAACACCTCAGCCAACCAGTTAATAGTATGAATATCCAGGTTGTTGGTAGGCTCATCCAGCAGCAGGATATCAGGGTTTGCAAACAAGGCTTGCGCTAAGAGCACTCGAAGTTTCCAACCTGGCGCTACCTGGCTCATAAGGCCAAAATGATAGGATTCATCTATGCCTGCTTCCAACAAAATATCACCAGCGCGGCTTTCAGCACTGTAACCATCCATTTCCGCAAATTCCGCTTCCAACTCCCCTGCGCGCATGCCATCGGCTTCACTCATTTCGGCCTTGCTATAGATAGCATCTCGTTCTTGCTTTACTTTCCACAATTCTGTGTCGCCCATGATCACTGCATCGACAACGGAATACTCCTCAAAAGCAAATTGATCCTGACTTAGCGTACCCACTTTTTCACCGGGAGTGATGGACACATTACCCGACGTTGGCACCAGTTCACCGCTTAGAATTTTCATAAAGGTGGACTTGCCACAGCCATTGGCACCAATCAGACCATAGCGATTGCCTTGTCCAAATTTTGCCGAGATGTTTTCAAAAAGTGGCGTAGCGCCGAATTGCATGGTGATGTTCGCAGTGGATATCAAAAGAAAAGCCCTAAAGAAATACGAGAAAGTCCATCCGCCCGATTGGAGCGTACAAAAGATGAACACAAAGGGGTGCGAATATAGAGACTTAGGGAAGTAATGTCGAGCACAAAGCTAAGGAATCGGCGGATACTCACTATATGGAAGGAAAACCCTAGCCTATTCGCCCTCACTTCACAGAAAATCATATTCTTTGCTCACAAGAGCACTTCTAATAAATAGGCAGAGCCGTACAATATTAGCTTTGCTAAGCTCCTCCTTCTGATGCACTAAAGGCCTATTATGACCATTACCCTCACCACACCAGCACTGTTATTTCCCGCCGTATCACTCTTGTTATTGGCCTACACCAATCGTTTTGTGACCTTAGCCTCGATCATTCGTACCTTCGATCCTTCTCAAAGCGATGACAACACGACGGAGCAAATCAGTAATTTACGCAAACGTATTTACCTGATTCGCCGTATGCAAGAAGCCGGTGTAATGAGTTTTTTTCTATGTGTGATGTCGATGATGGCCATGTACTTAGACTACCAGCAGGCTGGCAGCTATATTTTCGCGGCCAGCCTGGTCTTCCTAATGTTTTCTCTCTACCTTTCTGTGAGGGAGATTCATATTTCTTGTGATGCCTTAGACGTGCATCTACAGCACTTCAACCGCAGCTTTAAACTAAGCCGCAATAAAAGCAAACGTACGCCCTAAAAAAACCTTTATTGATGGGAGGGGGTTAAGTTGGCTTGTAAAACATTAAAGCCTTTAATTGATGACCAAGCGAGATACGCAGAAAAGTATTCAGTAAAATCTACATCCACGACTCGACCCGTTTCTTGGCTAGCATGACGCAAAAATAAACGGCCATTTTTACGAATGGCCAAACCTTGGTGGGAAACGTTCATATTGGTCCCAATCCACTTTTTTAAAGCCCAATCCGGCCTGACCACACTGATCACACTCCCAGAAGGAATGCGTCCTAACAACGCCTCGTTCAAACCTGTCCATTGAGCTTCATGCTCAATGGTTAATCCCAAATATAAAGCGCTAATAGGAACATAAGGTGTCACTACTGGCTGAGGGGGAATGTCTTGACCTAACAGGCGTAGTTTTTGGATCAAGGCCTGACACTGAGCCTGATCCAACAACTCACAGTTTAAACTCTTCTCATCTATGTGTTGGTACCAAGCTTTCTTATCGATAACAGTATGGGCGTACGCTAGCGAGTCTTGAGCTACCTGATCCGTAATATCCGTTAAATAGGCCTGATTATTCGGTATCCAGTCAGCGCTCGGAAAATGGTTACGGGTTACAAAAGACACTTGCCCATTCTGGTAACGCAGATGATTTAAATGATGTAAAAAGGCATCGTTGGAGTGGGAGAAAGCACCAGCCAATACGGTTTCAACAAAGGTGGTACAGTCGAAGACATCAAAGCGCACTAAAGGGTCTTGATCAAATTCCCCTGAAGCCCCTTCCCCAAGACCATTCGCTTGATAAGGGATGCCCAGTAAAACACCGCTAAGCTTAGCGATACGCTCGTCTAATGACTCGGATTCAGAAGCTTGATTCATTAGGGTATAAAATTCAGCAGATATTGGCTGAGTGGTTTTTTCCACCGTTGCGCAACCCGTGAGCCATAGTAAAGCGCTGATTAGCCATAAAAACCGCCAACGACCTTTGTTAGGTCTGACGTATTTTAGTAAATGAGTTGCTCGCAAAATTAAATTTACCTAATGATTGCAAATAGTGAGTTAGATTAAATAACATAGCTTGCAGAATAGGTACTGCAAAAGCACTTAAAATTGTTTAATATGTAACCATATTTGTAATAATTTACACAAAGAAGGTTCTATGAAGATTAGCCCTGCTCCCTTTGCTTATGGCCAAGTTGGTTTACAACGCAGCCAAGATAACATGAGCCAAGCCGCCAGTGACATTGCACAAGCTTCGACACAAACAAGCCAGGGTGCCAATCGTTTACAAGATGGTCTCATTGCACTTAAAAGCAGTGAGTTAGAAGCTCAAGCAAACGCTAAAGTTATCGCCGCGTCCGATCGTACCCTAGGTAGCCTAATCGATATCAAAGCCTAATTACTTAGCCGCCAACCAGCTTTGTATCTGAGACAACTCTGTGGGTCTCACCAATCTTGCCAGTTCACGTCCATCTTTCAATAATATCAAAGTCGGCCATAAGGTCACTTTAAAAGCTCGCCCCAAGCGCTTCCCCTTACCATCAAAGACCTTCACATGAGTTAGCTCGTTAAAAGAGTGCAAAGCACTTCGCAACAAAGGCTCCACCCCTTGGCAATGACCACACCAAGGAGCGCCAAACTCTAATAACAGATAGCCTTGGGATTGCTCAATATCTGCCAAACTGGGCGCTTGTTCACTATATTGAGGATTGTAACCCTTGCTACTCGCCAGCATTTTTCCCTCCCCCTATCTTCCGTTACAATGATTTATTAGGCTGGAACTCGTTGACGCACTCGTACGAAGACATTTCAAATTCGCGACAAATCCAAGGCCGATTTTCATAAATAGTACATTGGAAAGTGTCTCTATCTACAGCAGAGCACCATCCATCTTCTAGCCTTAACATAGTCTCTCCTCCCCAACGATCCACCTCAATATGCTCTTCAGGCACCCCCGTGTCGCTGATGATCATCACCTCTAAACGACAACAACTGGCTTGGCATTGGTTACAGGAAACCTGAGTGTCTTCGATATTCTTTAAATTAATCAGCATTCCACATCCGAGTTAGCCTCTTGGCTTGGCAAATAAGCGCGAGCGATAGCACAGGTGGCTTTAGCATTCTTGATTTTATTCAAAACAAGTTCAGCTGGTTGCTGGCTAATTTGGCTGGCCCCGTATAAAGCCGCCGATTCAGCCACCCCATACACGCCAACGGTTTTATATATATAGTCAGAGCGAGTACTCAACAAGGCTTCCATGGTGCTTAGCTCAGGCACGCTGTAAGTGACAAAAGGCCAGTGGTACTTTTCCGCTAACTTGATCAGACTCGTTTCGTCCGCTTTAAGATCAATACTGGTAAGGCTCTCAATATCTTGAGGGGTTAAACCTTTTTGCGCCAGCGCGTCGAGCATCAGCTCTTCAAGGTAGGCTAGATCACAATTTCTTTCGCAGCCCATGCCCAAGGTATAAATAGGATTAACATAGGCCTTGGCCGTGGTCATGACCAATTCAGCCCCCAACATGTGACTAACTTGAGCGGCTAAATCATTCGCCCCCCCTTCATGGCCTGAAAGTAACGGGATAACATATTTTCCCTGCTCATCAAGCACCAGCACAGGTGGGTCCTGATATTTATCTTGTAACACTGGCGCCAGTGTTCGAAAAACAATCCCAGTTGCACAGATAAATATGAGCTTATGCCCTTGTTGAAAAGTCTGCTGTATCTGTTCAGCAAAGGGTTTAGGCTTGTACCATAACTGACACACAAGCCCTTGCCCCTGACACAGTACAAGCAACTTTTCAGCTAAGTTTTTTCCCATGGGGGTAAGAGCAATAATACTGATCAACGACTGCTCCGCTCACTTTTAGTGACCACAAATAGTGAAAAATACGGGCCAGCTTTCTCTTCTAAGGTGGCGACATCCCGCACAATACGCTCATTATCACGGCCTATGTATTCAAGATACTTAGCGTCTCTCATACGATTGGTTTTACGCAACGCCGTGAGGATTCTGGGTCTGGCTCGGCCAGCTTTCATGATGACCACACTGTCATGTTGCAACAATGCTGTATCGATTTGTTCTGCACTGTGGCGACCACTGACCACAGCAAAGGATTCTTTTAAAATAGTAAGCGGGTGATTCAGTGCCGAAGAAGCCGCATTAATAGACGACACCCCAGGAATAACCTGACAAGGATACGCCCCTTCTAGACGTTCCAATAAATAAGCAAAAGAGCCAAAAAACAGCGGATCACCTTCACAAAGAAACACCACGTCTCGGCCTTCATCAAGCTGGCGGGCTATTTCCTCAGCGCCACGATCATAGGCTTGGTTAGCAAGTGTTCTATCGGTAGACATGGGCATAACAATGGCGATTTCATGTTGCGAATCGGCCACGTCTTTAAACGCTTCACAGGCGATATTACGCGCTTGAGAGCTGCCTTCCCCATTAGCAAGATAACTGACGACTTGAGCCGAGCGAATGAGGCGTAAGGCTTTTAAGGTTATTAGCTCGGGGTCACCGGGCCCTACTCCCACACCAATGAAGCGCCCTTTGCCGTTTAATGGTGTTATATCCTCTGGGTTCATCAACTCAAGGTTTCCTTAATACTATTGTGCTCAGGCTCATTATTAAGCGCTTTGTTTTTTATAAATTGATACAAGTTTACTGGCAAACTGGGGCGGAAGACTCTTTGCCCTGCCAAACGCTCACACTTAGAAATTGCTATTTGTAAGGCATCGTCTTCAGCGTCTTGGGCTAGATCACGACTCGTCATAAAGCTCATTACCTGACAACGGCTGGTTTCTGTTACTGCGCTCACCACAAGTCGACCGCCCACAGGTAAAAGACGCCAGACTTGATTCATCATGTCTTCTAAGGTGCCATCACTGCCGCCAATGAAGACCTTGTTAGGAAGAGGCAAATCCACCAATGCTTGCGGGGCACGCCCGGCAATAATATGTAGATTTTGCATAACACCAAAGCGTTGCCGGTTTTCTTCAAGGCAGGCTAATCGTTCTGGGTGATGCTCAATACCATACACTGTTGCTTTTTCTTGCCAGTAGGCCAGCTCAACACTGACGCCACCACAACCTGCACCAATGTCCCAAACCACATCTTTGGCGTCCAGTGCCATGTAAGAAAGTATCGCTAGGCGCACTTCACGTTTGGTGATCATGCCCTTGCCATGGCCCTTGTCGGTAACAAAGCGACTTTCTGCTATGCCCGGAGTACTTGGATAAAGACTGTCTTGATGACTGGTGATGACCACCACAACATTGAGCGGGTTAAATTCATGTGCCAGCTCTGCCAGCTCCTTGGCAGAGTATGCAGTGACTTTTTCTTCATCATAACCTAGGGCTTCACATACCTGAATTTGGCTGTCATCAAGACCTGCTTGTAGGAGCTCTTTTGCAATATGTTGAGGCTGACTGAATTGATCTGTCAGTAAGAGTAAATTGCGGTTTGGCTGCAGGTAACGGCGTAAACTGAATAACGGTCGGCCATGCAAACTCACGACTTGAGCATCCTGCAAAGACAAACCTAAACGGTGGCAGGCCTCTTGAACGCTTGAAACATTGGCATAGTAACGAATGGTATCTAATGCAGGATTTTGGTCTACAAAACGCCCTAACCATGCTCCAATACCATAATGCAGGGCATCTCCCGACGCCAACACCACAAGCTTTTCAACACCCTGTTGTTGCCAATGCTCGATGCAATCCGCCAAGTCTGCAAGTTTAGGCAAGGTGTGGGACTGAGCTTGATACGCTATCTCCCCAAGAGTCTCTAGTTGACGAGCTGAACCCAGTATTTTGTCGTGAGCAGATAATGACGCCAACAAGCGTTGAACGTCTTGGCAGAGCACTGCCTGAGCCTTTACCCCAAGTCCGACTACATGAATTTCCATTAGTAATACTCACCTAGGTTACAACGTAGCAAAGCATTGCAACTTGCCGAGGTAACGGCACTGCCGCCCATTCTACCGAGCAAGGTAACGCATTCAATGCCCAAAGATTGATGTGCATCCCAAAGCGCTTGCTTAGATTCAGCGGCTCCCACAAACCCCACCGGCATGGCGATGATCAAAGCGGGCTTTGGTGCTCCCTGTGCCAGCATTTCTAACAAACGGTATAACGCAGTGGGGGCATTGGCGATCAAAACCACACTGCCAGCAAGCTGTTCTTGCCAAAGCTGCAACGCCGCCATGGAGCGTGTTTCCCCAGACTCTTTGGCAATTTGTGCGGTACGAGGGTCATTCAGAAAGCATAAAGGTTCACCTTCTATCATGCGCTTAGTAACCCCCTGCTTAACCATTTCCACATCACATAGAATAGGGGCTTTGGCCGCCAAGGCTTGACGACCCGCCGCAACAGCTTGGTCACTAAAGCGTACATATTGAGCCACCTCGGGTAGCCCTAAGCTGTGTACCACTCGCATCACCACTTGTTGCTGATCACGATCAAACTGACTTAACTCGGTTAATTCACGAATTTGTCGAAAGCTGTCTTGCTCGATCGCCTGAGGATTTTTTTCAAAAAGGTACATAATCTCTACTTAAATGTTATTGCTCACTAGCACTGGTATTTGTACTAGAGGTATTGCCCCATGCTTCAACACACGCCAAATAACAGGCTTGAGCATCACTAAACTGTCGATCAGCGGGGGGCAAATGGGGACGTTTGTGTAGCAAACAGTGGATATTTTTGGCACGTGCCACGTCAAGCTTGGCATAGGTGGCATCACCGCCACTGTTTTTACTGACAATGACATCAATTTGATGATGCTCTAACAAGCTTTGCTCATCTTGATAAGAAAAAGGCCCAATGGCTTTTTGCCACGCGACGCCTTTAGGTAAATCAAACTTTGGTGGCACAGCCGTGCGCCACAACACCGTTTCTATCTTGTCCAATGCAGCAATTTGCGTTAACAATGCTTGGGACATTTGCCCAGCACTCAATAAAGGTCGGTGATATTGGCTCAGATAGCCAAGTAATTGCTCATCATCCTGATACTCAAACCAGCAATCTTCTGGTTGCACTTGCCACGCAGGGCGATGCAAGCGCCAGCAGGGTATCGCTAACGCCTTTGCCGCTGCCACAGCTGTGGTACTCATGGTCGCCGCATAAGGGTGAGTGATGTCTAGAATGGCATCGATATGCTGCTCTTGCAGATACCTGGCTAGGCCACCAAATTGACTAAAGCCCCCCACCAGCAACTGACAGTCCACTTTTGGCACTCGCACTAATCCTGCGATGCTATAGACCACACTGATGCCTGCTTGATGTAGCTGATCGGCCATACGTCTAGCGTCCGCAGTGCCACCTAACAAGAGTAGCTTCATCTCGCCTCCCCTTTAGACTCAGTCGCCTTAAAAGCCGCCTGACCTACGGTTCGACCTTGACGATCAATAGCAATCACTTCCACGGCCATATGCTCTGGTAAATAGCCTTTAGCAAATGCCAATGCTTGAGCACAAACCGCATCCGCAAGACTTGGCCCCATGAACTCAGCGCTGTACTTTTGATGTATCGACAAGGCTTCTACACTGGTATTTGCCCCTCGCATTTGCCCTTGCACTTGCTCCGGTGCTCCTAACGAAGCGGCCAAATCCCCAAGAGCATCAAGATTAATACTTGATACTCGGCTGTTTAAATCCATGTGACCTTGCGCCAATTTGCTTATCTTGCCAAAGCCGCCACAGAGGGTTAACGCTGTTAATTGTGGACTCGTGTTTTCTACTTTACGTAAATGTTTGAGGACAGCGCCCACAAAATCCCCCATCTCGATGAGGGCCATATCATCGAGCTGATAGCATTGTTTGACAGCAGTCTCACTGGCGTTTCCTGTGGTGGCAGCAATGTGCGTTAAGCCATTGGCTCTGGCCACATCGATTCCCTGATGAATAGAAGCAATGTAAGCAGCGCATGAAAAAGGCCGCACAATACCTGTGGTGCCTAAGATGGACAAACCACCCAAAATCCCTAGGCGTGGGTTCATGGTTTTAAGAGCAATTTTGTCCCCATCCACTACACCCACCGAGACCTCAAAGCCTCCTTGGTATTGATAGGTATCAGCGAAGCCTAATAAATGCTCAGTCATCATTTTGCGTGGGACAGGGTTAATCGCCGGCTCACCCACTGCCAACAACAAACCGGTTTTGGTGACAGTGCCGACACCACTGGCCGCACGAAACACCACGCCCGGTGCGTTAGACAGACGCAATTCAACAAAGATTTTTGCTCCGTGGGTGGCATCTGGGTCATCCCCCGCGTCTTTGATCGTCGCCGTACGATAACCATTTTCGATGGTTTGATAATCAATAATGTCGAGAGAAACGTCTTGGCCTTTAGGCAAGGTTACACTCACACTGGCGGCTTGCTTATGACTAAACAAGGCCTGAGCCGCCGCCACACAGCAAGCTGTCGCACAGGTACCTGTGGTTAAGCCGCTGCGTAATGGTGTGGGTGTTTCTGAGCTTTCAGGCCACATATTTTGCCTCTACCCTGCATCTGCCATGAGGGTTTCTTGTGCCCCTTGAGGCAGAAATACCTGCGCCGTTGCAGCAAGATTCGAAGGGAAGAATAAGTGCAAATAGGTAGCCGTTAGGCCCTTTTCTTGATAAATCGCTTCGCCGGGGGCTGGGTGTCTTTGACGACGGCCAAACGCCACGGGTGTCGGGGTATTATCACTGCGAGACCTATGATGGGCATGGCCACGTATATCCCCTTGTGGCAAAGCTGCGGTTTGCATCCCCTGACAGCCACGCTTACCTCGCATAGCCCCTTGACCTGCCAAGATTCCCGTCATCGGATAACACACTTCTTGTAAGTCCGTTAGGCTTTGCAAACTGTATAAAAGGCCACCGCATTCTGCCAAAATGGCTTTCCCAGTGTGATGAAAATCCATGATGGCTTGGCGCATACTAAGGTTTTCGGACAAGGCCTTAGCATGCAATTCGGGGTAACCACCGGGCAACCACAGAGCGTCGGCATTGGGTAAGCTATTGTCTTTAAGGGGCGAGAAATACACTATGCTGGCCCCTAAACTTTGTAGGGCTTTAATGTTGGCATCATAAATAAAGCTGAACGCAGCATCTTTGGCGACGGCTATGGTTTTATTCGCCAGTAAAGGTTCTATCTCTTCTATTGGTGTCTCGGTATCGCTGGCTGAAAAGGTCACCGCTTTGGGTAAGCTAAGCAGGGCGCAGTCATTGCTTTGTTGTAACCAATCTACCGCGGCGCTAAAACGCTCTTCCAGTTCATCTGCCACTTCATCTGCTTGCACCAAGCCAAGGTGACGCTCAGGTAAAACAATCTGCTCATCCCTTTTTAAGCTGGCTAATAAGGGCAGACTTTCAGGCAAGGCATCTCGTATTAACTCAGCGTGACGTTCGCTTCCACATCGGTTAGCAATTAAGCCTGCTACATCTACGTCCGATCTAAAGCTTGCTAAGCCAGCTGCTAAAGCGGCAGCGGTTTGCGCCATACCTTTCACATCCATGACGATGGCCATGGGAATACCAAAACGCGCGGCTAGGTCTGCACTGGAAGGCTCTCCATCAAACATCCCCATAGCGCCTTCAACCAAGATAAGGTCTGCCTCTTGCGCCGCCAAAAAAAGCCTTTGCTGGCAGTAGTCTTCTCCTGCCATCCAAATATCCAGCTGCTCGACTGGCTGTTTGGAGGCTTGCGCTAGAATCTGTGGGTCAAGATAATCTGGGCCAGTTTTAAAAACACGCACCACATTACCTTGCTCTGTAAAGTAACGCGCCAAAGCTGCAGTGATGGTGGTTTTACCCTGATTTGAGGCCGGAGCGGTTAAAAAAAGCGCCGGGCACTCGACTCTTGTTACTGTCATAAACCTGTCTCTAATATCGAAGTTAGTAAAACGTATTCCGCCCCAAGCTGTTGAGCAATTTCTTCACCACGGCCACGTTTAATCTGGGCATGTTCCGTGTCTATCAGCACTCTATTTCCCAACAAAGAACGTTGCCCAATGGCAAAATCAGACACGTCCGCCTGAGTACGGCCGTCCGTTAAAATGTAGGTATGACTTTGTAAGCCTGGGTTACGTTGGTGTTGCTGTTGCAAATACTGGCTGGCTTTGTCGATGGCCACTCGAAAAGGCGTACCACCGCCCGCTTGTAAATTATCCAACAGTGCAGTGATTTCTTTTGGGGCTCTCACTTGCGGCAGTACAGAAGTGACCCCTTCTTGGCCAAAGCCTAAAATACTAATCTGTTCCCGAGCTAAATACGCGCGTTCGGCTATGTCTAAAATCACCCCTTTCGCATAACCAAAGCTACCTTGGCTCAGGGTGGACGAGGAGGTATCCACTAACACCAGATGCAAACAACTCTGGCCGGTTTTATCTCGTTTATGAACCAGATGCTTTGGTGGCCATTCTTGGGGTTGTTTAATCAAACTACGGAACCAATCAATCCCTTCACCGCTTGATTGTGCGTCAATATTACCGCCCTCATGGGGGCCTTTTGCTTTACCGCCCGCAATGACTTTGGAAAAAGATGATTTTCCTTGAGCTTTCGAGGCATCGGTTTTTACACGAATAGCAGCACTCGTCTCTTGAGCTTGTGGTGGCATGGCTCCCCACTCCCCCGCAGAGGTTTTTTGCTCCGATTCTCCCTGTGTAGTTTGGCTTTCAGCTTGGCCTTCAAGTGGCTTTGATTGAGGAGACGGCGGCCTACGAGACGGTGGGTTAGTTGGAGGAGACGGTGGTGCCTGCTGCTGACGACGGTGAGCCAGTACCAGTTCTTCGACAGCTTGGACGTCTTCTTCTAACACTTGTTTATCACCGCGCCACGCCGCATGAGCCATCGCCGCACGCACCCATACAATATCGCCCCGCACCCCATCCACTCGAGCTTGCTGACAACGCTTGGCAACCTCTAAACGTAAATCATCACTACAGCGAACCTGTAGCAAAACCTCTCTGGCTTGGCGGATACTGGTTTTGAGGTTTTTCTGCTTGTATTTGAAAGCTTCACAGAAAGCTTGTGGGTCTTGATCATACTCGTCTCTTAAACGGACAATCTGCACCCTTTCTTCCAAACTGTATTGATTGTAAAGCTCTACCATCAGGCCAAAACGGTCTTGTAATTGTGGTCTTAATTCCCCTTCATCTGGGTTCATTGTGCCCACTAACAAAAAACGAGCATCATGCTGATGGCTCATCCCATCACGTTCAATACGGTTGACACCACTGGCGGAAACATCCAATAGCTGATCCACCAAATGATCGGTTAAAAGATTCACCTCATCCACATACAGCACGCCCCCGTGAGCCTGACTTAACAAACCTGGCTTAAAAACTACCTGCTTTTCTTGTAAAACCTGTTCTAAATCCAGTGCGCCCAATAAACGATCTTCACTGGCTCCTAAGGGTAAGGTGGCAAAGGGCACATTTTGATCCCCTTGCAAAGCTGGCATCACCCCAGCCAGCCCTCTTGCCAGTGTGGATTTGGCAGAGCCTCTTGGGCCACTGATCAACACACCGCCAATTGTTGGGTTAATGGCACATAGAATTAAAGCCAGTTTTAACGGCTCCTGCCCAGCGACGGCCGTAAATGGAAAATTGCTATGGGCTAAGCTCTGCATTGCTAAACCTTTCTTAAATGGTGGGAGGCGTAAGAGCCTATTCATAACCTGCTATTGTAGAGTTTTTGCCTAGGCTTTGTCTTGTTTGACAGTATCTTTGCCCCCCTTGCAAGTCAAATTGATACGCCACCCGTCATCATGAATAAAATTTAATGGCCTAATTGAGCTTTTCCCAAAGAAAAACCCTTGACCTTGGAGTTATCTCTAAGGTTTATACTTCTTCCATCTTGAAACCAAAACTACGAGGTATGGTATGTACCGTATCGGAGAATTAGCAAAGCACTTTGATATCAATCAGGACACTTTGCGCTTTTACGAAAAAAACCAGCTATTGGTTCCTAGCGAACGCTCTGGGGCTGGCTATCGCTTGTATACCGAGCAAGACAAGCAAACCCTGTCTTTTATCCTAAGGGCCAAAGCGGTTGGCTTCAGCTTAAAAGAAATACAAGAATTGCTGTCGATCGAGATTGATAAAGCCAATAACGCTTGTGCCGATGTGAAAACCCTAGTGGACCATAAACGCCTAGCAGTGGAAGAAAAAATCGCTGAGCTACAAGCCTTTCAACTGTCTCTACAGAGATTATCGGATGCCTGTTGCGGCGGTAATGTAAGCGCGGTTCATTGCACTATTCTAGAAGCCTTGGAAACTGGCGAAACCAAGGTACGTTCAGAAAATCACTCCCATGAAATCAAGGAGCAACAAGATGTCGTTGCTGAATAATTTTCTCGATTTGTTTCTTGAATCCGCGCCCTGGCTCATTGTCGGTCTGGTATTAGCAGGCATGCTTAAAATGTTCATTTCCATGAGTTGGATGAACAAGCAACTTGGTGGTCACGGTTTAACAACAACCATTAAAGCGGCATTACTCGGCGCACCACTGCCCTTATGTTCCTGCGGTGTCATTCCTGCCGCCATAGGTTTACGTCGCTCTGGCGCCTCTCGCTCCGCAACAACCTCTTTTATGGTATCCACCCCAGAAACAGGCATAGATTCGATTTCCGTATCCTATGTCTTACTTGGCCCCTTCATGGCTGTGATTCGTCCCGTAGCGGCAATTTTCAGTGCGATTCTGGCAGGACTGCTAGTGGGCAGGGAGGACAGCAGAAACAGCAAACTCGCCACAGAGAATGCAACCAAAGGATCATCAAGCTGCTGCTCAAAATCCGAACCTAAACCACCAGTCAGTGAAAAAGCTTCTTGCTGCGCAACTCAAGCTCCCGTACAAGTCACTCAGAAATCGGCCTGTTGCTCTACTAAAGCAGCACCTGAGCCACCAGCACCAACCGCTTCCCAAGGCTCATGTTGCTCAAGCACCCAAGGCGATGCAGCAAAACCGGTATCGACTTGTGGGCAGTCTAAAAAAACTGAGGACTCACAAAAGCAATCTGGCTTTTTAGGCAAAATGGTCACTGGGCTTCGCTATAGTGCGACGGAACTTATTGATGATACCGCTGTGTGGCTTTTAATTGGCTTGAGTTTCGCAGCCTTGGTGCAAACCTATGTACCAGATGACTTTCTGGCGTCCTGGGGGAACGGTTTGTTAGCCATGTTGGTCATGGTGATCATTTCGATCCCTATGTACATTTGTGCCACAGCCTCCACCCCAATTGCCGCAGGTTTATTAATTGCCGGGGTTGCACCAGGCGCGGTGTTGGTTTTCATGTTGGCAGGCCCTGCCACTAATATTGCAACACTAGGAGTAGTATCAAAAGAATTGGGCAAACGAGCACTAGGAGGATATTTAGCTGGTGTGCTCGGCGGCGCTTTACTATTTGGATTTTTAACGGACTTTCTGGTGACGACATTTGGTTTTTCCGTCATGCCTCAAATTGGACCCGAGCATGAGCTGCTGCCTCAATGGCTAATCCTGAGTTGCGGCCTAGCGTTAGCCATCCTAATGATGGTGTCTTTAATCAAAAAAGGTCAGTCACGCTTTAACAAATAGTTTTCTGCACTGACCTCGAAGCGAGCCTCAGCTGCTCGCTTCATTGGCTTTAGGTACTTGCGCCCATTTAGGTGGTCGGTGATAACGTCCCACAACAGAGCTCAATAACAAGAAGGCCAATAAGGAATAAAGTAAATGACTCAAGTCCAACACGGTAATAGCCGCCACTAACACACCGAGATCGGCAATTAACGTAGTCTTGCCCGCATGAAATCCAAAACGACGCTCCAAATAAACCGCTAAAATATTAAGCCCCCCTAAAGAAGCGTTGTGGCGGAATAAAATAATCAAGCCAAACCCCACTAACATGCCACCTAAGATACCTGACAAAATTGGGTCTATAGTCAAATGAATGTAGAAGCGCATCAGCTCAGACAAGCCAGATAGCAAGCTAATGCTAACGAAGGTTCGCCAAGCAAAAGATTTCCCTAGAGCACGCCAAGCCAATATGTAAAATGGCATATTAAGAATGAAGAATAATTGACCAAAAGAAAGGTCGGTAAATTTGCCCAGAATCATACCGATTCCAGCAGTACCACTAATCAATAAACCAGCAGCATTTAGAATATGCAGCCCTAAAGCTACAAGCAGACAGCCCTCGACAATCGACAGCCAACGATGGGTAATATTCATAACAAGTCCTTCACATGGCCAACTTAACTCTTGATTAAGGTGGCGGTTTATACGCTAGCTTCTTTTGAAAGCCCGGTGCGCAGAACAAATTTTATGGTCTTTTGTCCACACATACTAAAAATTATTAGCACAATGCGTACCAAAAAAACGAATGGGCATTATGTCTTTAAAAGCCACAAAATACACCTTTTATTTTTTGCAATTTAACGTACTTTCGCACCATTTCAGCACACAGCTATGATCATAGCGCACGTTTTCACTGCAAATATCAAATTCTACTAACCACCCAACAAGTTTTTTAGACTCGTCCTAAGCTTTAAAGTCGACTCACATAATAAAACACAACTTATTGATCTTTAGACTGTTCATAGAAATTAAAAAGCGGCTACAATGACTTCATGAGAATCACACTTAGACAACTACAAATTTTTGAAGCTGTGGTCCACACAGGTTCAGTGACCGCAGCCGCCGATCTGGTGCACATTAGCCAACCAGCGGCCAGTCAGGCGTTGCGGGAGCTTGAAGCACTCCTTGGTCGCCCATTATTTAGACGCCACGGTAAACGCCTCCAAATAACCCCTCAAGCGCGTCACCTACTTCCTCAAGCGAGAGCGGTACTCAGCCAAATAGAACAAATTGAAAGTATGGGTAATGCGGATGAACTAAGCGGTTCTCTGCATTTGGCTGCTAGTGTCAGTATTGGTAACTATTTATTGCCAAAACAAATGTCTGATTTTAAAAAGCAGCACCCAAATATTCGCTTCAATTTGGACATAGGTAATACCCAAAGTGTGATTCAACAACTACTCACAGGTAAAGCGGAAGTCGGTTTTATCGAGGGCTACTGCCAACACGCCGAGCTAATGACGCAAACCTGGTTGAAAGATGAGCTAGTAGTATTTGGCTCGGCAACTGAGAGCCGTGATGAAAAACTGGAATGGCAAGACCTACAAGATGCGGATTGGGTAATGCGAGAAGCAGGCTCCGGAACTCGCAATATTCTTGAGCAAGCCACCGCAGCAAAAATCCCTAACCTTAATGTGGTACTTTCATTAGCCCACATGGAAGCGGTTAAACAAGCGGTCATCCATCAAATGGGCTTGGGCTGTTTATCTCGCATGGCGGTTTCCCAAGAGCTAAACTCTGGTCTAATCAAGCTTTACCAAACGCCCTTAGCCTTACACCGTAATCTACTGATCGTGACACCTAAAAGTACTGCCCTGACACAGAACGCACAATTTTTTGTCAACCAGTGCCAGCAGTTAATCACCCCGCCCTAGCCGCCCAAACTCTGGCAATGAAATAAACTCTTGATAGGCGGTTGACCTTTACCGTCAGCCCCCTACAATTGATTCATCCCAGTTATTTCTTAGCAAAAGAAAATAGGCTTTATGAATATTAATAAGATTGACCTCAATCTACTCATATACTTAGACGTGCTGCTTAGGGAATGTAATGTTACCCGCTCTGCCAATAAGCTAAACATTACCCAACCCGCTATGAGTAATGGCTTAAAGCGCTTACGGGACCTACTCAGTGACCCTCTATTGGTTCGCACCAGTGAAGGCATGAAACCGACCGAGAAAGCCCTACGATTACAGCCCATTGTTCGTAAAGTCTTGCTGGAACTAGAAGAGGCCTTGCAACCCGAAGCCGACTTCAATGAGAAAACCAGTACCCGAGTGTTTCGCATCATGGCGAGCGATTACGCCACTTCCACTGTCATTCCTAGCTTACTAAACCGCTTGCGTGAACACGCCCCGGGGGTAACGCTGGATATTATGACCCCAAGTGATGTGACCTTTCACGATGTGGAAGCGGGGAAAATTGATATGGCCATCAACCGCTTTGAAGAACTCCCCCAGTCTTTTCATCAAAAAAATGTTTGGCTAGACACTTTTGTCTGTGTGATGAGTTCAAAAAACCCTCTTAGAAATAATTTAGACTTAGACGCTTACTTGCGCTCCCAACATATCTGGGTGAGTAAAACAGGCTTTGGTATTGGCGTGGGCATGGACCCCACCGATGTGCAAAAGCTTGGCTGGGTTGATGAGTCCCTACAGGCACTGGGAAAAACTCGCAGCATTCGGGTGTTTACTCGCAGTTATCACACCGCTATGCACTTATCTTTAGAGCAGGATTTGATTGCCACCTTGCCAAGAAAAGTCGCCATGGTGAATCGTAACAATCCAGACCTAGTGATTGTCGAGCCTCCCTTCCATATCCCAGAAATAGAACTCAAAATGATCTGGAGCCCACTCCTGCACCACGATGCCAGCCACATTTGGTTTCGTAAACAGGTCATTCAAGTGGCGAATGAGTTACAGGCAAAAAGCTAAAAAAAACGCGCATCAACCTTGGCTGATGCGCGTTTTAGAAAGCTTAAGCTTGCTTATTCTTCTTCAGAACCTGCCGCTTCTTTAATCAAGGTCTGTAGTTCGCCATTGTTGGCCATTTCAACAATAATGTCACAACCACCTACTAGCTCACCTTTTACCCATAACTGCGGGAAAGTTGGCCAGTTAGCGAATTTTGGCAGCTCAGCACGGATATCTGGATTGTCCAAAATGTTAACAAACGCAAAGCGCTCACCGCATGACATCAAAGCTTGTACCGCTTGAGAAGAGAACCCACACTGAGGTGCGCGAGGGTTGCCTTTCATGTACAACAAAATGTCATTACTGCTGATTTGTTCTTTGATCGTATCGATAGTAGTGCTCATGTAAAATCCTCACTATAGTGGGTGTCTGTTGCCCAAGACTTAAGCCTAGCTGGGCAAGCGATAGAATATTTTGTAAGTTGCATCAGATTATGGGGCTTAGCAATAGATTTACAACCCTGATTTTTCCATATGCGACGAATTTCTTCTTTAATCCCCCCTTTACTCCCTTGGCCTAGTATATTAAATTGGTCGATTCCCTTTTCAAAAGTTAATTTAAGGAGCTATCGGTGTCACCAAGACATTTTCTTACTCTCAAAGATCTTTCCTCAGACGAGTTCAAACAACTTATTTCACGCGCCACTGAGCTGAAGAAAATCCACCGAGAAGGCACCCGATTTGAGCCCTTAAAAAATCGTGTACTCGCTATGATTTTTGAAAAATCCTCGACCCGTACACGAGTATCCTTTGAAGCTGGTATGGCACAATTTGGTGGTCACGCATTGTTTCTTTCCCCACGGGACACCCAACTAGGCCGTGGTGAGCCAATCGAAGACAGTGCACGTGTAATTTCCAGCATGGTGGACGCGGTGATGATTCGTACTTTTGACCACGCGACGGTAGAAACCTTTGCTAAGTATTCTTCCGTGCCTGTGATCAACGCTCTAACCGATGACTTCCACCCTTGCCAGCTGTTAGCAGACATGCAGACTTACCACGAGCACCGTGGCTCAATAGCAGGTAAAAAAGTGGTTTGGGTTGGCGATGGTAACAACATGTGTCATTCCTACATTAACGCTGCGGCATTATTGGACTTCCAACTTGTTGTGGCCTGCCCTGTCGGTTATGAGCCCAATGCAGAATTACTCAAAGCGCACCAAGACCGTGTCACCATGGTACACAGTGCAACCGAAGCCGCAGTTGGCGCAGATTTGATTGTCACAGACGTGTTTGCGTCCATGGGGCAAGAAGATGAGCAAGAACAACGCATGAAAGACTTTGAAGGCTTCCAAGTAAATCGCCAGCTGATGGACAAAGCCAACGACGACGCTTTGTTTATGCACTGTCTACCAGCTCACCGTGGTGAAGAAGTGTCCACTGAAGTGATGGATGATCCAGATTCTGTCGTGTGGGATGAAGCAGAAAACCGTTTGCACGCTCAAAAAGCCTTGCTTGAGTTTTTGCTAACGAAATAAGGTATAATTCAAAAAGCCCGTAAGATGTTCTGTTACGGGCTTTTTTGTTGATTCTATATTGAAGGAAACTCTCGTAAAGTGAATCATTATGAGTATTATTGAAGTTCGCCACCTAAAGACCCTAACCGCCCTAAGAGAGACTGGCAGCTTAGTGGAAGCTGCAGAACGTGTACATCTCACGCAATCTGCCCTTTCCCACCAACTCAAAGATTTAGAAGAGAAACTGGGCTGCCCTTTATTCATCCGTAAAACCAAGCCAGTACGCTTTACCAGTGCAGGGTTACGCTTATTGCAATTAGCTGATGATGTATTATTGTCATTTCGCTCCGCACAGAGAGACATTCAACGCTTTGCCGAAGGCGAAAGTGGCCGCTTACACATCGCCATCGAGTGTCACAGTTGTTATGAGTGGTTGATGCCGACCATAGACCATTTCCGTGAGCACTGGCCAGATGTAGAACTCGACCTATCGACGGCGTTTAACTTCATGCCCCTACCGGCCCTTGCACGGGGTGATTTAGACCTTGTGGTGACTTCCGATCCGCAGGATTTGCCTAACATTGAATACATTCCCCTGTTCCAATACGAGTCTCAAGTGGCTTTGTCTCGCCATCATCCGCTGGCGAAAAAAGAGTTTCTAACACCAGAAGATTTTGCCAATGAAACCTTGATCACCTACCCAGTAGAAACCGAACGCTTGGATATTTTTAAGCACTTTCTGACCCCGGCTGGAGTGTCACCTGCTAAAATACGCCATAGCGAATTAACCTTAATGATGATGCAACTGATTGCCAGTGGTCGAGGGGTAAGCTGTTTGCCAAATTGGGCGCTGACGGAATACACCAATCGCCAATATGTCATCACTAAGTCACTGGGGGAAGAAGGGGTTTGGTGTAAGCTCTACTTAGCCATTCGCAAAGATCAGCGCAATAACGCCTACATGGACGACCTGATTAACACAGCGTCGAAAACCTGCTTTAAGAATCTGAAAGGGATTTTAGCGGCGGATTTATAAACCGCAGCTAAAACCTTATAACAGCATCAAGACACAGAGTTTTGATGCTGCTTACGGGACCAAATCAGACTAAATTTGGCACCGCCAGACTCACTTTCATCAATTAGCACGGCGCCACCATGCCAAAAAGCAATTCGTTGAACAATCGCTAAGCCTAATCCATAACCTCCCGAAGCACGGGTACGACTGTTATCTAAACGATGGAAGGGGATAAATACCTTATCTCTGTCTTCAAACGGAATACCTGGGCCATCATCTTCAATATCCAGTTGCCAGCGCTCTTCATCTAAGGTGAAGCTGATGGAGATTTTGCTGGAAGCGTATTTGGACGCGTTCAAAATAAGATTTTGCAGGGCTCGTCGCAAATGGTGTTCATCGGCATTGACGTTCACATCTTCAGGAACGTTAACTTCCAGTGTAAGGTGTTGGAGCAAGGTTTTATTATGCGCCAGAATCTCTTCCACTATGTGGTAGATACTGACACTGGCAAAATGCAGGGCCAAAGAACCGTCTTCAAGCTTACCGTACGTAAGCACCTCATCCACGAGTGTATTAAGCTCTTCGACGTCACCTTCTAAACCATCTATGGTGGTGACAGCAGCTTCATCTACATCGTCTTTCAACACTTCCAGCCCAAATCTCAGGCGAGCGATGGGTGTGCGCAACTCATGAGAAATGGCGTTTATCATCTCTCGCTGCACTTTCAATAAGCGCTGTATATGGGAGGACATAGAGTCAAACGAATAGGCCAGCTCTTTCAACGTACCACTGCTGTCAGCCACTTCTTCCGTTACCGCACTGCGACCACGGGCAATTTCTCGAGTAATGCTTTCAAAACTTTGGCGTTTTCGATCCAAGACCAAAAGCTCGCGCCAAATCACCAACAACATGGCAAGCAAAGCAATCACTACCACGAACACAACCATGTATTTAAAAGAGATACCGGGGTGATAGATCTCCACAGAAACTAGATGACTTACCCCTTCAGATGACCAAATGAAGGCTCCCTCACCCGCTGATGCTCCGCTGGATAATGTGGCATTCATGACACCATCGGGCGTTTGTGTTTCCAACAAACTCACCGTCACGCAAGGTATCTTACTTAGTAAATCCAGTTTCTGGGCATAGCTCAGCTCGCTAGAGTTAAGTAACTTAAGCAACAGGGACTCAAGATAGAGAATGCTTTTAACACTGTTAAGCTCCCCTTCTACTAGGGGGGCCTCTTTAGGACCAACAATCGAGCGGTAGCTATTTTCTAGATGGGCAATTAGCTGATGCGTGTGGATATTTTGCATGGCCTGAGCCACAGATGGCTCGGAGGTATGAAGAGTCCAACTAAATTGTGATAAATGGGCGTCAAATTCGATACCCGATAACAACATAGTTGAGCTAACGTGTGCATCTACACACAATAACTGTTCGACACGAATGGTATTGATTCGCCGCTCGAACAGCATCATAGCGATGTAACAACAAATTGCTATGATGCCGCCGGTGATTATTAAGTGGCGATACAAGCGCCAAATTTCCACTCGCATAAAGACTATATCTCTTTAACGAATAGGTAACCTTTGCTACGAATCGTTTTTATACGGCGAGGATGAATTGGGTCATCACCGATTTTTGAGCGAATACGAGAAATACGAACATCAACCGAGCGATCTTGACCGTCATATTCAATGCCACGTAACTCACCAAAAATTTCTTCTCGACTCATTGTACGGCCGGCATTGCTAGACAATAACCACAGCAAATCAAATTCAGCACTGGTCAGTTCGACTTCTTCGTCCAATAACCAAGCTTCACGGCGAGAACTGTCGATCGTCAAGTTACCAAAGGTTAGGTTTGGCTCATCTTTACTATTGCCAGCGCTCACTTCTACGTCTTGATTACTGCGGCGCAATAGAGACTGCACACGAGCAAGTAAAACTCTAGGTTTAGCAGGTTTGGCCACATAATCATCCGCACCAATCTCTAGACCTAAAATCTGATCTACATCATCGCTTCTGGCTGTTAACATCAAGATAGGGCCTTGATAGTCATTACGTACATTGCGACATACGGTAAAGCCATCCGCACCTGGCAGCATCAGATCCAGAATAACCAAAGAAGGTTTTTCTGCAATGATGCGGGTAATTGCTTTACGACCATCAGCTTCGATATCCACTGTATAGCCATTTTTTTGTAAATATTCTTGAGTCAATGAAGCAAGACGCTCATCGTCTTCTACGATCAAAATTGACTGTTTTTCATCCAAATTCATTAGACTTCCTTAATCATCTATCTGGGTCTAAAATCATCGCCAGCAGTATTATTGCGTTAGAAAGGCCCTAACCTGCTCTACTCTTTCTCGGTTTACACCTACATCTGAGTAGCCCACCCTAGAAGCTGAACGAACATGAATAACACTGTCTGCTTCAGGTAAATAAAACTCTACATCATCTATGTAACCAATGTATTTACTTTTTATTTCCAGGTGAACATACCCCAAAGTGCTGCTCACAATACGAGCGTTACCTTGGTTTAACAAAAAGGATTCAAGGGATAATTGCACATCTTTACGATTATCTCGATAGATAATCGACTCAACATAGTGCACATCATCACTTCTTTCTGCCTGACTCGACACACAGTTAGGTGAAGTAGGACAAGCTTTTAACAGACCGTCGGTGACGCCTAAATCATTGGGTTGCTCGTTGTAGTAGTGAACATAAACAAAAAAACCCACCACTAAAAGCGCAATGAAAAAGGCTATTCCTCTAACCATGTGAATACTTCTCCTAACTTATCAAATACCTAGACTAACAATTAACGGAACGATCTTTTGCCCGGTTTCTTAGGTTTAAACTCTTGTTTATCATTACTCTGCCAGTCAAACCCTTTAGGGCGACGAGCACCAGCACCACCCGCAGATGTTTTGTTCTTAGAACGCTTCACTTCCAGCTTTTGCTGCTGTGTTTTTGGTTTAATGGCAGCAACTTTCAAATCCACCATGGTACATAGGGAATTTACTTCAGACTCTTCCATTTCTACCCAGCGTCCAACTTTTGCTTTAGACGGTAGGAATACAGGACCAAATCGAACACGTTTCAAGCGGTTTACTTTTACCCCTTGAGATTCCCACAAACGGCGTACTTCACGGTTACGGCCTTCCATTAGACACACATAGAACCAACGGTTAATACCTTCGCCGCCGCCATCAACAATGTCGGTAAACTTGGCAAGGCCGTCATCCATCATGACGCCTTTTTTAAGGGCTGTGGTGTGCTCTTCGGTCACTTCACCCATGACGCGCACAAGATATTCTCTATCAATTTCTGTGGATGGGTGCATTAAGCGATTGGCTAACTCACCGTCTGTTGTGAAAAGTAACAGACCTGAGGTATTAATATCCAATCGGCCTACTGCTATCCAGCGTTCGCCGCGTAACTTAGGCAATCGGTCAAACACAGTAGGACGACCTTCTGGGTCTTTACGAGTACATACCTCGCCCTCTGGTTTGTTATAAATGATCACTCGGCGGCCTTCGCCGGCTTCTGTTACCTTCACAGGGTAACCGTCCAACTGGATTTCATCCGTTAAACTTACGCGATCACCTAGGGTGGCCACCTCACCGTTGACCAATACACGGCCTTCACGGATACGGGTTTCCATTTCACGACGGGAACCTTGACCCGCTCGCGCTAAAACTTTTTGTAACTTCTCGTCCATTACAACCTCTTCGGGGAATGCTTCTCAGCAACCTATTTTAAATATCTATAAAGGGGACATTATATGCGCTCAAGGCCGCCCTTAATACCAGAATATTGCCCATTTCATGTAAATGGTGAGATATCTCCAGCCCCTTCACGCAGCACTTCTATATTATCCGCTTCCATTTTTATCACTGTGGTGGGTTCAATGCCACAGTAGCCACCGTCTATCACTAAATCTAGGGCGTGTTCTAGGGTGTCACGAATATCATAAGGGTCCGTCATGGTGTCGCTTTCCCCTGGAAGAATCAGCGAAACACTCATAATTGGCTCACCCAATTCCTCTAATAACGCCGACACAATGCGATTATTTGGAATACGAATGCCGATGGTTTTCCGCTTCGGGTGCATGAGGCGTCTCGGCACCTCAGAAGTGGCGCTAAAAATAAAGGTGTAAGGCCCTGGTGTATTGTTTTTAAGCAATCGATAAAGGCGGTTATCAAAGCGTGCGTAAGTAGAGATTTCCGACAAATCTCGACACACCAAGGTGAAGTTATGTTTGTCGTCTAAGCGACGAATAGCACGGATGCGTTCTAGGGCACTTTTATCCCCTAAATGACAACCTAATGAATATCCACAATCCGTTGGGTAGGCAATCACACCGCCTTGGCGAATCACCTCAGCGGCCTGTTTAATGAGGCGCGTTTGAGGGTTTTCTGGGTGTATTTGAAAAAACTGGCTCACGAAAGGTCTCTCCTGATAAGCAATCTGCTGATCATAACGTATAAAGCTTTATTAGTACGCAAATTACATGCCGATCTGGGAGAACTAATGCCAATCTTGCCATACCAGTTGCACACTGGTTTCATGAATCTGGGTATATTTCCCCACCTGCATCCAAGGGCCAAAGGGGCCGTGGTAGTCACTTCCTACGGAGGCTTTTAAGCCAAATTCTACGGACAACCGCTCCAACAAGCGCACATGATCAGGTCGCTCATTACCTGAGGCCACTTCCATCCCATTGCCGCCCCATTGCTTGAAATCCGCCAGCAAGCGCTTTAGCTTAGTGACGGTTAATGGATAACGTTTAGGGTGCGCCAACACCAGAGCCATATTTTGATCCGCTAAAGCGGTTAATACCGTCTCAAGCTCAGGCCAAACATCTCGTAGTTTGCCCAGATGTTTATTGCCTAAGTATCGGTCAAAGGCTTTATTAGCATCTTTCACAAAGCCTTTCTCGACCAATAAACTGGCGAAATGGGGGCGACCTATCTGGCTCTTACCAGCGAGCTCAACCGCTTCATCGAATAAATCAGGTAACCCTTTTTTGATGAGTAAATCCGCAATGCTGCGCGCTCTATCCAATCGCACCTGCTGATTGTTGGCCACTAGCTGCTGCAATGCCTGATTATCAAGGTCAAAATCCAGCGCTACCATGTGCAAGGGAATGCCTTTCCACTGGGTGGATAGCTCCACGCCATTAATAAAAGACAAGCCTTTCTGTTGCGCCCTTTGTCTTGCCTCTTCTAACCCAGCAATCGAGTCATGGTCTGTCAGAGAAAAAAGACTAACTTGTTGTTCTACCGCCAAATCTATTAATTCAGTAGGGGTTAAACGGCCATCCGAACAGACGGAATGTGAATGTAAATCGACTTTTCGGTAACGCTCGGTTTCAGGCATAAAGTAGGCTGTTCTTTAAGAGGATTGGTGGTTATCATTATCTCAGCATACATAAATTAGTTTTTATATGAAAATACTATTCGATTTTCTACCCGTGAATAAGGAATAAGCATGCTGTACTCCATTGTTGGACAAGATATCAAAGATAGCCTTAGCGCCCGCCTAGGTGCTCGCCCTGAGCATTTAGCACGATTACAAAGCCTACAAGACCAAGGCCGTTTAGTACTGGCAGGACCAAACCCAGCGATCGATTCGGACAACCCTGGGGAAGCGGGCTTTACTGGCAGCGTAGTGGTCGCAGAGTTTGCCAGCCTAGAAGAAGCACAGGCTTGGGCGGACGCAGACCCTTATGTTAGCGCTGGAGTCTACGCGTCGGTTGAGGTGAAACCTTTTAAACAAGTTTTCCCTAACTAATGAGACTTAATGCCCTCCTCCGCCTTTAGCTTAAGAGGGCTTAATCTTTAAGCTTTTACGTCCGAATGACCAAGATCACGCTCAGGATCAATAACATCTCGCATACGTTGTTTCAAAACTTTCGCCTCGGGAAAACCTTCCTCTTTCTTACGACACCAGATTTCTTCACCATTGACTCGCACCTTAAAAATGCCCCCTTGGGTCGGCAATAGCGTGACACTTTTAATGTCATCATCGAAGGTGGTAAGTAATTCTTGAGACAGCCACGCAGCGCGTAACATCCAACGACATAGGGTACAATATTCGATTTCTACTTGAGCGGTTCGCACTGGGAATTTCTCCGGTAAATATTTAAAACGACTTGGCAGTCCATAAGTCAGCCAATACTATTAGTAAATTGATTTAACTAGGAAGTCTATTATGCGCAAATTTTTAATCACATGCTCTGCTCTCTTGGCACTAAGTGGATTCGCCCAAGCCACAGAGGTCAATATCACCACCAATAAAGGCGACATTCGTGTCGAATTGTATGACGAAGTTGTGCCAAATACCGTTGCTAACTTCTTGCGCTACGTGGACGAAGGTTTTTATGAAGGCACGATTTTCCACCGAGTGATTCGTGGATTCATGATTCAAGGAGGTGGCTTTGATAGCAACCTAGGCCGTAAGGATGTTCATCAGCCTATCGCCTATGAAGGCTACAATAGCCCAGCGAACAATCGCGGTACGCTTGCTATGGCTCGCACCCAGGCCCCAGACAGCGCCACTTCACAATTCTTTATAAACCATGTGGATAATCCTTTCCTTAATCACGGTGCACGTGGCGGCGCAGGTTACACGACCTTTGGACACGTTATCAGCGGTCTAGACGTGGTTGATAGTATTGCAGGAGTGGCCGTAAGTAACGTTGGCCCTTATCAAAATGTCCCTAGTGAACCTGTGGTTATCGAGAGCATTACGCGTGTTAACTAGTTATTCCCTATCAGCCCCAGCATTAAGCTGGGGCGAAGACGGTGCCCCCCATTCCAGTCAATTTGACGATGTGTACTTTGACAAGGAGTCTGGATTAGAAGAAACCCGTTATGTTTTTTTGCAGCACAATCAGCTTTATCAACGCTGGCAGAAACTTACCCAAGCGAACTTTGTGATTGCTGAAACAGGCTTTGGTACCGGGCTTAATTTTCTCTGTGCTTGGCAAGCCTTTGAGGCACAAAGCCCAGGGGATAAAACCCTGCATTTTATCTCTGTGGAAAAATACCCCTTAAGCAAAGCGGCTTTAACTAAAGCCTTGGCCATGTGGCCTTCCCTTCAAGCATACAGTGACGCTTTGATCCAAGCCTACCCAGAAGTTTGTCACGGCTTTCATCGTATTGAACTCGCCGAAGGTCGCATCCAACTGACCCTTTGGTTTGGGGAAGCCGCCACTGGTTTTGAGCAATTAAACGCCAATGTGGATGCGTGGTTTTTAGATGGTTTTGCCCCCAGTAAAAACCCCGAAATGTGGTCGGATTTATTGTTTCAGCACATAAGACGCCTAAGCCATAAGGGAACCAGTTTCGCCACCTTCACCGCTGCCGGCATTGTGCGCAGAGGCTTACAAAGCGTAGGTTTTGATGTTCGCAAAGTAAAAGCCTTTGGTATTAAGCGAGAAATGGCCATAGGTGAGTTAAACCATGACGATCAGCCTACCACCAAACGCATGGCGCAAGGACAAGCTTGGTTTAATGTTCGCCATAACGAGGAACTCACGACCCCAAGAGTACTGGTCGTGGGCTCAGGTTTAGCTGGGGCCAATACGGCCTACGCACTCGCTCAGCGTGGTTTTAAGGTCAGTGTTTGGGAGAAAGCCAGCAGCATAGCAGATGCAGCATCTGGCAACCCTCAGGGGATGCTTTACCCTAAGCTAGCTTCTCAAGACACGCCAATCAATCGCTTTTATCTCAGTGCTTATTTGTACGCCAGCCGCTTGTACAATCAGTTAAGTAAAGAGGATGGGCAAGCATTTTGGCAACAATGTGGTTTAGTACAGATTCCTAAAAACTCGCAAGAAGCCGATAAGTTTGAAAAGCTGATTCAAACCAAGCTCTACCCGGAAAACATACTTAAAAAATACCCTGAGCGTCCGGGCAGTTTATTGTTGCCTTTATCCGGCTGGGTAAAACCTAAGGATTTATGCGAACGATTACTGGCCCACGAAAACATTAGTCTTGTGCTTAACCGTGAGCTAACTGACCTTGAGAAAGTAACGGCTTGCACGGATTTATCCAAGCGTTGGCTGGCTCACTCAACTGAGCAGCAAGAGCACTTTTCTCATGTCATTCTGTGCACGGCTAACGATTCTAACCAGCTGAAATTTAGCCCTAATCTGCCCATCCACCCCATTCGTGGACAAGTTTCTTTCGTTGATTTTAATCGCGCAGACTTAAAAACACAGGCCACCAGTGTGGAAACGGCTCAAACGCTCGATAAGGTATTGTGTGAACTAGGCTATGCTTCACCTCTTCTAGATAACACCCTGCATTTTGGTGCGACCTACGATTTGCATGATCAAGATGAAGCGATACGTGAAGAAGGCCACCAGAGAAATCTGAAAATTTTGACCCGTATGCTACAAGTGGCTGAAGACAGTTTTGCCCTCGAAGATTGCCAAGGTCGAGTCTCGTTCCGTTGCGCTGTGAGTGATTATGCCCCCATAGTGGGCCCTAGCTTTCATCAGCATAAATTGGTGGAGAGCTATAAGCCTTTAACACGAAATGCCAAATGGCAAACGGATGATATATGCGAGCAAGATGAGGGGCTGTATTTAAACCTAGGACATGGCTCGAGAGGCTTAATTTCCACCCCATTGAGTGGGGTCTATCTGGCGGATTTAGTGGCAGGCACGCCATCACCACTAGAGCAAGAGATTACTTATAAATTGCACCCTGCCCGCTTTGTGATAAGACAATTAAAGCAAAACAAGGTGACTTAAATAGTTCATCAAGGACGATTAATGCACACTTTTATCGACAAAATATGAGTGTGCTGATCGTCCCACCAGACCAAGCTATTAAGCATCAAATAGGTCGGTTGTTTTAGGGATAAGCTCTGCCAAACTCTGGAATGATTCTGGGCGATAAACAATACTGTCTAGGTTTTCCAACAAAGATTGCAACCTAATTTTCAGTCTCGGCACACTTGGGTTAATCGCTTCATAGGGGTAGCTATGGTCTTGTAGACTCAGTTTGTGCAACTCATCCAGTTCATCCTGCAACATGGACTTCATGGAAAAGAAGCGATCTTTCTGATTGATATCATTGGTTTCCCAGTAAGCGTTTTCTAGGGCTGCTTTTAGTTCATAAAATACATTTAACGCTTCAGCCACGTTTTTTTGAGTCATAACATCTCCAAATATTGAGCAAAATTAACATTGCCCCTTGTATTGTTTGTTGTGATCCTTATAACCTACATTCTTAGACAAAAATCCACTGAGGTAAATAGTCTCTTGAGTCATCTAAAGAACCCTGTCACAGCCGCTAGTACATTATGGCAAAGTATCCAACAAGAAGCCCAGAAGCTTGCCCTAGATGAGCCTATCTTAGCAAGTTTTTTTAATACCACTATTTTACGCCATGATAGCCTCTGTTCTGCATTAAGTTTTTTACTGGCCAGTAAGCTCGACAGCATTTCCATTCCAGCTATGGTTCTACGCGAAGTTTTTGAAGAAGCCATGGCCGATGAAGCCTCTAATATTGTCAGTTTTATCGAGCAAGACATTGTGGCCATTAAAGATCGTGATGCGGCTTGCGAGACACTCACTACACCGTTACTTTTCTTTAAAGGCTTTCACGCCCTGCAAACTTATCGGGTAGCGAATTGGCTATGGAAAAATAACCGTAAGAGTCTCGCTCTGTACTTGCAAGGCCAGATGTCGATGGCCTTCAGTGTGGACATTCACCCAGCAGCCACCATAGGGGGTGGAGTCATGCTCGACCATGCGACTGGGCTTGTGGTGGGGGAAACCTGCGTTATTGAAGACAATGTTTCTATCCTACAATCCGTCACCCTAGGCGGTACAGGGAAAGAGCATGGAGATCGTCATCCTAAAATTCGCTCTGGCGTACTGATTGGTGCGGGAGCGAAGATCTTGGGCAATATTGAAGTGGGGGTTGGCGCTAAAGTGGGCGCAGGCAGTGTGGTTCTTGAAGCGGTTGAACATCACACGACCGTGGCAGGGGTTCCGGCTAAAGTCGTTGGCCACAACACTGAACAAGAACCTGCTTTGGTGATGGATCATAATATCAATCACTGCTTACGTGAATGCAGCGATACATAACTTTCATTAAAAGCAGAAAGTAGCCTTCATAAAAAAGAGAAAGCCATTAGGCTTTCTCTTTTTTTATCTCAGCTGTCCCTTACTTTATTGCACACTCGCCTTCGCGAGACCACTCAATACTTGTGATACCTTGTCGATCACTGGGTCACAGCCTTTAATATCATGACGCTGTTTTAAATACTGCGGGTCGTTGTAAGATAGCCACACCTGTTGGTTTTCATCTTGGCTAACCAATACTTTTTGCGGTAAATCAATGGCCATACTTTGGGCGCATTGCATTAATGGCGTACCCACTTTTGGGTTACCAAAAATAATCACTTGGGTCGGTCGAAGAGACAAGCCCGCTTGCTCAGCGTTTTTGCCATGATCAATACGGCCAAACACATTAAGGCCTTTAGATTCCGCTAAGCTTACAAACTTATCCGCCGTTTCCTGCACTGAGTATTGGCTTTTAATAGACAAAACACCCTCTGCTGCTTGGCTTGCAAAAGATGCACACAGCATGACACCAACCATACAACTTCTAAACATAATCCACTCCATTGCTCTTAGGTCACTCATGTGACGTTATTTATGATTATTTTGCATACCTTATAAAACATGTCTCAGCCTAAAAAGCTATCATAGGCCGCTAATTCACTTTTCGGGAGCAGTTTAATGGTTTCACTCTCCGTATCAAATAAGAGTACCGCGTCGCCCGCTTTCAAGCTATTTAAAGCTTGTTGGCACTTTTGCTGACTCGACAGTTCATAATCACCATAATCTGTGCCATCTCGCGTTACTATGTCCTCTAAGATGGTCATGAGAGTATCCGGATTAATGCTGTCGTAAGGGATTAGAGTATCCAATTAAATGGCTCCTAGTTCAGTGAGCATTGCAATAACGGCCTCTTCATCCATGATAGGAATATCCAAGCTTTGCGCTTTGGCCAGCTTTGACCCAGCTTTTTCGCCCGCCACCAAACAATCTGTTTTGGCGGACACCGAACCACTGACTTTCGCCCCTAGCTGCTGAAGCTTGTCTTTCACTTGATCACGACTAAAGCGACTGAGTGAACCTGTCACCACATAGGTTTTGCCCAACAAAGGCAGCTCACTTTCGGGTAGCTGTTGTTTTTTCGGCCACTCAACCCCTGCGCTTAACAAGCCTTGAATGGTGTCGATATTTTGAGTTTGTGCAAAGAAGTGACTGACATGTTGCGCCACCACAGGGCCCACATCATCCACTTCTATTAATGCTTCTGGGCTTGCTGTCAGTAACTCATCAAGCGCATCAAAATGCTTGGTTAAGGCTCGGGCAGTAGCCTCTCCTACCTCGCGAATGCCTAGGGCATAAACAAAGCGGTTGTACTGGGTGTGTTTCGCTTTATCGATTGAGGCCAATAACTTTTCAACAGACTTTTGCCCCATGCGCTCCATATTAAGCAAGCTGTCTTTGTTCTCATGCAGAGTGAAGATATCCACCGGGGTTTTCACTAAGCCTTGATCCACCAGTTGCTCAATCAGTTTATCCCCCAAGCCATCAATGTCTAAGGCTTTACGGGACACAAAGTGCTTAAGAGACTCTTTTAGTTGAGCGCCACACACTAGGCCTCCAGTACAACGAATGACGGCCTCCCCTTCCACTTGCTCTAAGTCTGACTGACACACAGGACAGGCATCAGGGAAACTCACCGCTTTGGCTTGCTCTGGGCGACGCTCAGTCAACACCTGAACAATTTGCGGAATCACGTCACCCGCACGACGCACAATAACCCAGTCGCCCACTTGGATACCAAGGCGAGCAATTTCATCTTTATTGTGCAAAGTGGCATTGGAAACCGTAACACCGCCAACAAAAACGGGTTTTAGACGGGCAACTGGAGTAATCGCGCCAGTTCGACCCACTTGGAAATCCACATCTTCTATTTGCGTCATTTCCTCTTGGGCTGGAAATTTTCGTGCAATAGCCCAACGGGGCGCACGAGCAATAAAGCCTAATTGGTTTTGTAGGGCAATTTGATCCACTTTATAGACAATGCCATCAATATCGTACGACAGACTGCCCCTTTGCTCATTGAGTTTGTCGTAATAGTCGATACAAGCTTGCGCTCCTTCCACCTGCATCATCAGATCGTTAATTCGAAACCCCCACTCGCCCAACTGTACCAGACCATCATAATGGCTCGCAGGCTGCTGCCAGCCTTCTGCGTAACCAATGGAGTAGGCACACATAACCAAAGGGCGCGCGGCGGTAATTTTAGGGTCTAGCTGACGCAAGCTACCTGCCGCCGCATTGCGCGGATTAACAAACATTTTTTCACCCTTCTCTAGGGCCAGTTTGTTAAGTTTTTCAAAGCCTTCTTTGGGCATATAAATTTCGCCACGCACCTCTACTACAGCAGGGGGATTTTCAGTGCGTAGTTTTAATGGCACAGAATGAATGGTTTTAATATTGGAGGTAATGTCTTCCCCCGATAAGCCATCGCCTCTCGTCACACCTCGCACCAAAACACCGTCTTCATAGCGCAAGCTAATGGCTGCCCCATCTAATTTCGGCTCACAGCAGTATTGCACTTTATCGGTATTTAAGAGCTTACGAATACGCTGGTCAAAATCTTCTAAAGCTGGGTTATCAAAGGCATTATCTAACGACAGCATGGGCACAGTATGAGCCACATTAGCAAAACCATTATCCGGTTTTTCACCCACCCGCTGAGTTGGAGAGTTAATTTGCAGCCATTCTGGATGCTGCTGTTCTATGGCTTGCAACTCAAGATAACAACGGTCGTACTCGGCATCAGGCACTTTTGGTTGATCTTTTACGTGATAGGCATAACTGTAGTCATTTAGCTGCTCAATTAACGCCAACATTTGCTGATATAACTTGTCTGTCTCTTGACTCATAAAACACTCAAACAGGGGTGGTAATAGTAGGTATAAACAATCAAGGCCCCGTAGGGCCCAGATTTAATAGAATTTTTTTATTTACGGCGGGTTAGCTTGCGGCGTTCAAAATCGCGTATTCTTTGACGACAATGGGCAATGGTTTGATCGCTCATTGGGCTGCGTCTTTCATCTCTTAGCTCGCCACCTAGATTTCTTACGATGGTTTGCGCCGTTTCCAACATGAAGTCAAAAGCCTTCATACTATTTTTCGGACCGGGCAAGCCCATAAAGAAGCTCACCCCAGGGCAGTCTTTTTCACCCATGGTATCCAGATCAAAAGTGCCTGGTTCAATCGCATTAGCCATACTAAACTGGACTCGACCACGGTCGAAGCCATCTTCATGACGATGGAAAATGTCCATGTCGCCATAACGCATGCCGCAGTTCAAGACCAATTGCAGCAGCTCCATGCCAGAAAAAGCCGCACCCTCTGGTGCAAAAATATTGATGACGATGACTTCTTCAATCTCCGCTTCATCCTCTTCTTCACGCTCGTCCTCTTCTTCAAGCAAAACACCTTGAGGTGTTACTTGGTCGATGTCTACCGAGGAATAGCTGCGTTCATAATCCATATCGGAATGAGAGGCTGTTGCAGTATTTTCTGTAGGCTCAACTTCGTCATAGTCATCGCCTAACTCAGCCTCAAAGTCATCAACGCTACTGTAGCCATCGTATTCGGTATCAGAATAGTCTTGGGAAGCCACATCGTTTGAGCCATAGTCACGCTCCGGCACAAGGGAAGCTAACTCATCAAGATGCATTTCTTCACCGCGATCTAGCGTCGGGCCAGCGTCAACCTTGTGAGGCATTTCTGTTAAAGGTGCGTTGGCTGTTTTGCGAGCATTTTCGAAAGCATTATTGGTAGGGCTGGTGGTTTCAGGCTTCGGATGCAGGGGTCTTGCGCCACCATTGGGTAGCTCACGTTTGAGAACCGCCTCTTTAATGAGCTCATCAGGGTCCACAAAATCATCATCAGGTTCTTGTGCTAGAGTCTGGCCTTTTTTATAACGGCGAAATCCATCAACCAAAATGACCAAGATAATGACAACGCCAATTAAGATTAGCCACTCACGCAAACTAAATTCCATTACATTTTCCGACTTACATCAATAAAGTTGCTGTTATTATCAAGCGAAGCGGCTTAGGTTTCAATTATAAGCCGAGCTTGATTACAAAAATCTGCTTACTATTGGGTTTTACATGGCTTTTTATACCAATTATTTGACCCTTTGTGAGATCTTTTTCATTTAAATTCGATAATTTCACCATCAAATCAACATTTTCTACATCCGCTAAAGACACCGTTGGCATTAATGCGTCGAGATTGGTTAATAAAATCGGTTTGTCTGCCTCGGACGCCATTACCCTTTGTATGGCAATGGGCATTTTCTCCCCTTTCGCCAAGGCATAGACCAACAATACATCCTGTTCATGCCACTGAATTTCTTGAGGGTCCCAGTCTAGATTCACCAACAGGCTATCAGTAATAATAGCCGGGGCGGTCTGGTAGCTAATTCCCCCTAACTCCCGAGCGGTTTTAATCCCTGAAAGCAAAGCCAACCTTTCCATAGAGTTAGCGTTATAGCGAATGGCTTCTTGCCAAGCGAGCACCGCCGCTAGGTAATTTTTTTGGTCGAACTCTATAACACCTTTTAGGCCTAGAACCATGGCTTGAGTAGGCTCTTGTTGGAGGATGTCTTCAACAATTTTTTCCAGCTTTGGACTGGTTTGATTTTCTTGTGCGTAAAAGATCGCTTGAGCATATTCGGCCATTAAGGTGATACGACCCTCATCATTGGCAGGCAGTTTCTTTAGAGCTTGCTCAAACGCCGTTACCGCCAATGGGTAGTCTTCCGTGCTCATGAAATCTGTGGCTTCGTAGTACCAATCTGCCGCACGATCATAACGACGACTACGATATTGGATAAAGTCTCGCACCGCTTCAGGGGTTAGACGGTTAGCTTCAAGCTGCTGATGAAAAACAACCTCTTTGCTATAACCTAGATGCTGGTACATGACAGTGCTGCCCAGCACGATAAACACTAATGCCGTTAACCAGATCGCCAGTAAAGTCTTTGGCTTTGCGGCCTTGGGTCGGCTTTTTAACTGAGTTTTTAGACCGTTCTCATATTCAAGGTCTAGCAATAATCGCTCACGCTCTTCTTGACTCAAGCGCCCGCGCTGCTCTTCCTCAAGAATACTGTCTTGAATGGCACGCTCATGCTGTGTCTGTGGATCAATTTGGGCCTCATTGCTGGCTTTGGATAACACCTTCAGCAAATAACCGACACTCACGAAAATCAGTAAGGCCATGAGAACATAAGCAATGATCATGTATCGCTTCTCCCTTGACGACTACGACTGCGTCTTATGACCCAAAAGAACGCAATACCACCGATGAGTAACAAGATAAAAGGGCCGTACCATAAGGCATAGGTGGTTAGGTTATTAACAGGGCGATACAAAACAAACTCCCCATAACGAGCCACCATGTAGTCAACGATTTCCTGATCCGTTTTATCCCCCTCAATCATCTGATAAACCTGATGACGAAGGTCCACCGCAATGCCTGAGGTTGAATCCGCAAGATTTTGATTTAGACATTTAGGACAACGTAACTCTTCAATCAAATGCTGGTAGCGAGTTTCATGCAAACTTGAACGAAAACTAAGCCAATCTTCCGCCTCAGCTTTAAGCTGGGAAGCAAAAAAAGCACAACAGATTAATACCAAACACAGCCCTTTATTCATTTAAGTACCGCTTAATTTCTTGCCAATTTGAAGCGTTAATCACCCCTTGATGACGATAAGTAATCATACCTTGGTCATTGACGATGAAACTTTCTGGGGCACCTGTTACACCAAGATCCAAGCCAAAATTACCCAATTCATCCATTAGCACCCGCTGATAAGGGTTTTGTTTTTCCTCTAGCCATTGCTTAGCGGCAACCGCTTCATCTTTATAATCAATGCCAATAATGGTGACGCCCTGTTTGGCCAATTCCACTAAGAAAGGGTGTTCAATATGACAAGCTGGGCACCATGTACCCCAAAAATTAATAATATAAGATGACTTGGGTAAGTCCGCCTTGTGGATCAATTCATCCGAGTAAAGATCCACTAGAGTGAACTCTGGAACAGTTTTTCCTATTAAGGCTGAAGGTACATACTGACTGTTTTTATCCAACTGAACGTAAAAAACTGAGCCTAGCCCTATAAAGATTAGCAAGGGGATAAAACGTAATACTCTAGCCATGATGATCACCTCCTTTAGCAAGGCGATAGCGCTTATCGATCGCGGCTAAAAAGCCCCCTAGCATCATCATGAGTCCACCCAACCAAATCCAACGTACAAAGGATTTAACATAAATACGCATCCCCCACACATTGTCTTCCAATTTCTCTCCAAGAGACACATAAAGGTCCCGTGTAAAGCCTGGGTCCAAAGCAGCTTCCGTCATGACTTGCTGACGAGTACTAAAAAAACGTTTTTCAGGGTGCATCACAGCAACTTCTTGACCATTTTTATAGACAGAAACTTGTGCTCTTTCCGATAGATAGTTGGCCCCTTGAATTTGCGCTAAGCCATCAAAACGAAACTCGTAACCTGCAAGACTTGTTGTATCTCCCACACTAAAACGCACCACGGATTGTTGGCTGTTAAGGCTGACCATGATGATACCAAACAAGCTTACCGCCATGCCCAAATGAGCAATCAACATAGCGTAATAACTGGCGGGCAAATGCCGAGCACGATAGATAATACCTCTATGACCAGCTGTTACTTTTTGCAACCAGTCTTTAGCACTTAAGAGTGTTACCCAAAACACCACTGAGACACTGATGCCACCTAACCAAGAGAAGTCATAGAAGTAGCTCATCCCTACCGCCAGAATCAGGGAGATAATTCCAGCCACCACCATAGATTTAAGCAGCAATTTCGGCTGAGTCTTATGCCATTTGGATAAAGGGCCGATCGCCATAAATACCATTAGCAACAAGGCAATGGGGGTAAATACAGTATTAAAATACGGCGCTCCAACAGAAATCCGGCCTAGGTCTAAGGCGTCAAACGCTAGCGGATATACGGTGCCTAAAAGCACGGTTAAGGTTAATACCGTTAGCAGGATATTATTCAATAGCAACCAAGCCTCTCGACCGGAGAAACCAAAAGCTACTTGTGAGCGAACTTGACTCGCCCGAGCCGCATAGAGCACCAGACTTGAACCAATAAACAGCACCAGCAAGACGAGAATAAAAGTGCCTCGGCTTGGGTCTGCCGCAAAGGCATGAACTGACGTTAAAATTCCCGATCGGACTAGAAAAGTGCCCAATAGGGATAAGCTAAAGGTAAAAATAGCTAACAGCAGGGTCCAGCTTTTAAAGACGCCGCGCTTTTCTGTCACGGCTAAGGAATGCAACAGTGCCGTACCTGCCAACCAAGGCATGAATGAAGCGTTTTCCACTGGGTCCCAAAACCACCAACCTCCCCAGCCAAGTTCGTAGTATGCCCACCAGCTTCCCAGCACTATACCAAGGGTGAGAAAAGCCCAAGCACTGCTTGTCCAGGGTCGAACCCAGCGAGCCCATTGAGCATGTAAATGCCCCGTGATTAGAGCCCCTATGGCAAACGCAAAGGCAACAGAAAAACCCACATAGCCCATATACAGCATGGGTGGATGAACAATCAGGCCAAAGTCTTGCAATAAAGGGTTTAAATCACTGCCATCCAATGGGCTATCGGGCAAAATTCGCGTAAAGGGAGATGAGGTAAAGATCAAGAAGCATAAAAAACCAGAGCTGATCATGCCCAGCACCGCCAGTACAACGGCGCCCATTTCTGTCGGCAAGGACTTTAACCTTAATGCAACAGCACAACTCCAAGCCGATAACACCATCACCCATAGCAATAAGGAGCCTTCATGGCCACCCCATAAGGCACTGAATTTATAAGCCATTGGCAGCTGACTGTTGGAGTTTAAACTGACGTATAAAACCGAAAAATCATCGGTCAAAAAGGCCCAAGCAAGAATACCAAAGCTTAGCGTCACCAAGCCGCCCACAATGAGGGTTAAAGGACGGGCACTGGCTTGTAATACCTCTTGCTTTAGGTAATAACCTAGCATGGGCAAGATCGCCAAACTCAGGCTAAAAAACAATGCCAGTATTAAAGAGAAAAAACCTATTTCCGGTATCATGAGTTGCCTAATGAATTAAATATGGTCACTTTGAGACCTTTTCAAATATAACAAAATTTTATTGCGCTGCTTGTAAAGCGTCAGTGACTTCTGGGGGCATGTAGTTTTCATCGTGCTTGGCTAATACTTGCTCCGCCTCTAACACCCCCTCTTTTGTTAACACGCCTTGAGCCACAATGCCCTGCCCTTCGCGAAAAAGATCCGGCAGTATACCCTGATAACGAATGCTAAGCTGGTGCTTAAAATCGGTTACCTCAAAGCTGACTTTCAAACTGTGGGGGTCGCGCTGCACACTGCCCTCAACCACCATACCTCCCGCCCGAATATTGGTATTAAGCGGTGCTTCACCTTGATGTATTTGGCTAGGTGAGTAAAACAAATTGATGTTTTGCTGCAAAGCATAAAGCACAGCACTCACCGCCCCAGCCAAAACCAATAACATCAACAATAGGGTTAATAAGCGTTTCTTTCTGGCACCTTGCATGGGCATTTAATCTCTTAGGTATCGTTGGCGGAGTTCGGCTCGAACCTTTCGTCCTTTAAGGACACTACGCAGGGTTATAACAGCAATAGCGACAAAACTGATCCCATAAGCAGACCAGACATAAGCCCCATAGTTCCCCATCGCCAAAAAGGCGGTCAACGAATCAAACGCCATTACTCAACACCTCTTGTTTCACCCAACTGGCCTTGTGTTCATTCAATAACACTTGTGTCTGCATACGCCACAAGGTTAGGCCGGCCACGAATAGATACATACCTAAGATTGAAATCACTAAGGGCAGCCACATTTCCATGGGCATGGTGGGCTTTTCGATAAGCGATAACGACGCAGGTTGATGCAGAGTGTTCCACCATTCAACTGAGTATTTAATGATGGGCAGATTGATCAAACCAACCAGACTTAACACCGCAGCGGCTTTGTTCGCTAACGTCTTTTCTTCAAGGCTGTTTTGCAGCGCAATCACGCCCATATAGAGGATCCACAATAACAGCACAGAGGTTAAGCGTGCATCCCACACCCACCAAGTTCCCCATGTAGGCTTACCCCAAATGGACCCGGTCACCAAGGCAAGCAGCGCCATTAGGGCGCCAATGGGTGCGACGGCTTGAATGAATACCGCGGCCATCTTCATTTGCCAAACAAGAAAAACCAGCCCAGCGATGCCCATGGCAAGATAACAAGACTGTGCCAACATAGCAGCAGGCACATGGATGTACATAATTCGGTAACTGTCGCCCTGCTGATAATCGCTGGGGGCAAAACCTAACCCCCAAGCAAGTGCCAACACACTGCACACTAGACCACTATAGAATACAGGCGTGGCAAATCGCTTACTGAGGGCATAAAAGTATTTGGGTGAGCCTAACTTATGAAACCACAGCCAACTCATGACGCTAAACTCGCTCTAAGGGAAATTGCCGTTAACAAGGGTGAAATCACTAAACTAAAAAGCGATATGGCTAATAAAATGGCCAATGGTGCACTAGGATCTAGACCCGCCTGTTGCGCTTTTATGGCCCCAGTGGCAAACACTAGAACTGGTAAATAAAAGGGCAAGATAAGTAATAACATTAAAAGCGCACTTTGCCGCAAGGTTAGGGTTAAACCTGCGGCGATTGAACCAATTAAAAACAAACTGGGGCTACCAAACAACAAACTCAACAACACAACGACTAAGCTATCCGTCGGTAAAAACAACATATAACCGAGCAAGGGTGTGATCAATAATAAAGGGATGAGAGTCGCCAGCCAATGTATCACCACTTTCAATAACATCAACCAAGCAAAGGACAAACCGCTCACCGCCAACTGCTCTAAGCTACCGTCATGGAAATCGCTTTTAAACAAACCATCCACCACCATCAACACCGCCAGTAAGGTTGCGCACCATACTATGCCTCCTGCAGCGGGCGCTAAAAAGGCTTCCTCAGAACTAACTCCAAGCGGAAACAGCAGGCTGACCATGACAAAAAACAGCAAGGCATTTAATAAGCTTTGCTTGTTACGATACAAGGCCAAGCACTCATACTTTGCAAAACTTAGATACGTCATTATGAAAGCTCCACTTGGCGAGGCGTGAAGCTCACAGGAGCCTGATGGCTGGTCAACAAGAGTATGCCGCCGTTTGCTAGGTGTTGTTGCATCAAGTTTTCTAAGGCGGCAATCGCCTGAACATCGAGAGCGGTATAGGGCTCATCCAGCAACCAGAGTGTTTTTTCGGATAAGACTAACCGGCACAAGGCGACCTTTCTTGCTTGCCCTGCCGATAATTTTTTAATCGGAGAATGCACAAACTCAGCTAACGCAAAAACGTCCAGGGCAGACATAATCTCGGCAGAGCTGGTGTTAGGAGCGTAATAGCGCAGGTTTTCCTCTACCGTTAAAGTGGGTTTAAGCCCTGTGCTGTGGCCAATATAGAGTGTCTGTTCGAGCATTTCCTGCCGAGAAAGCATGACCTTATTTAAGCAATATTCAATGTCACCTTCGACTAAATTGATCAGGCCTAAAATGGCTTTCAGCAGAGAGCTTTTGCCAACACCATTTTCTCCCACCACACGCACGGCTTCGCCCCCTTGAAGGGTTAGGCAAAAATCTTGGCATAGGTATCGCTCTGCACGTTCAAGCCAGACATTTTTTAACGTTAAAGATGCGGGTGATTGCAAAAGGTTTATCCATTAAGGCCGATAACATACCTAACTTAAGCAAGTAGGTGTTTAAACACGCCTATTATATGAGAAACTTTCTTAAATAACGAATCAGCAGGCAGAGCGGAGATGATCTCAAAGATACAGTCAATGTTAGCTCAGGGCAAAGCCACGAATCTGCTCAACAGCGCCGGGGCTACTGCTGGTACCGTTATTGATAAGTTATCTCAAGATACAAAACTGCTATCACCTTCCAGCAAGATTCAGCTGCAAGCTATTGAAACACTCAATTCCCAAGGTAAGAATACGCAACTCATCAGCGCCAGAGATAGTCAAAACAGACCTTTCACCATCATCAATAGCGGCACACCCATTTCATTAGATAAACAAAGCAATGGCCAATTGACTCGTTTGTCGGCGAATCAAGCCAGCTTACAAACACAGGATGGCACGCAGCGACAAAACGTCACCCTTGGCTCGAGAATTACGACTATGACGGTGGTGGATACCCCTAAGCCATCCGCTTCAGGCTATACAGTGCAAGTATCTGATGGTGAGCAAATTTTCACCCTAGAAAGCCAACAAAAACTGACCAAAGGCGATAGTCTGCGCGTCATGGTTGATGGCAACAACCAGCTGCAAGTATTGCCAAACAAACTTACCAACCCACTGCAAGCGGCACAGTTAGAGGCTTTAAAGCTAAGTCTTCCGAAACAGCTGACAGCACAAGGTATGGCGGATTTGATCAGCCAACTGCAAAACCTTAACAATAGTGCAAACCAGCTAACACCAAAAGCCCAGCAGGCCTTGAGTCAATTATTACAACATTTGCCCAGTATCGAGAAGTTAACCGCTTCCCCCGAAGCCATGAAACAAGCGGTGCAAGCCAGCGGTGTTTTTACTGAGTCTCTGTTAAAACAGCAACACCCTCAACTTAATGCTGATTTGAAGCTCAACCTGATGCGCTTAAATCAAGTAGCGACAGAGCAACAAACAACTAACCTAAGGTTGCCAACCGAACAGATTGCCAATGCCATAGAAAGGCTCACCACAGGACAACTCAGACACTTGAGCGATGTAGGTAACAGCCAGAGCCAAGTTTTTCCTTTGCACATAGAGTTGCCCATCAAAGAGCTGGGCAGCCAACATTTGGTTAAGTTAGACATTGATCAAGACTCAGCTGACCAAGAGATTAAACCTCACCTAAGACGTTGGCTGGTTAAGCTGCAGTTTGATTTGGAGCAAACGGGTAGGTTCGATGCCAGAGCGGCCATTCAAGGTAATAAAGTCAGCGTCATGTTTGCCGCGGAAGAAGCCGCCACCCAACGCCTGCTACAAAACAACATGACGGAACTAAAGCAAAAATTGATGGAAAGAGACATAGAAGTCACGCGACTTGAATCTTTTCAAGCCAAGCTAACCGCCCAAGACAAAGCGCCGTCTCAGGGACCCGCGTTAATAGATGTGAGAAGTTGATGAAAAAAGCCGTCGCTTTAAAATATGATTATCAAGCTGCCCCTACGGTAAGCGCAAAAGGCAATGGCCTGCTGGCGGAACGCATTATGGAGATCGCTCAGGATAATGATGTATTGATACATCACAGCCCGGAGCTGGTTGAACTATTAAGCGGTTTAGAGTTGGGAGATGAGATACCCGAAGCACTCTATTTAGCGGTGGCAGAAATTATCGCTTTTGCCCATAAAATCAATGGGCATCAGTGATAATCCGAATTACGGCGAGACTCTTTCTTTAGCAAACTGATCAACTCAGCTTCGGCACGAATAAGGCCACATTTAGACACTAGATCGTCTACCGTCGCCCCCATTTCCAGCAACTCCATGGCACGATTATAGGAAACATTGCCTTCTTTGGATAAAATTTCCGTTTGGCGCTCTACGGCCATATTCAGTTTTTTCTCTATTGCTACTAAACGCCGCCCCATGCCAATGGAACCCGACGCCAAAACCTGCACTTGTTTCTTTTGATTGATGTCTGCTTCTTGATATTTTTTGTCAGCCGCTTTAAGGCGCTTAGACAAGCGCAGCGCCCAAACAGCAAGGGCGATCAACGCCACAAACTGCAAAATCAACAACAAGTTAAATAGCCATTGGGATTCCATTAAACAACACTACCTTGCAACATTATAATGAGCCGACTTCAGACCACTCATCTTCTGACAACAATCTATCGAGATCAACCAGAATAAGCAGTGTATCGTTTTTATGACAAACCCCTTGAATAAACTTAGAAGATTCATCGTTGCCCACACTCGGTGAAATCTCAATTTCAGACTGACGTAGGTAAACCACTTCAGAAACCGCGTCCACCAAGATACCGATCACATGGCCCTCTACTTCTAGAATCATGATGCGTGTGGCATCGGTGATTTCACCAGAAGGTAGATCGAAGCGCTGACAGGTATCAATAACGGTCACCACGGTACCACGTAAATGAATAATACCCAGTACAAACTTTGGTGCTCCCGGTACTGGGGCAATTTCTGAATAACGCAGCACCTCTTTCACCTGCATGACATTAATGCCATAAATTTCATTTTCTAATCGGAAGGTTACCCATTGCAACATAGGGTCTTCGGATTGATTGCCACTTTTCAATGCTACGCTCGTATTCATCATTAGCCTCCAGGATTACCATAGGACTGTATTACTTTTTAGAAAGCGCCTTGAAGCCATTACTTGGGTCTTCTAGCAGCTCAATAAAACCTTGAATATCCAAAATTGCACACATGTGCTCAATTACTGTTCCAGCCAACCAAGGCCTTTTACTTCTGTCTGTTCGCCATTTTACTTGCCCAGGCTCTAAACTAATGGCCTCAGCAACTTTTTCACAAGCGATACCCCAGTCTGTTCTATCTAGCTGAATGACAAACTGGAAATGATCTTTTAATTCCCCTTGGTAATGATCTGGCATTACCCAACGAGCGGTATCCACTGTACGAATATTTTGATCCTGAAGCTTCAACACTCCCATAAACCAATCAGGTTGACCGAAAATAGACGCCAACTTTTCATGATTACCTTGATGGATACCACCAAGCTCAACTAAGGGCACTGCCATTTTCAAGCCACCCACATAGAATAACAAACATTCAAAGCGGCTTTTTGCCCAAGGCAGCGGCTCTGTTTTTGCCAACTTAGGTTGAACAAGCGGTTCTTGGCATGTTTCCAAGGATTGCTGATCATTTATAGCGTCTTCTACCTGAGATGAAGGTTCCGCTAACGCTTCAACAGGTAATGACTCTTCCACCTCTCTAGCCGCTTCAGCAAGTTCTTCAGTATCTGTTGCAACAGCCATCTCTGCATCAGATTCTTCTACTTCAGATTTTTCTACTTCAGGTTCTTCGTTTACTGGCTCTTCGACTTCAACCTCTAGCTCAACGCCTAGATTGGTCGTATCGGTTTCCGTTGATGTAGGCTCTGTCGTAGCGATCGGTTCAGCAGCTTCAGAGATTATTTCATCTGGGCTTTTTACTTGCGAATCGAATGCTATTTCGGACTTAGTTTCAGCAGTATTTAATGCTTCTTGCTCTGCTTGTTGCTCAGAGTCACTCTCTATTGCTTGGTTAGTCGCATCTTGTAATAAATCATCCAAGTATTGCTGCAAAGCTGCCTGAGGGCCAATCAATACGTCATCTTGGTGCTTGGTATCTTTCATAACTGTTTAGGGTCTCACTGGGGTTAGTAAAGACGCCAATAAATCACCGTAGGCTTTTATACCGCGAGCATTTGAATCTAAAGCCGATGGGGCAATGCCTGCGGTACTTGCATCGCGCAATTTGGTGTCTACTGGGATAACGGAATCCCACACTAATTCTTCATACGTATCTTTTAAGCTTCGCAAACTTTTAGTGGACGCTTGTGTTCGTTTATCAAACAGCGTCGGCACAATGGTATAGGGAACAGGGCGTTTGCGCGCACGGTTTATCATGGTTAGGGTGCGCACCATTCGTTCCAAACCTTTAATGGCCAAAAACTCTGTTTGCACAGGAATGACCAATTGCTGACAAGCAGCCAAAGCGTTGATCATCAATACACCGAGCACTGGTGGGCTATCAATTAACACATAGTCATAACTGTCCCACAAAATAGCAAGGCTTTTGGAAATGACCAAACCCATACCACCTTGCGCTTGAGCATGACGTTCAAGGGTAGCAAGAGCGGTTGAAGCGGGTAGTAAAGATAAATTCGGGTGGCCTGTTTCTAGAACTAAGGATGGCGGCAGGTCTGCAGGGATTTTCCCAGCCACCTGAAACAAATCATAAGCACTGTGCTCTATTGAGTCTGGGTCAAATCGAAAGTAGCTGGTGAGCGAGCCATGAGGGTCCAAATCAATCATCAAGACACGATGACCAGCGTCAGCTAATAAGCCAGCTAGGCTAACGACCGTGGTTGTTTTCCCCACGCCACCTTTTTGATTCGCCACTGCCCAAATGTGCACTCAATTTCCCCTGCTCTGTTTTCCGTTATTTTGCCTAAAAATCCTTAACAATCATATACAGTAACCGACTAATTAAACAAGTAATCGTGCAGATTAACCGCTTCTTGCTTACTTATTCTTAAAACAACCCGACGGTTCTGCTGACGAGAGTATTCGTTAGTGTTGCGCACTTTAGGATTGGTACTGGAAAAACCAATAGGAGCGACGGTATTTGGGTCCATTCCTCGATAGACTAACTCTTCTACCACAGAGGCAGAGCGCAAGCTTGATAAATGCCAATTGGAAATCAATCGATCCGAGGAAACAGGCAAATCATCCGTATCCCCTTCTACCAAGACGACCGAGGGGTAACGTTGCAAAATCACCGCAATCTGCATCAATAAAGCCACTGCTTCATTACTTAACTCATACTCGCCACTGCCAAATAACAAGTTGGATTTAAGCTCTAGATTGACCCAGTTAGCGGATTCAGTAATGGCTATTTGACCACTGGCCTGCAAACCCTGATATTGACTTTCAATGACTTGATTAAGCATGGTAAAAACATTAGAAGGCACATCGGCAGCAACAGGTTCTTCTTCTACCAATGGCGCAGCAGGAGGAATAGGGGGAGCTTCTACTGCATCATCCGTCTGAGGCTCGCCAATAACAGGTTCGCCGATATTGATAGGTTTCACCGACAGCTGTACGGCATCAAACACACCGTTCAAAGTCTCGGTGAGCTTTTTACTGTCACCGGCATTTTTCAAAGACAATGAATAGAGAGCAACAAAGAAAGCAAACAAAAGGGTAATAAAATCCGCATAGGAAAGGATCCAACGATCTTTACCCTGCCCTTCAGGAGGCGCGCTGTCTGGTTGCCCTCGACGGCGCCGATTGCCTCTTGAAGCACCGCTACTCATAGGCGTATAGCTCTACTTCTAGGCGCTGAGGGTGTTTACCCGTCGCGATACCATGAATACCATCAATCATTAGCTGGTGGAAAAGCAATTCTTTATCGATATAACCTTTCAGCTTTTTCGCTATCGGAAACATCACCAAGTTGGCAAAGCCCTGACCATAAAGGGTAGATACAAAAGCGACGGCAATACCATGCCCAAGGGCTTCTGGGCTGTCTAGGTTTGCCATGGCTTGGATAAGACCTAATACCGAACCCATAATCCCCAACGTTGGCGCATAGCCACCAATGGCTTCTAAAAATTCAACACTCACCATACGACGATCACGAATACGCATGGCTTCATCATGCAAACGATCAGCAAGAAGTTCTGGGTCAGCCCCATCAATCGCCATGCGCATTGCGCGGGTAGCAAACATATTATCGAGAAGCGCTATATCGTCTTCAAGGGAAAGGATGGAGCTGCGTCGGCCTTTATTGGATAACGCAATAATTGAGTTTCGAGCAGAGTTGAAGTCGTAAATAGGAGGGAACAGACTCCAACGCATCAACCCCAAGGCTTGCATCGAGTCTTTTATGCTACTCTGGATTAATGTGGCACCGAAACTGCCAATGATCACTATGATGGCTGAGGGCAAATTAAGAAGCAGTACAATTTCGCCACCACCGAGCCAATTGGCAAGAAATACTGAGCTAAATGCTATGATAAGTCCCGCTAAGGTCACTAAATCCATTAGTTCACCTCACGGGCAATGCGTTCACCAATATGTTCTAAGGTAATGATCTCATCCGCCAAATTAGCCTTTTCAACCGCCATCGGCATGCCATAAATAACACAGGACTCTTCACTTTGGATCCACACTTTTGATCCAGAGTTTTTCAGCATTCTAGCGCCTTCACGCCCATCAGAACCCATCCCTGTCATGACCACAGACAACACTTTACCAGGGAAACACTTAGAAGCAGACCCAAAGGTGATATCAACAGAAGGTTTATAATTCAAACGTTCATCTCCATCAAGAATGCGTACACAGCCGCCGTTTCTTGGGTCTACCATCATTTGCTTACCACCTGGGGCCAACAAAGCGACACCCGGCTCTAACTTATCGCCGTCTTTCGCTTCTTTCACTGTGATCTGACAAATGTTATTCAAACGCTCAGCAAATGCCCCCGTAAATGCCGCAGGCATGTGTTGGACAAGCACTAGGGGTACGGAGAAGTCTTTAGGCAATTTACTTAATACTGTTTGCAGGGCCATAGGGCCACCCGTAGAAGTTCCGATCGCCACTAGGCTAATACGCTTACGACTACGCGGAATAATCACCCCGCGTTCCGTCACGATTGGTTTGTGAGCCACCTTTGGCGCTAGGGCTTCCACAGGTCCACGGGAAGAAGACAGGCGAGTTCTTGCGACCGTTAACACCCTATCGACAAGAGCGTGCTTAACAACCGCTGAATCACGAGAAATATCCTCGAAATTCTTTGGCATGAAATCGACCGCACCTGCTTCAAGAGCATCTAGGGTTACTTTCGCCCCTTCATGGGTCAAAGAAGAAAACATCAACACTGGGGTCGGCTTAATCTTCATGATGTTAACCACGGCAGAAATACCATCCAATACTGGCATTTCATAATCCATGGTCACAACATCCGGGGAAAGAGACTGTACTTTCTCAACCGCCTCTTTACCGTTATTCGCCGTGCCGATAACCGTTAGGCGTGGATCTGCCTCAAAGATTTCTGCCAAGCGCCGCCTGAAGAAACCAGAATCATCGACAACTAAAACCTTTACAGGCATAACTCAGACTCCCAGACCATATCAAATTCTATCGCGACGCATAACTTTTTATCATACTTGGAACGTCTAGAATTAACGCAATACGGCCATCACCAGTGATTGTTGCGCCAGATATTCCCACAGTTCCCTGCAGCATTTTACCTAACGGTTTAATCACGACTTCTTCTTGACCAACTAACTGATCAACAACAAAGCCTACTTCGTTAATACCTACCTGAACGACAACCACATGAGCTTCTTCAGGTTGTTCATTGCCACTCGCCCCTTTCACCAACCAGTTTTTCAGGTGGAAGATTGGCAAGGTTTTACCACGAATTACCACTACCTGCTGACCATCGACAATATTGGTCTTCTTGAGGTTTAAGTGGAAAATTTCATTCACACTCACAAGTGGGAAAGCAAAAGCTTGGTCCGCCAGAGTGACCATAAGAGTCGGCATAATCGCCAAGGTTAATGGCACCTTGATGATAAACTGTGAACCTTGTCCTAACACAGACTTGATATCTAGTGTGCCGTTAAGCTGGGATATTTTGGTTTTCACCACATCCATGCCCACACCACGACCAGACACATCTGTAATCTCTACTTTTGTAGAAAAACCCGGTGCAAAGATCAAATTAAAGGCTTCATTGTCAGACAAGCGCTCTGCGGCATCGCTGTCCATCAAGCCTTTTTCCACAGCTTTCTTACGCAGAACATCCGCATCCATACCGGCACCATCATCTTCTATGGATAACAGTATATGATCGCCTTCTTGCTCTGCAGATAGTACTACTCGACCAACACGAGGCTTACCTTTAGCTTCACGAACATCTGGTGTTTCAACACCATGGTCAACGGAATTTCGCACCAAGTGAACTAGGGGATCCGCTAAGGCTTCTACTAAGTTTTTATCTAAATCCGTTTCTTCACCGTGCAACACCAAGTTCACTTCTTTCTTCATGTTACGCGCAAGGTCGCGTACCACTCGTGGGAAGCGGCCAAATACTTTTTTAATTGGCTGCATACGGGTTTTCATTACGGCATTTTGAAGATCGCCGGTTACCACATCTAGGTTGGACACCGCCTTGCCCATTGACTCATCTTCACTTTGTAGGCCAAGGCGCACTAAGCGGTTACGAACAAGTACCAGTTCGCCAACCATATTCATGATGTCGTCAAGACGTTTAGTATCCACTCGCACCGTGGTCTCTTGCACCACAGGCGCATTTGAAGCTTTAGCTTTTGGCGCCAAAGGCTCTTTTGCAGGCTCCGCCGCTTTCGCAGCAGGCTGCGCTTTAGGTGCTGATTTTGGCGCAGCTTTCGGTTTAGGTGCTGGTTTTTCAGCTTTCTTAGGTTCTGCTGCCGCTTTCGGCTCTTCGACTTTTGGCGCCTGCCCTTTACCGTGCAAAGTATCGAGCAAAGACTCAAATTCATCGTCGGTAATAAGGTCGGACTCGCCGCCCTCAGCAGGTTTATCAGTAGGCGTAGCATCAGACGCAGCACTGGTGTCTGCTTTTGTCTCTTCCGGTTTTTTATCTACCCCAGGTGCACTGCCACCATGGAGTTGATTAAGCAAGTCTTCAAATTCATCTTCGGTAATATCATCAGATTCAGCTGGCGCTTTGTCCGCTGCAGGCGTATTGCCTTCCTCAGTAACACCAGGTGCTCCGTTACCGTGTAATTGATCCAATAAGGCATCGAATTCATCTTCGGTAATATCGTCACTGTCTGCGGCAGGCTCTTTGGACGTTTCTTCAGGTGTCTCTTTCGAAGCATTCGTTTCCTCACCTAAAGCATCCAGTAAAGATTCGAATTGGTCATCAGAAATATCAAGATTTTCTTCGTCGCTGGACGCTTCAACTTCTGGCTCAGACGCTTCTTCTTGTGACTCTTCATTGGCCGCCAGTTCTTCTTCGCTTGGCGGCTCTGCATAAGCACTCAGTGCTGAAATAAGCTCAGGGTCGGCACGTTCAGGTTCACCACCGGCACGAACTGTTTCAAACATTTCGTTAACAGAGTCTAGGGCACGTAAAACAATATCCATAAGGTCAGAGTCAATTTGGCGCTGACCATTACGTAGAATATCAAATACGTTTTCGGCATAGTGACAGCAATCAACCAAAGCGGTTAATTGTAAAAATCCGGCCCCACCTTTGACTGTGTGAAAGCCTCGGAAGATAGCATTCAGTAAAGGTTTGTCATCTGGGTTTTGCTCTAGATCAACCAGCTGTTCAGATAGCTGCTCTAGTATTTCACCTGCTTCTACTAAAAAATCTTGTAGAATTTCTTCATCGACCTCGAAACTCATCCTCAGCCCCTTTTAGAAACCTAAACTCGATAATAAATCATCGACTTCATCTTGGTTATTAAGTACTTCTGGGTTGTCTGCAATATTGATCGCTGGACCATGTCCACGCGTGTCATCGACTTTTTTCTCTTTTACCGTATGTTCCATACCAGAAATACTGTCTACTCGACCCGCCACAGCGACCAAATGAACCAGTTTTTCTTCCACATCATGGATTAAACCGTTCACCTTGGTAATCACTTGTCCGGTAAGGTCTTGGTAACCTTGCTCAAGTAAAATCGTATTAAGATTGGAGTGCAGTGTGGTAGCACTGTCATCTGTATAAGCTAAGAATGCATCGATACGCTTATATAAATCACGGAATTCTTGGGGAGTTAGATCACGTTGGATTAAGCGTCCCCAGTCTTTGCGCAACTCTTTCGCACGAGTTTGCAATTCACTGGCAACAGGTACGCTATCGTCTACCATATCCATGGTTTTATTGGCCGCCGCACTGGTCATTTCAACGACATAGTTGAGTCGATCCGAGGCATCCGTAATGCGTGTTGCTGAATCATCATCTTTATTTACAAGTTCTGCTGAATCAAATTGAAAATCGCGAATGGCATCATGCAAGCTACGCGTTAAGAATCCAACTTCGTTATAAAAACTTTTATGTCGAGCTTCACTCAGCTCTTGGATGATTTTAATCGCACTACCAAAATCGCCTGCCTCAAGATGATTAACAAGATCTGTGGCACCGTTTTTTACTAGGCTTTCAAATTCGCTTATTTCAGACCCCAATTTACCTGACATTTGCCGCCCCTACTTCGTCGCGTCTATGCGTTCAAAAATCTTCTCAATTTTCTCTTTGAGAGCAACAGCCGTAAATGGTTTAACAACGTAACCGTTCACACCAGCTTGCGCCGCTGCAATGATCTGGTCACGCTTAGCCTCAGCGGTTACCATAAGTACTGGGGTACTTTTCAGTTTTTCGTCTGCTCGAACGGCACGTAGCAATTCGATCCCTGTCATACCAGGCATGTTCCAGTCAGTTACTAGGAAGTCTATGCTTCCAGCCTGAAGGATAGGCAATGCAGTGGTACCATCATCCGCTTCTACCGTGTTGGTAAAGCCTAAATCCCTTAACAGATTCTTGATAATTCGTCTCATCGTAGAGAAGTCATCAACAATCAGGATTTTCATATTCTTATCCAATGCAACCTCCATACCCTAAAGGTAATTTTTCACAACTCATAATTTAATCCTGCCAATCACTTAATCGGCTTCTTAATCGCATAGCCGCCTGGCTATGGATTTGGCTAACTCTTGATTCACTGACGCCTAATACAGCACCAATTTCTTTAAGGTTCAACTCATCATTGTAATAAAGCGAAAGAACCATTTTCTCACGTTCAGGTAAGCCATCAATCTCTTTGGCCAATTGCACCTGAAAACCATCATCTTCCGTTAATGAATAAGGTGTATTTTCATGGCTAGAAACAGGCGTATCTAAATTACTGGCATCTGAATCTAGCATTTCTTCGTAGCTAAACAATTGGCTCGACATGGAAGAATGTAAAATATCATGGTATTCGTCGATACCTATCCCCATGTGAGCAGCCACTTCTAAATCTGTTACATCACGGCCGGTTTTAGCTTCTAACTCTTTAATCGCGTTATTTACCGCTCGACCATTACGTCGCACAGAGCGAGGCGCCCAGTCGGATTTGCGCACTTCATCCATGATAGAACCACGGATACGTATGCCGGCATAAGTTTCGAAACTAGCACCCTTGGTAGACTCAAAACGTTTATAGGCTTCAATAAGTCCCATCATGCCCGCTTGAATCAAATCGTCCACATCCACACTGTCTGGCAATCTGGCCAATAGGTGGAAGGCGATTTTTTTCACCAAAAAAGCGTATTGATCTACGATTGCGTCAACCGAGACGGTAGCTTTTTTGTTATAGGTGTTATATCCGTTTTTACTCTGCATAAATGAGTCTTAACGACCTTTTAGTCACAAATAATTTTCATGGCTTTACACAACCTTACTACATAGTCCGCTACTGTGTGTTCGGTAGTAACATAACTTTACTAACTACCGTACTTTAGCGCCCCATACAATTGGTTATAGTGTTCTGCCGTATAAACTGCTCGGCTAATAATATTATGGGCACGGGCAGGTTCGATGTCATCTGGAATACGTTGTCCATCTGCAATATATACAACAGGCAAACCTTCTTCAACTACCACACTAATCGCCTCACCCAATGAAGCCGATTCATCCAGCTTACTCAGCACACAGCCATCAAGCTGGATCTGTGAGTAAACATCGATAACTGTCTTTAGCACTTGGCGCTGACTTGTACAGGGTAAAACCAAGAGTTTTTTAACATTTGCACGGGCTCGTTTCATCATCAGCAATTGGCGTTCTAAATTGGAATCTCTTGGATTCATACCTGCCGTATCAATCAACACTAAAGAATAATTCGCGTATTTCGCTAACACTTCATTTAGGTCAGAATATTCGCTGACGACTTCCACCGCTACGTTCAAAATACGCCCAAAGGTACGCAATTGTTCATGAGCTGCAATTCTGTAGGTATCTGTTGTCACAAGAACAACGCTGTCTGGCCCATGCTTCAGCACATGCTGAGCGGCAATTTTACCAATAGAGGTTGTTTTACCGACCCCAGTTGGTCCCATAAAAGCGATACAACCTTTTAACTCAGAGGCGCTAGAACGTACAGGAATATAGTCAGCCAAATGGGCTAGCAAACGATTCCAATCATCTTCTCGACCTTTGAGATCAATATCATCAAGCAGACGAGAAATAACAAAGTCTGATAAACCCAAGCGAGTTAATTTATCTCGAGCTTGAGCTTCAATAGGATCCACTTTCGCACCACTACTCGCTTGTACCAAGCTTTGACTTTGCTCTAGCATTTCACGAACGCGTAATAGCTCACGTTCCATGTCTTTAAGCTGTTTTGCGTCTTGCTGGTTACGAAGCGAAAGAGCTTCTTCTACGGAAGGGTCTTGATAATCAGGGGGCAAATCAGGCATATCGAATAAAGGCTTGCTGCTAGAGGTTGCAGGCACGGCTTCTTTATCCATTTTTTGCTGTTTAGCACGCTCTATGCGTTCTAAATAATCATCACTCGGACGCGCTCTCTCTTGACTCGGCACATCTCGATTAAGGGAAGTAGGCTCAGGTTTTGCCGATTTGTTAGACGACATACTAGAAGGCAATGATCCGTCATAGTCTAACGCGGCAACAATTTCAATTTCACCAGTAGGCAATCGCTGATTTGACAAAATGACCGCGTCAGGGCCTACCGCATCGCGTACTTTCCGTATCGCTTGCCGCATGTCAGGTGCTCGAAACCGCCTAATCTGCATGAATACTTCAATCCTTCCAGTTTATTTTTCTTACAAATCCATAGCTTACCCGAAAGGATAGGATAAATATAGAGACTAAATCACTCCATTTTGCAGATACTATTGACCAATTACGCCAACCACAGTAATACGTTTATGGTCTGGTACTTCTTGATAAGAAAGCACAGACATATTCACCATGCCATAACGCATGAATCGTGCAAGCATTGGGCGAATCGGCGCAGAAACAATCAATATTGGCGTATTACCCATTGCTTCTTGCTGTTCCGCAGATTGTTTGAGAGAAGCTTGCAATTGCTCTGCCATCTGCGGCTCCAATATAAGCGCTTCTTCATTTTTAATGCCAGACTGCTGACTTTGCTGAACTGTCTGCATTAACATTTTTTCAAGCTGCGGCTCTAAGGTTAGGACAGGGATTTCTTCAGCCCCTTCCGCTAAGGTTTGTATGATCAAACGCGACAAGGCCGTGCGCACTGCCGCTGTGAGAATCATAGGGTCCTGAGTTTTGGGCTGCACACCCATAATGGCTTCCGCTACCGTACGCATATCACGCAACGGTACACCTTCAATCAATAGATTCTGCAAGACTTTCAATAGCACGTTCAGGGGAACGGTATTTGGAACCAGCTCTTCAGCAAGTTTTGGATTATATTGTTTAAGCAAACCAAGCAACTGCTGCACTTCATCATGACCGATCAGTTCATAAGCATGCTTATGCATGATCTGGTTAATATGGGTCGCCACAACCGTGCTCACATCCACCACAGTGTATCCGTAGGTTTGCGCTTGATCGCGTTTTTTGGGGTCAATCCACACGGCATCTAAACCAAAAGACGGGTCTTTGCCGGCAATACCATCCACTTTACCGAACACCTGCCCTGGGTCTATGGCCAAGTCTTTATCAGGGTGTACTTCTGCCTCGGCTAAGCTAACCCCCATCAGGGTCACCCGATAGGCATTTGGCATCAAGTCAAGGTTGTCACGAATATGCACACTAGGCACCAGAAAGCCTAAGTCCTGAGAAAGCTTGCGTCTCACCCCTTTTATTCGTGCGAGCAGTTCACCACCTTGACCTTTATCCACCAAAGGAATGAGTCGATAACCCACTTCTAGTCCCAGCATGTCTACTGGAGCTACATCGTCCCAACTCAAATCTTTCACTTCTGGGGCTGGAGCATTACTTGAGGAAGACTTAGCACTGGATTTAACCCCCTGCTTAGCTTTCTGTTTTTTACGATACTCAAGGAAGTAAGCTAAACCACCGATACAAGCTGCAAGAGATAGGAATGACAAATGGGGCATACCTGGCACTATCCCCATGATCGCCATAACACCAGCCGCCACATACAAGGCCTTTGGTGAGCCAAACATCTGGCTAACCACTTGTGTGCCCATGTCACCCGTTTCATTTACTCGGGTAACCATTATCGCCGCAGCAGTAGACAGCATGAGAGACGGTAACTGAGCCACAAGACCGTCACCAATGGTTAACAGTGAGTAACGCTCAATCGCCTCAGTAAAGGATAAATCATGTTGCGCCATACCAATGGCTAATCCACCGATAATATTGATCCCTAGAATCAACAACCCCGCAATAGCGTCCCCTTTCACAAATTTAGAGGCACCGTCCATGGACCCATAAAACTCTGCTTCAGATGATATTTCAATACGGCGTTGCTTCGCCTGATCCGCATCTATCATGCCAGCGTTAAGATCTGCGTCGATGGCCATTTGCTTACCGGGCATGGCATCCAAGGTAAAACGAGCACTAACTTCCGAGATACGCCCCGCACCCTTGGTCACCACCGCAAAGTTGATGATCATTAAAATGGCAAACACCACAAAACCAACAACATAGTTACCACCAATTACCACCTCACCAAAGGCTTCGATAACCTTACCCGCCGCATCGCCCCCTTCGTGGCCATTCAGCAAGACCACACGAGTCGAGGCCACATTTAGGGCCAAACGCATTAAGGTTGACACCAGCAATACGGTAGGAAAGACAGCAAAATCTAACGGCCGCATGGAATAAATAGCAACCAAAAGCACAACAATCGCCAAGGCGATATTGAAGGTAAAGAGAACATCCAGCAGAAAAGCCGGAATTGGCAAGATCATCATTGCTAACAATGACAACAGCAAAATAGGAATACCTAGATTGCCACTAAAAATACTTTGAACTTGCCCAGCCACACGATTGCGGTCAAAAATCACAAAAAACCTCTAAAAAAACACTCAGCAAACACACAATTACTGCCCATCCCACTGATACTCTGCAGGAACTTCTAAATCTGGCATACCATTTGGAGCCGTCGCTCCGTAACGAGCATTTCTTAATTGATAAACATACGCTAGTAATTGCGCGACAACTTTAAACAAACCTTCGGGGATTTCATCACCAATTTCAGTGTGATGATAAATCGCACGGGCCAACTCGGGAGATTGTACTACAGGTATATCATAGTGGTTGGCAACTTCCCTTATTTTTAATGCAATAAAGTCGCCACCTTTGGCCAGCATCACCGGAGCAGAGCCACCTTTTTGATCGTATTTTAATGCCACCGAAAAGTGTGTCGGGTTGGTGATGATCACATCGGCGTCTGGCACATCTGCCATCATGCGGTTCATGGCGGCTTGACGCTGTAATTGACGAATACGCCCCCTTACCTGCGGGTCACCTTCTTGCTGCTTGTACTCATCCTTTACTTCTTGCTTGGTCATCTTGAGCTTTTCTTTGTGTGACCAAATTTGGAACGGCACATCAATGGCCGCGATCAACAAGAGTGCCAAGGAAACAAATACAAAGGACCAAATCACCATATCAATACCATGAGCAATAGCCTGCTCAATCGACTGAAAGGTTAACCCTAAAGACTCGGCCAAAAAATAGTTGATAACAATAACCGACACCAAAGCCACCAACAGCACTTTGGCAATCGATTTTAATAACTCAACCAAGGATTGGGCCGAAAACATTCTTTTCAAACCGGCAATGGGGCTCAGCTTGCTCAATTTAGGAAGGAGTGGCTCCCAAGAAAAATTCAGTCCACCGAGAGCAATACTGCCGATAATACCCGCTGCGGCAAGTACCGCCATGAGCAGCACCATGGAATCCATGATCGCCACAATAGATTCATACAGATGGAATACCATACGACTTAGATCGAACAGATCTTCCCGCTCAATCACAAAGTTGAAATCAAACAGTATGGCAAGATCTCTCACCAATAAGGTCCCCGTGCCGTACAAGGTCGCCGCCGCCACTATCAGCAATAAAGCCGAACTTAAATCTTTCGATCTGGGTAAATTACCTTTATTTCGTGCATCTTGTAATTTTTTACTACTGGCACTTTCCGTTTTTTCACTACCGTCTTCGTTTTCAGCCATCCAAACGAATCCCCCATGTAGTTTTTAACCAATCTATTATTTCATCAAAAAATAACAAATAGATATCTAAGAAGTCTTCCAGCATGATCCAGAAAAAGAACAAGGAAAACAACATAATTATAGGGAAACCCAAGGCGAATATGTTGAGTTGCGGAGAAGCTTTGGCCACCACACCAAAGGAGAGGTTAATGACCAGCACAGCTATGGCTAGGGGCAAAACAATCAACAAGGCTTTTTCAAACATCCAGCCACCTAACAGCACCAACTGCCAATAATGCTGGCTGTCGAAGCCCTGACCTATGGGCCAATAGTTAAAGCTTTCAACCAGATATTCCATTACCACAAGGTGGCCGTTCGTGCCTAAAAAGGCCAACGCCACCATGGAAAGGTAATATTGCCCAAGGGTCGCAACAGAGACCCCATTAGCAGGGTCGTTTGACATAGCAAAACCAAGACCGGCCTTCATGGCCGCAAGCTGCCCAGCTAGAGCAAACAACTGAAAAAGAATGGTAATAACGAACCCTAACGCAAAACCTATCACCAGCTGTTCAGCGATTAAGACCACGTAGGCGGGAGAAATAGGGTCGTAAGCAGGCACAGTCACCAGGGGTGTCACTATGACCGAAATCAAAAAAGCATAAGCAATACGAGCTCTGGCGTTAACCAGCTGGCTACCGAACAGCGGTAAAGCCATCAGAAAGGCACCAATGCGAAAAAACGGCAGTAAAAAGCTTATGGTTAAATTAAGGAGTTGATCGGGGTTAAGCTCAAGCATCAGCCAATGATCATCGGAATGTTAATAAACAAAGCCGTTGTGAAGTCTATTAGCTCAGTCAAAATCCAAGGGCCTAATTGCATAATAACCAAAATCGTGACAATCAAACGGGGCAAAAATGAGAGGGTTTGTTCGTTAATTTGCGTGGCCGCTTGAAACACACTCACCACCAAGCCCACTAACAAACTGGGCAGCATAACGGCACCTACGATCAGTACGATCAGGTAAAAACCTTGCCCATATAGGTCTAATACTACTTGTGGATCCATAGCTAAATGCCAAAACTTGCTGCTAAAGTCCCCATTATCATAGACCAGCCGTCCACCATAACAAAGAGCATTATTTTGAAGGGCAAAGAAATGATGACTGGCGATAGCATCATCATACCCATGGCCATTAGGACACTCGCCACCACCATATCGACGATCAGGAAGGGTATAAAGATCATAAAGCCAATTTGAAAGGCGGTTTTCAATTCACTGGTCACAAAAGCAGGCATGAGAATCGTGAAAGGCAAGGTATCCATTGAATCAATCGTGCCTTCTTTTCCTGCCAATTTAACAAATAAAGCCACATCATCTTCACGGGTTTGCGCCAACATAAAGTCACGCATGGGACCAGAAGCCGCCTCAATGGCTTGTACGGACGTTATTTCTTCATTCAAATACGGCTGGAGTGCAACTTCATTCACCTTGTCTAAAGTTGGTGTCATGATAAATAAAGTAAGAAACAACGCCATGCCGATCATAATTTGATTGGAAGGCGTTTGCTGCAAACCTATTGCCTGACGCAGAATAGCTAACACCACCACAATACGGGTAAAGGCTGTCATCATCATTAAGGCCGCTGGTAGCAGCGTCAGCGCCGTCATGATGAACAGAATTTGCAAAGACACTGAGTAGTCTTGGCTTCCATCTGCATTGGTGATGACTTTCACCGCAGGCAAGCCCACTTCCGCCCAAGCAGCACTCGGCAATAACACTAATAGAACTAGCCACAAACGCATCACAGTTTTTTCTCTTCTGTGGAAGATGGTGTCTCAGGGGAACTGGCTTCATCCATCATGGTCGCAAAGGTACGAGCATTGGATGAAAAGCTCTTCAGATGATTAATGGACTGACTTGTCACCCCTAGTAACATCCTTTCACCCTCTACTTCCACCAGCATTAGCTTCTCTTTTGTACCTAGGGATTGCACGCTAACCACTTTAATTTCCGATTGGCTGAGTTTCATTTGTGCCAGCTGAAACTTTTTCACCAGCCACAGGGTAAGCGGGATAAAGGCAATAATAAATAACAGTGACCCAACCACTTTCCAAATGGAATAGGGAGCAGAAATATCCCTGCTTTCTGCGCCATATACATACGCAACAGCCATGCTAAGCATGGCTGTTAGGAAAGTTTTAATAAAAAAAGAAAAAGTCACAGGAATTATTTCAGCCTTTTAATACGCTCACTTGGACTGACCACATCGGTCAAACGGATACCGTATTTATCATTCACCACAACCACCTCACCATGGGCGATCAAGGTACCATTAACCAAGACATCCAGAGGCTCACCAGCGAAGCGATCCAATTCCACCACAGAACCTTGCGTCAATTGCATTAATGTACGAATAGCAATTTCCGTACTTCCAAGCTCCATTGCTAAGGTCACGGGGATGTCCATGATCAAATCCAGATCAGAACCTATGGTTCCTGCTGGTGCTGGGCTGGTAAGATTATCCAGTTGTGCGGGTTTTACTTCTTGCTCTGAAAGCGCTGCAGCCCATTCATCTTCCGCCCCACCTTCTGAACCGCCATCCGTTTCACCCGCTTCAGACATGGCTGCGGCCCACTCATCTGCTAAGCCTTCGTCCATGCCTTCTTGGTCGGGAGATTGTTCTTCAGCCATGTTATTTATTCACCTTGGTAATTTTGATTTTCTCTTCCATTTGAACAGAGTAGTGTTCATTACTGATGCCGAGTTTACCTTTAAAAGTTGGCACTTCGTTAGCACGTACCGTGACATATTCTGGCATCTCGATTGGAATAATATCACCTTCTTTGAATTTTAATACGTCTCGCAAAGAGATTTTACGCTTGGCGACATTGACCTTCAAATTCACCGAAATGTCTTCTATGTCACGCTCTAGGGATTTCCCCCAGCGATCATCTTTCTCATCCACATCACTTTGAACACCGGCATCCAACAGCTCACGTACGGGTTCGATCATAGAATATGGCAAGGTAATATGCAGCTCACCGCCACCGCCATCTAACTCAATGTGAAAAGTGGACACCACCACCACTTCACTTGGGCTAACGATATTGGCCATGGCTGGGTTAACTTCGGAGCTCATGTACTCAAGATCCAGCTTGAGCACAGGCGCCCATGCTTCGGTCAAATCCACGAACACCTGCTCTAACATCAGCTGCACTATGCGAATTTCGGTTGGGGTAAATTCACGCCCCTCGATTTTAGCGTGACGTCCATCACCGCCAAAAAAGTTATCCACTAATTTGAACACCAGCTTTGCATCAAGTATAAAGAGCGCCGTGCTTCGTAAAGGACGAAATTTAACCAAATTCAAACTGGTGGGGACGTATAGAGTATGAACATACTCACCGAATTTCATAATTTGCAAACCGCCAGACGACACATCGGCGGTACGACGCAGCAAGTTAAACAAACTAATCCGAGTATAACGAGCAAAACGCTCATTGATCATTTCCAGCGTAGGCATGCGCCCACGAACGATACGCTCTTGGCTGGTGATATCGTAAGAAGCAACACCATTAGGGTCGCGGTTATCTTCTTCTACCGCCGGTTCGTCCGCCCCATGTAAAAGCGCATCGATCTCATCTTGAGATAATAAGTCTTGAGCTGACATATATGGCTACTGCATCACAAAGTTAGTGAACAAGGCATCATCCATTCCGCCGCGTCCAGTTTCTTGCTCTAGAATACTGTTCACAGACGCCACCGCCGCTTCTTTCAAAGCTTTCTTACCCTCTAAGGTTTGTAACTCATCAAATGATTGGCTGGAGAACAGTAAAACTAAACTATTACGGATCAAAGGCATATGTACCTTAATCGCATCGATTTGCTCAGCGTCACGAGATTTCAGTGTCATATTTAATTGCAAATAACGCTGCTTACCAGACACCATAAAGTCCACCACAAATGGAGAGTCTAGCTCTAGATAAATGGAGGGCCCTTCAATTGGAGCAGACTCTTCTGCAACCGCCCCCTCACCTTGCGCAGCGTCATCTGGGCCACTCAAAAACAAGAAGTACGCCGCCGCACCGCCACCGCCGAGTAGCACCAATACAATAACAAGGATAATTATGAGCTTTTTCTTGCCGCCCTTCTTCTCTTCCTCAGCACCTACATCTAAAGCATCATCTTCAGCCATATCGCAAACCTTAGGTCTATCAAACTCAAAAAAGTAATTTTGTGCAGCGTCTTACTGCTAAACCTCTATTCTACAAAGAATAAAACTTAGCACCATCAATTTCTTAGTTGTTATGCATAGTAATCCACACCTGTGGCCGAAACATAGCTGACATTTTCAGTGGCGAGAGCCATATCCGCATCATCTAGCCCCCCTGAACGACCAGCGCCAGGGTTATTCTGTTGATCTTGCGCATCGGCAAATTGACCACTAGACGCATCATGCTGAGAAACATCTACATTAACCTGATTAAGCTCCATACCTTGTTGTGCCAGCATTTCTCTTAATCGATGCATTTGACCTTCGATCATATCCCGAGCTTGCGGTGTGGCCGCCACAAAGCTCACTTGTGTTGCGGCGTCTTTATCAACCGAAATTTTAACGGTCAAACTACCAAGCTCAGGGGGATCTAAACGGATATGAGCAGTCTGACCACCATCACGGGCCACCCAAGCCACTTTCTGTGTCATTTCCCCTGCCCACCCTGGATGTTGGGGTGGTAAATTCATCGCCAAATTTTGAGCTGTGGTACCTGTAGAATTAACCCCAGCCGCCAAAGCGGTTGGAGCAGCTTTCGCCATTTGCCCTGTCTGCAAAGAGCTACCTAGTCCACCTGCGTCATTCGCTGCACGCTCTACCGTAGAAGACATACGTGTAATTAAGGCATCCTGCTCTTTCTTACGCAGTTCAACGGGCTCTTTGGCTACGAAATCCTCTAACACGCCTTCATTTTCCACTTCAAATTCCGCGGTACCTTCAGACGTCAACTCGGACAAGCCGTCACTTAGCAAACTCCCTCCTGTCGCCAAGGTCGCTTTTGTCGAAGGTGATTCTAACGCTGCTTTTTCTGCTACCCCCGCCGGTAATGGCAACCCATCCCCTTCTGCATTATTTGCCTTACTCACCGAAGGGCGCATCTGTGCAGCCTGCATTTGTGACATAACCCAAGCAACACCATCTTCAGCTAGCGGCTCCACAAGAGTATCTTGAGAGGTAATAACATTTTGATCCGCACTTAATGCTGCCTTCGCCACTTCTGTCTCAGCATCAGCCTTACTAGCTACTTTATTTGCCTTCATAGTGGAAGCCAGTAGTGCCTGAGATAAATCTATCGGGCTTTGCTTTTTATCTCCATCCACTAACTCATTGTCAGGTATTGGCAGGCTAACAGCCGTATCCGCTTGCGTCATGTCAACTTCAACCACTGAGCCTGACGCAGTTAAAGGCACATTTTCACTAGACTTTAGAGTATCTGATGCTTCGAATGAAGCCGCTTCAATGGTTTTCGGCAAAGTTTCTTGAGCGGCTAACAAAGAGTTCGAACTTTCTTTTACTGAGCTTAACCCAGCGGCATTTGTTTCAGGTTCGGGGGATGCCTCCCCCGTTACAACACTTTCGTCAGCTTGTTTCTTCACCACTTCCGTTAAGCCAGCTGATGAAGCCAGTAAGGCCGCTTTAGCTTCATCACCACTAACATCTGTCACTGACTCTGGGGCTTGAAATGACGAGCTTACCCCAGAACGCAATACTGCAGATTCACCTTGGGATAAAGTATTTGCTAGATCTATCTGCTCTGCCAACGGCGTTTGTTGAAAAGTCCCCTGCGCCGCAGTATTTACCTCGAGTGATGGCTGTTTCTGAATAGAATTTGGATTAATTGGTTGAGCTTGAGGTTTTGACACTTGCCCAGCTACAAGAGCACCCTCTTGGCCGACAACTGGCTTAGATACAGAATTGCCCTCTGATACTGGCAGACCATTAGCAAGCTCTTTGGCCGCCCCTGCTTTAGTAATGCTTTGGGTAACACTGATTGCCCCTTCAGAATCGATTGGTGCTTGTTCTAGGGATGATGCCTGTGTCGAGGAAGGTAAAAGCGTTTTGCTAACCAGTTCGCTTCCGTCAGTACTCTCATCAAGAGTAGATAGCAGCCCTGCCTCAGAAGAAACAGCTGCGCTTTCCTCGACTTGAGGAGCCATTGTGCCTACAGACTGCAATTTATTGCCACTCACATTGTCGCTTAGCAATAGATTATTAGCCGGTTTCATTACTTTATTGGAGGATGCAAGAACACCTTCTGAATCACTTAACTGCGCAGACTCATTTGGGGCTAAAGCATTTGATCGTTTGACGGTTAGACTTTCAGAATCCTGACTTGATTGCTCGGTAACGGCATGGGCATTATCAGTCTGGCTGCCATTTAATACTTCTTTGGAGGTGGAAGGTGTAGACGAAAGCTGTGTAGACTCTGGCTTAAGATTCGACGGACGTGTCCCTGATTCTGACGAAGCGGCAGATATTTTAGATTGCTCTTTTAAATCCAGATCAACTTTTGCCTGATGCAAATCATCAGCAAAGGAGCCTTGCCCCTGGCTATCCGCTGAAATAGATTTTGATAGATTTTTAGGTGTCTCTGCAGACACAGGCAACAATAAATTCGACGCTGTACGCATAATTCCTTTCCTCCGTGTAAGGAACTATGCAATAGCAAGGCCAACCTAGCTAAAAGCGCCACGCTGCCAATCATAGTAGGCTGTTGCGACTCGGCCATCGTGGGAGAATTCCAACTTTTCACAAAGCTGATTTACTAGAGCAAAGCCTCGATTATAGAGCATCTCAGTATTATCAACCTGATAATTCAGACGACTAAAATCAAAACCGTCACCACTGTCTTCCACTCGCAAAACCAATAATGCTTTCTGGATATCAGCTTTCACTTTAATATGAATTTTCACAAAGCCGTCATCAAGTCTCTCAAGGGCCGCTTGGCGAGACTCATAATATTTCGCAAAACCATCGGGGCAGTTTTTGGTGGTAGAACTAAGTTTTAAAACGCCATGTTCTAAGGCATTAGAATAAAGTTCAGACAAAATCATAAACACCTGGGCGGAGCTATTATTCAAACCTGGTACCGTGGTGAGGATCTGCAAGATATAAGGTAATGGGTCGGTATTTTTCAGCGTGGTGGCATTTAAAACATAGTCTAGAGAAAAATCCGCTGGTGTGTCTTCTTGCACCACTGCTTTTTTCTCGTAGGCTTTAGGAAGCGCAAAATCTGAATTCAGCGTCATACTAAGACATGAAACATCTTCATGGCTGGCGTCAAGCAAACCTTGCTTATCCAAACTATCTTTTAGCCAATCCAGCTTGTTCTTTGAAGGAATAGCACCCGCTAACATGTTATTTAAGAAAGCCTGATTATCAACACCTTCTGACGCTTCCTGCAATCGGCAAATACCATTGGAGAACATCATCAACTGGTCACCAGATTTATAGGGCACTAAATCAACATGGTAATCTTGAGCCCAGCGAGAGGCCACACCTAAAGGCTGATTTTGCGATGAGCAAACAATTGGCGCTACGGCATCCTGAGAATAAACATAGACATCAGGCGCTTCAGCGTTCCATATTTCAAGACTTCCTTCGTTGACCTTAACATCCACAAAAGCGCCATTAAAAACAATATCTACAGGTAAGATGGAAGATAAACGGCGATTCAGTTCAACCAGTATCTGACGCATTAAGAAACCTTTTTCGGTCAGGCTAAAAAAAATGTCAGCCAAAGGAAAAGCGCTTAATGCGGCTTCTAATCTATGGGTATTAAATTCACCCAATAATAAATGCATCCCCCCATCAGGTTTCTTAGCGGCAAGCATAATACTGCGATTAAAGGGTTGTTTACTTTGACTAAAACTTTGAATCGAAGGAGTATCAAGGCAGTTCAGATAAACAATACTTTGGTCAAACAACTCTCTAATACTGTAATGTTGAGATAATCTTTCACCACAGTTTTTAACGGCTTTACGCTGACTATCAAAACTTTTCTGTTCATCTATGAGTCGAGTTAAAGCGTCAAGTTTGTTGTAAATATAATCGGCGTTATAAGGTTTAACAAAGAAGTCCGCTCCGCCTTGTTTTAGGCAAGGTGCTAAAGAGGCAATGTCACTGTCAGCTAAAAAAACTACGGGGATTCCCATGTCCTTGGCGGCATTGTGTAAAATGGACACCACCCCTTCATCTGCTCTAAACAAGAAAGTGCTTTTTAGCAGCACAAGATGCACAACATGAGTGGTAAAAGTTGCCATGGCGGCTGAAGCGCCATCTACGGCCACTAAATTATGACCAAACGCCGCCAACATACCACTTAGGTCGTTACGATCAACTGGGTCATCATCTATCAATAATATATTCAGTGGCATATCTGGCATATAAATTAGACCATCTTAAATGAGTATTGCAGGTTATTTTTTGTTGTTCCTCAACACCCTCACTGATACCTCATGAACTTACAACCGCCCATTTCTACAGCAAGATCCCTTGGTGATACGGCGTAAAAAGCTTTCATAAGCTCTTAACGCTCGGTTTACAACGACTCCCCTTCGGAAGCTTGCGTTACCTCTAAAGTGACGCCATTCACGTCACTCTCTTCATCCACCCTATTGTTATCAGCCAACAACTTATGCACCAAGGCAAGCAGCTCTTCCACATCCGCTTGCGCTGTATTTAGCCTTTCTCGACTAATTTGTCGATCTGTTGCTAGCAGAGGCAAACTTTCTTGCGACTTGGCTTTCATCAGTAAAATTCGTTCTTGGACCGTATCAATATCATGATTCAAGTCCTTCGAAAAACGCTGGCGAATTAATTCACCCTCATTCTCTGTTGCTTGTAGGCTATGCAATACACCTAGCCTAACTTCACTCAAACAACGTTCAACTTCATCTAATAAATCATGGTGGGCAAGTCTATCTTGTTCTGACAACGCCAACTTCTGCAGAGTCGACTCATACCCTAATAACACAACATCTTTAATTTGCTCAGAAAGTTCAGCCATCTCACTCAAATCACGATGAGATTCACCCGTCTGCTGCAATACCACAGGCATTTTTTCTTGTTGCGAGCTCTCATTGTCAATATTCTGCGCCTGAATGTAAGTAGCTATTTGTTGTAGTTTAGTGAACTCTTCGTAACCTAACTGATTTTCACGGGCAAAATTAACGTCAGCCAAAACGCTCACCCCCTTAATCCGTAAGGCTTCCAAGCCCACTGACAATTCATAATAAACAGAGTCTTTTCTTAGTAATCGGATGGGAGCAGACCAAATATCTTGCGTCATGAGCATGACGCTTTTATGCAGCACTTGCAGTTCCGCAAGCTCATAATGAGGAACAAGCGTTATGCAACACGCTTGAGTTTTCGAGTCCAGTGAAGAGACACTTAGGGTATAACTGCCATCTTTGAGTTTTACCTTCGAGTTCATCCCTAAAAGCTCTTGGCTGATGGACTCTCCCCGTATAGAGTCTAGCCCCGCATCGACCATTAACAGCTCTTCAAGCTCTCTTGTGTTGGTTTGCCACAAGGTCTCGAACCCCGAACTTAGCCACTCCACATCGCCTTTATCATTGGTTACCAACATAGGGAGAGGCATAACTGAAAATGCTTGCTCTATTCTCTCAAGTTGCTCAGCTTGTTGATTCAACTGTATGTCTCGAGAAGTCAGTTCATGGGCAAGGGACAAGCCAAAATCTGAAAACTCATCTTGTATTTTCTGATCCAACTCAAGCCGATACTCTTTATGTTTATGGCGCTCAACAATATAATGCAAGTTTGCAATGCCTTGCGTTAATCTTCCCCGTAGAGAAGACACCACTAAACCTAAAATCACCACCAAAACAGCCCATAAGCCGGCCAACCAGAGCCAACCCTGCTTCATTAACTGTTGACGCTGAAGAACCAATGACTGAGACTCTTGACTCAACCTTAACAGCAAGGTTTTAACATCATGAAAGCGGGCATTTAGCGTCTCTCTTTGAGGAGCACTCAAATCTGAAAAATCGTGATTTTCTTCAGTAAAAGCGGCCAGAAATGCGAACAATTCATCAACATCCGCTATTGGCAGTACATCGTAGACAGTAATTCTATCCTTCACTAAAGATAAGGCCGTTAAAAAACTCGCGTTGGTTTTGGCGGTAAGATCTGCAGACGTTTCAGGTGCAAAAACAATATCCAGCAAGTAGCCTTCAATGCGATTAAGTTGCAAACTCAAATCTGCTATCTGCTTTTGACGAATATCCATTTGATGCAATTGATTATTCGCTTGGTGGTAACTCAACCCCATAACAATGGCAAATAGCACAGCCATCAATAAAGCGGCTTTGTAAAAGGTGTGTACGAGAGGCTTTCTTGGCACATTGTAATTGGTGTTATTTTGATTCATTAAACAAGATCACTTGTAGAATATTAAATGAAGATGAAACGGTGCGATCATGGCATCAGCACCCTTATTATTTCAGGGTAATGTCGGAATTGAACGCCTTCCATTACTGACTGATAAAACGGCGCATAGCAAACTCGTCGCTCTGCTTTTGCTCTTGCTTATCTTCCAGCAGGTTTTCAATCTTGATATTTTTGTCTCTTAAGTAATCCATACTTTGTGTTTTGCTACGTGCCTGTAGCCAGCGCCTTTGGGTCATATCAGCCTGTTGCTGAGCGCGCCCTACGGCCGCTTCTTGCTGTTGCACCGCTTGCTGAACCCGATTAGTGAAATGTTGGTAGTTGGTGGTCAAATACGCACTTAAGCCCAATAGATTACGCTCTGACTCATACTGACCAGCATACTCTTTCAGTTCTTCAAGTTTGCGCTGATCGTCAGCCACTTTAGCCTTATCTCGGGCAAGTTGAGTCGCTACCGCATCTTCTTTGCGCTTAGCCAGATCAACTAAAAGTTGCATTCTTTTGGATTTCTTCATCAATCACCCCAAAACATCTACAACCATATTAGACGTTTTTACCTAAGGCCGTCTACTGGCCTTTTGTCATTGCCATGACAAGGGCCTCTAGACTTTCATCTATAGTGAAGCGCTCTGACAGAGACTGCTGCAAAAAGCCTCGTATTTCTGGCATTTGCACTATGGCATGATCAAGGTCTTCATCACTGCCTTTTACGTAGGCACCTACGGCAATAAGATCCTGATTCTGCTGGAACTTAGAGTAAAGCTGCTTAACTCGCATCGCCCCTTGCAAATGGGCTTCACTAACAATTTGCGGCATAGCACGAGAGATCGATGCTTCAATATCAATAGCAGGATAGTGGCCTTCTTCTGCCAAGCGACGTGATAACACTATATGCCCATCCAAAATAGCTCTGGCAGCATCGGCAATAGGGTCTTGCTGGTCATCCCCTTCTGTCAACACGGTATAAAATGCCGTAATGGAGCCACCACCCGCGCGACCATTACCGGCACGCTCCACAAGCTGTGGCAGCTTGGAAAAAACCGAAGGCGGATATCCTTTTGTAGCAGGCGGCTCACCTACTGATAAGGCAATTTCACGCTGAGCTTGAGCGTAGCGCGTGAGAGAATCCATCAGCAGTAAAACATCTTTACCCTGATCACGATAATATTCAGCAATGCGGGTTGTCAGCATGGCCGCACGCAAACGCATTAAGGCAGAATCATCCGCCGGCGAAGCCACTACTACAGCACGGGCCAAGCCTTCTTCACCAAGAATTTGCTCAATAAACTCTTTTACTTCCCGACCACGTTCACCTATGAGGCCAACCACAATCACATCCGCTTTTGTAAAACGCGTCATCATGCCCAACAACATACTTTTACCGACACCACTGCCTGCAAATAAACCTAAACGCTGGCCTTTACCAACGGTGAGTAAACTATTAATCGCTTTAATGCCGACATCTAATGGTTCATCTATAGGCTTACGCTGCAAGGGGTTGATGATGTCGCCCTGTAGGCTAACCGCGTCTCGCGTTTTAATCTTACCTTTAACATCAAGGGGTTTTCCTAGGCCATTCACAACTCGACCTAACAGCTCATCACCTACTGGCATCAAACTGTCTTCAAGACAGGGCTTAACTCTGGCTCCAGGAGAAATACCATCAATGGCTTCCGTCGGCATTAGATAAGTAAGATTGCCCGTGAAACCCACCACCTCAGATTCCACCCATTTATCTTTGCGAACCTGCACCAAACAACGGTCACCTAGGGCCACAGCACAACCCACAGCTTCCATTGTTAGACCCACCATACGGGTCACCTTACCTTCCAGTTGAGGTGTCAAAGGAGTAGTTGATAGGGAATTGAGTTTTTTGAGACGATCTTCGAGACTGGTCACGGTCGTTAATCTTGCTTGGCTGTTGAGAGTTGGCGTAGTTCATTGCAAACTTCGTCAAGTCTCTGTTCCACACGACCATCCACATGGAAGGCTTTAGAATCAATCACAAAACCACCTTCAAGCATAGTTGCGTCTTCTTCTACCTGTAGCGCTAATCTTTCTTTTATATTCAGCGTCTCAAGAATCTCCACATCATTAGGATGCAGACTCAAACGAACACGCCCTTCATATTCCCCAATCGCAGCGAAGGTTTTGCTCAACTGCTCTTTCAAGGCTGTTTGAGCGGTTTCTTCCAACTGGGTTAAACAAACATTTTCCACCATGCGAGCCATGGTTTGATACAACAAACTCTCTGCTGCGCTGCGGCTGGCTTCAAGAGGTGACACGATTTCTGCAACGACTTCAGATAACAAGGCTTCAATTTTTGCGAGTTTTTCTGCGGCTTGTTGTTGAGCTTCTTCTAACCCCTCTTGCTGGCCAACTTTAAAGCCTTCTTCATGGCCCTTTTCGAAACCATCCACTTCACCTTTGGAATAGCCATCTTGATGGCCTTTCGCATGCCCCTCAGACTCACCTTGAACAAAGCCTTCATCATAAGCCGCTGAACGTATTTCTTCTAATTGTGACGCCGTTAGAGGTTCATAGACCAAGCTATCTTGATCCACCTCTTCCGTTTCAACTTCTTGCTCTTTCTTTAAAAGCAGTGCAGGCCCCGTCTTGAGCCCCGCCTCTTTATTTTCTAAATGAGGTAGTTCCCAACGCTCGTAGGCCGTGAGTTTCTGCGTTGACTTATTGTCTGGATCTGACATGGATTACCTAAAGCATTTGCTCGCCGCCACCGCCAAGAACAATCTCACCACTATCAGCAAGTCGTCTAGCCACAGCCAAAATTTCTTTTTGCGCCACTTCCACTTCACTGAGTCGCACTGGGCCTTTCGCCTCCAAGTCGTCTCTCAGCATATCAGCTGCACGTGAAGACATATTTTTGAAGATTTTTTCCTGCATATCTGGGTCCGCACCTTTCAAGGCAAGGATTAGGGTTTCGGACTCAATCTCACGCAAGATGACCTGAATACCACGGTCATCCACATCGGCCAAGTTGCCAAACACAAACATCAAATCTTGAATGGTGTTAGCCAAGTCTTCATCCACATCTCGGATAGACTCCATTAACTCGGTTTCAACCGAACTATCAATGAAGTTCATGATATCCGCCGCCGTGCGAATACCACCAATAGTGGTGGATTGAGTCGACTGATTACCCGAGAACTGACGTTCAAGTATATTATTCAACTCTTGTAGCGCCGCTGGCTGTACGGTTTCGAGAGAAGCGACACGCAGCACAATATCCAGACGTACCCGCTCATCAAAGTTAGCAAGAATGTCCGCCGCTTGATCCGGGTCTAAGTAAGAGATAACGATAGCTTGAATCTGCGGGTGTTCGTAGCGAATCACATCCGCTACCGCTCTAGGCTCCATCCACTTGAGGGTATCAAGACCTGTAGTATTGCCACCCAAAAGTATACGATCGATTAAACTGCCGGCTTTTTCTTCACCCAGTGCTTCTTTCAGCATATTTCGGATGTAGCCATCAGCCCCCAAACCTAAGCCGGTTTGATCACCAACCAATACTAGAAAGTCATCCAGTACCTTTTCTACCTGATGACGTTGTACATTCGCCAACTGAGCCATCGTTTGTCCAATGCGCTGAACCTCTTTCGGCCCCATATGTTTTAGTATTTGCGCAGCATCGGACTCGCCCAGCGACATAAGTAAAACCGCTGCTTTTTGTACTGAAGTTAAATTTTCACCCTGGCCAGTATCACTCATCTAACCTTCCATAACCCATTGTTTAACCACCTGCGCCACTCGCTCAGGTTCTTCAGCTATCAAACCACGAATGGCATTCAATTGGCGATCAATTTTCTCCGGTGATCCCGGTACCATAATATCTTCTGCACTGACCAAAGATACCTGATCATCTGATATTTCATCTGTCTCGTCAGCAAAAATCGCCGCTTCTGTATCTTCGGCCACCGCAATCTTACTCTGCTCACTAAGGGTTTTGAGGATAGGACGAACCACAACAAGCAAGAGAATCAGAACAAACATTCCCACTAGAGTTGGCTGCAGTAAATTCAAGAACCAAGTTTGTTGGTAGAAAGGAATCTCAGCAATGGGCTCTTCCGGCTCAGGCAAGGCAAACGGGGAGTTAATCACACTCACACTGTCCCCTCTGGACGGGTCATAACCCACCGCATCACGAACCAATAAGGTGAGCCGCCCCAGCTCATCATCACTCCAAGGAGTACGCACCAGAGCTGAGGTTTCAGGGTCTAAGCTCACCAAGTCATCCACCACAACTGCAACCGATAACCGATGAACGGTTCCTTGCTGACGTTTGGTATAGCTAATACTACGATCCAGCTCAAAATTACGGGTGGTTTCTTCTCTCGATTGGCCGGTGGAACTATTGGAACTTCTACCACCAACAGGGGCACCATTTTGGTCAAACGTTTCTGGGGCTGTCACGGCCCCAGGCGGCTGATTACTAAGTGCACCGGGAATTCCCCCAGCACTGCCGCCAGTACCTGACGAATTTTCTTTGAAGGTTTGTTCGCTACGTAGCGCCAGTAAGTCAGGGTTGTATTGCTCAGCGGTTCGCTCTACAGCGGTAAAGTCCACATCAGCCGAGACTTCGGCTTTAAAGCGCCCTTCACCTATTACTGGCCCAAGAATATTATTTACCCGACGCAATAACACATCTTCCACTTTACGAGCGTAATCAAACTGTTTGCCAGCAACAGAAAGTTCGGACTGACTGTCTTTCTCTGTCAATAAAGTGCCGCGCTGGTCTACCACGGTCACATCTTGGTCGCTAAGCTGGGAGATACTTGAAGCCACCAAGTTCACTATCGCATCAACCTGGCTGCTGTCGAGACGTCGGCCTGGGTATAACTCAAGAAAAACGGAGGCGGAAGGTTTACGGGTATCACGCACAAACACGGATTCTTTGGGAATGGCCAAGTGAACTCTGGCCGATTTAATACTTTGTAAACTGGAGATGGTTCGGCTTAACTCGCCTTCAAGACCGCGACGATAACGAGTGGACTCTACGAACTGGGAAGTACCTAACCCCTGCTCTTGGTCCATGATCTCCATACCAACTATTTTGTCGGAAACGATACCTGAGCCCGCTAATTTCAAGCGTGCTTGATGGTAATAGTCCGCTTCGACCAGCAAAGCACCGGTATTTTGGTCAAGTTTGAATGGGATATTATTGGTACTGAGAATTTCAACGATCTGATCAGCGTTATAATCCGTGATACTACTAAGAACAGGTTTGTAATCTGGTCCATTGGTCCATAAAACAGCCGCTAAAGCGATGGCGATGGACGCAGCCAAACCGACCATTAATGCAAGCTGACGAATCACCGTCAGCTTGTTAAAGCCTGTGACTAGCTCAAGGTAGAGCTTTTGTTCCGATTGTTCTGCAGGGACATTATCCATTAAAAAGCGCCAAGCGTTTTATACAACCTAAATAGGCATGTTCATGATTTTTTCATACGCGTCTACCAGTTTATTTCGCACTTGTGTCATCGCTTCAAACGACACACTGGATTTTTGTAGACCGATCATAACTTGAGGTAAATCCACCCCTTCATCCCCTCGCTCGTAGGACTGAGCCAACTGGGATGCTTCTTGTTGCAGGGAATTTACATTATCAACGGCATTCTTCAACATTTCTGCAAAATCTGCTCGCTCAACAACCTGGTTGCCATCACCTTCGCCACCAATCCTATTGATGTTAGGCATAGCCGAACTTGGCGATTGAACCTGCGATCGCATATCTCTCATTTGAGACAATACTTGATTAATGTCTGGTCGATCAGTGACCATGCTACCCACCCAATAAAATTATTCTCACACAGCTTAGCATAAAGCTAATTAAAACAAGATATAAAAATCAATCAACCTCTATTCCACATTCACGCATTTTGGCAATTTTATAGCGCAAAGTACGAGGACTTATGCCTAAAGTCTCGGCCACCACCTTTCTTTTGCCTTTGGCATCGATCAAGGCTTGAGCAATGATACGAAACTCATGCTCTTGCACCCCACGTCCGAGAATCGAGGCAGCATTTTCTTCTTCGGCCTCAACCTCTTCATTAATCACTGGCGAGCTCATCATGTCAAAAGCGATATGTTGTTCAGTAATGTGTGAATTATTACTTAAAATCAACGCTCTTTGAATCACATTATCTAGCTCGCGCACATTACCCGGCCAAGGGTGCGCTTCCAATTTACTTAATGCTGAAGGTGTTAGTATTACACCAGTTAGACGCATTTTTGTAGCATGTTTACTAAGTAAATGGTTCGCAATGGGTAAAATATCACCTTTTCGCTCACGAATAGGCAACCAACGCAGAGGAAATACGTTTAAACGATAATATAAGTCTTCTCTAAATCCCCCTTCGCGCACATATTCAGCCAGATCACGGTTAGTCGTGGCAATGATTCGCACGTCTAGCGGGATAGCCTTCTTACCACCTAAACGCTCTACTTCTTGTTCCTGAAGCACACGCAACAATTTAGCCTGTAAGCCCACATCCATTTCAGTGATCTCATCAAGCAACAAGGTACCACCATTGGCCTGCTCGAATTTACCCGCTTGGGAAGATACCGCGCCTGTGTAAGCGCCTTTTTCATAACCAAACAAAATAGCTTCGAGCATATTTTCTGGAATGGCCGCACAGTTAATGGCTACAAAAGGCGCACTATTACGTGGAGATTGCTGATGAATATAACTGGCCAGCACTTCTTTACCTGTACCACTCTCACCACAAATCAGCACAGTGGAATCGGTTACGGCGACGCGCTTAGCCAGTTCTAACATTGCAATACTGGATGGGTCTTTGGCGATCGGTTGGTCACTATTATCGGCCACCGCTTTTACCGTATGTTTCGCGATGACTTTTAATAGCTCTTCTTCTTGAAATGGCTTAAGTAAATAATCGACAGCGCCATCTCGCATGGCCTCAACCGCATGAGCAATATCCCCATAAGCCGTCATCAGCATTATCGGAAGTTCTGGATAGCTCTCAACAACATGATGAAGCAAGCCATAGCCATCCATACCCGGCAAATTGACATCCGACACCACCATATCAAAGTTGTCTTGCTTTAACGCCAACACGGCATCTTCGGCGCTGTACACCAACTTACACTGATAGTTGGCCAGCATGAGCGTATCTTCTAATGCCTCAGCAAGCCCTTTATCATCTTCTACTACTAACAACTTCACTTCAGACATTTCATACCCTTACTAGAGGCAATGTTAGACTGGCGGTTGTACCAGCCCCCTCTACACTGTCTATTTCGAAAATTCCATGGTGTGCTCTGGCGATGGCTTTTACCACCATCAGACCTAATCCTGTACCGTGTTGCTTAGTGGTGACAAAGCCTTCTTGAACCTTAGTCAACTGCTCGGCAGACATACCTGCCCCTTTATCTTTAAAAGCAATGGTGATTTTATCTTGGCCAACCTGCCATTCGAGCTGTAGGCGTTCTCCAGAAGGCTGCACATCAATGGCATTGTTTAACAAGTTCAGCAAGCCGCCCACCAAAGTCTCTTTATTGCACTGAACCGAACCTGTTAATTCAGCAGATAACTCCGGCAATGCAATTTCCACACCTTTTTGAGCGCAGACATCCTGACAATTAGTGCACAAATCCGCCAAAAAGCTCTTTAAAGGCACGGTTTCGTCTAGCTTGATATCACTACGAGAAAAAATCAACATATCTCGTATTTGACGCTCAATGTTCGCCAGCCTGTCAGACAATTTATTTGCAAAGGTTTGTCGCATAAGCGGTGCAAGGTCTGCTTTTTGCAAATGCCCTGCATACAAAGTGGCGGAAGAAAGAGGCGTGCGTATTTGATGTGCCAAAGCGGCCACCATTTTGCCCATGTTGGACAGGCGTTCGTGATGCGACAGTTGCTTTTGCAACAAGTAGGCTTCGGTTAAATCCACCAAGATAATTAGCTGACCGGGCACATTTCCTAGAGAAGCGGTTTCCACCCTTACTCGACGCCCCGAGGTCATACTGACTTCGTGACCGTCGTCTTTTTGAGGCTTGAAGCTAACGGGGACAATTTCGCCCCAAGCCTTACCGATTAAAGGTAATTGAAATAAGTGCTCGGCAACTGGGTTAGCCATTACGATCTGACCACTCCCACTTAGCAACAAGACACCTACCGGCATAGACTCAAACAGCTGCTGAAATTGCTGCACGAGAATACGGTTTTTATCTTGCTCTTCTCGCTTATCTCGCTCGGATTGCTCCAGTTGACGTGATAATTGCGCCACTTCTTGCTGCAAATCTAGGTAGGACTTAGCCAACATATCCGAAGATTCAGAAAAGGCCTTAAAGGCCGCCTTGAGCTCGGCTATTTCTTCATCTTTAGTCACTAAAACTCCGACTTATCTATATTATAACGACGCATCTTTTCAATCAGAGTAGTACGTTGAATCTGTAAATTTTGAGCCGCCTTCGACACCACCCCTTGCGTTGATAACAAAGCCTGACGAATCAGCAATGCCTCCAAATGGCGAACATGTAAATTGAGGTTAACTCCTGAAAGCATGGGCAAACGGCGGGACTGTTGAATTTCTCTAAAAACACCGAAGAGTCGTTTTGAGCGCCAAGGCAATGGACATTGCCAAACATTATATTCCGCGGACCAATCGAGGTTGGCATTCAATGAGATAACAGGTATCAATTCGTCCATTTCAAGACGTTCAATTGAGGCCCCCACCACCACAAAATCAGGCAGTTCGAAAGCCGTAAAAGAGGTACTGTGATCTATGCCGACAAAGGTAAGAACACTAGCGACTTCAGGCAACTCTTCATCGTCTAGACCACACAACCAAGCTTTCACAACATTTCCTCTCACCATCTCAATTAGGCTAGATGGTTTACGTTATCATTCTTAAAGCTTATATAATGCGTTTTATTCGCCTATTTTCAACCCTTTAGAAAATTATAACGCCTCAAAAAGTGCATCAAAGGCTGCATCTTGTGGATCATTTGGCTGCCAAGACAACTCTGTCAGTAAGGGTGCACTAAGCGCAGCCTGAAGAGAGGCAAGGTTTTCCTGATAATAAGGCATGACTGTTTCTTGAGGGGTATTGGCAACCCAACCCACAAGATTTAAACCGTCTCGATGAATCGCCTCAGCCGTTAGAATCGCGTGGTTCAAACAGCCAAGTTTCATATTGACCACCATAATGACAGGGAACCCTAAAGCACAGGCAAGATCCGACAAGGACTCTCGGTCATTTAATGGAACACGCCAACCACCAGCCCCTTCAACCAAAGCAAAATCATGGGGCATTAGTAAACTGCCCTTAAGAAAACCTTCTAAGCGCGACGCCGTAATTAAACGTCCTGCCAAAGAAGCGGCAATATGGGGAGCAATCGCCTGCTCCAGTACAACAGGGTTAATTTGCTCATAGCTCACTTTGACATTACTTGCTCCATGCAGCAGCAAGGCATCTTCGTTTTTTAAAGAGCCGTCAACCAGCTCAGCTCCCGCCGCAATGGGCTTAAGGCCTAACACTCGCAAGCCTTTACGCGCCGCTGCGTTTAGCAAACCGACCGAGACATAGGTTTTGCCTACGTCTGTATCCGTTCCCGCAATGAAGTATCTTTTTTTCATATTAATTTCCTAACGCTGTCTCTTTTTTTCGAGCCACCACAAAGGCCACCTGATAACTCAATGGCACACCCGATGTAGCTCTTTGCTGCTCATATTGAGCTAGAAACGCTTTCCATTTAGTCGGAGAAATGGCTGATTGATCAGCAGCAATTAAACTTGCGCCCACTTTCGTCAAAGAATGTATGGCACTTTGAGGGGAGTCAAACCACATGGTGATTTTTGATAATTGTTTTGAAACGACAGCCAAACCTGTCTCGGACTCCACGGCTTCTATGAGTTTTTCAAAGCTCATGTAATGATGGATGTGATCATTGTCGTCCAGCCCTTGCCAAGCCTCAGTGACTTCAGGCATAGAACCTTGAGTCAAGGTTGCGAACATTAGCCAACCGTCTTTATCTAGCATTCGAGACAACTCGGCAAACAAAATGGCTGGAGATAAGCACCACTGCAAAGCCAAACTGGAAAACACTAGATCAAAACTGCCGCCAGCAAAGGGCAAGGCCTCGGCATCCGCACAAACAAACTCGGCACTTTTATAAGAACATTGCTCACGCGCCGTACCCAACATACTGCTAGAAAGATCCACCGCCACACACTGGGCGGCTGGAGAATGGGAACACAACGAGGCCAACGCCTGCCCTGTTCCGGCACCGAGATCCATCACCCTAGAAAGCGCTTTGTGGGGTAGTTTTTGTAAAAGCTGCTGAAGCACCTGTTGCTGAAACTTAGCATAAGTATCGTAACTGGGTGCGGCTCGATCAAAACGTCTTGCTACCTGACGCTTATAATCCTCTGGCTCTAATTTAAAGGTGGTTGGCATCAATGAAGTTTTCTATTTCCTGCACACATAACTGTGGGTATTCAATAAAGGGCTGGTGGGCACAATCAGCAAGAATGACATTTTTCTGTATTGGCTGATCCCCGGTGAAATCCTCTAGCGCGGCTTTATTCACCAAGGTGTCATTCGCTCCTAGAATGTGCAGACTCGGAACATTAAGCAAAGACCACTCACGTCGAACATCCAATCCCTTAAGCAAGCGCAAACCACCTACCAAGGCCGTGGGGTTCAAACTCTCCATTGGAATAGCTTGAGCCAAAGACTTCATTAGGTTTTTGGGGTCTTGAGCACCAAGGGTCTGCAAGCCTAAAAAGCGTTTTAAACTTGGCTTAGGTGAGGCCTTAACCGACGCTACGAATTCGTCAAAAGTCTCCTCTGACATACCATATTGCCAGTCTTCTCTCTCAACAAAGCTAGGGGATGAGGCGATAGTAATTAGACCATTTACACAGCTGGAACGACGGGCAGCAACATAGGCTGAAATCATGCCCCCTAAAGACCAACCTAACCACCAGGCTTCATCTGGCGCCGCATCAATTAGCTGCTCTGTTAAAGCGTCGATATCATAATTCATGCCTGTACGGCTGCGGTCTACCCAGCTTTCATCATTGGAAATACCCGGTAAATTTGCCAAAACAACATAATATTTCTCGCTCAGTGCAAGAGCAAAAGGACGCATCACCTCTTTTGGCATAGCCCAACCTGAAACCATAAAAATGGCTGGATTCTGAATATTTCCTAAGGCTTCTGTTTCAATGCGTGAACGCATAGGCTTCCTCTTCTATCTTACTGAAGGTGCAACGGCACAATGTTATTCGCTATCTTACCCTAACACCTGCTCAAGGGCGTCACACAACAAGGTTAAATCCCTATGTGAATGGGCCGCACTTAAGGTGATTCTCAGTCGGGCGCTGCCAATCGGTACAGTTGGCGGTCGAATCGCGGTACACCAAAAACCTAAGGCTTTTAACTTTTCACTTAGCACCATGGCTTCATTGGCATCACCCACTAAGATTGGCTGAATAGCGGTCTCTGAAGCCATAAGCTTAACATCAATATTTGCCATACGTTGACGAAAATATGCAATCTTGTCTTGTAAAGATTCTCGCAGCGCTTGTCCTTGTGCAGAGCGTATTAAGTTAAGAGAAGCCAGCGTCGCCATAGCGATTGCCGGGGACATAGAAGTGGTATAAACATAGGGACGCGCAAATTGAGTCAGGTAATCCGCAAATTCATGACTGGTCGCCACAAATGCTCCGGCTGTACCAAATGCTTTGCCAAAAGTACCCACCAGAATAGGCAGTTGCTCAGCATCCAATCCAGCTAACGCCGCAGAACCTCGTCCATCATCCCCAATACAACCTAAGCCATGAGCATCATCCACCATAAACACATGCTGATAAGAGGCCGCCAAACGAGACAGTTCTGCTAATGGCGCAATATCGCCGTCCATACTAAACACACCATCTGTTACCAAAAGGCCCGATGATGTAGATTTTTTTAAACGTTGCTCAGCGTTTTGTGTATCCCCATGTAAATAGCGTTTTAATGGGGCTTGCGCCAACACAGCACCGTCTATCAATGAGGCGTGATTAAGCTTATCTTGGATGACAGTTCTGTCTTTACTCGCCAATGCAGAGATCACCCCCAAATTGGCCATGTAACCAGTACTGAACAGCATCACCCTTTGGTAGCCCAACCATTCCGCTAGGGCCTCTTCTAAAGCTTGGTGTGGTGTCAAATGACCACAAACCAAGTGGGAAGCCCCGCCACCAACACCGTATTCAGCCGCCCCTTGCTGCATGGCCGCAATAATATCTGGATGATTTGCTAAGCCTAGATAATCATTGGAACAAAAGGCTCGATAGTCCCGACCGTCTATGTTTGTTCTAGGGGTTTGCGGCCCAGCCAAAGTGACTGTGCGGCGCATCAGGCTTTGTGCTTGCCTTTCCTGTAGCGCCGCTAACAGCCAATCTGGGGATTTAGGCGTTGGCATCATAAAACAGCTTGGCTTCTTCTTGCTGGACAACTTGAGCAGTGATGGCTTCTACCATAGCCTCGTCCGAATGCGCTTCACGTTTTTCTGGGTTAATTCCAAGCTTGGCGAACAAAGCCATATCTTTATCCGCTTCAGGGTTACCTGTGGTCAGCAGTTTTTCACCGTAGAAGATAGAGTTTGCTCCAGCCATAAAGCACAAGGCTTGCGTTTGCTCATTCATCCCCTGACGGCCTGCAGATAGGCGAACATGGGATTTAGGCATAATGATTCGAGCGACCGCAATGGTACGAATGAACTCAAAGGTGTCTAGGTCATCCACGTTTTCAAGAGGCGTACCTTCCACTTTAACCAGCATATTGATTGGCACACTTTCAGGGTGCGGTGTCATGGCAGACAGTTGACGTAATAAGCCTACTCGGTCTTTTTGCTCTTCTCCCATACCCATAATGCCGCCACAACATAACTTGATACCGGAATCACGTACTCGGGATAAGGTGTCTAAACGGTCTTGATAGCTACGGGTGGTGATAATGCTGTCATAATACTCTGCCGAGGTATCCAAGTTGTGGTTATAGTAATCCAATCCCACATCCGATAAACGCTTGGCTTGCTCATCATTCAACGTCCCTAAGGTCACGCAAGATTCAAGGCCAAGAGATTTAACTCCCTTGATCATTTCAAGCACGTAGGGAAAGTCTTTTTCAGAAGGGTGTTTCCAAGCCGCGCCCATACAAAAGCGGCTAGCCCCTTTTTCTTTTGCTAATGCAGCTTCTTCCAATACTTTCTGAACTTCCATCAATTTCTCTTTTTCAAGTTCAGTATTGTAATGTCCACTTTGTGGGCAATATTTACAGTCTTCTGGGCAAGCACCTGTCTTGATGGATAAAAGCGTACTAACCTGAACTTCATTGGGTGCGAAATTTTCGCGATGAACCGTTTGGGCTCGAAATAATAGATCCATGAATGGCAGGTCAAAAAGCGCCTTGATTTCAGGCTGAGTCCAATCAAAACGGGGTTCAGAAGCGTGTAGTTGAGACATAAGATCCTCGATGTCATATAGGCAAGGAAGCCATACTAATGAACTGGAACTCACTGTCAACCTTGTTTTTTGGAAGAGTTTACAAAAGATCAATTAGCGATCAATGCGTTTTATGCCAAGCCCCTAGCCGCCAGCACATTTGCAACACTTGCCTACTAGGAGTGCATACAAATCAGGTCCATTGCGCCCTTTGTCGACGACCAACCGAACAAGCACTAAACCTATGCGGTGAGTGTCAGCGACGCCCACCCAGCTACGATTACTGCATCGCCCCTTTGCTTTACGAAGCCACCACCAAAGCCATGATACAGGCCATAAAGTTTCGCCAACAAAAATACTACATGGCCCCTCTTATCCAGTTATTACACAAGGAAATTATTCGACACTACAAGAAACAATGGCCAACTCAACTATGGTATGTGCCAAGCCACCCTTTACGCATCAAGTCGCGGGGCTTTTGCCAAACAAGGGAAATGGCAACGCTTTTGCACCAGTTCCTGTTAGACAGCCACCCACGGCAAGCCATTGAACTCCCCTCCGCAAACTTGTTAACCAAACAACACAACACTCAAGCCCAACACTCTTTGCCTAAAAGAGAACGCATCAAGGCCACTAAAAACCTCTACCACTGCGCTATTAAACCAGCCCCTCATATCGCTTTATTCGATGACGTCATGACCACAGGTAGCACCATCGAAAGCTGCTGCAAAGCGCTCAAACAAGCAGGGGCAGAAAAAGTAGATATCTGGGTTGTTGCCCGAACAGCCGATAAAAACCATTAACCAGTACAACAAAAAACAGCTTTTTTATAGCCAGCCGAAAAGCCTTTGTTTAGTATGCTCAGGCTTAAATTGATAGATGGTCCAATACCGATGCCTGCGTTAGACACCACCAAAAAGCTCCAAGACTACATTGAGCTCGACAAACAATTGCTCTGGCACCCTTACACATCCATGAGCCACCCGACACCACATTTTCTAGTAAAAAAAGCCCAAGGCTGTGTCATTGAGTTAGAAGATGGTCGCCAACTCATCGATGGCATGTCCTCTTGGTGGAGTGTCATACACGGTTATAGCCACCCTTATATGAACGAGAAAATCCAACATCAACTGAGTCAGTTTGCCCATGTCATGTTCGGTGGCTTTACTCACAAACCGGCCATTGAGTTAGCTCAGAAGTTGGTCGCCATGACCCCCGCCCCCCTACAGCGAGTATTTTTCTCGGATTCTGGCTCAGTATCGGTTGAGGTAGCGCTCAAAATGGCCATTCAGTATTGGCATAGCCAAGGCAAGCCAAAAAAACAGTTTTTCGCCACCCCCAAAAGCGGCTATCACGGGGACACCTTTGCTGCCATGTCGGTGTGCGACCCAGAGAATGGCATGCATAATCTATTTACCGGCGCACTGACTCAGCAGTTTTTTGTTCCTCCGCCACCTACCGGCATTGAACAGAGCGTTAGCCAAGCCTACCTTCAGGAAATACGCGAGTTATTTAACGAGCACCATCACACAATAGCGGCTTTTATCATTGAACCCGTGGTGCAAAATGCCGGGGGCATGCGCTTTTACAACCCAGAATACTTGAATCATTTACGCGCATTGTGCGATGAATTCGACATCCTGCTTATTTTCGATGAGATCGCCACAGGGTTTGGTCGTACTGGAAAAACCTTTGCAACAGAACACAGCCAAATCAGCCCAGACATTATGTGTGTGGGCAAAGCGCTAACAGGTGGCTATATGACCCTAGCCGCCACCATCACCAATGACAAAGTTGCCCTTGGCATCAGTGATAAGGGAGGGGTCTTTATGCACGGCCCCACTTTCATGGCCAACCCTATGGCGTGTGCTGCAGCCAACGCCAGTCTAGAACTACTACAAGGGTATGATATCGAAGGGAAAATTGGACAACTTGAAGGCTGGATGCGCACAGCTCTAAGTCCTTGCCAAGCATTAGACAGCGTTAAAGAAGTGCGCTGCTTTGGCGGCATTGGTGTGGTGGAGCTGCACGAACCCGTCAACCAACACCTCATTCAACCTAAGTTTGTTGAGCTAGGTGTGTGGGTACGACCGTTCGGCAAACTTATCTACCTAATGCCTCCTTATATTATCGAGCAGCAGCAAATAGACACGTTAGGAAAGGCTATCTATCAAATCGCCAGCGAACTATAGCTCACAAAAAAAGCCCTTTGCGTTGATACACAAAGGGCCTTTCTTAAACGGGCTGAGTTTACTGCTTCATGCGTTCCGCAAGGTTACCTTGCTCATAAGCCTCTTCTTCAATATGAGCAATATTCGCCACGATACCTTTCGCTTTCTCAATACTGTTCACACTTAGGTCATCCACCTCTTGCATTTTTTCATTGAGATTGCGGGCAACGCTGGCCTGCTCTTCCGTTGAAACATTAATTTGCGCCGTCATATCGACAATGCGCTTAATGGCCGTTTCTATATCACTCATTTTTTCCGCCACCATAGAAACGCGCTCGACACCTTGTTGAGCAACCTCTGCGCCTTTATCTATGGTCTTGCTGACATCAGCTGTATTCTTCTTCAGCTCTTCTGTCATGTTGTTAATATCTTGTGTGGCATTCTGAGTACGAATCGCCAGGGCACGTACTTCATCAGCGACCACGGCAAAGCCTCGACCAGCTTCACCAGCACGAGCCGACTCTATCGCTGCGTTTAACGCCAATAAGTTGGTTTGCTCTGCGATATCGCTAATAGAGTTCACCATCACATTAATACTATCGCTGTGCTCAGCCAAAACCATGACCACATCTTTAGCCTGAGCAACCTCGGCGTACACTTGGCGCATGGTATCCCCTGTTTGCTGAGCCAATAAACGGCTCTCACGGGACACAACTCCTACAGACTCCGTTGCATCCGCAGCCTCTTGCACATGTTCAGACACACTCTGGGCGCTCACTAAAAGCTGCGAACTGGCCGCCACCACGTCCTGAAAAGTATTACGTTGTTTATTAAAGTTATCCAAGTTGGTCAGTACATGGCTTTTCGCTTCCGTGGCTTTTTCTCTAAGCTGTCCCGCCCCTTCTTTCAAGCGATAGCGGAAAGTATTACTGGCAGCTTCCTGATGAGCTTGAGCGAACTTAACTGCCGCACTATCACCCACCGCCTTACAATATAAATACTGTCCTATAGGATTATGAGCCTCTACTGGTAAAGACTTAACAACCTGTTGCATCGAGTGTTTTTGATGAAAGCTCAGCCATATTCCTAACAAGGCCACGCAAGGTCCTGCAATTTGTAGAGCAAGATGACCACTTAACAGTGAAACCAGCGCCAAAATGGCCAAACAAGACATGATAACCCAAGCGGCATTAGATAAATGTTTCGCGACAGTTGCGGAAAAAGGCAGCAGTGATTTACCTGAATTTAGGCGATCATAAACAGTTTGGGCATGGGTTATTTCATCTTTAGTCGCTTTACGTCTTACCGACTCATAACCAATAACCTTGCCATTATCTAAAAGCGGGCTGACATGGGCACTTACCCAATAGTGATCGCCGTTTTCACAGCGGTTCTTCACCAAGCCCATCCAGCTGTTACCTTGCTTTAAGTTTGCCCACATGTCCGCAAACACGCCAGCCGGCACATCAGGGTGACGAATAATATTATGAGGAGAGCCAATCAAGGCTTCTCGTGGATAACCTGCCACCTCGCAAAACACATCATTTACAAATGTAATTTTTCCCTTTGTGTCCGTGCTTGAGACAAGAACATAGTCCTTCGGAAAATCATTTTCCTTGTTTGTAACGGGCATCTTTCGCATACGGTGCTCTCTTCTCGACAAATTATTCTGTTATGGTCAGCTAAGAAACTTATGAATACACATTTAACAACATAATATTACAATTTATTTGATTATTCCTTAATCGTCGTCAAAGTCTCGGTACGCATCTGGTGCTAAATCTTCAAAACGAGTGTATTTACCCACAAATGAAAGTCGACAAGTACCTATCGGACCATTACGCTGCTTACCAATTATGATCTCAGCAATGCCTTTATAAGGGGTATCTTCGTGATATACCTCATCACGGTAGACAAAGGAAATAACGTCCGCATCCTGCTCGATGGCTCCCGATTCACGCAAATCCGAGTTTACAGGACGTTTGTTCGGGCGGTTCTCCAAGCTTCGATTCAGCTGAGACAAAGCCACCATAGGACATTCCATTTCTTTGGCAATGGCTTTCAAAGAACGGGAAATTTCAGAAATCTCATTGGTTCGACCTTCAGTAAAACCAGGAATTTGCATAAGTTGCAGGTAATCCACCATCACCAAGGCCACACCACCGTGCTCACGTGCAATTCTTCGTACCCGAGATCGCATTTCTGTGGGGCTAATACCACCGGTATCATCGATGAAGAGCTTTCTGTCTTTTAGCATTTTAACTGCCGACATCAGCTTATCCCAATCTTCCTGTATAAGTTGACCGGAGCGCATACGGGTCTGGTCTATCTTGCCAAGAGAGGAAAGCATACGCATCATCAACTGTTCCGCCGGCATCTCCAAACTAAAGACGATGACAGGCTTATCGCTAATCATGGTGGCATTTTCTACCAAGTTCATGGCGAAAGTGGTTTTACCCATGGAAGGACGCCCGGCCACAATCACCAAATCGGAGGGCTGTAAGCCTGCTGTCATCGCATCCAAGTCAGTAAAACCTGTACTCAAGCCAGTTATCGCCCCTTCTTGGTGGTACAGCTCATCAATTTTATCGACAGTGGCACTTAAAATGTCCGAGGCAATTCTTGGCCCGCCTTTTTTCTCACCACCTTCCGCGATTTGAAAAATTTTACGCTCTGCTTCGTCGAGTACTTCCGCTGCAGTCATACCTTCAGGATGAAATGCTCGAGCGGATATTTCATTAGTGGTGGAGATAAGGTTACGCAGCAAAGCACGCTCTCGCACTATGTCTGCATAGGAGGCAATGTTGGCGGTACTCGGTGTGGCCTCAGCGATCTCAATAAGATATGCCATGCCGCCGATGGATTCTAAATCACCGCGTTTATCGAGACGCTCCCCTATGGTAACCACATCAATGGGTTCGGATTCATCTGCAAGTCGTGCGATGACGCCAAAAATCAGCTTATGTTCCGGGCGATAAAAATCATCCGCCAAGACTAATTCAGACACTTTTTCCCAAGCATTCGGGTCAAGCATCAAGCCACCCACTACAGAACGCTCAGCCTCTATGGAGTAAGGCGGCAACTTAATCGAAGCGACACTAGAATCATTTAACTGCACAAATAACACCCGCGAATAAACAGAATAAAACTGGTAAAAGAGCTTATCATGCCCATAAAAAAAGGGCATCTTGCAATCTGCAAGATACCCTTTTTTACAGGATAATTTAGAAAACTAAATTACTCTGCAACAACCGCTAAAGTAACAGTTACAACTACTTCAGAGTGTAGCTGAACATCAACTTCGAAAGAACCAGTGTGACGGATTGCGCCTTCAGGAAGACGAATCTCAGCTTTAGATACTTCTACTTCAGTAGAGATAGCATCAGCGATGTCACGAGTACCGATAGAACCGAAAAGCTTACCTTCGTCACCAGCGTTAGCCGTGATAGTGAAAGTTTTACCTTCTAGGCTTTCTGCACGTACTGTAGCAGCAGCTTTACGCTCGTTTGCTTGAGCTTCAAGCTCTGCACGACGCTCTTCAAAGCTAGCCAAGTTCAATTTCGTAGCCATTACAGCTTTTTTGTTTGGAATCAAAAAGTTACGAGCAAAGCCTGGTTTAACGACAACAACGTCACCAATTCCGCCTAGCTTGTTTACTTTGTCGAGTAGAATAACTTCCATCTCGATCACCTCTAATAATTAACCATTACTTGAATTGGACGGCTTATCTTGGATCCGTTTACGTATATCCACGAAGCTGTCCACCACACAAAGGACAATCAACAGCTTGGTAAAATACACATTTAGAACGAAAAATCCCACAAGATAAAACGTAATAAGTCCAACAACCCCAATATTTCTTTTTGCTAGAATACCGTGTACTAAAGCCAATCCAGGTAAAACCAACGCTGGCACAGCCGCTTGAGAGAGTATCGAGAAACCACCTGCTAGGCTTTCACCTACTAGCAGCATCCCACCCAACACAAGCACAAATACAACAGGCAATCGCAACTGATGAAACTCGGTACGTAATCCACCTGGATTATAGAGTCCTGCCTGCCACTTACGCGCTAAAAATAGCGACGCAACGGCAACCACCACTTGAATGATGGAAAGTGCCATAACCGCCTGACTATAAATCAAGGCTTTCTCTGGCACATCACCACCTTCTGTTGTCAACATTTGCTGAATCAGTGTGACCACTAAGTTCAACATGTCCGACATCAATAGAGGTTGCAGTAAGGTACTAACAACGGCAAAGAAACTGCCCGCCAATAACACCCAACTCCATGACATGGTTGATCTAAGCAAATAGCTCAACAAGGCCACATCTAATAACACCATTAACGCTGTTGCATCCCCTTGAAGCGTCCACACGATCAATGCCGGCAGACAACCCCAAGCTAATACAGGTATTCCTTCGCTAACACCTTTTCGAAGTACAACTAGGCCCAATATGGCCGCCGCTAGCCAAAATAACATTGGGATAGCACTGAACAAGGCAACACCAATAATGGCATTGCGACGACGTTGCATAACCCAGTTCGCTAACGTACTCATTTTTGCACTTCGATCCGCAACTTAGTTAAAGTGGCTGTCAGTGTAAGGAAGCAAAGCAATGTAGCGAGCGCGTTTGATTGCAGTCGCTAGCTGACGCTGGTAACGAGCCTTAGTGCCAGTAATACGGCTAGGTACGATTTTACCAGTTTCAGTGATGTAACCTTTAAGTGTTTCTAGATCTTTGTAATCGATCTCTTTAACGCCTTCTGCAGTAAAACGGCAGAACTTACGACGACGGAAAAAACGAGCCATGAGTATCTCCTAATTCAAATAGATTAATCTTCAGATTCTTCAGCAACTTCATCAGCTGCATTATCGCTGTTGCGCTCTTCGCGTTGCGGAGCAGAACGACGATCTTCACGACCTTCAGAAGCCTTGATAGGAGAAACGTCAGTAACCGCTTCTTTACGACGAACCACCAAGTTACGGATGATCGCATCGTTGTAGCGGAAAGTGTCGTTTAGTTCAGACAAAACACTTTCAGAACACTCAACGTTCATAAGAACATAGTGTGCTTTGTGAATTTTGTTAATTGGGTAAGCTAGTTGACGACGGCCCCAATCTTCTAGACGGTGAACTTGACCACCATCTTCAGTAATTAGGTTAGTGTAACGCTCTACCATTGCTGGTACTTGTTCGCTTTGATCTGGGTGAACCAGAAAGACGATTTCATAATGACGCATTTAAGCTCTCCTTATGGGTTCTTAGTCTCCACGCTTCCCCTGTTATAAAGCTGTGAGACAAGGAGTATTGATTTACAGGGACGCGCATTATATAGCACTAATGGTCAAGATGTAAACGAATTGTACGCCCCTAGAAACAAAAGCTCCCTAGAGAATTTTTTTGTGTAAAGAACCGCTTAATTCGAGGAATGCTTTTGCAGCCAAAGGGTAAGCGCTATAGAATCTAGATTACCTAGGAATAAGCGTATTAATGGATGTATCGACAATGAAAAAAGTCCTTCTAACATGTTTCACTTTACTGCCGTTACTCGCAAAAGCGGATGGTAGTATTGGTATTGTTGGCGACTATTCACAAAGCCTATACAAAGACACAGACAATCAAGCAAAAGTTTTACCGGCGTTCTCCTATGAAGGCGAACGTGCCTATGTAAAACTGCCTGAAATCGGCTACCACCTAATCCCTAAAGCCTCATACCAAAGCCTTTCGGCAGGATTGAGATATCAGCCATCTGCATTCGATCCTGACGACAGTAATGACAGCCATATTCAATTAATGGATGACAGAGATGACAGCACCATGGCGGTTGTTAATTATCGCTGGGGGCCGATCAGTTTGAAAATGGCACAAGACATAAGTGGCGTACATGATGGTTACTTTGGACAAGTGTCCTTAGGCTACCCAGTTCAGACATCCATTTGGCAACTGATACCCTCTATAAGCTACCGCTATTTAAGCGATAAAATGAGCGACTATTTATTTGGCGTCTCTTCCAGTGATGCCAGTCGTACCGGTGGCAGCATTAGTGCCTATGATGCACCTTCCACCACAGAGCTATCTGTGGGTATCCGTGCCATTTATCCAATCTCATCCAACACTAGCTTTATGTTAAATCTAAAGCACACAGAGTATGATGATGAAATTAAACAAAGCCCTATTGTGACGGAAAACAAGATCAATTCTATTACCGCGGCTTTCCTTTATAACTTTTAACATCATGGCTTATGGCAGATTGTCATCATATTTTAGACAAAGGATTCGTCATTATTTATGAGTAAACTTTCTAATAACGCTAAAGCCATGATATTTGGCTTAGGGGCGGTACTATTATGGTCAACCGTCGCCACGGCTTTTAGCATTTCGTTACAGCATTTGTCGCCCGCCCAACTACTGGTGATCGCCAGCGCCGTATCACTTATTTTTTTACTCGCACTAGTCACCTTACAAGGTGATTTTGCCAGTTTAAGAGAAGAAGCAAAAAAAACTTGGAGATCCTCTCTGTTTTTTGGGGCAATAAACCCATTCCTCTACTATCTAGTACTATTACAGGCCTATGACATGCTGCCTGCTCAAGAAGCCCAGGCCATCAATTACACTTGGGCGATTGTACTCAGCTTCATGGCCGTCCCAATTTTAAAGCAACGACTCAAAGGCACTGACTATATTGCGGCTTTCGCATGTTACTTTGGGGTGCTTTATATTGCGACTCGAGGCGCAATATCTGACTTAGAGTTCTCAAATTTACCTGGGGTTGCCTTTGCTTTATTCAGCACTCTTATTTGGGCAAGCTATTGGTTATTCAACACCAAAGACACACGCCCAAGCCTGATCGGAATCACCCTAAACTTCGCCTTTGCATTACCTCTAATTCTCATTTACGCCGCTTTCACTGGAGAGTTCAGCCACTGGAATACACAAGGTCTATGGAGTGCCGTATACATTGGGCTATTTGAAATGGGACTAAGTTTTGTGCTTTGGAATCAAGCCCTAAAACTCACTGATAAAGCGAGCCGGGTGGCCAACTTAATTTTTCTATCGCCACTACTTTCCATTGTATGGCTTTCTCAAATTGCTGATGAACCCATACTAGCTTCCACCTTAATCGGCTTAGGATGTATTTTAATTGGCCTCTTTATTCAGAACAGCGCCAAATCAAAATAACAATAGAATATAGCGCCAATTCATAAGGACTCATAATGCCCGCTTTTGTCTACCTACTACTCCCCATCCTATTTTGGTCTGGTAACTATATTTTAGGACGGGTTTCCGTTTCTACGGGCATAGACCCTTACACCATCTCTTTTTTACGCTGGAGCCTGGCCTGCGCAATCATTCTGCCATTCGCCTATAAGAAGCTTTGGCAAGAACGCCACATTATCCGAGAAAACCTACCATTATTAATCCTATTTGGCTGGCTAGGAATCTGTAATTACAATCTTTTCTTATACATAGGACTCAGCTCCACCAGCGTCACGAATGCCGTCCTACTCAATTCGGTGATGCCCGTCATCATACTGATTACAGCACGCATTGTGCTTGGCCAAAAAACCACCTGGTTACAGAATGTGGGTATTATTATTTCCTCTATTGGTGCCATAGAAATTGTCAGTCGTGGTAGCTTAGACACCCTGCTGCATCTCACCATGTCACGAGGAGACTTATGGATCATAACCGCAGCACTAAGCTGGGCCGTTTATTCTGTACTGATTGCGAAACGCCCTAAAGGCATGAGTCTTATCGGCTTTTTTGCCTGCACAGCCCTCATTGGAACAGGCTTTCAAGCACCACTATTTTTACTGTTTGGACACACCCCCATAGCAGAACTTAACAGCACCCATTGGGGTAGCATTGTTTACATGGGGATATTTGCGTCCATTGGTGCATTTTTATGTTGGAATACAGGTGTTCAAAAATTAGGTGCCGCCACCGCTGGACACTTTATACATCTCATGCCCGTGTTCAGCATTGCCTTATCGGTAATATTTCTAGGGGAAAGCCTCTACAGTTTTCACTACATTGGTATTGTGTTAATTTTCTCAGGCATTTTCGTCGCTACTCTACTGAACCAGAAACTACAGAAAAAAGCGCTTTAGTATTAAGCGTTTTTTGCCATTCGAGCACTGATCAGAATACTAATAAAAATCAGCACCATACCGGATAGCGCATAAATATCCGGTAGGTGTTGCCACACCAGCAAGCCCCACAAACCACTGAATACCACACCAATATAGCTAATGGGAGAGATAACACTGGCCGGCGCATAGCTATAAGCCTTGTTGTATAAAAACATCCCAACGTACAAGGTTAGCCCGACCACAAGCATTTGCGGCCATAAATCCATTGGAATGAATAAGCTTTGAGGCATTAAGCCCGCAAGTAATGCAGACAATAGACTGGATATAAAAAAGTAAACGAATAAGGTCTCTTGACCTGTTACATGTCGGGACAGCATACGAGTGGTCACCATTGAAAGCGCCAAACCTAAAGCCGACAGAAAACCCACCAAATGCCAAGGATTAAAGTGACTGGGCGTAGGATGAATGATGAGGGCAACACCGACAAAGCCAACAATCATCGGCCACCAACGCTTTCTCGGCATGCCCATTCTGTGAATCAACAGCACCACTAAGGGCACGCACAGGGGCGCACAACTTCTTAGCAACGAAGCTTCCACCAGCGGAATATGATTCAAGGACCAGTAATAAAACAGGAATCCAGCGAAGCCCCCTACACTTCTCACCAAATGAATTTTCCAAACCTCAAATGAGCGGACTTTAATATGCCCCTTCATCTGCGGTAAGAGAATAATCAAACAAATCACACTTTGCCAAAACACCACGGCAAACACAGCCACCTGTGTTTGCAGCTGCTTCGCCACCAGCGCGGTAATGGACATAATAAAGGCATAAATTATTGTCAGCAGAATACCTTTTTTTATCAGCGCTTTGTGATCCACTATACATCCACCTTAGGGAAAGCTATAAGCCTCTATTGTGACCAAAGTATTCGGCAAAAGCCGCTATTTTTTGCGGTTGCTGCAAAACGTCCACTGATTCATGGGCCGCTACCTTACCTTTTTCAATCAGCACCACACGTCCGCCCACCAATAGCGCCTCTTGTGGCAAATGAGAAACCAGTAAGGTGGTTAAATCATATTCTTCAGTGACCTTTGCCACTAATTGCAACATCTCTTCCCGTAACGCTGGGTCCAAGGCACTAAAAGGCTCATCCAATAACAGAATAGGTTTTTTGCGCACCAAGGCTCTGGCGATAGCCACCCGTTGGGCCTGCCCGCCAGATAGAGCCTGAGGAAAGCGCTCGGCTTTATCTTGTAACTGAGTTTTCTCTAAAGCCCAGATTACTCGCTGCTTTTGCTCTGCACTCAACGCCAAACTGGCATTTAAACCAATGGCGACATTCTGCCAAACGGTTAATTGTGGAAATAAGTTATCGGACTGAAACAAGGTGGTAATGGGTCGCTGGTAAGCAGGTAACGCCAGTAATGACTGGCCTTGAAAGCTCAGTTCCCCCTGACCACTCAAGAAACCACCAAGTAAATGCAAGAGTGTACTCTTACCCTCACCACTGGCACCTAATAAGGTGGTCATACCCGGCGCAATAGCTAACTGATAATCTGCCGAAAAGCGCTCCCAGCTGTATTCTATATTAATGGACAGCATGGGACTTTCCTCCGATCAAACGTAATGAAGAATAAAACAGCAAGATACATAAACTTATCAACACAACCGCGACACAAGCACCTTCTTCTAGACGATAAGAGCCAATCAGCTGGAATAAATAAAGCGGCAAAGACAACAAGCCCTGGCTGCCAAAAATCGCGATCACCCCCATATCCCCAAGAGATAACAGCAAAGCGTAGGCAAAGGCTTGCGCCAAACTTAAGCGTATTAAAGGCCATTCTAAACGCCAACGAGAAAGCCCCCAGATACCTAGACTTGCATACAAGTGTCGAAACCTTTTTTCCTGTTGGTATAAGGTGGGCATTAGGGCACGCATCACAAAAGGCAAAGCCATGACAGCATTCACCCACACCACCACCCAATAGCCAGACGATAGCCCCCAGCCGAAATCTCGGAGCCATAGAAATAATCCAGTGGCGATTACCAAGCCCGGCACCATTAAAATTAAATTACTTAGATGCTCCAATTTATCTGGCAACCAGTGTACGCCTACACGCCCCAAGCAATGGCGAGCCAATACACCAAAGCACAAAGCCAACAACAGGCTCAATAACGCAGCAGGCAACGCAATCTTTAAGGAAACACCTACCGCGCGCCACAGACCAGCCGATTGCAGCGTTTGCCAGAAGGTGGCTGAAAACAATGGATCAAAAATGGCCACAAAAGGTGGCAACACCAGCAAGAGCATGATGGTAAAAAACACGCCATCACTCACTTTGGCGCACCAAGAGTCACGCAGCAAATAACGGTTACTTGCTAACAGACTCATATCCTGACGATTAGTTGGTGTGAGTCGATAAACAAGCATGGCGAATAGAGTGCAAATGCATACTTGCAGAAGAGCCAGAAAGCTCGCTTTGTTTAAATCAAAATCAAAGCGCAACGCCTGATAAATAGCGACTTCTAGGGTACTAGACTTAGGCCCTCCCCCTAAGCTCAGCACAACAGCAAAGCTTGAAAAGCACAACATGAAAGTGAGTACAAAAGCACCCGGCAAAACCTTCTTCAGATAATGCCATTCGATTAGGCGAAATGCCTGCCAGCGCCCCAGCCCTAATTGACTGGATTGTCGCCATTGCCCAGCGGGTATCAAACCGTATCCTTGCAATAACAAACGCGTAGCAAGGGGCATATTCAAAAACACATGCGCAATAAGAATACCGAATAGCCCATACAGGGGGACCTGCACACCAAACAGCTGAAATAACCAGCCAGAACGGCCATACACCACAACAATCCCTAGGATCGCTACTATGGTTGGCACCACCATGGACACAGCAAACAGCTGCAATAACAAGCCACGACCTGGAAAACTTCGATGCATCAAGCAAGACGCCACAGGGATAGCAACCAAGATACTCAAGCCACTGCTTAATAAAGCCTGCCACAAGGAAAAACGTATCACTCGCCATAAATAGGCTTCACTGAGATACTGAGGCCATAAGCTTAGGTCGCTATAACGCAAAAGAGCCGCCAAACTGACCGCTCCTATGAAAATGAATATCATCACTCCTAGCAAGGCTGGGCTCAAACGCGCCAGCCAAGGTAAGGAGTTTGCTAAAGACTTAGCGCGTTGTGGCATCTAACCACTCATTCACCCAAGCTTTACGTTGTTTAGCCACTTGTTCCGCTGATAGCAACAATGTGTTGTTAACCGCTAAAGGCGCATCAAAGGCAGTTGGCAGGGGTTCCGCCTGATCCACCACTGGCAACATCCAGTTTCCAGTCGCAATGGTGGACTGGAAGCCTGGTTGCAAAACGAACTGCATAAAACGTTTAGCCAACTCTGGGTTCTGGCTATTCTTTAGCATCGCCGCCACTTCAATCTGTGGGTAATAACCTTCACTGGCCAACGCCGCTTTGTACTTGTGCTCACCTTCCGCAACTATGTGATAGGCCGGTGAGGTTGTGTAACTTAACACCACATCCGCTTCACCTTTCAAAAATAGGCTATAACCGTCGTACCAGCCTTTGGTCACAGTCACCGTATGGGACGCTAATTTCTCCCAAGCCTCTGGTGCTTGCTCTCCATATACGGCTTTCATCCATAGCAACAAGCCAAGTCCCGGCGTACTGGTACGAGGGTCCTGATAAATAACTCGCAGGTCCGGATTTTCTACCACTTCTTTTAGTGAAGCGGGGGGTGTCGATAAGGTTTCTGTGTTGTAGATAAAAGCAAAATGCCCTTTATCGAAAGGTACAAAATGTGTGTCACTCCAGCCATCGGCAAGATTTACAGGGCTGGTATCCACACCATGAGCCGCCAATAAACCACTGTTTTTTGCCGCTTGCATTAGGTTTAAATCGAGACCCAACAAAACATCCGCTTCGCTTGCACTACCTTCTAGTTGCACTCGAGATAAGATACCCACAGAAGAATCCATGGCAACAAAATTCAGTTCACACTGACACTCGGCTTCAAAGTTCTGTTTGATCTTGGGGCCTGGGCCCCACTCCGCAGCAAAAGAGTCATAGGTGTAAACATTCAAGGTATCTTTTGCTGTCGCCAATAGCGAAAAACTTGCGGCAATGGACAAAGTCGCAACTTTGAGAAGTAAGGATTTTTTCAACGTGACGCTCCTATAAAAAACATGAGCGGCGTACAGGGAAATGGCAAGGCTTAATAGAGCTCCTGCTATCTCGATTCCTACGCCAGCATAATCTGGATCAGGTTCGGTGGGTTAGCGGGCAAATCCGCTTCTCAGCTTTGTTAAACACAAAGCACCCCATGAGATATTTTGAGAGGCTATTGTAAAGAGTCGTTCAGGCGATGTCTATTTGAGAAAGAATACGCTCTACAGCGCCCTGATTCTGTTGAGCAAAGGCCAAGGCTTTTTGCCCTTGTAAAACCCCATTAGTAGGATTTGCAGCTAAAGCGTTTAGATCCTCTTGTAACTCAGCGACATTAGCGCAACGCAGCGCACCACCAACTGTTACTAATTGCTCAGTGATGTCTTTAAAATTAAAAGTATGTGGGCCAACCAACACAGGCTTTGCCAATAATGCCGCTTCAATCGGGTTATGACCCCCACGTTCAATCATGCTGCCAGCCACAAACGCCACATCGGAGGCTTGGTAATACTGCAACAATTCCCCCATGGAGTCCCCAACCACAACGGCATGATCAGACCATGCTGTTAGAGAATCTACACTACGGCGCGCCACCTTAGTAAAACATTGACGGGCTTGTTGGAAGACCTGCTCAAAACGTTCAGGGTGTCGAGGCACGATCAGCAACAAGGCATCAGGGCATTGTTTTAGCAGTTGTGCATGAGCTTCTAGAAATAGGCCATCTTCCCCTTCATGGGTACTGGCAGCAATCCACACAAAAGAAGAAGAGATTTGCTCCCGCCAAGCACAGTGAATGACTTCATAAGGTAGGGTTAGATCAAACTTCACATTGCCCGTTACCAACACCTGCTTGGCACCAAGCTGCTTTAAACGTTGAGCATCGTCTTCAGCATGGGAAAAAAATCGGTCAGGCAGAGACATTAAAGGTTTCGAGACCAGCGAAAAACGTTGGTACTGGCGAAATGAGCGCTCACTTAAGCGAGCATTGATTACGTCTACCGTGAGGTTTTGTCGTTTAGCTTGTCGCAATAAGTTTGGCCAAAGCTCTGTCTCAACTATCCACAAATGCGGACACTGAATACGTGATAAACCTAGCATTACTGCGAAACGCCAATCCACTGGCAAATATTTATGCTGCGCCTGAGGAAAGCTTTTCGCCACCTGTTCTGCCCCAGTTGGGGTGACGGTAGTGATTAACAGTCGCCCTGTCGGCTGTTTCTTCTGCCAAGCCAGCACCAAGGGTCTAACGGCTAACACCTCTCCTACCGAGGCGCAATGTATCCACAAATCAGCTTCAACCTTTGACCCAAGACCAAAAGCTTGAGCCAGTCGATAATTCGGATAACGTCGCTTAAAGCCGATAATTTTCCACAAGATCAACGGCGATAACAGCAGCAAGAGGAGGCTATAAAACCACATACTTAGTCTTTAGTTTCACTAAACTGTTGGCTATGCAGCTGGGCATAGGCGCCTTTGAGAGCTAGCAACTCAGCATGGGTTCCTTGCTCAATGATCTGCCCATCATCCACAACCGCGATAATATCGGCTTTTTCTATGGTAGATAGACGGTGAGCAATAGCGATGGTGGTACGATTTTGCATCAAGTTTTCCAACGCCAGTTGAATCGCACGCTCAGACTCGGTATCCAAAGCCGAGGTCGCTTCATCCAGAATGAGAATCGGCGCATTTTTCAAAATGGCTCGAGCAATCGCAATACGCTGGCGCTGACCACCAGAAAGCAGTACACCGTTTTCCCCCACCATGGTATTAAGGCCAGATTCTAGCTGCTGTATAAAGCCCCAAGCGTTAGCCGCCTTGGCTGCCTCAATAACCACGTCATCACTGGCATCACGCAAGCTGCCATAGGCAATATTTTCTCGAATAGTGCCGTTAAACAAGACCACTTGCTGATTAACCAAAGCGATGTTGGCGCGTAAATCTTTCAGCTGGTAACTATTAATGGAATGACCATCGATTTGAATCTGATCTTCTGCTACATCATAAAAACGTGGAACCAGGTTCGCCATGGTCGACTTTCCGCTACCAGAGCGGCCTACCAAAGCGAGGGTTTTACCCGCTGGCAATGACAGATTAATGTTTTTCAACGCCTGTTTTTCTGCTCCAGGATATTGAAAGGTCAAACCCTTCCAGTCCAAGGCCCCAGTGAAACGACCTACGGATTTTTTGCCGGAATCGTTTTCTTCCGCCATGTCTAGAAAAGCAAAAATACTGTACGCCGCCGCAATACCTTTTTGCAGAATACTGTTCACCTCGGTCAGCTGGCGCATAGGTTTGCTCAACATACCCGCCGCACCAATGAAAGCGACAAAATCCCCAGCCGACATGGACGCACTAATCGTAGGATCAAGAGCCAACCAAATTAAACTCGCCAACGCCACGGCCACTATGAACTGGACGATTGGCACATTCAGCGCCCGAGTCATCTCCATTTTTAGTTGCGAGCGACGGTTCTCTTCAGCAGCTTCACGAAAGCGCTGTTTCTCGTACTGGTTGCCGCCGAAAATTTTGACGACCTCATGCCCTTTAATTGCTTCAGATGCCACATCGGTGACACCACCCATGGCATCCTGAATGCGTGTACTCAGTTTCAAGAAGCGTTTAGACGCATAAGAAACCACGACACCGATTAAAGGAATGATAAGTAAAAACAACAAAGACAAGCGCCAGTTGGTGTAAAGCATATAGCCCATCAAGCCGATTACAGTAAAGCCTTCTCGCAGCAAGACTCGAACCGCCTGCGTGACAGAACCAATAACCTGCTCAGTATCGTAAGTGAGCTTGGCTAACAAGCGACCCGTAGGGGTTGAGTGATAATAACTCGAAGGCAAAGAAACCAGCTTATCGAACATCTTGGTACGCAGATCAAAAACCACCTGATTGGCGACTTTCGCCATGAAGTAGGACCCCAAAAACGTACCGATACCACGAACAATAAAAACTCCCAAAATCGCCGCGGGAATCACCAACCGACTTTCTGAGACCTTATTATTTGAGACCACATCCACAATATGCTTAAGCAGAGCCGCCAAGGCAGGCTCCATCACCGAATACATAAGGTAACCAGCAATACTCAGTAGCACATAAAACCAGGACGAGCGCAGATACCCTAATAGGCGAAAGTAGACTTTTGCACTGGATACTTTTTTAGCAGGTTGTTCAAGCTCAAGCGGCTCTTGATTTTGCATTTACAAATTCGCCTTTTCGATGATTGCGGTGGTTGAATAACCATCGACAAAAGTCAGTACCTTTACTTCGCCCCCATGGTCGAGCACATGCTGGGCACCGACAATGGTATCAATCGTGTAATCCCCGCCTTTCACCAAAACATCTGGTGATAAAGCTTCGATAATTTCTTTTGGTGTGTCTTCATCAAACCAGGTAACCCAGTCGATGGCGCCAACACCTTCCAATACCGCCATACGATGGGCAAGGTTATTGATAGGACGCTTTTCACCTTTAAGGCGCCTTACGGATTCATCGGTATTCACAGCAACGATTAGTCGATCACCCAAGGCTTTGGCTTGTTTCATATAAGCCACATGACCCGGGTGTAGGATATCGAAGCAACCATTGGTAAAGACCACTTTTTTACCATCCATTTGCGCCAGTTTAATCTGCTCCAAAATATCGGTAGGTGATAAAACGCCAAAGTTAGTCGTGCGATTACGCTGAAACATAATGGCTTCTAAGCGCTCGGAACTGATGGACGCGGTACCTAATTTCCCCACCACATAGCCAGCAGCCTGATTGGCATATTCCACCGCATCGGTGAAACGTTTACTGGTCACATAGACAGCCGTTAATACGGCAACGACAGTGTCCCCTGCCCCAGTCACATCAAATACTTCTTGCGCTGCAGTAGCCAAAGAGAAAGGCGCTTTACCACTCTCTAGTAACACTAGACCATCTTCACCACGGGTCACTAACAATGCTTGCCACGAGTATTTATCCCGCAAGGCTTTGGCTTTTTCTTCTAGCTCTTTTGTGGAGTTACAAGGACCAACAATGTTTTCAAACTCTAATAGATTAGGTTTGACTAGCGTTGCTCCTCGATAAATGGAGAAGTCATCCCCTTTCGGGTCAATAAAGCTTGGCACTTTGGCGGCGTTTGAAAGTTGAATCAAGGTTTGCACATCGGCCAAACAGCCTTTAGCGTAATCCGAATAAATCACCGCATCTGAATACTCAAGACAGGCTTTCACTTTCTCGGCCACAGCGCTGTTCTGGGACAAGCTGTCTGCTCGCTCTTCAAAATCTAAACGAATCAACTGCTGATGACGGCTCATCACTCGTAATTTGGTAATAGTCGGTAAATCAGGTGAATGTACAAATTGACAATTAACACCTTCAGCTTCCAAGCAGCGCTTTAAGACTTGCGCGTTATCGTCTTCCCCAACCACCCCAACTAAGGTGACGGCAACGCCTAATTTAGCGAGCCCTAAAGCAACGTTCGCTGCGCCGCCTGGGCGGTCTTCTATGTCAGATACTTTCACAACTTGCACCGGTGCTTCTGGTGAAATACGAGATGTGCCACCATACCAGTAGCGATCCAACATAACATCACCCACAACGAGGATGTGTTTGTCCTTAAAATTCAAATAGGAAGAGTTCATATCAACAACATAATAATCGATTTTTGAGAGCGACCATCTTATCATACTCATAATGTAAGTTGGACATACCAAGATCATACGAAATAAGGCTATTTACATAATGCTTAATGCAACCCTTTCTACCTGTGAAAAGTTCCTCTTTGATCATCTATTACCAAATTGGTCGGAACACGGTATCGATGCAGAACACGGATACAGTTATGAAAGTTTAAACCACGACTGGAGCAGAAATAGTGTAGGTCGCCTACGCTTACTCACTCAATGTCGACAGTTATACACCTTTAGCCATGCTTGCAAGTTAAAAGAAGACAGCCCTTGGCGTGATAAGCTAACGCCACTGTTCGAGTTTATTAATAGTCATTATTACCTAGATGATCGTTGGATATTTTCATTGAATGACGACTTAACGGTTAAAGACGAACAATCTGATGCCTATGCTCTGGCTTTTGTGTTGCTATCGTTTAGCCATTATTACCAAGTCAGTGGTGACCAGCGCGCCCTCTCTTATATGAAGCAAACCCACCAATTCTTAATGGCCAACATGCAAGCCAAAACGGGCGGTTTTTATGAGGCCTATCCAGTGGACCTCACTCAGGTTCGTCGCCAAAATCCACACATGCACTTACTGGAAGGCTATATTGCTGCGTATCAAGCCAGCCAAGATGCCCAATACAAACAAAGTATTGAGTTTTTACTCAGTCTTGCTCATGAACATTTCTACGACAAAAACTCCCGAACGCTTAGAGAGTTTTTTACTAATGATTGGCAAATACACCCAGAAATTGGTCATCAGGTAGAGCCTGGTCACCACTTTGAGTGGGTGTGGCTTTTATATCAGGCTTATCAGATCTGCCCCGACCCAATTCACCTAGAACTCGCGCAACAGCTATTTTCCACGGGTACACGTCATGGTATGAGTGAAGATGGCGGCATCTACAACCAAATTGATGCCAATACTTATGTTCCCCTTGATGAAGAAAAGCGCATTTGGCCGATAACTGAATACCTTAAAGCCATTACCGTGATGCCAATCGGTAAAGAAGAAAAGCAACTAAGGTTAGCAAATGCCCTTGAGTTCATGCAGCAACATTATTTGTTGGAAGATGGTCGCTGGAATGAATATCTGGATAAAGAAAATAATGCGAAAGATTTCCCATTGCCCGGAACCAGTAGCTATCACATTTTTCTCGGCCTAGTGGAAGTGCTAACATGGCAGCAATCAAACTAGGGATCTAGAGTTTAGACTTCTATTCACACTAAATTCAGGGGTTGGCTCAATAAGCGCCAACTTCCACTGACTCATTTAGGACACAATATTATGTATATCGTCACAGGCGGCGCCGGATTTATCGGCAGCAACATCATTAAAGCCTTAAACAACAAGGGCATCACCAACATTTTATTGGTCGACGATCTAACCGACGGCAAAAAGTGCCTAAACCTTTCCGATCTCGACATCGCCGACTACATGGATATGTATGATTTTCTAGACGCGATTAAGAACGACACACTAGACATTGTACCTACCGCTGTTTTCCATGAGGGCGCTTGCTCTGCGACCACTGAATGGAACGGCAAATATGTTATGGATGTTAACTACCAATACTCCAAAGCGGTATTAGATTTTTGTTTAGCGCATAAGGCGCCTTTCTCTTACGCCTCATCAGCCTCTGTCTATGGTTCTGGTCCGGTATTTGAAGAGTCCCGTCAAAATGAAAAGCCTCTTAACATGTATGCTTATTCTAAATTTCAATTTGACCAGTACATTCGTAACATTTTACCAACGGCTAGCAGCCAGATTGTTGGCTTCCGTTACTTCAATGTATACGGACCTCGTGAGCAACATAAAGGCAGCATGGCAAGTGTCGCTTTCCACCTAAGAAATCAGGTGCTTGCTGACGAAAATCCAAAACTATTTGGTGCTTACGATGGTTATGAGGCAGGCGGTCAAAGTCGCGACTTCATTTATGTAGAAGACTTGGTGAATACCAAACTTTGGTTCCTTGAAAACACTGAAAAAAGCGGTATTTTCAACTTAGGTACTGGCAACGCAGAACCTTTCAGAACCATAGCTGAAACCGTCATCAGCCATTACGGTAAAGGGGAAATCGAGTACATTCCCTTCCCAGAACACTTAAAAGGTGCTTACCAAAGCTTTACTCAAGCAGACATCAGTAAATTGCGTGAAGCTGGCTATCAAGGCAACTTCCGCGGTTTGGCACAAGGGGTACAAGACTACCTAAACTGGCTAGACACTAATGGCTAAATACCTAATTGTTGGACCTTCTTGGGTTGGCGACATGGTGATGGCACAAAGCCTTTTCATCTCCCTTAAACAAACAGATGAAAAGGCCATTATTGATGTTATTGGCCCCAATTGGTCACTACCAGTTCTGGCCCGCATGCCTCAAGTCAGAAACGCCATTGCCCTACCTACCGGCCATGGGGAATGGGGTATTAGCACCCGCCGAAAATTGGGTCATAGCTTACGTCATGAGCAGTATGATGAAGCCATTGTGATGCCTCGTTCTTGGAAGTCGGCTTTGGTTCCCTTCTTTGCTAAAGCCAAACATAGAGTTGGCTTTCATGGTGAACAGAGATATATATTGCTAAACGAGCGTCGTAAGCTTGATAAAAGTATCTTAAACCAAACGGTAAAGCGCTTTGTCTCCCTCGGTTTACCTAAGCAACAGGCTTACCCTCCGCTTGAGCTTCCGCAACCAAAACTTGAACTTGATGCAAATAATCAACAAGCCTTGTACGACAGTCTAAAGCTTTCACAGCGACCTGCCCTAGCCTTAATGGCAGGGGCCGAGTTTGGCCCTTCTAAACAATGGCCTATTGCTTACTTTCATCAAGTTGCCCAGCACGCGATTGCCTCCGGCTATCAAGTTTGGGTATTAGGTGGACCAAAAGATCAAGCTGATGGGGATAAAATCGTCGCTGGCCTTGGTGAATATGCCATCAACTTGTGTGGACGCACCTCTTTAGTTGACGCCATTGATTTATTAGGGGCTGCAGAGCAGGCCATTAGTAATGACTCTGGATTAATGCATGTGGCGGCCGCAGTAGGTACTCATGTGCACGGCATTTATGGCTCCACCAGCGAACTCTTTACGCCACCCCTTACTGAAAAAGCCGATATTCACAACCTGCATCTTGATTGCTCTCCTTGCTTCAAACGCCAGTGCCCGCTTGGTCATACTGACTGTCAAAACAAGCTCTACCCAGAAAGCATTATTAATGCATTAAACCTACCCAATCCGGAAACCCTGCATGACTTCACCTAAGACGACACCCACCTTAAGCGCGGCGTTAATTGTAAAAAATGAGTCTAAAAACCTAGAGGTCTGCTTAAAAAGTCTAGCGGGGTGGGTTGATGAAATTGTCATTCTTGACTCAGGTAGTAACGATGATACTCAGCAAATCGCAGAAAAATACACCTCTAACTTTCACCTCAAAGCAGACTGGCAAGGCTTTGGCCTACAACGACAAGCGGCCCAGAAATTTGTAACTACCGATTATGTACTATGGGTTGACGCTGACGAAGTCGTCACAGATGAGCTGAAACAGAGTATTTTACAAGCCGTGTCGAATGATAAACCGCAAACAGCCTATCAAATAAACCGTAAAAGCTGGGTATTTGGGCGCTTTATTGAACACTCAGGCTGGTATCCTGATTACGTCACAAGGCTCTATAAAATCGATGAGGGGCGTTATTCAGATGATCTTGTGCATGAGAAGGTGATCTTAGAGCAAGACATCAAAATCGACAGCCTAGTAGGTGATCTTACCCATTACACCTATGATGACTTACAGCATTATCTGGTTAAATCCGCGTCATACGCCAAGCTGTCAGCCGATCAAAAACAAGCCCGTGGTAAGACCACCTCATTAAGCAACGCCAGCCTGCATGCCTTCGCCTGCTTCGTAAAAATGTATTTGATCAAACGCGGTTTTTTAGATGGTAAGCAAGGTTTTTTACTTGCGGTGTTATCGGCACATTCTACGTTTGTAAAATATGCCGACCTATGGATTCGCTCCCAACCTAAGCGACCAGACTAAGCTGTCGCTTCTTGATATAAAGCTAACAACGCCTGTACATGTTTGGGTTGATCAAAATGCTCTTGGGCACGCTGCTTAGACAACACAGATAGGCGTTCACGCTCGCTCACATCATCACATAGCAGCGCCAATGCTTTAGCAAACTCGGAGCTATCCGCTGGATCAACAAGTACCCCTGTGTCAGCTATGATTTCTGGTATAGCACCGTGGCATGAGCCAACAATAGCTTTCCCAACCGCCATAGCCTCGATTACCGTCAAACCAAAGGCTTCTAATTGAGAAGGGATAACCACCAGATCCATGTCCATAAGCAAGGCTTGTGTCCGCTCGCTGAAACCATAGAAGGTCACCTTAGATTCAAGCCCATTCGCTTCGACATAGTCTTTTAAAAGCTGAGCATATTCACTAGAGCCACCTGTTTCTGGGCTTAGGCCACCAACAATCACTAGATGAGTATCTTCCCGGGCCAGTAAAGAAAAGGCTTTTAGCAATTCTTCATGGCCTTTGCCATGGGATACCCTCCCCACAACGCCAATTATTTTGCATGTTTCAGACAAACCTAGTTCTTGCTTCAAGCCCAAACCTTGCAACCCTTGATCAGCCATCTCGGTTCCCAGCCATAGGGTTTTATTCCGCTCAGGAGGGACCGGCAAAGCCTTTACATTAAAAGATCGGGTAAAGTGGCTGATGGATAGCAGTAGATCGAGATTACGATAGATAAATCTATGATAGAAATCTTGTTTAGGGCGCTTAACCCCCATGTGGTCAGTATAGATAAGAGTATAACCACAGAGTTTTTTTAACAATACCGCCAGCATTAGATCACTGGATTTATGACAGTGCACATGGCTAATTTCATGCTGTTTTATCCATTTAGCCATTTTGAAAAGCTGGCGATAACCTGCACCACGACTAGAAAGCGTAAAGGTGTCCTTGAATGCTGATGCCATGCTTTGGTGAATTGGAGTGTCCGATTGAGCAACACCATACACATTCTGACCTTGTTGCAGCATCGTTTTACCGACACGAATTGGGTACATTTCTAGTCCGCCGTAGCCTTTGGAAAGACATATGTGCAATACATTCATAAGCTAAACGCTCCTTTTTAATTGAGTATACCAAGCTTCGATTTCAGCGAACCTTGACCTTACCTTCATATCCATTAACTGATCTTCTACTTCATTAGGGGACATAGGTAACCAACGTCCGGAAGTATTTAACGTTTGCCAGCGTAACTGGGTGGAAGAACGTTTCTTGGGATAGAAACCAATGGTTGGCACATCTAGCGCTCCTGCAATATGCAAAGGCCCTGTGGAACCTGCCAGAAATAAACTGCCAGTGGCAATAGAACACATAAAGTCTGCAAGGCCATCATTCTTGTCGTATAAGATGGCTTTCACCTTGCCATCTAGGCTATCCACCAAACCCTGTGAGACTTGAGACTCTCCAGGTCCTGCAGTAATCACAAACTGGAAGTCGTCTAACGAGTCGAGAAAGCAAATAAGCTCCCTCCATTGATCATTACTTAATGTGTTCGAGGAACCACCGGTCACTGGATGCACAAAACAAAGTTTCTTGTTTGCCGGTACGCCAATACTCTCCAGCTTTGTTCGCTGCTGAGCCAAAGCCTCATCAGAATAGGTAAAGATGTCCGAGACATCAGAGCTGACCTTGCCACCTAAAACTTCAATAAAGTAATGGGCTAAATCCAGATTGTAGCGAAACTCTGGTTTTAACGATTGCGAACGGCGCTGTTTCAGCCTGTGCGTGTATAAAAACTGCACCCATTTTGTCGCGGGAGCAAGACGCACAGGAATCTTCGCCTGTCTCACTAAGGTCGCATTATAACGATCAGAAAACAGACAGATTGCGGCATCAAAACCTTGCTCTTGTAACTGCTTCGCCAGTAGGGCTTTTTGCTCTGGATCTTTAGAGTCAATGATGACGTCATCAATCCATGCAAAGGATTCGGCAATGGCTTGAGTATATTTGGGAACTAAGGCCGTAACGGTTGCGTTAGGGAAGGCTTTTTTGATTGCCTGAATGGCCGGCAAAGCTAATACAAAGTCTCCAATTTTATCATTGCGGACCACAAGTATTTTGGTTATTTCGGGCATTCAATCTTTCCTTAAGATTCACTTAGCATGCATGAAGGCGAGTGTTTTCAACCCTGTCACTGCACCTGAAGCGCCTATTATAGCGACAGAAGCCTTCAGACAGTAGCTAATATCCATGTCATTCTAAGAAGGTTTTTCTAGGCTTTCAACGAAAAGAGTAGGCAAACAGACCAATTCACACTAGTCTAAAAGAAAAACAAAAAAGGAGCGTTGCATGAAATTCGAACTGGTTGATCGACAAGGTTATATCCCAGATCTGAACTATGGGGAAAGCGGCCAAGAGCTGGCCTGTTTTGTTCCCAGCGCCTACACATTTCAGCAGACTAACTATCAAAACGGCGAAGGAGAAGTCCTTATTGACGGCCATAGCTGGCAATTCTTCTTTACCCAAGAAGGCATAGGCATCAAGCTCCTTGATGGCATAGTCACTCTCAAAGAAGCCGAAGCTTTCTTACAAGCTATCAAGTCACATATTTGGGGGGACGCTCATCAACAAGTACAAATATTCATGGCAGGCGTGACACCAAAGTAATTCGCCTACTCGCTAGTCAGAGGGCAAATCATTTGCCCTCTGACCACTCACAAATTCATTTAACTAACTCACTACATTAACTCACTTCACTAGAAAGCGAATATCTCCCTGTATTGTTTCGTTCGGCGACAAAATTTGCATGCCACCTTGAGCATCACTCCATTCAGGGTGATTAAACGCATTGGTCACATGGGAGACAGGCTCTAAGCAAAAATGATCTTCGCCTTCTGGGCTATACACCACTAAATGTCGGAACATATCGGAAGCCTTAATCGTCATACAGGCTTTGCTGTCTGGCCACTCAATGCGAGCCAGTCCGTCCCACTGGGTAAAGTTATTATCCAAGCCCTTGAGTAGCTCACCTTGAGCGAGCGCCGCGATCGCCTGATGAGAAAAATCTTCTTGTTCTGGAATGTTTTTCTCTGAGCCTAACCACATTCCCTGACATTTAGCCGTGACTTGCATACCATCTAACCAATTAAAATAAGGATGTAAGCCCATACCTGCAGGCATGGTTTGGGTCGAGGTATTGGTTAATTTAAGGGTGACTTTTAAGCCCTGCTCGGACAGTTCAAACCTCTGCTCAGCAAGATAAGAAAATGGCCAGCCGTGGGATGCAACGTCTTGATGTGGCATATCAAAAACGATACTCAGGCTAGAGGCACTTTGTTCTGTTACTCGCCAAGCTCCCATCCAACTATGGCCATGAATCATAAAGCTACCAGGCAAATTGCTTAACAGTGGGTATTCCTGTTGTTCAAAGAGCAAACGGTCATCTGCAATACGATTAGAAAAAGGAAACAATGGAAAACAACCGGTCTGAAACGCTTTTGGCTCTCTTTGCTCGTTCGCTTGAGCGGCTCTTAGCCAATCGATTCTCTCACCATTTTGATCAAGGCTTTGAAAGGATAAAATTGTGCCCCCTAATTTGGGAGAAATCACCACGGACATAGCCTCATGGGTTAAGCACACATTTTCATTTAACGTATTTTCCATACACACCTCTAACATCTTATTCTTCATTTACTTGTGTCATTCTGAGCATTCGTTTCGCCCACTGGCTCCAAGAGCCCACATACACTCGCTTAGCCTCGATCCCGGCATGGTTAAGTGCTAACACATTATGACAGGCGGTAATTCCGGAACCACAGTAATACACATAATCGCCGCTGTTCAGTAGCCAATCCTGCCACTCTACATGCAGCTGCTCTGCAGGCTTAAATAAGCCCTCAGGGTCTAAATTAGCTGAAAATGGGCGATTAATGGCTCCGGGAATATGTCCAGCGACAGGGTCTATGGTTTCATTTTCCCCATAAAACCTGTCCTCACTTCTCGCATCCACTAATTGAAAACGATCACTTTCTATATTCTCAATCACTTCTTGTTCGCTAACGGCCCAGGGGAAGCTCACCTTGATAGACCCTGTGCTGGCTCTGCCATTCGCTGGTGTTGTCGTCACAGCAAAACCCGCTTTACACCAAGCAGGAAAGCCACCATCCAATACATAAACTTCAATCCCTAACTGCGCCAGCATCCACCAAGCACGAGCCGCGATTGCGCCACTCATGTCATCATAAACCAACACCTTACTTTGTGAAGTTATACCCCAAGCTTGTAAGGAGCGACTAAAATCTTCTTCGCTCGGTAAAGGGTGACGCCCTGTTAGCTCTGTAATTGTGCCAGCTAACTGATCATGGACATCCACAAAGATGGCATTAGGTATGCGGCCTTTTTCATACTCTTGTTTACCTTTATGGTGATCGGTTAGATAAAATCGACAATCAAGTATGACCCAATCATTTTGGTTCATACTATTTTGCGCTTGCTCTGCACTCATTAGAGTATGTGTAATCACTGATATTCCTCTTTCGTCCGATCCCAATAAAGGCTTATTCTCAAGCTTAAATCTACTTTGATTCGCTGCAATTTGCTAATATATGCCCATGTTTATTTCACCCTTTCATTGAGTAATCCATGGTACGAATCGACCTTCTCCTTGCGGAACGTGGCCTAGCTAAGTCCCGATCACAGGCCCAAACCTTCATAAATGAAGGTCGGGTAAGCTATCAACAAGATGAAAAATGGCTGACCGCTACCAAGACTAGCCTCAAGTTAGCCCCCGAATGCGAGCTAAAAGTAACACCTCACGAAGCGGACAAATATGTCTCACGAGGGGCGCTGAAACTTGAAGGTGCACTAAAGCACACCAAACTAGACATTACAGGCTTTCAGGTACTTGATGTCGGGCAATCTACTGGTGGTTTTTCTGACTGTGCTATTCAACATGGTGCTGAGCATGTTGTCGGGGTGGAAGTTGGGCACGACCAACTCGATAAAAGACTACGAAATGATAACCGTATCACCTGTCTAGAAGGTATCAATGCTCGCCATCTTAGTCAGGCGGATTTGGGTGAACACTGCCCGCCTGCAGGTTTTGACCTAGTGGTTATGGATGTGTCTTTTATATCCCAAAGCAAAATTTTACCTCAGCTGCCTGCGCTATTAAAAAGCCAAGGCCATCTGATCACCTTGGTGAAGCCACAGTTTGAAGTAGGCAAAGAGTTTATCGGTAAAGGTGGCCTAGTGAAGGGCAAAGCGCCTGTCGCACAACTCGCCAAAGACATGCAAGAATTAGTGAAAGCTTTAGGCTTTCAAGTTAAATGTTATATTGATAGCCCTATTAAGGGCGGAGATGGTAACCAAGAGTATTTGATGTGGGCACAATATAAGCCAGCATAAAAGGACTAAATCACCTCTTCATATTGGCTGCTGTTAGTGACCACAATGCTTTCAGCATCCTTTTCTTCAAGCTCACTAATATAGTTGCGCGCCATAACAAAGCCTAAACACCCAAAAATAATAGAACCCACTGCTTGACCAAAAAATACGGCTTCCGCGTCCATAAAGAAAGCAAAGAAAGCAATCAATGGCCAAGTGCCAAGAGTCGCTCGGCCGAAGTTAAGCATGGTGCTATTGAAGGGGCGTCCTAGGTTATTAAAGACCGCAATAGAGATAAACAGCATACTCTGGAAGAAAAAGCTAAACGATACAAAGGTGGCAAAGAAACGAATCAACTTAGCGGTTTCGGGCGTGGCATTAAACACCTGAACCAGCCAACCCTGTATCTGATATAAAGAAAAACACAATACTAAACAATAGAGAAAGGCATACACCACGGCACTAGTGATGGCACTGTGCATACGATCAAACCGCCTCGCCCCATAGTTTTGTCCTAAAATAGGACCGACAGCACCGGAAAGCGCAAACAAGCCTCCAAACACCACAGGAATCACTCGCCCTATTATCGCAACAGCCGCCACAGTATCAACACCAAAGTCCGCCGCTTGTGCCATAACAATCGCATTTGCCAAAGGTGAGGACATATTAGTGAGCATGGCGGGTATGGCGATTTTACAAATCGCACGCGAGTCTTTCAGCAAATCCATTAGGTCAAACTCACCCAATATTTTATGCACATGCACCACGCAATAATAAGATACCGCTACCATAGACAAACGAGCCATCAAGGAGGCAATAGCCGCTCCTTGGACCCCTAGACCAAACCCAAAGATTAAAAACGGATCCAAAATGGCATTCACAAGTCCACCAAATAATGTGGCATACATGGCTCGGCGGGCATCCCCTAGGGCACGCATAATGCCCGAACATATCATGCCTATCATCACTGCAGGCATAGCAGGAACCAATATTTGCAAATACTCAGTGGACAGGTCCAAGGTGCGACCGGTCGCACCTATATAAAACAGCAAATGGGGGATTTTCGGCCATAATAGCCAAACAACTACAGAGGAAAAGAGAATACCGAAAGCCAGCACGTTAACGGCTCGGCGCTTGGCTAACGCTAGATCGCCCTCACCTATGGCCTTGGAGACCAATGCGGTTGCAGATATGGACACAGCTACACTGATGGAAACAGTGAAAAATACCAGTGTACTGGCAAAGCCCACTGCCGCCACCGCTTCTTTCTCATCCAACATGGACAAGAACAACATGTCCACTAAGTCCACCAAAAACATGCACATGAGGCCTAAAGCCCCAGTTACCGACATGGTAACTACATGTTTAAAGGTCGAGCCTTGTGTCAACTTTGCCTGTACCGGCATTCAGTTCCCCTGATCAATATCTGCATCTTTGGCGTAGGACCAAATAAAAAGAGCCAGACAAGGTCTGGCTCTTTTTATTTTCTCATGTATGGCGGCACGATAGAATGCTTAACGATACAATCTATTAGTGAATATCGTTATTTACACGATTAAATACCACTTTTTCCACATCCGTAAAACGCTCGGCAAAGTGGACCGTAATACCTTCTTTCACCGAGTCTGGTAATCCCTCAAAATCCCGTCGGTTCGGCTCCGGCAATATTACTTCACTGATTTTACTGCGCTTCGCTGCAATGATTTTCTCGCGAATGCCACCCACGGCCAGCACCTGGCCTGTCAATGTCAGCTCCCCAGTCATCGCCAAACCTTTGCGTACTGGCTCACCTTTAGCAAGGGACATTAAGGCAGTGGCCATGGAAATCCCAGCACTAGGGCCATCTTTCGGGGTAGCGCCTTCTGGCACATGCAAATGCACTAGACACTTGTCGAAAAACTCCGGATGGCGTTGGTAGCTCTTGGTATGGGAAAAAACATAGGAATACGCAATTTCAGCGGACTCCTTCATTACATCACCCAGCTTACCTGTGAGCTTTAAACCACGGGTTAGCTCATGGACTTTATTGGCTTCAATCGGCAAGGTTGCCCCACCCATAGATGTCCAAGCAAGACCTGTCACCACACCGACACCATGCAAGGTTTTTTCAGGTCGGAAATAAGGCATACCCAACAAGGTCTCAACATCCTTCACGCCCACATTGATATGGTCAGTTTCTTGCGAAAGGAGCGTCACCACAGACTTGCGCAACACTTTTTGCAACAACTTATCCAAACCACGAACGCCTGCCTCACGGGCGTAATGCTCGATAATATGACGCAACGCCGCATCTGTAATATTAAGCTGACGTTTCAGTAGCTTGTTTTTCTTCAGTAATTTAGGCCATAAATGCTGTTTTGCGATCGCCAGCTTTTCATCACTGATGTAGCCAGAAAGACGAATCACATCCATTCTGTCCAGCAAAGGCGAAGGTATGGTATCCAACTGATTAGCAGTACAGACGAACAAGGCCTTAGAAAGATCGATGCGCATATCTAAATAGTGGTCTAAAAATTCACTGTTTTGCTCTGGGTCCAATGCCTCCAACAGCGCAGACGCTGGGTCCCCTTGGAAAGATGAGCCAATTTTATCCACTTCATCGAGCATGATGACTGGGTTCTCAACTTCCACATCTTTTAAGGCTTGAACAAATTTACCCGGTAGCGCGCCAATATAGGTACGACGATGACCTTTAATTTCAGCCTCATCCCGCATTCCCCCAAGGCTGAATCGATAAAACTTACGGTTCAAAGACTCAGCAATCGACTTACCTATGGAGGTTTTACCCACCCCTGGCGGTCCCACTAACAACATAATGCTACCGCCCATTTCACCCCGCTGAGCCCCTAATGCTAAGAACTCAATAATACGATCTTTAATGTCGCTCAAACCTGAGTGATGGGCGTCTAGTACTTTGCGCGCGGATTGAATATCCAAGTTGTCTTCGGAATGAACTCCCCAAGGCAGTGCAGTGGCCCAATCAAGATAATTGCGTGTTACACCGTATTCAGGTGAACCGGTTTCCAGAATGCTTAACTTGTGCAATTCATCCTGTATCTTTTTCAACGCCGTTTCTGGGACCTGCTTCCCCTCTAGACGCTGCTCAAAGGTTTCAATATCCGCCGTACGGTCATCTTTGGAAAGACCCAGCTCTTTTTGAATCACTTTTAGCTGCTCTTTTAAAAAGAACTCCCGCTGATGCTCGCTAATTTTTTCATTAACCTCAGCGCTGATCTCATTCTGCAAACGGGCGATTTCCAGCTCTTTCTTAAGCAGGGTAAGCGCTAGATTCATACGCGGATGAACCTCTAACGTCGACAGAATCTCATACAATTCATTTGCTTCTGCAGAGGTAATTGAGGCTGCGAAATCTGCCAACAAACCCGACTCCGAGAAGGAAAAGCGACCAAGATATTGGCGCAAATCCTCACTGAACAAAGGGTTCAAACGGATCAGTTCTTTAATCGCATCCAAAATAGCAATGGAATAAGCTTTGGATTCATCATCCTTAGTTTTAGCATCATGTAGATAACGAACCTTTGCCAAGAAAGGACTGGTTTCGCTCAACCATTCAACCACTTCAAAACGCTTCACCCCTTGCGCTAGAAAGGTTACTTTGTCATTTTGCTTTTCCGCTTTATGGATACGAGCGACACAACCGATATCCCGAAAGTTTTCCACCGAAGGCGCCGCTTTGCCCACTTTATCCGCATACACTAGCCCCACCGCCGCTTGTGGCTGCTCAGCTAAACGCTCTAAAGTGTCTTCCCAAGGGTCTGCATCAACCATGACGGGTTGCACTTGCGCCGGGAAAAATGGACGACTTGAAATTGGCAGTATGTATAAGGTATCTGGTAAGACATCGTCAGGAAGTGCTAACGCTCTTGGGTCACTGATAACAACCTCAGTTTCTTCTTCTATAAAATCATCATTTTCTTTATCTAAATACGTATCATCATTTTTCATATGCTTTCTCTATTTCTTCACTCGGTGACATTCAGATTTGGCCAAACGGTCACCCAGTGTTCAACTAATGGTGAATTCGATATTCATTTATGTAATGTCAATTTGCTTGAAAACAATCCCCAGCAAGGATTTGAGTATTTTTTCCGTTATTTGCTAAGCTGCTGACTGTAAAGACAAGATTAGCCTCTGGACTAGATGAATTTATGGTATGATCCCTGCAACAAAACCAGTGACTATGCCTTCCATCAATTTTAAGGACGCCCCAATGACTCGCGAAGACATTCTTAGCAAATACCCTGACATCACTCTTACCGATCACCCTTTCATCCAGCATAAATTAACCAGCTTACGCGACAAAACAACCAGCACCCGTGAATTTCGCATGTTGGTGGAAGAGCTTGGCACGTTGATTGGCTACGAAGCGACTCGCGACTTAGATACAGTAGAAGTTGAAATTGAGACGCCGCTTGAAAAGGCTATGTGTCCTGTTTTAAAAGGCAAAAAGTTGTGTGTTGTGACCATCATGCGTGCCGGTAATGGCTTGGCAGAAGGCGTGCTAAAACTGTCTCCATCCGCTCGTGTGGGCCATGTTGGCTTGTACCGCGACCCAGAAACAAAGCAGCCAGTGGAATACTACTTAAAAATGCCACATTCTGTGAATGAGCGTACCATTATTGTTGTAGACCCTATGCTCGCAACAGGCAACTCAGCGATCATGGCCATTGATAAAATGAAGGAAATGGGCGCTACCGACATACGCTTTATCTGTCTTTTTGCTGCACCAGAGGGCATCGAAGCCTTTAAAGAAGCGCATCCTGATACAGCTATGTACATAGGGGCAATTGACCGTGGTTTGGATGAAAAAGCTTACATCCGTCCAGGTGTGGGTGATGCAGGGGATCGTATTTACGGTACTCAGTAGCCTTAATGTCATCTAAAACGATGTTTCAAACGAAAGCCTCTTCATCATGAAGAGGCTTTTTTGTATTAGCTCTTAAGCGCTAAAAACGCACCAGCACCAGCCATAATGCCGCCAGCACTACGGTTTAGCGTCACCATGGATTTTTCCGATTTCATCAAGCGTCTCGCCTGCGCTGCACTAATAGCGATTAACGTAAGACCGAGCAATAAAGCTGTAAAAGCGAGCACAGAGGCCAGTACTATATCGCCACCATCGAGCACGGTAAGGTCCATAAAAGTGGGTAAGAACGCCACATAAAACAAGATCACCTTGGGGTTTGATGCAGAAATCATAAAGCCTTGCATGAAGCTAGCAAAACCATTTTTATTGCTCACAGGCTCATTGCCCTCAGCAGAAGACACGGGTTTTGCTGTCCACATTTTCCAACCCAAATACATGAGGTAAGCCGCCCCTAGGTAACGAATAACCAAAAAGACCTCTTCCCATGTTGTTGCTATGGCCGCCAAACCAAAGCATGCCATCACTAAATACACAATATCACTTAATGCCATGCCCACACATAAGCCAACACAGGCTTTGGCTCCCATTGTCATACTGCGTGCCAGAATTGCGAATACGCCAGGTCCTGGTGTGATGCTAAAAATAAAAATGGCAACAAAAAAAGTCAGTGCACTTTCTAATGTCATGTTCTAATCCTCTTTAATACCGCAGCCAGCCAATACCATACTGGTAATAAAGCTTTTCGCTGCATCGTAATCCTTATCTTCTAGTTCGTCTTTATTCAAAACAATTTTTATTTGCGCATCAAAGTCCGCATAGGTTTGAGTCATCGCCCACATACTGATAAAAAGATGTTCGCTGTCCACAGAATGCATCAAGCCAAGATCAATCCACTTTTCTATAGTGGCTTTTTCGCGACTCAGTTCCGTAACAAAATAGTCTCGTAAATATTGCAGTACAAACTCCTCTTCACCAATTAACGCCATAGCAAAGACTTTAGAGGCATTCGGTCGTGATCTAGACTGGTCTATTTTCTCACTGATATAACGGGTCAAGTTTGCCTTAGGCCCTTCTTCGAAGTTGAATAAACTTACCGAATGCAGCCACATGGTTAAAATTCGCTCCAAAACCGCATCCAGTAAATCTTGCTTAGAGCGATAATAGTAATGGACATTGGCTTTGGGTAAACCCGCTTCATCCGCGATCATTTGTGTCGTCGTTTTCGCCAAGCCTTGACGAGCAAACACACGCTCTGCCGTATCCAAAATCAGCTCTTGGTTTTGAGCTCGAATATGTGTCTTAAGCTGATTCTTAGCGCGTTTTTGTGGTTCCAAAAATATACCCCTTAGAAAGTAATTTAAGATGTCGTAAACTAAGCCTTACTGGGAACATCTCTTTGATCCTTGTTAAGACTTAACAGCTCCGACACTAATACGGTTGCGGCCTTTCTTCTTAGATTGATATAAGGCTTCATCAGCACGCTTAAGTACTTGTGTGGCTTTCTCTCCCGCCTCAGCGATGGCCAAACCAATACTCACTGTAACACTTACTTCTATTTCCTGTTGTGTCTTGGGCTCAATCACATAAATTTCTGTCGCTGCGATCTCTTCCCTCAAACCTTCTAGAATATCTTTCACATCCTCTAAGCGCTTATGAGTGAAAACAAGCGTAAATTCCTCACCACCAAAACGGTAGCCGCGCCCCTTAGCCGTCTGTTTAATTTTTTTCGCCACCTGCCTAAGAACTTTATCGCCCATATCATGACCATAGGTGTCATTAAACTTCTTAAAATGGTCCACATCTATCATGGCTAGAGCATAGTTTTTCGGCAAACTCACCAGCTTTTCGTTTAATGCACGTCGCCCTGGCAAGAGGGTTAAATCATCCACATAAGCCATGCGATGACTTTCTTGTAATGAAAACCACACCCAAACCAATAAACTTGCGGACAGCAACACAGTAAACTGCATTGGTGTTACTGGTGCCTTCGCCATCACAAACATTACCAATAGGCTAATTAAACTACAGGCTCGATACATATCTCCATGGCGCCACCACCCGCACCCAATCGTTAGGAAAGAGACAGAGAAGGTCATCCAATACAGCAGAGTCGATAGACTTAAATCTCCATAGAGCTTGGTATTGGATAGAAAACCAAACACGAACCATTGCTGGTCCAGTGCATAGCTCCAAGCCATAAGGACACCAATCAATAACAAGCGATTGATGGCAAATCGGTTAAAAAAGCCTCGTTCCTGTAGCAAGGTCATCATGGTAAAGCCCACACAAGAAGCCAGCCAATAGCCAGAAAGAAATGCTAACTGATTAAGATTTGATAAAACAATCGGGGCAAGCAGTAGCAGAATGGCGATCAGTGCTCGCCCTTTATTAAAGTGCCAGGCTAAAAAGCCTCCCATCAGCGCACAAATAATCGGCGAAAAAGCCAATAACTGTGCCCACAGTGGCGTTAACTCCTTTATTTGTAAACACACATAGGCGCTTGCCAAAAAAATGACAAAAGGCACCAACAAAGACCTTAAACGCTCTAACATAAATAAAATATAACCATCTTTTTCAATAACAGAGAGGCTCTTGTGCTGGCTATCCATTCCAACAACCCGGTGCCGTTTACAAAGAATAACAGATTGTTCCACCACTATGACGTGCTGGATTGAACAAAAAGTAAAGTCTCATACTTGCCTACAACACCCGTTTGACTAAGCACATATAGGAAATGCAAACTAGTTTGAAAAGCAATTAGGTCTATTAAATCCTTTATTTTTTCGCGATAATAGCGCTACTAAACAACTTTTTTAATACTTTTTCTTCCGTTGGTTTACCACTGCTGAAGAAATCACTGAGACTTGTGATCATTTATGGAACGAAAAATCTTATGGCTCATCTCTTTTATTTTGATCTGTATTGTATGGATTAAAGTAGAACATTCTGAGCCAAACCAAACTTCTGATACACAAGTTAACAAAACAACCACGCCAGTTGTTAAAGAAGATGAAGCCTCTCCGGTCAAAAAACCGCTTGCTGAAGAAGTGACGGAAGTTGATGACAACGATGCCTCAGAAGAAGAAAAAAAATACTATAAGTCTCATCCGATTTCAGGAGAAGCACCTAATTTTGCAGAGATTGTCGACGTAAAAGAGCGAAAAAAGGCTTTTTTCAACTTTTTAAAACCCTATGTGGATGAGAAAAACCAACTTATTCTGCAGGACCGCAAGCTTTTAAAAACCTTTCTTAATAACAAACGTAAGCTAACCGCCAATGAAGTCAAATGGATTTCAGCCTTACGCAAAAGTCTTAAGCTGGAAGTTAAGGAAAGTTATTCCAAAGCGGATTTAAATGCTCTGTTAAATCGATTAGATATTATCCCTGTTTCCTTAGTATTGGCCCAAGCGGCGAATGAGTCTGCCTGGGGCACCTCGCGTTTTGCCACTATGGGTAATAATTACTTTGGCCAATGGTGTTTCCGTAAAGGTTGTGGTCTAGTGCCAGAATCTCGTGACGACGATGCGGATCACGAAGTCCGCAAATTTCACGACGCCCGTGAGTCGGTATTCGCTTATATCGATAACCTTAACCGTAACGCCGCCTATAAATCTTTACGCGCGACTCGCAAAACGCTTCGTGATAACCAAGAAAGTATTTCTGGCCTAGCCTTGGCTGAAGGCCTGCTTAGTTACTCACAACGTGGCGAGGACTATGTCGATGAAATTAAAGGCTTAATTGAATACAACAAGTTATGGCGCTTTAATCACCCTAGCAATCCAGTCACCCCCTAGTGTAATCGGATATATAATCATCCTTGCGGATAAATTACATTAGCTTGGGGTGGCTAACTGCACCCCCCTTCCTTTACAATAACCGAATATTTTACCCACTCATAAAACGAGGAAATTCAATTGGCCCGTTTACCTGTTATCGTTGGCTTTGGCGGAATCAATTCGGCTGGTCGTTCATCTTCACATCAAGCTTATCGCCGAATTGTTTTAGACCTTCTTCCAGCGTCAATCCAGCAGGACGTATTACTTGATCTTGCCACTATTACCAATGCCGCTGAATATAAAAATGGTCTTTGGCACACAGATAGCGGCGAAGCACTGGATGCTGGCGCGCTGATCGACAGTATCGGTGAATCTCTTTTAGCCCGTACTCTAATTCGTCGAATACACCCAAGCTTATTTGATGTTGATCAGGTCGTTGTTCACAAAACTTCTACTCTCAGTGCCGGTCATGACAGCGAAAAACTTAGCTTCACTATCAAAACTCGCTCACTGCCGAACAACCGTCCAACCAACTGGCAGGTTTCTGAAATATCCGACTCGTTAAGTGAAGTCGTGGTTGATGGCAACTTAGAGACCTTCATCAAGGACACTCGCGCCCTTTCCGTTAAGGCGGCAGGCCAGCTTCCGACCGGGTTTGACCCCTCTAAACTGTACCAAAGCCGTAACCACCCTCGCGGCCTGCAAATGACGGTGTATGGTGCCTCCGATGCTATCCGTAGCAGTGGTATTGATTGGGAAATTATCCGCAGCCATGTTGCTCCAGACCAAATGGCCGTCTATGCAGCCAACTCTATCGGCCAAATGGACGATCTTGGCTTTGGCGGCATGCTAAAGTCTGCTCTAATGGGCAAGCGTACCACCTCTAAGCACTTGCCTTTAGGCTATGCGCAAATGCCAGCTGATTTTGTTAATGCCTACATTCTGGGTAGTGTTGGTAACATAGGCACCGCCATTGGCGCTTGCGCAACCTACTTTTTCAACCTTGAGAAAGCGGTTGATGGTATTAAATCTGGTAAATTCCGTGTTGCCATGGTGGGTGGTAGTGATGCACCGATTACTCCAGAAATTATTGAAGGCTTCCGTACCATGGGTGCACTGGCAGAAGATACCGCCCTGTTAGCATTGGATCAGCTTGAAAACCAGGCCGAGCCAGACCACAGACGCAGCTGTCGTCCCTTTGCCCAAAACTGTGGCTTCACCATAGGTGAATCGAGTCAGTGGACATTGCTCATGGATGATGAACTTGCCATAGAACTGGGTGCACAAATATTTGGGGCTGTACCTGCAGTGTTCTCTTATGCTGACGGCCACAAGAAATCCATCTCAGCGCCGGGTATTGGTAATTACCTAACGATGAGCAAAGCCATGGCTTATCTGCAAAACATTATCGGTAACGATGGTCTAACCCAGCGTACCTTTATCCAAGCCCATGGTACCAGCACGCCACAAAACAGAGTCACTGAATCCCATGTGCTGAGCAAAGCCGCGGCCAGCTTTGGCGCAACAGCGATGCCAGTTACCGCTATGAAAGCGTTTTTAGGTCATTCCCAAGGCACAGCTGGCGGGGATCAATTACACCTATCTCTGGGTGTTTGGAAAGATGGTATTCTACCTGGCATCACCACCTCTCAAGAGTTGGCTGACGATGTCTATCAAGAAGGTTTAAGCTTCCAATTGAAGCATCAGATGTATGGTAAAGAGTATTTCGACGCTGCCCTACTTAACTCCAAAGGTTTTGGAGGTAACAATGCAACCGCTGTCCTACTCTCTCCTCAGCAAGTCATGACTATGCTATCCAAACGTTACAGCCAAGCACAAATGGACAGTTACCAAGAGAAAAACCTTCTGGTTACCGCCGAAGCAGAAAGCTACAACCAAGCTATGATTCGCGGTGAAAGTCTGCCGATCTATAAATTTGGTTTCAATGTACTGGGCGGAGAAGAGCTTGAGATCACGGATAAGCGCATCAGCTTACCAGGCTATGATCTAAGTGTTGATCTTGAACTAGAAAATGAATTCGCTGATCTAAAATAAATATCTCTCACCAGAGAGTAAAAAGCCTTGATTCACTGGGTGAATCAAGGCTTTTTTGTGCTTAATAAAAACTCATTAACAATGGTAAAAGCCCACAGGCTTATCATTAATCGAGTGAATCGACATATCAATATCGTACAAGTCTCGCATGATTTCCTGGGTCATCAATTTTTCAGGAGGATGGTCATAAGCAATCGCCCCATCTTTCATGGCGATAATGCGATCAGCATAGCAAGAGGCAAAATTGATATCGTGAAGCACCACCACCACTTGCTTTTGCAGCTCATCCGCCGCACAACGAATAAGGCGCATAATATCTACCGCATGTTTCATATCTAAGTTATTTAGCGGCTCATCAAGCAATAAGTACTTGGTGTTTTGACACAACACCATGGCGATACAAGCACGCTGACGCTGCCCGCCGGATAACTCATCAATATAGCGATCTTTCAGATCGGTTAAATTCAGATAGTTAAGCGCTTGATCTATATGAGTTAAATCTTCTGTGGTTAGTCGCCCTTGACTGTGAGGGTAACGACCAAAGGCAACAAAATCGTACACACTCAATCGCATGTTAATAGTGTTATCTTGGCGTAAGATGGCCATTTTTTTAGCCAATTGAGCATTATCAGCTTTATGCACATCCACGCCATCGAGCATCACCACACCTGAATCCGCTTCTTGCAGGCGGCTCATAATGGTTAGCAAAGTGGATTTACCCGCACCATTTGGGCCAATAAGGGCCGTCACACCTTGCTCAGCTAGACTAAAGTTAATGTCTTTAAGCACCGCATGGCTACCGTAATGTTTATTTACCGCTTGTACTGCAATCATCTTCGACCTTGTCGTATCACTAACCAAAGAAAGAACATACCGCCAAGGAACTCGATGACGATACTCAGGCTTGTGCCGAATTTAAGCACATATTCCAATAAGGCTTGGCCGCCTACTAACGCCACAATGGCCAATAGCGCGGCCATTGGGATGACATATCTATGTTGGTAACTGCCACAAATAGCGTAAGCAATGTTGGCCACTAGGATACCAAAGAAGGTCACTGGCCCCACTAACGCAGTAGAAACAGACACCAACAAAGCAATCGCGACAATCAGCTTTAAGGTTACCGCTCGACGATTCACACCCAAATTAACCGCCACGGCATCCCCTAACTGCAAAATATCCAACACAAAACGTTGCCGCCATAACCAAACAAACACCAGCGTCATGGCGCTACCAGCAATGGTTAATAAGGTACCATCAATGCGATTAAAACTGGCAAACATGAGGTCTTGTAATACATCAAAATCCACAGGGTCTATCATACGACCGATTAGGCTGTTTAAACTTCGGAACAGCACCCCAAGCACGATTCCCACCAGCACTAAGACAGCAATATCCCGTTTTTGGCGTAGAAACAGCCAATAATATAGGCCACACAGGGCGCCCGACATCATCACCACTTCGAAGAGCCATTTAACTTGTGGACTAAATTGCACAAAAGCGATCCGCCCAAGGCCAAGTAACATAATGGACTGCAACAACATAAAGAAGGCGTCGAAGCCCATAATGCCCGGGGTTAAAATGCGATTTTGCGTAAGCGTTTGAAATAACACTGTCGAGGTGGCGATAGCGATTCCAACAAACACGATAGCGACTACCTTTTCAGCTCGAAATGGCAAAGTGAAGGCCCAGCTGGCTCGTACATTTAGGGTTAAGAATGCCACAATGGATAGCAGAGCGATAAGCCCCATAATCAGCAAGCGTGCGTTTGGGCTTTGCTTCGCAACGGTTTGTGCTTTACCCACGCTATTAGCCATGATGATTCTTTGTCCGTTTCAATAATAGATAAATAAACAAAGCGCTCCCCAATACCCCCATCACGGTACCGATTGGAATCTCATAAGGGTAGCGCAATAGACGCCCAAGAAGATCACAAAACAGCACCAGAATAGCTCCCAACCAAGCAACCCAAGGTAAGCTTTTCTTCAGGTTATCCCCTAAAAAAATGCTGATTACATTAGGAACAATAAGCCCGAGAAAAGGAATAACACCGGCAGTTACAACTGTCACCGAGGACATTAACGAGACGATTAATAGGCCCAGAAACATGACAGTACGGTAATTAAGACCAAGATTAACGGCATGATGCCGCCCTAGCCCCAACAGGGTAAAACGGTTGGCCGCAAAATAACCCACCACCGTCAGTGCAGCCCCCGCCCAGAGTAGCTCATAACGACCACGTAAAATGGCGGAAAAGTCTCCGTTCATCCAATTAGAAAGGGATTGTAATAGATTAAAGCGATAAGCAAAAAACAAAGTAATAGAGCTGATCACCCCACCGAACATGATGCCAACTAAAGGCACCATAACAGGAGAGCGTAATGGGATTGTGCGCAGAAGCCCCATAAAGACAAAACTGCCCAGCATGGCAAAAACGGAGCACACCAGCATTTTGTTCAAAACACTGAGATCTGGTGCGAGCATTGCCACCAGCAACAACCCCAACATAGCCGATTCTATGGTACCGGTAGTACCCGGATCGACAAAACGATTACGCACCAGCATCTGCATCAATAGACCGGCAACCGCTAAAGACATGCCCATCAAGACAAGAGCGAGAGTACGAGGGATACGACTAATAAATAGAATTTGCTGATCATGGACTGTGCTAACAGTCCATGAAAAGTCGGCGACCCCTACCAGCAAACTCACGACCATCAAACACACTAGAGACACTAATGCTAATGGCCAAGCATACCAAGGGGCTATCATAAAGCGCGTTTTACCTGCATTACTACGGTCACTTAGCGAGAAACACCCTGAGTAATTTCATCAATCATTAGCTCAACTGTGTTTAACCCCGCCATCACTATGTACCAGTTAGATGAGTTCAAGTACACGATACGATTGTTTTGGAAGGCTTTTGTGCGCTTAACTAGATCGTTATCCAAAGTGGTACGAGCAGCACCTTTGCTCGCGTTTACCGCTGCGTCGCGATCAACAACAAACAATACATCTGGATTCACATCTAGTAAGTATTCAAAAGAAATCGGGTCACCGTGGGGGCCTTTCTTGAAATCAGCAATTGCAGGTTCAAAACCTAACTCGGTATGGATCCAACCAAAACGTGAATCTTCACCGTAAGCCGATAGCTTGCCACCGTTAGTCATGATGATAAGACTCTTACCGGCAGATTTCGCAAGTTTTTTGGCCGCTGTGGCTTTCTCATCAATACGAGCTAGGTGGGCATCAACTTGCTCAGTTTTGTGGAACAGGGTACCAATATCACGGCTGACAGACTTAAAACTGTCCATAAAGCCTTGCGCTGAGATCGTTAGATCCACCGTTGGCGCTAAAGCAGATAAATCTTTATAAGACTTAGATGAACGGTTAGCAACAACGATTAAATCCGCCTGCATTGACGCAACAAGCTCAAAATCTGGCTCAAATAAAGAACCAATATTCACGTAGTCGCCCGTTGTGTATTTTTGCAAACGCTCAGGCATAATCGCTTGAGGTAGGCCAGCAACAGGAATATCTAATGCATCCAGCGTATCCAATGTCGCTAAATCAAAGGTTAACACCTTAGCAGGAGGCGTCGCCACCTTGGTCTCACCTTGAGCGTGAGACAGTGTTACATCGGCATAACTTGCCGTCGCCAAAGAAAATAAAATACCGAGCTGAGCACAACGCAACGCAATTGAAGCTAACATTTTTAACCACCACCATGTGAATGAAAATAATTATCAACGGCATTCTATATATCACATTCACTAAGGTCAATATTCATATACGCTCTTGCTATCCACATTCGTTTAAATCGTAAATGAAAAAGGTTATCATCTATGAGAGATGATCGAAAAAATCCTATTCATAGCATCAACTACCTTTATTTGAGCCCTACTTCATGACAGAAAACGTTCTAATTATTGAAGACGATTTGCAGTTAAGCGATCAAATAGCCCAAATAATGCAAGCTCAAGGATTCAAAACGAAGCAAGAGCATAATGGCAAACAAGGACTTACCGCGGCATTACGCAGCTCATTTGATCTAATTCTTTTGGATGTGCAGCTTCCACACCTAGATGGTTTCGCTTTTTTAGAGAAATTTAGACGCAAGCATCAAACGCCTGTCATCATGATCACGGGTCGTAACTCCCAACAAGAGAGAATCCTAGGGTATGGTAATGGCGCTGATGATTATATCGCCAAGCCCTTTAACACCACTGAATTGGTGCTCAGAATCAATGCCTTATTGAAAAGGACACGATCTTCACAAACAGATCACAGTCTGCGCAAAGAACAAATCAAGGAAGATCAATTACTACTTTGTAGAGAAAAGCGCGATGCCCTAGTTATGGATAAACCTCTAGAGTTAACGGATAGTCAATTCCGCCTACTCTGGGAATTAATGGAAAATAAAGGTGAGGTGCTCAGCAAACTGTATCTCTACAAGGCGGTTCTTAATCGTGATTACAGTCGCTTTGATCGCAGTTTAGATATGCATATGAGTCGCATTAGGCAAAAACTTTTAGACGCGGGCATAGGTGCTGAACGACTCACGACGGTTCACGGCAAAGGCTATTTATTCCGATGAAGAATAAATTTTTACTGCGTCTCTTTGCAATCATTGCCCTAGGCTCTGTCACACTTTTCTGGGTTATCGATCTGGTTTCTCGCCACACCGAGACCCAAATGAGTTTTATCAGCCAAGCAAATCAAGAGACTCTCACACAGTATGGCCGACACGCTGAGAAGCTTTTTTTAGCTGGAGATAAACAAGAATTAGATGCTTGGCTCACGGATTTGCAAACGAAAGAGAACACTTGGGCGGCAATAGTAGAAGGCCAAGTGTTACCTTACGCTAATAGCCAACTCAATGAGCGCTTTTGGCGTGGTTACGGTTTAGGTCGACGCGTAGAGTGGAAGGTTCATCTGGATTTCCCAGAAAACCCCATTATGGAAATCCCCTTTGAACAACAACACATGTTCTTTCTTATTCAGTTGCCCCAGCACATGCGACCCGGCGCCTATCAATCTCAAGCCTATGTTGTGCTACAACTGGCTCTCCCTTTGTTAATCCTTTGTCTGATGTCATGGCTGATCTACCAGCATGCCATGAGGCCATTGCGCAAATTAGCCAGTGCTACTCACGCCTTTAGCCAAGGTAATCTTGACGCTCGCGCCACCCCATTGCTAGCCAATCGAAATGATGAGTTTTCTCGCTTAGCCGAAACTTTCGACAATATGGCCATGAGAACCAGCCGACTGATAAAACAGCAACGAGAACTGCTGGAAAACTTATCTCATGAATTGCGCACTCCTCTATCAAGACTAGAGTTAACCCTAGATAACATAGATACCGCACAAGGTAATGAGCAAGCACTGGTCAGATTGCGCAACGAATCAAGCATTATGAGAGAGCTGGTGGAAGATACCCTGATGCTGGTTTGGTTGAATCAAGAGCATGATGTGGAAAACAAAGAAAATGTTGATATTGTGTGTTTACTGGAAGTGATATGTGAAGACGCTCGTTTTGAATACCCAAACCATCAACTGGAACTCACTCACAATCAACAAACAATAGAGTACTTTACTAACCAAAGAGCCCTCGCACAGGCACTCGAGAACATTATTCGCAACGCTCACCAACACACGCCGCCACAGCATAAAATTCGAGTTCATGCAGAAAAAAATGGAGAGAAAGTGTGTATTCAAATACTCGATCAAGGTACGGGAGTACCAGAGACCTTCCTAAGGGAAATGTTCACCCCTTTCTTTCAAATTGATCCTCAGCAGGGAGAGCAACGTAAGCACCTGCCTTTACTGGATGGCGAACGTAAACAAGGTTTTGGGTTAGGGCTTGCTCTTGCAAAGCGTCAAATCCACCTTATCGGCGGTGGTATCTATGCCCTCAACCGCCACCAAACCGACTCCCAAGATGTTACTGGCTTAGCCATCACCATCAATTTACCCTCTCTTAAAGAGGATTAAAAACTCTACGAGCCGACATCGAGATAAACATCTCTAAAAATCTTGTCGCTCTTCATCTCACTGCCATAAATCAATTTGAAAATGTAACAAATGTAAATAAGCTACCCTCCGTCATGGAAATGTAAATAATAAACCTCAATTGTTAACAATTATCATTTAGAGGTAAATATGCAGTCCATACCGCCAGTTTTTCACCGATCCATTATTGCCAGTGCCATCAGCGCGGCCCTGTTTAGCCCTGTCGCTTTTGCCGAAACACTCACCAGCGAAAACACCACACAACTAGACACTTTATTTGTCGTCGGCGAAGCCACCAGTGGCGTGGATAATCTAGTCAGCGCTGATGATATTGAAAAAACTCAAGCAAATACCTTAAGTGAGGTGTTTAAACACGACCCTAACGTCAGTGCTGGCGGCACAGTCTCTATGGGGCAAAAGCTTTACGTTCGTAACATAGGTGAAGACTTGCTCAATATTTCGGTCGATGGCGCTGAGCAAGCTGGCCCAATTTTCCACCACGCAGGTCGTGTTACCTTAGAGCCAGAACTACTAAAACAAGTTGAAGTTGAATCCGGTGCAGGCAGTGCAACCGCTGGGTTTGGTGCCCTTGGTGGTTCTATCCGATTTGTCACGAAAGACCCTGAAGATCTTTTAAAAGAAGGCCAAAACCTTGGTGCTCTGATCAAATCTACCTACTCCTCTAACGGAGACGGACTTAAAAATAGCGTTACTGTCTACGGTCAAGACGAAAGCAAGAAATTCAGTGGCATGGTAAGTCTGCTGAACGCAGACCAAGACAATATCGAAGATGGTGATGGCACGGAAGTCGATGGTACCGAGTCTGAAAAACAACTAGGTTATGCGAAGTTTATTGTTAACCTAGATGACGAGCAAAGTCTCTCTATCAGCCATGAGAACCTAACGGAAGAAGGCGATATTCCTTACCGCCCAGAATGGCGACAATCAACGAGTGCCAGCCCTATTTCTGCGGCTTCTGCCCATAGGGAAACGACTATTCTAAACTACAATTTCTCACCAAAACAAAATGACTGGGTCAATTTATCGGTTAACTTGTATCAAACTGATAACGAACAAGAGCGTTATTCCTCTCGATTTGATTCAAACTTTGTCGGCGGTGTAGAGTCCACTGGACTGACCATCAAAAATACCAATTTCACGGACCGTAATGAGATTATTTATGGCGTTGATTACCGTAAAGATGAATCTATCTTAGAAGCATCACCTTCTCCTCATACAGAAGAAGGCCAAGCAATAGGCTTGTTCATCCAAGACATCTATAGCGTTAATGAAGCCTTAACACTTACCGCTGGTGCACGTTTCGATCGCTATGAAATTGACGATATCAATGGTCAGAATCTAACGGATAGTGGTGTTTCCCCCAACATTAGTGGTAACTATCAAATCACTCCAGAAGTTTCATTAAGCGCCAGTTACGCTCAAGCCTTGCGTGGTGTTACTGTGCATGATGCCTTTGACCTAGACGACTACGATAACGCGAGCGATCTAACCGCTGAGAAAGCCCATAATACTGAGGTCGCTTTAAACTATCAAAAAGATGCCCTTAGCTTCGTGGCAGGTGTGTATCAAACTCGAATTGAAGATCTCATTGCGCCAGAACTTCCTTGGACAGACACCTACATGAACTTAGAGGATGACGTTAAGTCCAATGGTCAATACCTGCGTATTCAATACCAATTGGATAAACTATTGCTAGGCGCAAGCTACCTAACATCAGAAGTGACAGTTGATGGCACTGATGCGACTCGCTACGTATACGGCTCATCCGCTGTGTCTGTGGGTGACACCATCACCCTTGAAGCCAACTACCAGTTTACAACTGGCTTTGAAGCGGGTTGGAACATGGTTCATGTGAAAGACATCAATGACATTAACTTCAACCTAGGCGGCCAGGATTTATCACTTGATAAAGCGGGTTATACAGTACACGACATCTATGCCCGTTGGACACCAGAGAGCATAGAAGATCTTACAATTAACCTGACAGTAAACAATCTGTTTGACCGTCAGTATCTTGATCATGCAAGTGTTGAAGACTTCACTAGCAACTCAGGGTATAGCGGTGTTATTGGCACCCCAGAGGCAGGACGAAACATTAAACTGAGTGCGGCTTATCAATTCTGATAACCCGAATATTTGATTCCCTTTGCCCAGTCGCGTAATAGCTACTGGGCTTTCTTTTGGGCTTTAGAAATGGGCGAGTTCAGCGACTTTAAGTACTAAATTAGCCTTTAAAGATAGATCGAGATGATCGCCACAGAGGTAAAATGAAAGCGGCTATCAGGCAGTTGATAGCGCCATAAGATAATAAGTAAAATGCATCGGAAGAGGACAAACCAAGATGGACACTGACAAATATAAAATTAGGTAAAACAACGAATAGCCAAATGCCGATCACCAAAAACATCATGCTAAAGCTTGAAGCCCACTTTAATCGAACCAGTAGCCAAGCAGTAAAGTACAAATACACTAAAGTCGCAAAAGCAAAAAAGAGCTTTAGGCCAATAGACGCTGTACTACCATCCTCAGCCAGTAGCGACATAGGAGCAGCGGCATACCACACAGCCCCCACCAATAACTGCAGGATGAAAATCAAAATAACGGCTTTATGATTAATTTTGTACACAGCGTCCCTCTAAAAATAATCTCTATCGTTTATCGTGCGATATGCCAGATACGTACAATTCTTTCACCAAGTTACGTAATTTTGAACGCCAAGGGCGCTGCTTAATACCAAAGTGATTAAAGATACGACGACAGGACAAAGACTGTCGTTTTATCTGCAAAGTTTCTTCAATACCTTCAAACGCATCACCAATCGTTTCTACTTCTACTTGTGCTTTTGGGTCAAATTGACCAGATGTAGCAACGATCGCTTCCACCAACTTAATCCAGCTAATTTCTTCCGCGCAGCAATAATGGTAAACCCCATGATTCTTGGCACCATAATGGGTTTGGCTCACCATGGACAAAATTACTCGGGACAAATCGGATACAGGCGTTGGACTGCCTACTAAATCATTTTTATAAGCAAGGTTAACGCCATCTTGAATCAGCCCCAAAGTACGACAGACAAAATCATCTCCCTGCCCACTAAACAACCAACCTGTTCTAAGAACAAAGTTACGCTCGCTTTGTAGCACAATTTTTTCAGATTCAATCAGTGCCTGAGCAAACGGTTCAAGACAATCCGGCGCATCATTTTCTGAATAAGGCACTAGCTTATCCCCAGAAAACACGCGAGCACTGCTTAGCATGATAAGTGGCGCGCTATCTGCCCGACTTAAATGGGACAAGGTGCTCTGGTAACGGCTGTAATCATCTTGTAAGGCATAACGTAAACTCAAGGCATCAACCACTATGTCATGTTCCATAGCAGACAAGGCGTCGATACTTTGGGGGCCAAGCAAATCCGACTCACTTGGACACAGCCATTCAAACTCACTACGGTCTTTGGAATATTGTAGTAATGCTGCACCAACTTCAGTATCCGCACCCAACAATAGGACCTTTATCGGGGCGTTAATTTCTATCATGTTACTCAATGTGAATCCTTATGCCACTGAGGAAAGACCCTCAATAGATTATTATAGGTATAGTGTGCCACTGACTCTTTCGTCTGCCCGCGAACTTGAGCAACCTGTTCTGCGATTAAAGGGATAGCTAAAGGGGTATTATTCTGCCCCTGAAAACCATGTAAAGGCATATCAGGTGAGTCCGTTTCTAACACAAAGTCATTGTCCTTTAAGGATGCCAATACCCGAATTGCTTTTTGAGCTCGTGGATAGGTAATCGTTCCACCCATTCCCAATACAAAACCAAAATCAATAAATCGCTTCGCTTGAACAAGGCTGCCGTTAAAGGCATGAACTATGCCCCCATGCTCAAAAGCCGTTTCTCGAAGACTTTTTAGCACTAAATCATAACTTTTGCGCGCATGCAAAATTACTGGCCGTTTAATGGCTTTAGCGACATTTAACTGAGCTTTAAAAAAATCAATTTGCACGGCCATATCCACAGATCCGGGCCAATTATCTAAGCCTATTTCGCCAACCGCTAAACTCTCATGTTTCTCACACCATTCGCCTAATTGCGCCACTTCTGACTTTTTAGCGGCTGCCAAGAAGTAAGGGTGTAACCCGTAAGCGGTGCGCCATTGAGGGAATTCTTGCGCTAATTGAGCCAATGGTTTCCAACTCGCATGCGTAGTTGCAGGCACCAAAAAACCCGTTATGTGCTGATCTTGGCACTGCTGCATCAGCACCTGTCTTTGCGAATCAAATACTGAAAAATCAAGATGACAATGGCTGTCTATATACATGCCTATAGATTACCCCAAGCCTAGGATAACGACCAGCTTGTAAACTCCCAGACACAAAAAAGCCGTGCAATTTTACACGGCTTTTACAACTCAAAAGTAACGTTTTATTAAAGGCTTGGGCCAGCCTTTACAATTGTGTCAGCAACTGTATCAAACTTTTTAAAGTTCTCTACAAATTGTGAAATAAGGTTACTAGCTTGTGTTTTGTAAGCATCTTGATCAGCCCAAGTGTTACGAGGGTTCAATAAAATGCTCTCCACTCCTGGCACATGGGTTGGTACATCCAAATTCACATCATCCAAATGTTCCGTAGCAACATCTATAAGTGCTCCGGATTGAATAGCTGCAATAACCGCTCGCGTTGTTGGAATACTGAAGCGTTTACCGCCTTGCCCATGAGCACCACCCGTCCAACCTGTGTTAACAAGGTAAACACGGCTACCAAACTCTTCAATTCGCTTAATTAAGAGGTCAGCGTATACATCTGCGGCGCGGGGGAAGAAAGGCGCACCAAAACACGTAGAGAAAGTCGACTTAATGCCACTGCCCGCTCCCATCTCAGTTGAGCCTACTAATGCCGTGTAGCCACTTAAGAAGTGGTAAGCCGCAGCTTCTTTACTCAAGATAGAGACAGGTGGTAACACCCCTGTTAAATCACAAGTCAAAAAGATAATGGCATTGGGCTCACCCGCGCGGTTTTGCGCCGCACGCTTTTCAATATGTTCTCTCGGGTAACCTGCTCGACCATTTTGAGTCAGAGAAGTATCACTATAGTCCGCAACACGCGTCTCACTATCTAACACAACGTTTTCGACTATGGTGCCAAACTTGATGGCATCCCAAATAATCGGTTCGTTCTTCTGAGACAAATCGATAGTCTTGGCGTAGCAACCACCTTCGATATTAAAGACGGTTCCTTTACCCCAACCATGTTCATCGTCACCAATCAAAAAGCGCTCAGGATCTGCAGACAAGGTGGTTTTACCGGTACCGGAAAGACCAAAGAACAAGGTAACATCATTATTCACACCTACATTTGCCGCACAATGCATGGGCAACACATCGTATTCAGGCAATAAGTAATTTTGCACAGAGAACATGGCTTTCTTCATTTCGCCAGCGTAACGCATACCAGCAATCAGAACTTTGCGCTCAGCAAAATTAAGAATGACACAACCTTCTGAGTTGGTGCCATCGCGCTCAGGATCACATTCGAAGCCAGCAGCATTAACGATTTGCCACTCAGCCTTGGCATTTGGGTTATACACTTCTGGGCGAATAAATAGGTTACGACCAAACAATTGTTGCCAAGCAGTTTCTGTACGCATTTTAACAGGCAGATAATATTCTTCACCGGCACCAACATGCACCTCAGATTGGAACGACTCTTTAGCGTCTAAATACGCCACCACCCGGTCCCATAAAGGCCCGAACTTTTCTTCTGGAAATGGACGGTTAACCGCGCCCCAGTGGATACTATCTTTACTGCTCGCTTCTTCAACGATAAAGCGGTCCATTGGTGAACGACCTGTACGCTCGCCAGTTTCCACAACTAAAGCGCCATTATCCGCTAACACACCCTCACCATTTCGCAGCGCTTTTTCCACTAATTGGGGGGTGGTTAGATTTGAAAAAATTGCCGCGTCGCCTGATGCCAAACTCATTGTATCTGCCCTCTGAACTCATAAGTAATATCTGATCACCCAGTCCACTTTTGGATGATTCTGCCGATAAAATCGATAGTAACAAAACAATCTAAAAAAACATATCCTTATAACAATATGTTATTTTATTACTATTTTGTAACAATATTAACGAGTTTAACGCTTTGATTTGTATGACAAAAATAGGTCAAAAAGAGGATTTTTCACTATCTAGAGGAATCTAAGGAAAAAACGTATCATTTTGAAAACGAGAGCCTGTAATAAAATTACTTTTTGGTAGGATAAGAACAAAACCGAGCACTTAATGAGAACGGCTCACAACTACACAAAGTACTCAAAAACAGCGAGTTAGGCGTACATCCCCTCATAAAGTATGCGGTTTTTGCTTAAAAAAAGAGATTTTTTTGCGTTTTTTTGCATTTTTATTGCGCTAATTTATCCAGAAACTCCAACCTTCATGGTAAGATTCGAGAACGAATTTCAACTATTTCAAAAGGTTGCTCGATACTTATGTTAAAAACAAATCATAACTGCAATATAGGGTTTGTCGGCCTCGGCGTGATGGGTAAAAATTTGGCCTTAAATCTTGCGGACCATGGTTACCGAGTTGCAGGTTTTGATCTTGATGCAGCAAAAGTAAAAGATGTATTGGATACGGAAGCAAAAGAACGTCCTGCTGATGTCTCTGAAGCACGCATCATTGGCTGCTCAAGCATGGAAGACATGTTAGCTAACTTGGTAAAACCTCGCGTTATTGTCGTACTTGTTCCTGCTGGCGCGCCTGTGGATGCGGTTTGCAACAATCTGATCCAAGCGGGTCTTGAGAGCGACGATATTGTCGTAGATTGCGGTAACAGCCAATGGACAGATACCATTCGTCGTGAATCCGAATACAAAGAGAAGTTTAAATTCTTCGGTACCGCTGTATCAGGTGGCGAAGTTGGCGCACGCTTTGGTCCTTCTCTAATGCCTGGTGGCGACGCAGACTCTTGGAAATACCTACAACCTATGTGGGAAGCGGTTGCGGCGAAAGTGGACGAAAACGGCAAGCCTATTGTTAGCAACACACCTGGTAAACCTGTTACACAAGGTGAACCATGTACAGCCTACCTTGGGCCAAATGGCGCAGGACATTATGTAAAAATGGTCCACAATGGCATTGAATATGCCGACATGCAGCTAATTTGTGAAGCCTATCATTTACTGCGCTCTTTATTAGGCTACGAGCCAGAAGAAATTGGTAAGCTGTTTGAAAAGTGGAACCAAGGCATTCTAAACAGCTACCTAGTTGAAATTACCGCTGACATTTTGCAGCAGTACGATGAAAAAACCGGCGCGCCATTAGTAGACATGATTCTCGACAGTGCTGGGCAAAAAGGTACTGGCCGTTGGACTTCTATCAGTGCAACTCAAATGGGTGTGCCAGCTGGCATCATCAGTGAATCTGTCTATGCCCGCGCATTGAGCACCCTAACTGCAGAGCGTGAACACGCAGCAAGCAAACTGGTTGCCGATGTACAAAGCGGCGAAGTAGATGCTAAAGATGTGGAAAAAGCCATTGAAGAAGCGCTCTACTGTGCAAAAATCTGTGCTTATGCACAAGGTTTCCAGCTAATGCGTGCAGCGCAAAAAGAATACAACTGGACGTTGAACTTTAGTGACATCGCTAAAATTTGGCGTGGCGGCTGTATTATTCGCGCGTCATTCCTACAAAAAATCGCCGATGCTTTCACTGCTAACCCAGAGCTTGAAAGTCTATTGTTGAGTGATTACTTTGCAGACGCTATGGCAGACAAGCAAGCTGGACTACGCCAAACCGTTGTCTTAGCCGCTCAGTCTGGTATTCCTGCCCCTTCAATTTTTTCAGCACTTGCTTACTTCGACGGTTACCGCTCTGAAGTATTGCCAGCCAACCTACTACAAGCTCAGCGCGACTACTTTGGCGCTCACACTTATGAGCGTGTAGATGCTGAAGCGGGTCAGAAATTCCACACTCATTGGCAAGAAGAAGGTCGTCCTGAGCGCAAAGCTTAAGACCATCTGCCCTTGCAAAAAAGCCGCTGATTTTTTCAGCGGCTTTTTTTATGAAAACCTAGGGGCTAGGCTTACTTTATTTGCTTCTCAACCGAGGTCAACATACCTCTTAGCATGCCCATTTCTTGCTGGTCCAACTGGGCACGTTGGTATAAGCGTCGAAAGCGAGTCATCACTTTTCTAGGAACTTTCGGGTCTAAAAACTCGGTTTTGGTGAGCACTTCTTCCAAATGGGCTAACAAGTGATCCATTTGCTCTGAAGTCGCGGCTGGCACATCCCATTTAGGACTAACCACAGGGGCATCTTTCATCAGCAACGACTTCATGCGTAATTCATAAGCGATAACCTGCACAGCTGCTGCAAGATTAAGTGAGCTAAAGGTTTCAACAGATGGAATGTGTACGTGATAGTGACAGCGTTGTAGCTCTTCGTTCGTTAAGCCACGATCTTCTCGACCAAACACAAAAGCAGTCTCTAAACTTTCTTCATATACCATATCGGCCGCTTGTCTTGGGTCAACCAAGGGCCAAGGAATATGGCGCTCTCGGGCGCTGGTGCCAATCACTAACTGACAATCGGCAATGGCTTCTTCAAGCGTCTCCACCACGACAGCTTGATCTAAAATATCCGTCGCGCCAGAAGCACGGCTAACGGCTTCCTCGCTTGGGTAAACTTTTGGAGCGACCAAGTATAAGTCCGCCAGTCCCATGTTCTTCATGGCTCTAGCAGCACCACCAATATTGCCTGGATGAGAGGTATTCACCAGTACAATTCTTACTTTATTTTGCATGCGTTAAAACATCCACTCTGACTATCTGTTGTTGGTGGGCATGGTAACAGATTTTATCGCCAAATCCTTGTTACGATCATTTTTTAACCAAAACTTCACTAGCCAAAACCGCCCCATTAAGCTAGAATCCGCCCTCAGATTTATACACAGCAATACCGATTAGAAATCGCCAAACAATATGCCTTTGGTGGAAAACGCTCGGTATTGTCGTCGCTCTTTAACACTTTGATGGCAACCTACTGTTTTATTCACAGTAAATGCACCTTAACCACAGATTATTTAATGGTAAATTATGCAACCTAGAATCAGTATCGCACTTAAAGCTGCCCGTGCTGCAGCAGAATACATTGTTCACTCTCAAGAAAAATTGCTTTTCGATAAAGAGCAAGGCCAATCCGCCGAGCAAGTTTATCAAGCAGTTTGCTCTGGCGCTGAACGCAGCATTGTTTACCACCTAGAAAAAGCCTACCCTGCCGATACCATTACCACTCGTTTGCAAGGCTCTGTTCAACAGGGTGAAGAAGGCGAATGGATCATTGATGCGATCCAAGGTCAGCATTTATTTTCTCGTGGTCTAACGGGTCATGTTATTACCATGAGCTACAAGGTTGCCGGCAAAGTGGAGCACGCTATCGTGCTGAACCCTCATAGCAAAGACGAATTTTACGCAAGTAAAGGTCGCGGCGCTTACCTAAACAATTCTCGTATCCGCACAGGCAATGCTCGTGGTCTAGAAAACACCACTTTAGCCGCACAATTCCCTGCTACAGATCGCACTCGTCCTTACTTAGAAGGCCAACTTGCTGTTTTAGCAAGCGTTGCTGAACATGGCGCTCGCGCCGTTATGCAAGATGCACCAGCCTTAATGCTTGCCAATGTGGCGGCTGGTCGTTTGGACGCTGCTTGGGGCATCAAGTTACAAGAATGGGAAATGCAAGCACCTTTATTTATTGCTCAAGAAGCGGGCTGTTTGTTTGGCGCTTTTGACGGCGCAACCAGTGTGGAAGGCGGTGATGTATTATGCGCCAACCCACGCCTATTCAAGACTTTGCTGCCTTTACTAAGAAAGCATCTAGCACTCGCTTAATGCTTTAGCGCTAACGCTCAAGCATAAAAAGCCCCCTTAATAGATCGCTAAAATTTGATCGATCCGTTAAGGGGGCTTTTTTATGTCTCAATATGGAATAGATCAGTGCTTATGGTGGTGATGTTCGTGGTGATGATGCTCTAATTCTTCGGCATCTATCTCACTCTCACCAGGGTAATTTAGACCTATATCTTGGCGAACCTCGTCAAGCGTTGCCATGAGCTCTAGGCTGTCCTGCCAGCTGTAATTAGGGCTTTGAATCAAGCCTTCTTGTAGGCAACGGTTCACTTCCTCGGCTTCAAATTGATAACCTAACCCCGGAAAATCAAACTCCACCGCACGCTCTTGGTGATCCTCTCCTGTTACGATGCGACACGATTTCGCCATGTGCCACTGAGAGCCTATTTCGATATAACCCTTCGACCCAGAAAGCACTGCTCGATTAGGGTTGTGAGAAATTAATGACGATTCCAGCGACGCCAATTTACCACTTTCCCAACCAAGTAGAATCTGTTCGAAAACATCCACATCGGTATCACCAATAACCGCCTGATTCTGAATAAAATCTGGTTTACCAAAGAACAATTGCGCTAAAAAGACGGGGTAAATACCAATGTCTAATAACGCGCCACCGCCCATCTCAAGATTCATCAAGCGATGGTTAGGATCGGTAGGTGCAACAAAATTGAAGTTGGCTTGAATGCTATGCACATCGCCGATTTCACCTTCTTCTACCCACTCAATAACTTGCTCTATCACAGGATTAAAGCGAGTCCACATGGCTTCCATAACAAACACTTGATGCTGTTCGGCCAGATCATAAAGCTCTTTCGATTGACGCTCATTCAGTGTGAAGGGTTTTTCACACAGTACGGCTTTGCCAGCCAAGATACAGGCTTTTACTAGGTCGTAGTGATAAACATGTGGCGTCGCAATGTAAATGACGTCCACTTGCTGGCTATTGATCAGCGAAAAGTAGTCATTAAAGGCTAATTCGATATCGAATTGGTTGGCAAACTGGTCCGCCGTCTCTTTCTTGCGAGATGCAACCGCACTGAGGACACCTGATTTCACATAACGAAAGTCACTGGCAAAAGCGTGTGCGATGCCTCCGGTACCAATAATACCCCAACGATATTTTGACATGGATTACTCCTAATTAAATCCATCGCTATGAGCGATGTAGAACAGCTTGAGGATACACAGTTTCATGCTTAGGGATATTATAGTCCACGTTCTTCTTCTAATTCACTAATACGCTGAGTTAGTTTCTCTACTTGTCGCTCCAATTCCGCCACACGGCTTTCAACATTGCTCGGCGCCGCAGGGGTATTAACAACTGTCGATAGATTGGCGACCATGTCCGCTTGCTCTTGCGCATCCATAAAACACGCTAAATAACGAGATTCTCGCTTACCGGCTTCTCTCGGCAACTGTTGCACGAATGGCCCACCAGTCATAGCCTGCAGCGCAGATAGCGCTTCTTCGACCTCTTCCCGACTCGCAAAAGCATGCAAACGGCCACTACGAGAACGTAATTCCCCCGGCGTTTGCGGCCCTCTTAAAAACAGTAAGCACACAATGGCAGTTTGACCAGATGAGAACTGTAAATCAGAGAATTCGGTGTTACAAAAACGGTGTTGGTATTTGTTAACTCGACTGTTAAAACTGCTGATTTCTGTCACTAGGCTACGAGCTGCCAAAGTATCCAGAGCATCCTGTACTTCAAGCTCAGAGCACATCATCACAGGTTCACGATTCGATTTTTGATTGCAGGCATTTACGAGGGCATTAAGGCTTAACGGGTATTGATCGGGTGTGGTGACCTCCTTTTCCATCAAACAACCGATGACGCGCATCTCAATTGGGTTAAGTTCATGGTAGCTCATGCATTCCCCTTATTTTTTATAGATCCATTAGATAATCAAGTTATATAGAAAATTTTCTTTATAAACAATCAATTAATCTTTTTTAAAGTTCTTTAGCGGCATGAAAAGTAGCGCCTTAAATGAGCTAACTTCATACGTTTTAGTATCGGGTAAACCAATATTAATCGCTCCATCGCCCCCTTTGGCTTGCTGGGTATAGCTGGCGAATAGACGATCCCAAATGCTTAAACAAAAGCCATAATTACTATTCGCTTCTTGGGATATACGGGAGTGATGAATACGGTGCATATCCGGTGTCACGAAAAGCTTTTTAACAGCAACTTCCAGAGAGTTTGGAAGCCGCACATTGGTATGGTTAAACATGGCGGAAGCATTCAATAGAATATCGAATAAAAGTACTACTTCCAGAGGAATGCCCAACAGCCAAATGACACTTGCTTTGATGATCAGAGAAAGACCAATTTCGACCGGATGAAAACGCACCGCAGAGCTGGTATCCAGCTCCGTATCCGTATGATGCACCCTATGCAGTCGCCACAATATCGGCACTTGATGAAACAGTCTGTGCTGCCAATAAATCAGACAATCCAGCACCAACACACCTATCATCAATGTTGTCCAAAAAGGCCAATCGAGGAAATCAAGAAAGAAGTTTTGTGGGCTGAGAGAAGCGATAACAGCAAATAGTACTGGTTGGAAGAGACGAACACATAAGGCTCCCAAAACCAGTAATAAACCATTATGCCACCAGCGTTGACGCCATTTCGGCAAAGGGCTTCGTAAGGCCAAGGCTTGCCAAATTAGCAAAAGGATTAAAACTGCAAAAAACACTCCCATGCGTAGGGAAAAATCAATCATCTAGAGAACCACCCTGTCATTCAAAGGCATCAGAGCCCCTAGCAAAATGCTGACTGTGCACCTTGATAAAATAGACGCTATTGTCGGGAATTAGTTCCGTCCATAAGGAAGGATGATAACAACAAAATGATGGCAATAGGCTTAAAACACTTTAAATAGAATCCATAGGCCCTTTGTTTAAAAGAGCCTATGGATCATCCAGACACTTCAAGCTTAGCTATAGCCCGCTGCTTTTAGTGCTTGTTTAATGCGCTTAACCGCTTCTTCTAGGCGAGAGATTGGGCAACCAAAATTCAAACGTACAAATTGCGAGTTACCAAAGTCTTTACCATCCGATACACCAACCCCAGCCTTTAGGAAAAACTCATAGGGGCTTTCAAGTTGCAGTGCCGAGGCATCGATCCACGCCAAGTAAGTGGCTTGGGTAGCATTTAGTTTCAGCGGCGTGTCTTCTAGAGCTTGCTGCAAATAAAAACTGTTTTTACGCAGATATTCTAATAACGCCTCATGCCAAGACTGGCCTTCTGCATAAGCTGTGGCTGCGGCGGTGAAGCCTAACATATTGGGGGAAGGTACTACCCCAGCTTTGGTTTGATTAAATACAGTGCGCAGCTGACTGTTTGCAATCACGGCAAAAGCATAACCAAGGCCAGCTAGGTTAAAAGTCTTGCTTGGCGCCATAAGAGTAATACAGCGATTGGCAGCATCTTCATTTAGGCTGGCGAAAGGCACATGAGCCACTTGATCGAGAATTAAGTCACAGTGAATCTCATCACTCACCACCAATAAATCGTATTTTTCCGCTAACTCATGAATTTTTGATAGTTCTTCTCTAGTGTAAACCGTGCCACCAGGATTATGAGGGTTACACAGCAGAATCATCTTGTTATGGCTTTGCTGACAAGCTTGTTCAAATTGCGGCATATCGATCACCCAGCGATCATTTTCTAGATGCATATCAATACGAGTCAAATCTCGATCCGCAAGCTCCGGAGCTTTGGTTAGATGGTAATACACAGGGCCAGGCACAATAATGCCCTCTCCTTTTTGAGTGTAAGCACGCACACTAAGGTGTAAGGCACACACCAATCCAGGTAAATGCAGAATATGAGCGGCAGAAATCGACCACTGATAACGCGTTTGTAAGTGCGCGATAATACTCTTCGTTAATTGCTTAGGTGCGTGGGTGTAACCAAACACGCCGTCACTGACTCGCTGGGCTAATGCCTTTTTCACCACCTCTGGCGCATCGAAATCCATATCGGCTACCCACATAGGTAATATTTCAGATGGGTATTTAGACCACTTATCACTATCCATTTGGGTACGATCTATTTCTTGATCAAAAATTGACTCAGCTGTCATCTCTAGCATTTCCTCTAATTTAAGCGCGTTTTCATTTTCCTAAAAAATTGCCTTATTTTAATAAAAACTGCTGGGTAAAATACGCGTTTTTGTTATCTGAAACCGACAAAAGCATATCAAAAAAAGACTCCTAAAGAGCGCTTTTTTACGGCTTTTATATAAAAATCAGACAGTTAATTTTATTAGAACACTAATCTTTTTAAGCGATATAAGTTGACCTAATTCAGTAAAACAGCCTACCATAGGTTTTATTGAACAGGCGTTTAATAAAAAAGGAATCCCCATGCCGAAAGTTGGAATGCAAAAAATTCGTAAACCTCAACTCATTGAAGCCACTATTTCGGCCATCAATGAATATGGTTTTTCTGGCGCTACCGTTAGTATCATAGGCAAAAAAGCCAATGTCTCCCCCGCCATCATTAATCACTATTTTGGTGGTAAAAGCGGCTTGTTTGACGAAACCATGAAAAGCCTGATCGCAGAATTTTTCCAAGTCCTTAAACACGAACTCAACAAGTCTGAAAATACCACTGCCCACGCCAGAGTCATGGCCATCGTCAAAGCCAGTTTTAGCCAATCACAAACGCACCCTCAAGTGGTCAAAGCTTGGATTGGTTTTTGGGCCTCCTCCATGCACACAGAGTCTCTATTCCGCCTGCAAAGAGTGTATTCCAAACGTCTACAAACCACCTTGGTGGTTGAGTTGAAAAAAGAACTGGAAATTGATCACGCCCGCAACGTGGCGTCCACTGTGTGTGCCTTAATTGATGGCATGTGGTTAAGAGGGTCTTTGGATGGCGGAATTAATAAAGCCGTTACCATGCAACAAATACAGTATTACCTAGATCTCGTGATGAGACACAACCATACACTGCACCTGCAGTAGCACTTGGTTTAAAACTCATAAGCAATCTCGAGCGTATTTTTACGTTCAATAAGGCGTCATAGCAAACGTTCATCTCAACAGTATTCATAAAATTGAAAGGAGAAATTATGTTTAGCAAGACCAAAAAAACTGCCCTCGTCCTATCTATGGCCAGCATCTCAGGCTTAACCCTCGCGGCGGAATGTTCAACCGTGCGATTTTCAGACGTAGGTTGGACAGACATCACCGCAACTACGGCTGTTGCTAGTGAGCTAGTAGAAGGTCTTGGTTATGAAGCCAAAACCCAACTTCTATCTGTGCCTGTCACTTACACCTCTCTTGCCAATGGCGATATCGATGTTTTCCTAGGAAACTGGATGCCGACCATGCAAGCAGACATCGAGCCTTACCTACAAGCCGGTACGGTGGAAGATCTTGGGCCGAATTTAATGGGTGCAAAATACACCTTAGCCGTCAGCAAAGCGGCCTATGATGCGGGTGTAAAAAGTTTTGCGGATCTGGCGAAATACCGTAAAGAATTCTCTGGTCGTATCTATGGCATTGAACCTGGTAACGACGGTAACCGCATCATTCAAGACATGATTGATAATAATGCTTTCGAACTGGCCGATTTCCAATTGGTTGAATCCAGCGAAGCAGGCATGCTCTCACAAGTAAGCCGCAATTTACGTCGTGATAAGTGGATCGCGTTTTTAGGCTGGGCGCCACACCCAATGAACGCCAACTTTGAGATGGAATACTTAGATGGTGGCGATGACTTCTTCGGGCCTAATTTTGGTGGTGCCAATGTTCACACCAATGTCCGTAAAGGCTACTTACAAGAATGTGGCAACGTAGGCAAATTGGTCAGCAACCTACAATTCTCATTAGCCATGGAAAACGAAATCATGGGCGCCATTCTAGATGACGGCCAACAACCAGCGGCAGCAGCCAAAGCTTGGCTAAAAGCTAACCCTAGCGCTATCGAGCCTTGGTTAGAAGGTGTTACCACTCAATCTGGTGGCAACGGCCTGCAAGCTGTCCAGTCTCACTTGGGCCTATAAGCCTCCTGCCATGACTCAGCACAACTTTCTCAGCCTAAAAGCATTAGGCTGAGAAAGACTTTTACACCTTGGAGACACAATTATGAACTGGCTGACGGATAACAAAATCCCGCTTGGCGCTTGGATGGAAAATTTTGTGGATTGGCTGGTTGATGCCGCTGCTGCTTTTTTCGACCTTATTTCAATCACCCTAGAGACAATGATTGTCTCCATGGTCGACGCTATAGAATGGATGCATCCGCTGGCCGTCATTGGCGTTATTTTAGGGCTAGTTTGGTTTTTACATCGCAGCCTCGGCTTAACCATTTTCATAGCTGCTGCCCTTTTACTCATTATTAATATGGGTTATTGGGTCGAAACGTTACAGACCCTTGTGTTAGTCATCACAGCAACGACCATCAGTGTTTTAATTGGTGTGCCAATAGGCATAGCCGCTGCTCATCGTCCTTGGCTGTACACGATTCTGCGCCCGATACTGGACTTAATGCAGACCATCCCAACTTTTGTATACCTTATCCCTACCCTTATTTTATTTGGCTTAGGCTATGTGCCCGGATTGATTTCCACCATTATATTCGCCATCGCCGCGCCAATTCGCCTAACTTATCTAGGCATCAGCGAAGTGCCCAATGAGCTGCGAGAAGCCGGTTTAGCCTTCGGTTGCACCAAGTCCAAACTACTCTATAAAGTAGAGTTACCTTCTGCCATGCCTAACATCATGGCCGGTATTACCCAATGTATCATGCTGTCTTTATCCATGGTGGTCATCGCCGCACTGGTAGGGGCCGACGGTTTAGGCAAACCAGTGGTTCGTGCCCTAAACACGGTGAACATTTCCCAAGGCTTTGAAGCGGGTATCGCTATCGTTCTGGTGGCCATTATGCTCGATCGCATTTGTAAATCCCCAACCGCCAGAAAAGAGAGCTAAGCCATGCCTGTAGTAAGTATTGAAAATGTTGATATTGTGTTTGGTGAGCAACAGGCAAAGACTTTACCTCTAATGGATAAAGGACACAGCCGCGCTGACATTCTTGGTCTTACGGGGGATGTGGTCGGGGTACAAAACGCTTGTCTAGAAATCAATGAAGGTGAAATCTGTGTACTCATGGGATTATCTGGCTCAGGTAAATCCACACTTTTAAGAGCCATTAATGGACTGAACAAGATTGCTCGCGGTCGCTGTCTGGTTCGTGATGGTGACACCATGGTCAACATGGCAGATTGTGACGAAACCAAGCTGCGTCACATGCGCACCCATCGTGTCTCCATGGTTTTCCAGAGTTTCGCTCTTATGCCTTGGCTGACTGTACTTGAAAACGTGGCTTTTGGTTTAGAAATGCAAGGCATGGGCAAAACGGAACGACTTATTAAAGCTCGTGAACAACTGACCATGGTTGGCCTAGACCAATGGGCAGACAAGAAGCCAGATGAGCTCTCCGGAGGCATGCGCCAACGGGTCGGCTTAGCCAGAGCTTTCGCAATGGATACAGATGTATTGTTAATGGATGAACCCTTTTCAGCGTTAGACCCATTAATTCGCTCCCAGCTGCAAGACGAGCTTATTGAGCTACAACAGCAACTCAATAAAACCATCGTTTTTGTTAGTCACGATCTGGATGAAGCGTTAAAAATTGGCTCCAAAATTGCCATTATGGAGTCTGCACAAATTATCCAAGAAGACACCCCAGAACAAATCGTTCTTAATCCAGCGACACCTTATGTTGAGAAGTTCGTTGCTCACACCAACCCCCTCAATGTTCTTTGCGGTAACTCATTGATGACCCCAATAGATGAACTCAAGCAAGAAGACGGTAAAACCTGGGTGGATGATAATGTCTGGTTAGAAATCGTCGAGGGTAAATTTGTCGCCGCCCACAATCATAAAGGTAAGATTGATAGCGCGCTTTTCAAAGAGGGTGATGAGATCAGCAACTTGCCCAGCAACGCAGTGGTAAGCGCCCCTGAAACCATTGCCATGCGTGATGCAGTGGAGATTCGCTACCAGTGCAATCAATTCTTAGTGCTTGAGAAAGATGGTTTATGCACCGGTATTTTGACCGATAGCCGCTTTTACCATGCTCTCTTGGGAAAGCACTTTAGCATTGACCCAAGTATTCTTTAAAGCCGTTAGAGAGAACTTAGCAGCTAATCAAGGTTGGTTGCTAAGTTCGTTCCCATGCCATGGCAGCAGAATTAGTCTGCTGTAACTCGATTAATGCTCGGCTCTAAAATCCATTCTGCGCTGTCATTTAGCACATCCATTTTGGTAATCAAGCCGTCCCTTACTTCGAATCTATCCGTGTAACGGTTACCGTGAAAATCCCTTCCATCTGGCCATTGACCATATAAATAGCCAATCGAATACACTACACAATGGTCCTCTTTCTGAACCGCGTCATACTGCTTGATCTGCTTCTTTACCCAAGCATATCGAGATTTATTGAAAGCTGTAATGGCCGTTGCATCTTCCATGACCCGTCGACCTGTAAAGGTAATTTCTACCTCTTTACTCATAAAAGTTGCCGCCTTAATTGGATCAGGGGCCATTGAGGCCGCCAAAAAATTGCTAACAATTTCTACTGCCTTATCTAAATCATTCATAAAATATCTCCATAAATTAAATATTTGTTTATTAATAGTGCGTATATTTCAAAAACTGATACATAAAAGTGCAAAAAATCTTCTATTTGACCAATATTCTTTGGCATCGTAATTGCTAGCAATAATTAAACAATAGCTAGCAATTAATTAAAAGAGGGTATTTTATGAAGTTTAACAAAGTCACTAGAACCATGAAGAAAACCTTTTCCCTAGCCAGCGCCATACTGCTAGCAGGATCTCTTAACGTGCACGCTGCAGAGCCAATTAAAATCGGCCTAGTTGCTGCCCTATCGGGCCAATCAGCGAAATCTGGTGAAGCCATCACCCGTGGTCTTGCCATCGCTATTGACGAAATCAATGCTGATGGCGGCGTATTGGGTCGACCTCTTGAACTTATTCGACGAGATGATGAGAGTAATCCATCTAAAGGATTATTGGCGGCCAGAGAGCTGGTTCAAAAAGAAGACGTGGCAGTATTATTTGGTGGTCTAGATACGCCTGTATCTATGGCTATTGTGCCTTTAGCAAACCAAATGAAATTCCCATTCATGGGGGTTTGGGCTGCAGGTACTCCTATCACTCAAAATGGTGCGAAAGAGAACTATGTTTTCCGTGTCTCTGCCGTGGATGAAATTGTTGATGAAGCCTTGGTGCAATACGGCATCGACAAATACGCCATGAAAAAACCAGGCATGATTCTGATCAACAACCCATGGGGTGAATCAAACGAAGTGGGCTTTAAAGCCGCTTTAGAGAAACGCGGCATCGCTTACACAGGTATTGAGCGTATCGAATCAAGTGACCTTGACGTGGTACCACAACTGAGCCGTTTAAAAGAAAAAGGTACAGATACCCTATTAATGGTTGCCAACGTAGCACCTTCCGCACAAGTGGTTAAATCTCTTGAAAAAATGAACTGGGATGTACCTGTTGTTTCTCACTGGGGGCCTGCAGGAGGCCGATTTGGCGAGCTTGCTGGACCAACGGCTGATCGAGTGCACTTTATCCAAACCTTCGTGTTTACCGATATTACCTCAGGTAAAGGCGGCGAAGTGTTCTCCGCACTGCAAGCAAAATACCCTGAAATTAAAACCACAGCGGATGTTACCCCAGCCGTTGGTATTGCCAATGCTTACGATGCCATGCACCTAACGGCTATGGCCATAGAGAAAGCTGGTTCAACCAAGGGTAAAGATATTCGTGATGGTTTCTACAAAATTGACAGCTACGAAGGCTTAATTAAAAGCTTTAGCCAGCCGTTTAGTAAAGACCAGCACGATGCTATCGGGCCAAATGATTACGTCTTCACGCAATTTGTAGGCGATCAAATTTCTCCAGTTAAATAAACACGTATACGGGGCAAGGATGCCCCAGCTATTTGAGGTTCTAATATGTTAACCACTGCCATACTGACAGGTTTAGGCCTAGGGAGCATGTACGCCCTTCTCGCGCTTGGCTTCCACATCACCTATATCGTCAACAACACTGTGAACTTTGCCCAGGGCAGTGCCATGATGGTCGGTGCTGTCTGGGCTTACACCCTATGTATTACTTGGGGGCTACCTTATTCAGTAGCGTTTTTCTTAACCCTGCTCATTTGTGCCATATACGGTTTAGCCATAGAGCGTTTTTTGGTAAGACCTTTTGCGAGCAAAGGGTCAGAAGCTTGGCTGATGGCCACAGTTGCTGGCGGTATTCTCGTGGATAACATCACTCTATTTACCTTTGGTAAAGAACCACGTCAGTTTACCAGTGAGTTTGCCAGCTTAAATTTGCAGATTCTCGACACCAACATCAATATTTTACAGTTACTCATCCCCTTAGTGGGTTTGGCAATTGCCATTGGGCTCGTGCTGATTCGCCAGTACTCAAAGCTCGGTAAGGTCTTACAATCCTGTGTACAGAACCCTAAATCTGCTCAGCTTATGGGCATCAATGTCACCAAAGTAATTTCTATCAGCTTCGCCATTTCCACCTTATTCGCAGCCATTGCGGGGATCTTGATTGCGCCATTATTTGCAGTGCATTCAGACATGGGCACCCTATTCGGACTTAAAGCATTTGCCGTGGCGATTCTGGGTGGTATTGCCAGCGCCCATGGAGTGTTCGCTGCCGGACTCATTTTTGGTTTAACAGAAGCCATAGTCACCATTTACTTTGGTTCAGCGTTTACTCAAATCATTACCTTCTCTTTAGTCATTGTCGCTTTGGCGCTTAAGCCAAATGGTTTATTCGGTCGCGGGCAGGTTATAAAAGTATGATCAACAATCGCATGAAACAGTTTTTCTTTATCGGGCTATTTACTGTCTTTAGTTTCGCCCTGTGTTTTTTATTAGGCAGCTACTACCTACTGGTTTTTACCTTGTGCTTATTAACCGCTTTGGTGGGCATTGGCTTGAATGTCTTAATGGGTATGAGTGGACAAATTAGTTTTGGACACATTGCCTTTTACGCCATCGGTGCATACATCAGTGCATTATTGCTAATGAACGGTGTGCCTTTCCCTCTATCACTCTTGTTGGCAGCCGTCTTTAGTGGCGTCATTGGCGCGTTACTGGCCATACCGGCTTTACGTGTCAGTGGCCCCTATTTAGCCATGATTACCATTGCCTTCGCTTTTGTCATTCATCACAGTTTAATTGAATGGCGTAGTCTTACAGGGGGCGCTAATGGCCTAATGGGCATTCCTATGCCTGAGCTTGCTAATACCGATGCTAACCTGCTGCTAGCCTTAACAGCCTCATTCTTGGTTAGCATTGCACTAGTCGCTTACGCCTGCTTTTACAATAGTGGCTGGGGGAAAGCGATGCGTGCGGTGAAAGCCAGTCCAATCGCAGCGCGCTCCCTTGGCTTTAATCCCATTCAAACCAAGACTCTAGCGTTTGCTATTTCATCCGCCATCACGGGTTTAGCTGGGGCGATTGTACCGCCGTTGATGATGTTCATAAGCCCAAGTACTTTTCCGTTTTCCCAGTCCATTCTATTTGTATTGGTGGTCATCCTAGGTGGGACAGGCACCTTATGGGGGCCGGTTCTAGGCGCGCTGATTGTTGTCGTCTTGCCGGAAATGCTTTCTCCTTTAGCAGAGTATCGCTTACTTATTTTCGCGGCATTATTACTGATCGTTCTTTGGGGAGCCCCTCGAGGTATTTTAGGAGAACTGCAAAAACGCTTCGTTAAATTGCCTGTGGAGTTACCACCGAAACAAACCAATAAAGATTTAATCAACGCTTTCTATAACCGCTCTGACAATCAGATCACAGGTCTCGAAGTCAACGGAATTGGTATTCAATTTGGTGGGGTAAAAGCAGCCCAGAACGTTAGTTTTCATGCTAAGTTGGGCAAGGTAACCAGTATTATCGGGCCAAACGGTGCGGGCAAAACCACCGTATTAAACATGATCAGTGGTTTTTATCAGCCAGACCAAGGCTCTATCAACCTTGGGGAACAATTAGCTGGCCAAGGGGCCTATAAAATTGCCCGCTGTGGTATTTCAAGAACCTATCAAACCAGTCAGCTTTTTGACGATATGTCAGTAATAGAAAATCTGTTGTCTGCCATGCAAAAAGGTCAGTTAGGCCAACTTTTTCAGTCTGAGCAAAAAGGACAGAAAGAGCTTGCCCTGAATTTACTGTCTTTCGTCGGTTATCAAGGATCTATTCATACACCCACTCAAGATCTGCCTCATGTGGACAGACGGCTCGTTGAAATTGCTCGCAGTTTGGCCAGCCAACCAAGAGTACTTCTATTAGATGAACCTGCTGCAGGTCTTAGCCGTGAAGATACTGACAAGCTTGCGAAGCTACTATCTGCTATCGCTGAGTTTGGTATTGCCGTGATTTTAGTGGAGCACGACATGCCATTGGTGATGAGCGTGAGCGACCATATTTTAGTACTCGACGCTGGACAGCCAATTGCCAGCGGAGCACCAGAAGAAATTAAACACAATCAACGTGTTATTGCTGCTTACCTTGGTGGCACTGAATATCAGGCACAACCTAGAAAAACTCCTTGGCAAGGGGCAAAAGATGCGGTGCTATTCTGCAAAAAATTGAGTGTCGATTATGGCGCAGCCCCTGTTGTTAAAGAGGTAGATTTGGTTATTTACCCTGGAGAATTGGTCGCCATTCTTGGTGCCAATGGCGCAGGGAAAAGCAGTATTCTGCAAGCCTTAGCAGGATTGAAACGCCCTATCAGTGGACAGATTGGTTTGCATGACCAGTACATCCACCAGCTTCCAGCCAATGCTATTGCTCATTTAGGACTGGCACTGGTACCAGAAGGACGCCAATTGTTTGGCCAACTCTCGGTAAAAGATAACTTGATTATGGGGGCCCATTCTCGAATCGATACAGTAGATTATGAACAGGAAATTGCCGATATTCTCGAGCGTTTCCCAAGACTTAAAGATCGTATCCATTCTGAGGCTGGGCTTTTATCTGGTGGTGAGCAACAAATGGTTGCAGTGGGCCGTGCCCTCATGGCGAAGCCAAGTATACTCTTGCTAGATGAGCCATCTTTAGGGCTTGCTCCTGCCATGATAGGTGAGCTTTACGATGCGTTAGCGACATTACGAGATGACGGTGTCACCATACTACTGGTGGATCAAATGGCAAACCTTGCATTACAGATTGCCGACCGAGCCTACGTGCTTGAGACAGGCAATATCGTCAAAGCCGCCACCTCCAGAGAGTTGCTTGAAGATGCCAACCTTGCCCAAGCTTACATGGGGGGCGCTTAATGCTTTTAAAAGCAGAGACCATTATTTATAACGCCCGCCTAAAAGACAGTGACCAGTCTCATATGCTGATCATTAATGAGGGAAAGTTCACAGCGATTGAACGCCAAAGTGAGCCTCATCTGAGCGTAAAGAAATTACCTTATGAGGCGCACCATTATCTCGATGCTAAGGGGCAGTTAGTGCTACCCGGCTTAGTGGAAACTCATATCCATCTTGATAAAGCCTGCATTTCCTCACGTTGCTCTTTGCATAAAGGGACCCTAGAAGAAGCCATTCAGGAAACCACCCGAGCTAAGCAGTCTTTTGATTACCAAGATGTGTATAACCGAGGAAAGCAAGTCATCGAGAAAGCGATTCTACAGGGAACCAGCTATATGCGAACCCACGTAGAAATCGATCCAAATATCGGTTTAATCGGTTTCGAAGCCATCAAACAATTAAAACAAGATTTTAATTGGGCCATGGATATCGAGCTTTGCGTCTTCCCTCAAGAAGGTTTGCACAACAACCCAGGCACACTGGAACTATTGGAAGAAGCCCTTAAATCTGGCGCAGATTTGCTCGGTGGTTGTCCTTACACGGACAGCCATCCTCGTCAGCAAATTGAGACCCTATTTGAGCTAGCCAGCAAGTATGATGTGGATCTAGATTTCCACTTGGATTTCGATTTAGACCCTTCCGTCATGAGTCTGCCGGATATTGTCACCATGACCCAGCAGTTTCATTATCAACACAGGGTGACCGTCGGTCACGTTACTAAACTCTCTGCTCTACCCAAAGAAAGACTCCAGCAGATAGCGGAGGATATGGCCAATGCCGGCGTTCAGCTCACCTCTTTACCCAGTACCGATCTGTTTTTGACCGGTAGAGGGAGCGATTATAATATTCCTCGTGGCGTCGCACCGCTTCATAAAATAAGTCGATTCGGTGTCGTTTGCTCAATTTCCAGCAATAATATTGAGAACCCATTTACGCCCTTTGGGGATGCATCACAAGTTCGCCAAGCCAACCTATTTGCCAATATTGCTCAACTAGGAACGCCAGAGGATTTATCTCAATGCATGGCATGGGTAAGTGATGAGGCGGCGAAAATACTCAAGCTAAGCAAGTATGGTATTAAGCTTGGCAGCGCCGCCGACATTAACTTCTATCCAGCACAATCTATCATGGATGTTATTGCCGCCATCATTCCACCCAGCATGGGTATGAAGCGAGGCAAAATCACCTTTAATCGCCCTAGTCCGCAACTTATGACGCCATAAGGCACTAAGCCTCATAGAGACTATGAGGCTTAGTATTTTGTTCAAGAACCCTAGTAAGGCCTCTACAAGCTTTGCAGTGCCTTGGAGAGATCCACGTCGGAGCTCCCTTCTTCATCCAGCACTAACTCAGATTCTAGGTGGTAAAGGTGCTCCATCATGATCTCGACGGCTTTCTCTTGTTCACCTAGACGTAAAGCATCAATCACTCCTTGGTGCTCACCATGCTGGCAAGATGGCACATCATTACGCTGATAAAGTGCCACGATCAAAGAGCTTCTCACAATCAAATTATCAAAAATTTCTTTTAACACCTGATTCCCAGATATTTCCGCCAGTAGACTATGGTAGTCACTTAACTTTGCCACAATGGCTCGACGGTCATGGCCTTCAGTGGCCGCTTGCTCTGCTTGCATATGGGCTTCAATTTTTGGCCAGTTCTTTTCGATCTTATCCACTGAGATACTTTCAATAATACCCCGCTCGATAGCACGGCGTGCAGCAAAAATCTCTTTCGCTTCTTGAGCACTGGGCTGAGCTACAAAGGCCCCTCGGTTCGGTTCTATGGTTACAATGCGCATAAGTGACAAGCGTTGTAATGCCGCTTGAACATGGTTTCGGTTGACGCCTAATGCTTCGACTATTTGCGCTTCAACAAGGCGTTGCCCTGGCTTTAATTTATGCTGAGCAACAGCTTTGGATAACTTATCCATTATCTGCTGAACCGCTAATTTTTTATTAACACCTGTCTTTGTCTTGCTTTGCACCATGGAGTGAAACTGCCTTAATGTTACCTAACGAGTAAGATTACTGAATACCTATATGATCGAGCTACTAGTCGAAAGCCTTATTATATAAAGGATTAGCAGGCCATAGCTAGCGATACGCTAGCAATCTTTGAAAAGCAATTATGTATAAACTCAACCAATACGAACTTATGAATAAACTCGGACTTATAAAGTTGCCTTATGATTAATGGCTTATTCATAAAATCCCAGCAAAAACATTGCATTTAAGAGTTTGAAAGGTATAGTCTGCAAAAATTGCAACCTGCGAATTTCAATCAGAAAAAAGCCACCACCCCCAAGGAAACAGTATGCTTAAGCAAACCCTAGTGCCTATCTGGAGCCTACTCTTTGGTATTGCAATTTTAACCATGGCCAGTGCCCTGCAAAGCTCTTTGATTGGTATTCGTGCCTCTATCGAATCCTTCAATACCACGGCAACGGGTTTGATCATGTCCGCTTACTATTTGGGCTTTATTGCGGGTTCTTTATTGGTACCAGGTTGGGTGAAGAACGTCGGCCACATTCGAGTGTTTGCCGCTGTGGCTTCTTTAGCGTCCATCACGATTTTGATGCAATCCGTGATTGTCGATCCTTGGTTCTGGATGCTTATGCGTATGGGCACAGGCCTATGTTACGCCGGGTTATTCATTGTGACAGAAAGCTGGTTAAACGACATAGCCACTAACAAGACCCGTGGGCGCTTGTTTTCTATCTATATTATTGAGATTTGGGCCAGCCAAACTCTTGGACAGTTCTTGCTAAACACCGCCTCCCCTGGTGGTTTTGGACTATTCATTTTAACCTCTGTGCTTATCTCTTTAGCCTTGGTGCCCTTGTTGTTAGTTCGCACGCCATCGCCAACCATCAGTATCCCGGAAAAATTAAACATTATGGGGCTGATCAAAACTGCCCCCCTTGGCGCCACAGGGGTCTCCATTGCTGGCATTACCTCTGGTGCCTTGCTTGGTCTTGGCGCTCTGTATGCAAAAAGCATTGGCATGGGCATTGGCGAAATCTCATTATTCATTGGTGCCAGCTACATTGGCGGTATGATATTGCAGTGGCCGATTGGCCTATTATCGGATCGCCAAGACAGACGTGTCACCATTCTGTGGGTCGGTATTGTTGGTGCACTCACGGCCATGATTGTTCCTCTTGGAGCAGGTATGGATAACCGCATTGTGATGATGATAGGTATGTTTACAGTTGGGGCCTTTACCTTCCCTATGTATTCCTTGGCTTCCTCTCACATGAACGACCAGTTGCGCCCGGAGCAAATACTATCGGCCAGTAGCGGCATGATCTTATTGAATGGCTTAGGCGGTATGATGGGGCCTTTGGTGGCGGCATCGCTAATGGATATTTTTAGCATTCAAGCGCTGTTTTTATTCATTGCCAGCATGAACCTAGTAGTGGCCTTGATGGCCGCCTATCGAATTAACGTTCAGCCGCCTATGGTTATCGAAGATCAGGGTGATCAGATCCAAGTGGCCTTGGCGGTCAGCCCTGTAGCTACCGCAGAGATGTTGGTCGAAGCCGACTCTTCTACCCCAGTGGAAGAGGAAGTTCACGAAGTGGAAATTAAACTTTAAGCCCACCCCGCGACTCAGTCTTTCTTATTTATAGGGATTGAGTCGCGATCTTGGCAGCAATGCCCCAAATCAGTAAGGCATTGAGTCGATTAAACCACCGCCAAAACGCTGCCTTCTCAAGCCACCTTGCACACAGTTTCCCCACCATTGCCAACCCTAAAAACCAGACCAACGAGGCGCTGATACCGCCAAAAACAAACTCCCACTTGGTGTCTTGCCATTGGTTCGCCAAGCTGCCCATAAGTATCATGGTATCCAAATAAAAGTGCGGGTTAAGCCAAGTGACCGCAAGGCTCATTAGCAACAAGGGGCCCAATGGAAGACGCTTAGCCGACTGCTGTAATATTAGCTGTTCATCCAGAAACGAAGCGCGCCACTTGGTATAGGCAAACCAAGCCAGAAATAAGACACCTCCCCAGCGAGAGACGTCAAGAAGCCATGGGTTAGATTCAATCAGCAAGCCGACACCAAATGCCCCCATCATGATGGACAAAGCATCACTGAGCACAAACAGCAAAGCTAAAGGAAACGCATAGTGTCGTTTTAAGGACTGCTCTAATAAAAAGCTATTTTGAGCGCCCACAGCAACAATCAAGCCACCTCCCGTTATCGCGCCACTCATAAATGCCAACATACTCACCTCACTCAAAAATTAGAGCTTGATAATAAAGCAGTCGATCGATAAATTATAATTAATCAAAATTAATATGGATTAATTAATCTAATGATGGATTACAAAGCACTTAGTTGCTTAAAAGCGGTATTACAGTTTCAAAGTTTTGAGAAAGCCGCTCAACATTTACACCTCACCCAATCCGCTATCTCTCAATCCATAAAGAAACTCGAACTCAAGTATGCCAGTCCAGTATTAGTTCGTTCTCGACCTGTTGTCGCGACACCTTTAGGAGAGCGATTGCTCGCCCATATCAATAAGGTGGCTTTGTTAGAGGACGATCTTACCCTCACTTGGCAGCAAGCCAGTCAAAGCCAGCCTATTAATTTAGCGGTTAGCAATGATGTACTCGCAACTTGGTTCCCTCAGGTAGTGACTGAATTTGCACAGCAAGACAGGGTCAAATTACATATTCAAGCCATTGACCAAGGGCTAACACGTGACTTGCTAAAAACAGGAGAAGTCATTGCTTGCTTGAGTGATATTGGTACGCCGGTATCTGGGGGAAAATCCACTTTTGTGGGAAATATGGTTTATGAGTTGGTGGCAGCCCCAGCGTTTATCCAACACTATTTAAAAAATGATATTCGTCCCCAAAACATACTTAAGGTGCCTTCGTTAATATATGACCAGCACGATCAACTTTGGAGCCGATACCAAAGCGAGTGCTTGAATGTCAGCGTCAATAATGACAACAGCCATTGGTATCCATCTTCCCATGGCTTTGTTGAACTGGTTTTGGGTGGCACAGTCTGTGCTTTAGTCCCTAGGGTTCAAGTGCAAAAAGAGTTAAAACACGGTGAGCTAGTGTCACTTTTTCCACAGCAAACAATCTCTGTTCCTGTATATTGGCACTGGTATGAATTAAATTCGGCAGTATTGCATAGATTAAGTAAAGTGATATTAAACGTCACAAAGAATGTTTTATACTAATGCCCAATTACCGTGCGTTGACTCTAAATGACACGACAAAACGATGGCGGTTTTTTCATTGTTGAATGCCATTTTTCGCTCAAATTAAGGATGTTATATGATTCGTAAATGTTTATTCCCTGTCGCAGGCTACGGTACTCGTTTTTTACCAGCCACTAAATCCATGCCAAAAGAGATGCTGCCCATTGTAAACAAACCCTTGGTACAATACGGCGTTGAAGAGGCTGAAGCGGCTGGTCTTAACAACGTTACCTTTGTAACAGGCCGAGGCAAACGCGCTATTGCTGACCATTTTGATATTAGTTACGAGCTAGAGCACCAAATTTCAGGTACTTCAAAAGAAAAGTATCTCGACGGTATTCGCCACCTAATGGACAACATTAACTTTTCTTACACTCGTCAAAACAACATGCTGGGCTTAGGTCACGCGATTTTGACTGGTGAGCCATTAATTGGTGACGAAGCATTCGGCGTGGTACTTGCCGATGACCTTTGCTTTGGGGAAGACGATGGCGTCATGGCGCAAATGGTTAAACTTTACAACCAGTTCCGCTGCACCATTGTGGCTATCGAAGAAGTTCCTGAAGACGAAGTGCACAAATATGGTGTGATTAGCGGTGAATCCATGATGGAAGGTTTGTACCGAGTCACGGACATGGTAGAGAAACCAAGCAAGGAAGAAGCGCCTTCTAATCTTGCAATTATTGGTCGTTACATTCTCACGCCAGATATTTTCGATAAAATCCGCAACACTGAGCCTGGCCGTAATGGCGAAGTACAGATTACCGATGCGATCTTGCAACAAGCCAAAGAAGGCTGTGTACTGGCGTACAAATTTAAAGGCAAGCGTTTCGACTGTGGTAGCGTTGATGGTTTCGTCGAAGCCACCAACTACTGCTATGAGAACATTTACAAAAACAGCTAATCTCTAAGATTACCCTGTTTCAATAAGCCACTGAGTGTTTCACTGCAGTGGCTTTTTTTATGGTGACTAGGCAAATATTAACTGGCTGAGCCAAACGCTTAAAGGAACAATAAATATGGATAAAATCGTTTGTAGTGTAATGTAAGCTGCCATTTTTTCTGCATTACCACCTAACTGACGTGCCAAGGCATAAGCCGACGTCGCGGTGGGCACAATACCAAACAATACCGCAATCAATGCTGGTAATCCGCTAATGCCAAGCAGCCAACATAGCAAGCCAATGGTGATGGGAAACACCATAAAGCGAGCTATTGCCGATAAACAGAATGATACCCCCACAGAGCGAATGGCATCTAACTGGACACTGGCACCAACCGCCAGCAGCACCATAGGCAAGGCCGCTTGAGATAACATGGCAATCACATCAGACACTAATAAAATAGGAGTTAGGCCCAACAAGTTGCTACCACTGCCTAACAAAATGGCAATCACCAATGGATTACGAATCAACGCACTTGTCACCAAATGACCTAAACTCGTATTCTTGCCCTCATTCCCTTGTGGGCCATGCATAAGTACCATACTTACAACTAGGAACACATTCACCGCAGGTATCAATACCGAAGCCCCTAATGCCGCTAATACCAAGCCCTCATCCCCATAGACACTGCCCGCGAGGGCTAACACGATAAAGGTGTTAAAACGTACCCCAGCTTGTAACATCGAAGATGCCGTAGTTGCTGGTTCTTTGGCAAGCCACGCCATAACAAGAACCACCACAGCTGTTACCAGTAAGGACAAAATAAGTACCAATGCATAGTTGGAAAGCAAGGGATTACTAAAATCAATTTGCGAGGTTTTGTGGAAAAGTAATGCCGGGAATAACAACCAATAACTTAATTTATCCACACTGGGCCAGAAAGCGGGCGATGGAAAACGTAAACGCTGACAAACAGCCCCTGCTAATAACAATAAAAATACCGGTAATATGGTAAGAGAAAGTGCGAACACGCGTCATCCTTAAACACAAGCTAAGCAGTCGAAACCAGAGTTTTGGCTAGGGTAAATTGATTAGTATGAGTGTCTAGGCAGGACGCCTAGAACGACTCAACATGAGGATAAACTAACATATAATTGCGATAAGGCCGATATGACAAAAGTTAATATTCTATCTCTACCCCATTCCAACCCAGTTTCTCAACCAGCTTAACCAACTGCTGAGGACGGTATTTCGGATCAGCAAGGTAACGGGCCTTAACGGTATGATGTATTTTTGTCGGGTTATTCTTAAAGATCAAAGGTCGGTTATAAGCTTTTTTGTAGCGATAAGGGATAGTGCGGGATTCATGTTTTTTGGCAAGACTGCCATCCGTTAAATCATTCTCTATATGACTTTCTAACCCAAGACCCGACGCTTTAGCTTGGTTAAGCATCCAGGCTAATGAAGTATCGGCAATGCAATTATTAGTGCCTTTATCTGGCGCATAAGAGCCGCCTATATCCGCATGCACACCAGCAAACCAAACCTGCTGTAAGTCTACGCCTGCTCTTGGTGTCCAAATGGTTGGCGCAAAATCATCACGTCTCTCATCAATTGCCAAAGCATGCCTTGCTATGGATACATTCGGTCCCATTTTAGTGTCATAAAACTCATCGTCAGCGGTAAATAATCCCATTAAACTAAATGGAATTCCTAACGCTCCCACCGTATCCCAAACGCCTATAAAGTGTATGTTGCAGCTGTCATGACTGTGATCATGTTTGAACACTGTGGCTGCAGCCCCATTAGGTTTATTCCGCGACAAAGGGCTTTTATAGATTTTCCAAGCTTCAGCAACTTTATTTGCATTGGGCCTTTTTAAAATACCACAATTATTAATCAACCCACTTAATGCTCGCACCGTATAAGCCCCTCGGCTAAAGCCAAACAAGTAAATATTATCGCCCGCCTGATAGTTCTGAATAATATAGCGGTAGCCGTCCAAAATGTTTTTATGAATGCCACAACCAAAAGCACCTCCGCTGATTGCACCATAGTAAGAGCCTACCCCCCAATCATAAAAAACATGTTGGGCAAGCTGGTCTTTTGTTGGAGCAATAGCTCTAGCTAACTTAAGAACGTTGGTAGGAAAGTCTTTTACTGTGTCTTCTTCTGGTCTATTCCATGTTCCATCCGCACAAATGACGATATTTGCCATGCTAATCTCCTTGTCAGCCTTGAACGAGTTCTTCTTTATGGCTGTAAAAACTAGTCTTGCGGCGGCTCAACTACAAAGGCAGTTTTGTTATTTTTCTCTCTATATCGGTGGTATTCATTGAACCCAGTAGTTTTTTTGTATCCTTTAATTACCAAAGGTAAATCAATACCTTCCTCTGTTACAAAGATTTAGCACCCAAGCCTTTATACCAAGCGGTTACATAAAAAATGCTAGATTCACCAATTCTGAGAAGTGTCATGTTTTATTGACAGTTAATGTATTTTTTCACACCTTTGTCCGTTGTATTCTGACGTAAATACGGCAAAATAAATGGCTGAGCAGATGTGCTAATTTGTTTGCAAATTTGCCTCACTATGAAGTTTTGCAATCTGACTATGACCTATCAAAAGGATTCTTTTCCATTATGTTTAAACATCTTAATGCTGTTGCCGGCGACCCTCTTCTAGCGCTTATTGTTGCCCATATGAAAGACACCAACCCAAATAAGATCGACTTGGGTGTTGGGGTTTATAAAGATGATAATGGACACACGCCAATTCTAAATAGTGTTAAAAAAGCCGAAGCAATTCTTCTGGAAAAAGAAAGCTCTAAAAGCTACTTAGGCATTTACGGAGCAAGTGAGTTCGAAAGTACTATCCAAGATTTGTTATTGGGGGAAGATAGTCCTATCAAACAAGCTGGACGCATCCGCTCTTCGCAAACACCGGGTGGCACAGGCGCTTTAAAAGTCGCTGCTGACTTTATTAGCGCAAATCTTAAAGGTGCGCGTCTTTGGGTGAGTGATCCGACTTGGGGTAACCACAAGTCCATTTTTAACTCTGCAGGCATTGAGTCTTGCGATTACCCTTATTATGACCCAGCCACTAACGGTCTTCGTTTTGACGACATGATGGCAACACTTCGCGCCGAAGCGAAAGCGGGTGATGTGTTACTAGTACACGCTTGCTGTCACAACCCAACGGGTATCGATCTGCAAGCTGAGCATTGGGAAGTGATTACAGACTTTGTTAACGAACGCGGCTTGTTGCCACTTGTGGATGCAGCTTATCAAGGTTTCGGGGATGGCTTAGACGAGGACTTAGCAGGTTTACGCCATATGGCCTCTAAAGTGCCTAGCATGTTAATCGCCAACTCTTTCTCGAAAAACTTTGGTATCTACCGCGACCGTTGCGGTGGCTTGAGCATCATTGCTGAAACAGCAGAAGAAGCGAATACTGCCTTCTCTATTGTTGGCCAAGCTATCCGTGCCAACTACTCTATGCCTCCTGCTCATGGTGCTGCAGTAGTACACACCATTATTACTAACCCTGAGTTAAAAGCAGAATGGCAAGAAGAAGTCACGGCAATGCGTAATCGTATTAACGGCTTGCGTGAAAAGTTGGTGTCTAAGCTTAAAGACTGTGGTGTAAGCAAGGATTTCAGCTTCATTAAAGATCAGCGCGGTATGTTCTCTTACTCTGGCTTAACACTTGAGCAAGTACGTACATTGCGTAGTCAGTACTCGATTTATATTGCCGATACAGGCCGTATGAGTATTGCAGGTGTAAGCGACAGCAACATCGATTACCTATGTGAAAGCATTAAGAAAGTAGTGGGTTAAATTTCTTAGCCCTCATAACGAAAATACCGCTAGGCTTATTTAGCTCTAGCGGTATTTTTTTGCCTTTTTGCCATAACGATTAGTGCAGAACTTGAGTTTTAGGCTTGGGCATCGCCCCTTGGGTTTCTGGGAAATTACAACGCGCTAAGCGTAAGATGGAAGGCTCTATATTCTCTTCCCAAAACTGTATCTCTTCTTCCACCATGGACTCTTGGCGTTTCCAACCCGCTTCCGTACCAAACAAGCGTACTGGCGCTAACACTTCATCCATAAACTCTTTGTTTTCACCCAAACCAAGGCCAGTTAGCTTAGCGCCTCGCATGAAGCCGACACACCATTCTTCCACAATAATGACGGATTTATCATCCACATCTTGCTCTAGATAAACAGGGTAAAACTCCCCATGCACTAGGTTATTCATGGCTTCCATGTACATGATGAGCACCAGACTTAAAAATTCATCTTCATGTTGAGAAGATTCCCAAACTGGCTGGTCTTCATCCGCTCCCCAGATCGCATCAAGCCACTGATCTGGTTGTAATTCTTTTGCCGAGCAACCAAGTGCCGTAATGAACCCATCCAACTCTGAAACGCATAAAAGGGAACGATCACTGCCATACGCCATAAGGTAGTAATCCAACCTTTCGTACAGTTTTTCTTCCGTCATTACATTTGCATCATCTATATCTGGCATGAGAACTGTCCATATCATTTGGCGTTACATTATTATATGTGAAGTTTTTACTGTGAGAAACTGTCTTAATTGGCTTCCCCTAAAAACCTTTCATGGGTTTCAGGCCATCTTGAGCAAGGTTTTGGCGCATTTGTGCTGGCCCAATAAACTCTAATAGTTATAAACATAGCCTCTTAGACCAAAAAAGCCCCTTGAGAATTTCGTGCTCAAGGGGCTCAGGACTTTCTAAAAAGACGTTAATCCACTATGGCCAAGTTGCCATACGTTTCTAGCCAATTTTTCCTGTCACCTGCACGTTTTTTCGACAGCAGTTTATCCATTAACTCATCGGTATCTGGTTTGTCTTCCATAGTGAGCTGAATAAGGCGACGAGTGTCTGGTGCCATGGTCGTTTCGCGCAGCTGGGCTGGATTCATCTCACCCAAGCCTTTGAAGCGCTGTACGTTCGGCGTACCACGCTTTTTCTCAGACTCAATTTTATGCAAGGTGATGTCTTTTTCTTCATCATCCAATGCATAGTAAACCTCTTTACCAATATCAATACGATACAGGGGTGGCATGGCAACAAAGACATGACCATTGTTTACCAGAGCGGGGAAGTGCTTTACGAACAAGGCACAGATAAGGGTCGCGATGTGCAGACCGTCGGAGTCGGCATCAGCCAAAATACAGACTTTGCCATAACGTAGACCGCTTAAGTCTTCATCCCCTGGGTCGACCCCAAGTGCCACGGAAATGTCATGTATTTCTTGGGACGCCAACACTTGACCAGAATCGACTTCCCAAGAGTTAAGTATCTTACCGCGCAAGGGCAAAATAGCCTGAAAATCTTTCTCACGAGCCTGTTTAGCCGAACCGCCCGCTGAGTCCCCTTCCACCAAAAAAAGCTCACTACGGCTAGAGTCTTGACCCGAACAGTCCGCTAATTTACCCGGTAATGCTGGACCTTGAGTGATCTTCTTACGCACGACCTTTTTGCTGGCACGCAGACGTTTTTGCGCACTACTAATAACGATTTCCGCGATCTTTTGGCCGTCTTCCACATGCTTATTCAACCAAAGGCTGAAGGCATCTTTTACCGTTGCAGAAATAAAAGCAACGATCTGACGAGAAGATAAGCGCTCTTTGGTTTGTCCAGAGAACTGCGGCTCTTGCAGCTTTGCCGAGAGCACATAACTACAGCGATCCCAAACGTCTTCGGCGGTTAATTTCACACCGCGTGGTAGTAAGTTATGGAAGTCACAGAACTCACGAATCGCTTCTAATAAACCGGTACGCAAGCCGTTAACATGGGTTCCCCCTTGTGCCGTCGGGATCAGGTTCACATAACTTTCGGTGATCAGTTCACCACCCTCTGGTAACCACTGAACCGCCCAATCAACCCCTTGACTAATTTCCGTTAAACCACCGATGAAAGGCGCTTCTGGTAATAGGACAAAACCTTCATTGGCTTGAGCAAGGTAATCCTTCAAACCATCTTGGTAGAACCATTCTTCTTTGACTTCTTCCGCACCACTTTGATCGATGAATACCACATGTAGACCAGAGCACAACACGGCTTTGGCTTTTAATAAGTGTTTTAAACGAGATAAGGAGAATTTCGGGCTATCGAAGTATTTGCTGTCTGCGGTGAACTTCACCTTAGTACCAGTGTTTTTCTTGCCCACTGTGCCGACTTCTTGTAGATCGGAAACTTTAAAGCCGTCAGCGAAAGCAATATGGTACTGAATACCGTTACGCTTCACCCAGACTTCCAGCGAGGTCGACAAGGCGTTTACCACAGAAACCCCAACCCCGTGCAAACCACCAGAGAATTGATAATTGTCCCCAGAGAATTTACCACCCGCATGAAGCTTGGTTAAGATCAGCTCCACCCCAGAAACACCTTCTTCTGGGTGAATATCCACAGGCATACCACGGCCATTATCTTCCACGCTCAATGAGCCATCCTTGTATAAGATGACTTCAATACGATCCGCATGACCAGCTAATGCTTCATCCACAGAGTTATCAATCACTTCCTGACCCAAATGGTTAGGGCGAGCAGTGTCTGTGTACATTCCAGGGCGTTTTTGTACAGGTTCTAGGCCACTAAGAACCTCGATCGAACCAGCGTTATATTCTTTTGCAGACATGGGTAGTTGTTTCCAAGTTAACATTAGCGCTGATGAATTAGTGCTAATAGGTGTAAATTTTATGGCAATGAGTCTATCACTGGATCAATGTCCTGTGAAATAGTCTCAGGCGCTGTTGTGTGTTATCAGCCGGCGGTCTTAAGAATGTGCTGCTAGTAGTAAATTAGCATACTCAAAAATATCTTTGGCGTGATTTTCAAAATCCACAAATCTATGATTGCCGCCCTTTTCATGGGTCAAACGAGCGACATTTTGAAACTGTTCCAAAGCCGCTCGATAATCTAACGTTTCATCCCCTTCTTGCACCATAAGCCAATACAAGGACGCACTAGGTTGAGCAACCACCAGTGCTTGGAGCTCCGCCATCTGCTCTTGCGCCAGAACATATTCTTCCCCCGTGTAAGGGTTATATTGTTGACCAAGATGGGCAGTAAGTAATTGTGGCGCTTGCACAGCCGGGTTCACCAATATCGCTTTAATCCCGTATTTCTCCGCCAAATAGCTGGCGTAGAAGCCCCCTAATGAACTGCCTATCAGGGTAATGCCCTCTTCACGGTGTGTCTCAATCAAGTTTTCTAACTGGGCTATGGCCTTTTTCGGTTGCCAAGATAAACATGGGGACAATATAGAAGACGCTAGACCAAGGGGCTCGGCATAAGATTTGAGAACATTGGCTTTTTCGGATTTATCAGAACTGTTAAAACCATGAATGTAGAGTAAATACGGCAAGATCCATCCTTAAAATTCAACACTATTACTAAGCAAACTGGAAATCGTGATTTCCCAACCTGTGACCATGCTTCAGGCACAGCTCTAAAAGGTCTGCCAACTGCTGGTTGAGACGAAACTTTTCATCCCGATGAAACATGTCGTCATTTGGGTAAGGGTAAGTACCACGGTACTGGCGGTGTCCATCGGTAATTTCCGCTATCCCTACATCATGATACAAACGAATGGTCATGCTTAACTGAGTCGTAAACAAAAGCGGTGTTTGTAATTCAGGGCCAAATTCTAAAACAACCTGAGTGGTAAAACGGCTTTGGGGGCCTAACGTTAAACGCAAGCGACTTTCTTGATCCCCCACACTGTGAATGGAAAAATGCCATGCGTCTTGATCTTCTTGGCCGCGCATTAGCCGACCGATGCGGCGGTAATTTAACTCACCGAGCATCTGTAAACTGGCTAAATCTGGCACATAGTGACCCGTGGCTTTATTCATTATCTCACTCATTCGTTTATTCGTTGCTTGCCCTGCTGTTAACCCTCAGCTTTCCTGCCGAATCGTTTTTGTTAATCCTCTAACCATTTTGCTAACAACTTGCCTTTATTCAAGGCAAACCACTGTAATCCCATAATGGTACTGGCGTTTTCCACATCTTCATCTAGAAGCGCAATGGCCTCTTCAGAAGACATAAGGTGTAATTTAATATCTTCGTTTTCGTCATCTAAGCCGTGCACCTGTGACACATCCACTAGGTTGGCATCAAACTCCCCAGCATACATGCGTAAATATTCCACTAAACCGCCGGGAGATGGCACAAACTTAAACATATACTCTAAGCGTTGAATCGTCACGCCAGCTTCTTCGAATGCTTCACGACGAGCGACGTCTTCATCGCTTTCATCTGATTCTACCATACCCGCAACTAACTCAAGCAACCAAGGGGATTCGCTCTGTAGCACAGCTGGGCGGAACTGCTCTATCAGTAATAATTGGTCAGTGCGAGGATCAAACAACAGTACACAAACGGCATCTTTGCGTACCATCATTTCCCGAGTCATCGTCTGACTCCACTCACCATTAAATTTTTTATGCTTCAAGGTGAGCTTGCGTAGTTGAAAAAAACCTTGGTAAATACATTCGTCTTTCTCAACGATGACATCATTTCTTTTATAAGTCGGTATAAAGGGCATTTCCCGCTCCATATTGAATTACATTAATTGTCATGACCGAATCCGGTTTGGTGATGAAATTTAGATGACGCCCAATCAACAAGACGCTATGCTGATTAGCTCGTATAGGAGAATCTTTTATGACAAGCGTTCGCTGTCCTTGGTGTTTAAGCACACCTGAGTATATCGATTACCATGACAAAGAATGGGGCAAGGTCGTTAAAGACGATCAAACCCTGTTTGAATGCATTGTACTAGAAAGCGCCCAAGCAGGTCTAAGCTGGATTACGATTTTACGTAAAAGAGAAGGTTATCGTCGTCTTTTTCATCAGTTTGATCCAGAAAAAGTCGCACTCATGAATGAGCAAGATGTCGAGCGCTTACTAGAAGATGCCAGCATAGTTCGTCACCGTGGCAAGATAGAAGCCACCATCAACAATGCCAAAATATTTTTAAAGATCGCCGAAGAATTTGGCTCTTTCAGCGACTATTACTGGGCTTTTAGTGACCATAAGGTGTTGGCTAACCCTGTTACCAGCATGGCCGATGTACCCGCCAAAACTGAGCTATCTGAGCGCATTGCGAAAGACATGAAAAAACGCGGCTTTCGTTTTTTTGGCGCCACCACCTGCTATGCATTCATGCAAGCAACTGGCATGGTAAATGATCACTTATTGGACTGTATTGCACGGTCGGACTAAGAATAAGCATATTGATTTTATTAATGTTTTCCACGGTTAGGCCGATAGGCTTAGCAACTCTAGCTAATTTTTTGGTATTGATTTCATGTTCAACAACAAAAGCATTCTAATTACTGGCGGTACCGGCTCTTTTGGTCGCCAATATGTCAAAACTCTGTTGGCACAATATCAGCCAAAGCGTCTCATCATCTATTCACGTGATGAGCTTAAACAATACGAAATGCAACAAGATTTCGATGCCGCCTGCATGCGTTATTTCATTGGTGATGTGCGCGACAAAACCCGCCTTACTCAAGCCATGCGCGATGTGGATTATGTGATTCATGCTGCGGCACTAAAGCAGGTACCTGCAGCAGAATACAACCCGATGGAGTGCATCAAAACCAACATTCATGGGGCAGAAAATGTTATCGCGGCCGCCATCGCTAATGATGTGGATAAAGTCATTGCCCTATCCACAGATAAAGCGGCCGCACCCATAAACCTTTACGGTGCGACTAAGCTTGCCTCGGACAAACTCTTTGTCGCCGCGAACAATATGGTTGGTCAAGGCCGCACTCGCTTTTCTGTCGTGCGATATGGCAATGTGGTCGGATCACGAGGATCTGTCGTGCCATTTTTCCAGAAATTAGTGGCGGAAGGGGCGGATGCGATTCCCATTACCCATCCAGATATGACACGTTTTTGGATCACCCTACCCATGGGGGTCGATTTTGTATTAAAGAACTTCCAGCGCATGCAAGGGGGAGAAATCTTTATTCCGAAAATTCCATCGGTACGAATATTAGATCTGGCCGCGGCCTATGCCCCCCATTTGCCAACCAAAAATATTGGCATTCGCCCAGGGGAGAAACTCCACGAAGTCATGTGCCCAAGTGATGACTCTTTTCACACCTATGAGTACCAAGACCATTATGTGATTGCTCCTAGCATCAAGTTTTACCAACAAGACATGGACTTTACTCAGAATAAACTGGCTGAAAAAGGTCAGTTGGTCGAGGCGGGATACGAATATCAGTCGGGTTCTAATCCGCATTTTCTAAGTGTTGAAGAGATTTTAGCGTTCGATGACAGTCACTAAGTTTATCCCTTATGGGCGCCAATCCGTTAATGAGGATGATATCGCCGCTGTGGTGGAGTCTCTAAATTCAGACTACCTCACTCAAGGCCCTAAAGTTCATGAGTTCGAGCGCCAGCTAGCCGATAAAGTTGGAGCTGACTACGCCCTTGCCTGTAACAGTGCCACCTCGGCTTTGCATCTGGCATGTTTAGCTCTAGGTGTTAGCGAAGGCGATAGCGTTTGGACATCTCCAAATACCTTCATTGCCTCGGCAAATTGTGCCCGCTACTGTGGCGCAGAAGTGGATTTTGTGGAGATTGACCAACACAGTTACAACCTTTGTCCGGAACAATTGGCCAAAAAGCTGGCACTGGCCGCCCGTGAGGATAAGTTGCCCAAGGTGGTGATCCCTGTACATTTTGCTGGACAACCCTGTGATATGGCAGCCATTCATCAGCTCTCTCAACAATATGGCTTTGCCATCATTGAAGATGCCTCCCATGCCATTGGCGCCTATTATCAAGATCAACCTGTGGGCAATTGCCAGTACAGTGATATTTGTGTGTTTAGCTTCCATCCGGTGAAAATCATTACCTCAGCAGAAGGCGGCATGGCAGTGACGAATGACCCGGAACTGGCTCAGCACATGCGTACTCACGGTCATCAAGGGACAACGAAAAAACCTCAAGAATTAACCCAGATACCTGGAGATTGGTACTACGAACAACAGACCTTAGGTTACAACTATCGGATGACTGAGCTACAGGCTGCCCTTGGACTTTCTCAGCTTAAGCGTTTGGACGAATTTATTGCACGTCGCCACCAGCAATTTGACCACTATCAACAACTGCTAAAGGGTTTACCCATTACATTACCCAAGCAAAAAGGCGATGCTAAGTCATCTTTGCACCTTTACCCAATTCTGCTTCCAGCTCAACATGCCACAAAACGCAAAGGGGTGTTTGATGCCTTGCGCCAAGCAGGTATTGGCACGCAAGTGCATTATATTCCTGTTCATAGTCAACCTTACTACCAAGCGCTGGGCTTTAAATTAGGTGACTATCCTATCGCTGAAGACTACTATGCGCGCACCCTTAGCTTGCCCTTGTTTGCCGATCTTAGCTATGAAGAGCAAGTATATACGGCGCAGGCTTTGTCCAAAGCTCTGGCGGATAACGGAGTAACACTATGACCCAGTCTTCCCATCAAAAACGTGTTGCTGTGATCCCAGCCCGTGGTGGCTCCCAACGCATACCAAGAAAAAACATTCGTTTGCTGAATGGTAAGCCATTAATCGCCTATTCGATTGAAACTGCTTTATCGTCTCAGTTGTTTGATCAAGTGATTGTGTCGACAGACGATGAGGAAATCGCAGACATTGCTCGTCAGTACGGCGCGCAAACGCCTTTTATGCGCCCTGCTCAGTTGGCCGACCACATGACGGGAACCACCCCTGTCATGCAACATGCACTTAGCTATCTTTGTGATGAAGCTAACAGAAAAAATCAGCCAGCCCCCACACATGCCTGCCTGATCTATGCCACCTGCCCATTGCTCAGTGTTGCCGATTTACAACAAGGTTTAAATTACCTCCCCCCTAAGGGGTTCAGCTTTTCCGCCACAACCTTTGCCTTTCCGATACAACGCGCCTTGCACACCAACGCTCAGGGCGAGTTAGCCCCCATGTTTTCTGAACACATCAATAAACGTTCACAAGATTTGGTCGAAGCCATACATGATGCGGGTCAATTCTATTGGGCCAGTACTGAAGAGTGGTTAACGGGAGGAGAAATTTTTGCACCGACCTCTAAACCTGTCATGCTGCCAAGGCACAGAATTCAGGATTTAGACACAGAAGAGGATTGGTTGCGCCTAACGCAGCTTATGCTACTTAAACAGGCTTCTGAACTTCAGCTAAAAGCTGTTGATCAATCAAACTAGCGACCCGTTGCGCACCATGTCCATCCACTAACTGCTGGGCACAAGCTTTAGCAGTTTGCTGCCAACTTGGACAAGACCAGTAATTCAGCACTTTATCCACCAATAGCTGCAACGCCTGAGGCACCTCTTGAGAGTCAAGATTATCAAAACGTACCGTATCACACCAAGCCAAGGGAACATGCTGTTCTAAAGAACGAGTTTGATTATCCGCGACCTGTGCGAATACGGTGGGTACTCCCAAACAAGCAAGCTCAAATAAGGTGCCACCCGCCGCCGAAATCGCCATACTAGCGCCCAGCATTAATGGAGTTACATCTTTTAAGCCTTGAGCAAAAGCAATCTTCTGCTGCTGACAAAAACGGATAACAGCCTCAGCGTTATTAGCATTTTCACCCAATAATACCTGTACTTTTTCAGGTTCGAAGCCCTGCGCCAATAAGCAAGAAACAATGGGTAAGGTGAGCGCTGAAGGGTCTGTTCCCCCTAGAGTAATCAGTAATTTACCCGTTTGTGAGGATGTTGCTTTGGCTTGAAGATGGGCTTGGGCAAAGCTTGGTCTTAATAACGCATACTGACTGCCCAATAAGGCTTGCTTTACCTTAGCAGAATAGGTTTCATGCAAAGGGTTGAGGAGCCATTGGCATGGAAACTCCCCTCTATCATTCATGTCATCCAAAACTAAAAGCTGAGCTTGCTGACGATACACCTGCTCTATCATGTCAGGGAGATACTGATAATGGTCAATGACCACTAGATCAACATTCGCCGCCAAGCCTAGAAACTCGGATTCTTCTTTGATAATTAAATCGTCAGAAGCTGAAAAAGCTTGGCAATCTTGATGAACAACAAACTGGCACTGCCAACCAAGAGATTCGAACGCTTGCTTTAATGCCTCACATCGTACTCTATGCCCCATGCCAATTTGCACTGAGGCATCAGCACGAATCAGTGCTTTCATGCAAGCATATCCCACGCCAAAGGTTGGCCTTTACTGGCGTCTTGCAACAGTGTCTTGCCTAACACTTGCGTCCAGTATTTTGGTTCAAGACCCATGGCTGGACGAATAATTTGAAGATGCTCGGAGGTTAACACTGTGCCTGCTGGCACATCTTGACGAACATAGATAGAGCGGCGGTATTTCTTCGAGGCCTGCTCAGCTTCAGAGCCCCCATACTGAATACCACCTAGGGCAGATTTGGCTTCTCGGCAAGCTTTCACTAAAGCAGTGAGTTCATCTGGCTCCATAGAAAATGCGGCATCAACACCACCCGCACTGCGATCCAACACAAAATGTTTTTCAATCACAGTAGCACCCAATGCGGTGGCAGCAACCGCCGCAGCCAAACCTTGGGTATGGTCAGATAGTCCAACAGAACAGCCTGTTTTTTGAGCCAAATCGGCCATGGTCTTCAGGTTGGAGTCGGCAATATTAGCAGGATAGGTACTGGTGCACTTTAATAAGGTAAGCGGATTGTCGCCTATCTCACGGATGGCCGCCACGGCTTCTTCAATTTCACTAAAGCTTGCCATACCGGTCGACATAATGATCGGTTTACCCGTTTTAGCGACGGCCTGAATGAGGGGAATGTCCGTCATTTCAAAAGAAGCTATTTTATAAAGCGGCACGTCTAAGGACTCTAAAAAGTCTACCGCACTGGCATCAAAAGGTGAGCTGAATGCCACTAACCCTAACGAATTCGCTAATTCAAACAAGGGCTTATGCCATTCCCAAGGGGTGTAAGCCTTGCCATAAAGATCGTATAGGTTATCCCCTTGCCACAAGCCACCAAGGTCCGATACAACGAATTCTCCATGACGGATATCTAGGGTCATGGTGTCTGGAGTATAAGTCTGTAACTTAATGGCATCAACACCCGCGTCTGCTGCGGCCTGTATCATCTGTTTGGCTAGGGCAAAGTCTTGCCCATGATTACCCGATAATTCCGCAATAATAAAAGGCGTTTGCTCAAACATAATTAACCATTGTAATAAGTAATAAGGTGATCGTTACCTTGATCGACAAAATCTGATGCTTGCTGCATTAATGCCGGCATTTCTTGTAAAAACTCATGCCACACTGCAAACAAGTTACGGGCTCTTGCAACCGCTTGAGCCTCATCATCATGGGCAAAAATAAACTGCACTATGAGGAAAGCAGAATAGGTAAAAGAGCCAATCAATAAGTCTTGAATGTGTCTATGGATACTGCCTTTAAGGAAGAAAATTTTCCGATGATGAGACCACAGCAAGTCACATACTTGTTCACGAGTAGTAATGGAATCATCCCATCCCTGTTGTAGCATCTGGCTGATTTTTTCGAAGTCTGTCACGGAAATAATATCGGTTGGTGCTTGGGACAACACTTGCTCAGGTGGCGAAGTAAAGAAGGTCTGCTCCAAAATATCGATCACTTTTTGGTGATTAATTTTCGGGTCCATAATCAGGACATCTTCTGTTCTTAAAGGTGTGACACCTTCAATTTTAGCGCCATCCGACAAGTTGAAGCTGTTATAGTTTCGACGCTTGTTTAATAAACGAGTTAAGGCTTCTAACTGAATCCGTGAGGTTTCCATAATGCCTGTGGCATAAATGCTACCACCAAAATTACCCTCTCGTTCAACTAGGCTGGCGCTTTCAAAGGTTTGAAAACCCGACTCTTTGCCGTCTTTGTAGTAGCCACTGTGAATGGAATGGTGGCTGGTTTTATCTTTAAAACCATTATCCACACCTAAAAAGTAGACATTATTAAACCCAAACATGTGCACATAAGAGAGGGCTAAATTGGCCACAACCGGATTACAGTAATTAAGCTGTACGTATTCCGTCATATCACCATGGTGGCGAGCTTGGGACAGGATTAATGAAGTAATCGCTTCCCCAGGTTTCATGCCAATGCCCGTGCGCTTGAAGAGATCAAAATAGCCTGGGTGCATAACATTTACCGATAAGCCCCAAATGTCTTCTAGATACTCTTTGTCCAGAAACAAAAACTTATCGACGGTTTGCTTCATGCGCTCAATATCTACATGAATGTCCGGCTTAATACCCAATTTTTTCAGCGTATTAATGGTTGAACCACAGCTGATCAACAAGACTTGGTCTCGTACTTCTTTTACCAGCTCAATACCCGAATCTAGGGATGGGCCATTCCCCAAAATGAACACAGGGATTTCTTTCACCCATTTGGGTAATACATTGTCACCCGGGTAATGGGCTAACTTGGTTTTGGGCAAAGACCTCAGACCTTGGGCAACTCCCATTAGGGCATCATCAAAAAAGCCCCAACCCATCACTTGGCGGGCATAGTGTTTTTTAAAGTATTCAATTGCTTGGTCATTTTCGGGGCTGGTATAAGCCACATGAAGGTAGGTTTCCGGCGCCATAAAGTAGCCATTTTCTTCAAGCTGCAAAACGTAGCGTTCAGTGAACTCCTGCGCTTCTATGCCTAAGAAAAAATGAATCGTACGGCCATCGCGATTAAATGTTTGTAGTATGTTTTGCCACTCGATTGCGAATAATGAGTAGTAGAAAAAGTCTAAGTCGGTTTCGTATAAATACAGGTGCTTGATGGATCTCTGGCTAAGCAGATATTCAAGTTGATAGCCAAATTCCAAACCAAATAAAACACAGCCCCCGACAAAATCAGGCCATACTTTTAAGGGCGCCATGGCGTGTTGTTGGGTTTCGATTTCATCCAGCATTTTATTGCTGTAAAAGACGTGTCGACTGGGATGATTTTCAGTACGACCCAGATTAAGTAAGGTTTTATTGGGGGTCTGTAAGGCTCGATCAATTTTCCCCCTTGCTTGCTCTCGCGGTGTGGTGGAAAACAGGGGCGCACTAACATCTTCACGATAAAGGTTTAATTCACCACTGGCCTCTAAATAGATGTGGCGTTTTGTTGGCTGATAGTTTTTAAACTCTTCAAAAATGTGCGGCATGACTTGTTCGAAGACAGCCATATTACGAACATACCGATCGGTAAATTGCTGATCATTTTCCCTCAGTCTTACCAAGCCCTCTTGAAAGAGTTTGGCAAAGGCTTCTGCTTCTTCAAGTAAAGTGTTGCTAGCATCATCATTCTGCATGTTTCACGCCTTTGTAATGACTGACACCCTTACGGGTTTTGGTAGATTGGAAAAGTTGTTTTTGCATTTCTTGGTGAAGATCGCGGATCAGTTGTGTCGCGGACTGATGAACCAGAATAAATTCTTTGATCACTTGATTGATTTCAGGGTCTTTTGAAGACGGCTTGAGGGAATATATAAAGCCGTCATTCTCTGCGCAGAGTCTTAGTATTTCATCTATATCTTTGTTCTGGGTACTAACTTGTAGTGCGGCACTCAACTCCGTTAAGTGTTTGATATCGAGCATTAAATTGCTCCTGCACGAGCATCTTCTTTGTCCGAGTAAGCGTCTTGCTTATCCATTTCTGAAATCTGGTCCCAAGCACTTTTAATCTGCAAGATTAAGCCCATAACTTGATCAACAATTGCTGAGTCCTTGTTTACGCTGGCCTCATTAATACGCAGAACCATGTAATCGTATAGCGACTCTAGGTTATCCACTAATTCAGGGTTAGCATCTCTATCCAATGCATCTCTTAGGGCGTTGATGATTTCGATCGCTCGGGTTAAGGCTTTCGCTTTGCCTTCCCAATCTCCTCGATCAATGCAACCTTTACCAAGAGCCAGTTTTTCAAGCGCCCCTTGCATTAAGAGTTGGATAATTCGATGAGGGTCAGCAGAGGCCAAATCAGACTTAATAGAGTCCTTCTGATACGCTTGAATCCCTTTTTTGTTATACATAAACAGCCCCAAATATCACTTTCATTTCAATCTCATCAATGATTACAATTTTTCTAGCATAGAGTTTAGATAGTTACCTTGGGCATTCATACCCGCTAATTGAGAGTCTAAACCGGTAAACTTATCGCGTAATGTGGATTCGTAGCGTTCCATGCGTTTTTCATAATCATTGAGTGACTCTTCCGTGTCATCAATAGAGCGTCGAACTGACTCTTTAAGAGTATTGTTCATACCTTGTGAGCCAGTATAGTTATCCAGCAAGTTATCGAGTGACTCAGCTAACCCTGTATCGCCTGTAAATAAAGGGGATACTTCGGTGTAGCCTTTTTTCATCGCACTATCAAATTTCGCATTGTCAAAACTCAACACGGCATTATTCTGCATTTCGATGCCAATATCAAAAATAGATGAAAATACACCTGTATTGGTGGAGCTAGACATCAGTTCACTAGACAGAGAATTTTGTAAATTACGTATCATGCTGTTGCCACTCAGCACAGCCCCTTTGGCTGAGCTTTGCTTTAACACGCTGACCATTTCATTGTAGGAAGATATGAAGGTCTCTACCGCTTCTTTTACCGTTTGTTGATCATAACTAATATCAACATTAGCTGGCTTATCAGAAATTGCCAACGCTTCGATGGTTAATCCTGATACCGCATCTTCAAAGGTGTTTGTATCATTACGTATAGAAATACCATCAACGGTAATGATGGCATCTTTAGCTTCATCACCAAGCGGAGTATACAAACCTGCCGATAGCCCTTCGGTCGAGACACTGTCTAAACCGAACCCGGTTTCAATTAACGCAGGCGACTCTAGATCATCATCCACATCACTGACTAACTCACTCCCCTCGGGAACAGGCGTAGGTTCGTTGGTAATTCGTAAGGTATTTTCTGCGCCTTGCTTAGAAGACGTCATGGTAAGAAAAAGATTGCCGTTGCCATCATCTACAAGGTTCGCAGAAACACCAAAGTTTTCAGCAGAATTGTTTATTTGGCTACGTAATTGGGAAAGGGTTGTGCCAGGCTCAACAGTAAGTGTGAAACTATCATCGCCTGCCGATAAATTTAAGTTACCACCAACCGTGGTGATTATGTCATCACCGGAGCTGAACAAGCCATCTGCCGACACAATACGACTACCAGAAGCTGTTTGATTAACACTGATAGCATAAGAACCGTTAGAGGCTGTATTGTCAGTAGAGATGGCAATGCTTTCATTGCCTTCTTCTTGGTCAATGATGGCATTGCGCCCGGTAAACAGAGTTTCATCGTTCAATGTTTTGACGGAAGATTTAAAGCTGTCGATTGCTGCGCCAACACTCCCCAAAGCAGACAGTTTTGTCTCAAAACCTTCTAACTTATCGTTATAAAGCTTCACTTTGGTGTCTCGTTGGGCACTCACCATATTTTTAACAAGGCTCTCTAGATCGAGTCCAGAACCTGCCCCTAATGAGCCTACCGACATAACCTATCTCCGGATGCCTAAGCATCGTTTATCAAACTCAAGCCTGACTGTTTACCAAGCTGCCTTTTACCTCGCTAAGTTGACTCATGATAGCATCGATTCGCTCAGACATTTTAAGAAATTCTTCCGTCGGAATTTGACGTACAACATCCCCAGTCGTCTGATCCATTACTTTCACGACATTTTGATCACCGCCTTCGTTTACTTCGAAAGACAAATGAACACTCAGCTGAGCCATTTTCTGGTTTACTTTCTCGACCTGTTGCGGCTCAATTTTTTGACTTGATTGGGACGCCTGACCGTTATTTCCAGAATTTGCTCTATTACTATCGGCCGTGTTCTGAACAACTTTAGCGCTTGCTTGGCGCATTGCTCGAAAGTCATCAGCCACTCGCTGTTCTGGACGATTAGGAATGCCACCAAGTGCTTGCTTTGAAAAATCACTAGAACTAATAGACATTTCAGTATTCCTTCACAAAAGCAAAAGCTGAGGCCGCGCCCCAGCTTTTCGTAATCGCAATATTATCCCAATAGAGACAATGCTGTTTGCGGTCTTTGATTTGCTTGAGCCAAGATAGAAGAACTGGCCTGTTGCAAAATTTGTGCACTGGTAAGTTGAGCGGTTTCTTCAGCGAAGTCAGCATCACGTACACGAGATCGTGCAGCCGCTACGTTTTCACTGATGTTACTCAAGTTACTGATACTAGAGCTGAAACGGTTTTGTACAGCACCTAGGTTTGCTCGCTTAGAGTCTACCGCTGCAATCATGCTATCTAGGATAGAGATCATGCTTTGCGCGTTGGCAACACTGGATACGGAAGCTGTATCAGCCGTCACCTGAGTCGTCGCACCTGCAGACAAACCAGTCATAGTGAAACCACCAGAAGCCGCTAAGTCGATAGAGTCGTTGATACCACCCTTAGTCATACTGAAGCTGATTGTTTGGTTAGCATCAGCACCTACCTGGAAGATACCTTCAAACGTACCGTCAAGTAAGTTTGCGCCACCAAAAGTGGTATCAGAAGCAATACGGTTAATCTCAGTAGACAACTGACTAACTTCTTGCTGAAGCGCTACACGATCTTCATCAGAGTTAGAGCCGTTAGCAGACTGGATAGAAAGTGTACGCATACGTTGCAACATTTCAGTTGTTTCGTTAAGTGCACCCTCAGCCGTTTGCGCTAAAGAAATACCATCGTTGGCGTTACGAACAGACTGGTTCAAGCCATTGATTTGAGAAGTAAGACGGTTGGAGATTTGCAAACCTGCCGCATCATCCGCCGCACTGTTAATACGTAAGCCAGAAGACAAACGTTGGAAAGATGTATCCAGCGTTTTACCAGAGCTCATCAACTGACGCTGCGCATTTGTAGACGAAGTATTCGTATTTACATAAAGAGCCATTATAGCCTCCTAGTTTTTCAATTTTCTGCGATTAGTTTGCAGATCGTAATTTAGTTATCGGTCGACTTTTTGAGACCTTTAACACTTTGCAGAAAATATTTTCCCATTAACGGCAGAAACACACCGCACAACTGGCAAAAAATTTCCCTAACTCATTGATTTAAGTATTTTTTAAGAGAAAAAATAAAAATTACTTCTTCATTAAAAAAACTTAAAAAATCTTTAAAAACACCCTAAAAAAGGCGTTTATTGAACGTAGAATCCCTTCAACATGCCTGCGCCTATACACAAGCATGAAAACCCCACCAATCAATAAAACGAGAACCTATGAAGCCCTCGTCCTCAACTGGGAATAAGTGCAACACCGGAAGCTCCTGCCTGAGCCAACCTAGCTGGAGAGACTTGTATCTCAGGACACGTACCCCAGGCTTGCCGACAAATTTTTGCCAAACCAATAAGGGAAAGCTCCCTAGCCTAAAACCAGCCACCAGCGCACATTAACTAAAACTGCTTCACATTGGCTTCGGGCAGGCGTCATCACACGAAACCTGTCTCACCGAGTCTCATTCAACTTACCCAGCACTGTGAAAGAGCGCATGCAGAGCACACCACGAGCAATATGCTCGGCCTACCTACACATCAACAAATCCATGGATATTCAAATACTTAGTCACAAGCCAACAGCCCCAAAAAGCCCTCTTCAGCCACCAGTGATCCTCATAGTTAGACCCTTCTGCGTATCACACAGTAGACCTATAAAGGAGAAGTTTTCGTTCTCGCTCGCTTATTGAACATGGCCGTAAGCCGCTAAAGACCAAGCCAATCTCAAGGCTTTATCCATAACAATACACAAGCAGCTGTCTCGCAAAGCGACAGAGCTGTCCACTATGAACACTTGGACAAAAGCGTGAACGCTTGCCAACCTAGTTTTTTCGATTCAAATACCACATCCTTTTTCTATGACGCCGTCCGCCACTTAATTCGTATACGCTGGCTGAACAAATCTCACCGGCAAGTAAATACTGCTCATAAAAACACCAACAGCTTCTACAAAAACGAAAAAAGCCGGATGATTTCTCATCCGGCTAAAAGCCACCTCTAGGAGAGAGAAGTGACTTAAATTCGAGAACACACTCGAAAAAACAGTTATCTATTAGGCAAAGAATTGCCTCTTATCAATAGCTCATAAGCCGATAAATTAGTTCCCTAGTAATGACAAGGCCGCTTGTGGACGCTGGTTCGCTTGAGCCAAAATCGTACTACTTGCTTGCTGTAGGATCTGCGCACTGGTTAAGGCTGCTGTTTCTTCCGCGAAATCAGCGTCTCGAATACGTGCTCGAGCTGCAGCAACGTTTTCAGAAATATTACTTAAGTTACTAATGGTCGAACTGAAACGGTTTTGTACCGCACCAAGCTCGGCTCGCTTAGAGTCAATGCCTGAAATCATGGTATCAATGATGGAAATCATACTTTGCGCATTGGCTGCTGTAGAAACAGAAGCTGTAGACGCATTAACTGGCGTAGACGCCTGATTAGACAAACCAGACATGGTAAAACCATTGTTTGTTTGGTAGTCAATAGAGTTAGCACCACCACCAAAACGCATAGAGAAACTAATGGTTTGGTTAGCATCCGCACCAACCTGGAATACACCGTCGTATGTACCATCTAGTAGGTTACGTCCACCAAAAGTGGTTGTTTCCGCAATTCGGTTAATTTCTTCAGCTAGCTGAGCCATTTCTTCTTGCAAGGCCAAGCGGTCTTTGTCCGTGTTAGAGGAGTTTGCTGCTTGAATCGATAATGTACGCATACGCTGTAACATATCAGTTGATTCGTCTAACGCTCCCTCTGCGGTTTGGGCTAGTGAAATACCATCGTTGGCATTTCGAACTGCTTGGTTTAGACCGTTGATCTGTGACGTTAATCGGTCAGAAATTTGTAAGCCTGCAGCATCGTCTGCAGCACTGTTAATTCGTTGACCAGAAGACAAGCGTTGGAACGCTGTGTCTAGTGAGTTTGCTGAGTGCATTAACTGCCTTTGGGCATTTAATGAGGATGTATTTGTGTTTACGTATAAAGCCATTTCTTCTCTCCTAAGAAAATAATTTAAGAGCCACAACCTTTTGATTTAATTAGTTATTTGGCTGTTTGTCTCTTAAAACTGTTATCGACATCTTGGTATCGATCTTTAATTTTTTTTTCGTTTTTTTTAGATCTCGAATTTTTTCGAGCCTAAAAAAACGCTTCAATTAGGTATCGAGCCAAGTAGAAAAAACTTTAGGAAAGAAAGATAAAATCTTTTAGAAAATGAGCGGTTGTTGAGAAACAATATCGTATTGGGGAGAGACAAAGGTGTGACAACAGGCTCACCAGTTACCCTAGTGAGCTACAGAGTTTGGAATAAAAATGTTTATAGACAATTACTTAGCTTCAGCCCGTATTTTTGCGGAGTAACTTCTCGAATAATACTGATATCTGAATCTTGACTTAAGGACTTACTCAGCTCTAGATCCACCGATGGAATAAATGACTTATTTCTTAAACTATACACTTGGCGAACCAAAGCAGGCTGTAGTTTTTTGTCTAGGGTAAGCACAAATCCAAGCCGACCATTCGACAGCTCTACACAGGTACCCACTGGACATGAACCAATACTATTCAAGAAAACGGCTAAAAAATTGGGCTCAAAAGCACGCCCAGAATCTTCCAGCATACGTTTACGAGCAGTTATAGGACCACTGGCGCTTCGATGAGGCTGTACCGAAGTTATCGAATCAAAGGCATCGATAATTGCCGCCATTTTCCCATAATTCGAGATTTCTTGAGCACTTTTCCCTTGCGGATAACCGCTTGCATCCACTCTTTCATGATGATCAGTGAGCATTTGATAGACACTATTGGGCAAATCCGGACACTTTTTCAACACCTGTTCACCAAAGCGGATATGATTTTGAAAAAGCTCCACCTCACTCGAATTCAACGCCTCGGGTTTGCTAACTACCGCTTGAGGTAAACGAAAGCGACCTAGATCAAACACTAGGCAACCTAAAACAATATTTTCAATTTTATCCGTGGTGAGTTTTAGTCCCAGGGCAAAAGGTACTGACAAAGTCGCCATTCCTAGAATGTGCCGAGGTAAATAATCTTTAATATCATTCGCTTGGCGCATGAGCATGAGAGCAAAGTTATTACGCTGGTATGAGTCAATTAAATGCCGTGCAAAACCTTTAAGCGCCTCTAAATCAATGGCCTCCCCCCGCTTGAACTTACTCACCTGCTCGGCCAGCAAACCGCCACCTGTTGCAAACAGTTTTTGCGCTGTTACCAATTCTTCTTCTAACGTAGTTTTCCGATGCTTATCGGTCGTTGGCAATTTTCGCGCTAGGCTCTCTTGGGGTTCCGCTTTCTTCTCCACCGGTTGAGTAACAGGCTCACTTACAGGCGCTTTTTTCTCAACGGGTTGTTCGCCACTGGCTCTCGCCTTGTAGCTAAGAATATATTCTCGGGTATGGTCGTTTAATTCCTGGCGGAAGTATTTGTATAGACTGACGTTGCGCTGATGCTTTTCCCGCCACTCTTTACTGCTTAAACCTTTATGCAGTTTTTTCAAACTACGGACAGGCTTACCATTCGCAATGGAATAACAAAGTAGTAAAAAGCGTTCTTGCGCATCGTACAAACGCTCACGCTTACTGCTTAGTAACAAATCATCGTTAAAATGCACATCATAAGGTAGAAACTTAGCCTCCAAATCAGGCTTTAAGTAATCAAGTGCCACTTGTCGCATAACAATGGTCACAATCCGATCTTTTCTGCCATGTTGCTTAATTAGGCTTTTTAGTCGAGTGCTTTTAAATACTTCTGTTTTGATGCCAAAAACATCTAGAATTTCTTCAATATCAAAATAGCCAACAGTAATATCTGCACCAAAACAAGATTCTATGTTAAATGCCGACATTAAAAGCTACCTGCACTATTAAATTTGATTGAATAAAGAAAGGTTATTAATGCGAGAAAATAACTTTTGGGATGCAGTTAGAGCCGACTCTGCCATGGCTAAATCAGTTGCCGCAGCCCCCACATCAAGACCACCCACTTTATCTTGAGCAATCGCATTCGATAACTGACTCGCAGAGTTCACGTTACCCTTGTCGCTGAGGGTGTTCATTCTGGCACCAATAGATGAGCGACCTTTACCAATGGAGCTCTGAGTATTGGTAATACTGGTGGTCGCATCAAAGAAAGCTTTCTCTCGCTCATCAAGCGTCGAACTTTTATCGGTAATAACCGCTAAGGTTTTCTTAATTTCGTTCAGGACATTATCCCTGCGCGGCGCATTCAATTCGAAATCCACAACCGCTCCCGGCGCACTGTTAAGGGAGAATGACATTCCTTCAAATACAATGGGCTTGCTTGGGTGATATTCACCTGAGGCAATTTCTTCGCCTAAACTATTAGTAAGCACATACTGACCTGGTGGGCCAAAATAAGGGCGGCGATCATATTCTTCTTCCTCAAGCACATCGCCAAGCTGGTCTGCCAACTCTTGTTCTGCCGCCTCTTCAATAGTGTCGCTATTTGAGTCCAAAGCGGATTCAACCTGAGACACAAGAGTCGGCTCTTCTCCTAGAGCGAAAGTCGTCAATCGGTAGTGGTTATTTAATGGATTAATCGGATCATAATGCTCATCCATAAAAGCATCAAAGTCCCCTTGGTGACGAATTTCAGTAGCTAGATTAGCTTCGCCACTTTCAACATGAGCGCTAAAATTGTTTCGCGTCCAAACGTCCTCAAACAGTTTTTTACCAGAGTCCGTAACCGCAATTTTCATACCTTCTGAAATTTGTGCGAACTTTTGCCCTTCATTTCCCGACCACTTATAACGTCCATCATTACCCAATACAAAGGCAGGACTTGAGGTGTCTGTGCCGGCAAAGATGTAATCACCCTCTGAACTTTTGGAGTTCATAAGATCCGCCATAGACTCCACCATGATCGCAAGTTCTTGAGAAATGGCATCTACATCGGCTTGGGTGTTTATTTCATTTTGCCCTTGAATTAAAAGACTTCTGGCGTCATCCAACAAGCTATTCAAACTGTCTAATGCCACTTCTTGATACTCTAAGTGACTGGCAGCCATACTCATGGCGTCATCATACTGCCTAAGCTTTTGATTGCTGGATTCATATTGTAAGACTTGGCTCGCCCCGACAGGGTCATCACTGGCTTTAATAATATTCGTTTGCGCGGCAATTTTTTCCTGCACATCCATATAACGCTCATTCGCTTTCGAAATAGCGTTACTTGATTGACCGTATATGAGGTTGTTTGTTACTCGCATAAGCTTATCTCACCGCCCCTAATAAGGTTTCAAAGGCTGTACGGGCTGCGGTAATTACTTGTGCAGAAGCTGAGTAAGATTGCTGATACTTTAACAAATTCACCGCTTCTTCATCCAAGCTCACCGCTGAAATACTGTCACGACGCGCCATACTTTGATTCATGATTATTTCGCTGGATTTCGCATTACTTTCCAATTCAGCAGACTTACTGCCAACTTGCGCCACCAAATCTGAGAAGGCTTCAGAAATGGATTGGCGACCAGCGACTAAATTTTCATTCTGCAACTCGCCTAACAGTAATCCATTAAAGTTATTCGAAACGCCAATATTTTCCATATCCATAGAAAAAACATCTCCTGCCATCGGCATAGAAGATAAGGATACGTCAAAGCCAGCTTTCTCTGCTAACCCCGCTTGTTCAAGTAAGTTTTGATAATCTTGTACATTATCAATAGACGCCAAAACACCACCGTTTGCATCACGCACCTGAAACTCATTGTTCGACATAAAATGTATACTATGGGGTGCATTTGGGTACAAGCCACGACTGGACGCAAACGCTGAGCTATCTGGGTCTGTATTAGTCACTGAACTCAGAGAAATTTTCGCCTCTGATAAATTGCCAGAATCCGTATAAACATTCATTGGGCCGCTTAGCGCTATGTCATCGCCATTTTTTGCTGCCAATTGAAAGCTAGATGCCATACCTTGAGTTGGCGAGAATTGGAAAGTATCACCAATCTCATAATCGCTTAAATCACCAAAGTTCACATCAACACCCAAATCTGCAACTTGGTAGAAGCCATTTTTATCCGGTGCAGCACTCACATCGAGATTCACCGAACGCCTTGAAGGCTCACCATTCAAGTCATAGGTTTGTACCAAGAAACTGTTGTCACCGGTTTTGATCAATTCATATGTATCTTTAAGGATGTTGGCAGAATTACCTGGCGATACGCGCACTTCAAGATCGGCTGTTTTTCCTGTGTTGGCCTTATCCGCTTGAATTTTAATATCGGCGAAAGAGAAAAGATCACGGCCAAACAAACCATTGGCATCAAGTCCCAGAGCATTTTGCTGATTCATAGCATCGGCTATCGAAATGGCACTTTGGCCTAATGTGCGGTCTGTATCAATAGAGAAGTCACGTCGATAATCCACTAGGGCACCGATGGACCCGCCTAAGTCTTCCGATTTAATCCCCACCTCGTGGCGGCCTAAATCGACTGTTAACTTAATTCTTTTTGGGTCTAGTGGGTCTGGCGCCATTTCTAATTCAGGGGCAAGACGATCCAGAACAAGGGGTTGACCATTCGCCAAAGAAATACTCATTACGCCTTCATCATTGAACTGGGTTTCAGTATCAATGTACTCAGCTATTTTCACCGCCAATAATTCCTGCTGGTCTCTCAGCTCGTTTGCAGGCGAGTATGAATTACTCTCTTGACGCAAGATTTGGTCATTTAAATGGGCAACCTGCTTGGTAAGGGAGTTTAGATCTTTCAATGATGCTTCTAACTGATTGTCTACGGCGCGACTCTGGTCTGCGGTCATGCTAGATAAGACTTTGTATTGCTCGACTAAGCTTCCCAAACTAGAGTGAGCAAGATTACGTAGACCAGGCGATGCGGGGTCATTATTAACCGCTTGCAGAGCTTTAAAAGCATCGTTTAGGTAATTATTCAACGAAACACTGTCTTCAGCTAACAAGCCATCAGAAAGTGACATCATATTATTGTAGGTATCATAGTAAGAGTGGTTCGAAGTATCAGCTCTTACTTGGCTATTAATCATGTTATCAACAAGGCGAGTCGTATCACGGACTTCCACACCACCCAAGTGAGAGCTGGAAGTGTTCGTCTTTTGACGACTGTACCCTTCCGTGTCTACATTGGCCGTGTTTTGGCCTGTGGTGTTGATACGGGCATTGCTCGACTGCAAACCAGACAGACCAATACCATATAAATTTGAGCCCATTGCTCACCTCATTGCGAATATTTAGATAGGATAATTACTTATTTCCTACTATCGGCCAAAAGCCAGAAAACTTTACTTTATATGTAAGAGAGCCTGCAGGTTACAAACGCTTAAACCACTCACTCGACATGATATTATTAATTTTTTGCGCATACTGAGGGTCAGTAGCATAGCCCCCATGCTGCAAAGATTGAGTGAATGCTGTGGCATTCTCTCCTACCCTCAAAGCCTCTTGATAACGCTCACTTGTTTGTAGAAAGCGGGCATAGTCGTCAAAACTCTCAGAAAAAGACTGATAAGCTCGGAACGCTGCTTTTTCGCGCTTAGCGACCCCGTCACGATATTCCAAGGTATTTACAACCGCCCTATCCCCTTGCCAACGGTTATCTGCCTTAATGCCAAAGAGATTAAAACTGGCAGCACCATCTTCCTTGGCAATCGGGTATTTCCCCCAGCCAGTTTCTAATGCTGCCTGGGCTAAAACCGCTTTAGGGTCAACGCCTATTTTCTGGGCGGCCGCTTGGGCATGGGGCCACAAGGAATCAACAAACTCATCAGGTGAATCAAACACCACAGACAACGCCGATGGTGCACTAGCAGCCTCAGTCTGAGCAGTAATATTATTGTCCTCTTGAACTGAACTTATAAAGTCCATTGAGGCTTGTTTTGCTAACACCTGAATACGAGCTAAATCTTGCTTGGCAACTTGATTAAGAAAATCCGTGTCGTCTTGTCGACTTTGGCTTGTCGAACTCTCTGGTGAAGTTTGTTGGTATTGTCGAATCAGCGCCTCAGATAAACCAATCCCTCCCGATTTAGCCAAACTTTGAGCCATCTGAGAATCCATCATCTCTTGATACTGTTTGGTCTGAGCGCTGGAAAACAAACCGCCACCAATGGCTTCATTGGTGCTACGCATATTTTTAAGCAGCATGTTGATGAAAATAGATTCAAACTGCTGGGTGACTTCCCTAAGGGCGCTATCAGGATCCTTTTGTGCTTTCGTTTTCAACGCTGATAACGAAGAAAAGTCCGCATAAAATTCATTGGAAGGTACTGTATTCATGGCTAACCCTATATCACCACAAGATCCGCGTTAATAGCCCCAGCTTGCTTCAATCCTTCAAGAATGGCCATCACATCACCAGGCGCAGCGCCCACTTGATTGACCGCTCGAACAATATCATTCAATGAAGCACCTGGATCAAACACAAACATATGACCACTGGTTTCATCAATTTCGAGCCCAGCTCTTGGTGCCAGAATGGTTTGTCCACCTGTTACCGTTCCATCTTGGCCAACAACGGGAGGAATTTCATTGATGGTTACCGTTAAACTACCATGAGTCACCGCTGCAGGGGAAACCTTCACATGCTGACCTATGATGATGGTTCCTGTTCTTGAATTAATAACAATGCGAGCGCGCTCTTCACCGAGCTCAACTTCCAGGTTTTCAAGAATGGATAAGAAGGTCACCCTTTGGCTCGGATCACGAGGAGCCGTCACTCGAATGGACGTAGCATCAAGTGTTTTTGCCACACCCGGCCCTAGTAAACCGTTAATTTTTTCAGAAACCTGCCTTGCCGTTGTAAAATCAGGACGATTGAGGTTAAAAGTTAGGGTATCGCCTGCATTGAAACTGCTCGGTACCGCACGCTCAACACTCGCACCATTGGGGATACGGCCTACCGTTGGTATGTTCAACGATGAACGGGAGCCGTCCGCACCATTGGTCCCTAAACCGCCAACCACCAAATTACCCTGAGCAATAGCATAAACGGCACCGTCAGCCCCTTTTAAAGTTGAAAGCAGTAGCGTTCCGCCTCGAAGACCACTTGAGTTACCTACTGAAGAAACGGTGACATCAATCTTTTGACCGGGCTTTGAAAATGGTGGCAAGGTGGCAGTAAGGGATACCGCCGCGACATTTTTTGAGGTGGCATTAACCCCTTCAGGTAAAGTAACACCGAATTTTGACAGCATGCTGGCAAAGCTCTGATCTGTAAAGGCCGTACTATCGCCCGTTCCGTTTAGGCCAATGACCAAGCCGTAGCCAAATAATTGGTTGTCACGCACCCCTTGTACACTCGCAATATCTTTCAAGCGTTCCGCTTGAACGGATAAAGAAAGAAGGACGAAAAAAAACGCGACTATATGTTTCATTTGTTCACCTTTGCTCGGGCTAAGCCCTGCTTGTCATTAATAGGGCATATCACTGGAGTTTAAAAGACGGCTTACCCAGCCTTGTTCACTACCAGCCGCCACATCACCCGTACCTGAATAAGTAATTCGTGCATCCGCTACCCGTTCAGATTCTACGGTATTATTAGGGGAAATATCTTGTTTTCGAACTACCCCAGAAAATCGTATGTACTCATCGCCCTGATTTAAGCGCAACCATTTCTCGCCACGTACAGCGAGTAAGCCATTTGGATAGACCTTAAATACTGTGACGGAAATAGTACCGTTCAAACTATTGTTTTGGTTGGCCGACGCATTACCCGAAAAGTCCGTTCCTTGCTGAGGCAATTCCGTATCCAAACGAAGCGTCTCCCCTAATACTGTCGGGTTCTCTAAGGTCGCAGAAGACGACTTAGAAACAGTGGCCGCATTAGCTTTTGTTGACGTGGTGGTTTCATTCAAATTTATGGTGAGTATATCCCCTACTCGACTGGCTTTTTGATCCCCAAAAAACACATCCCCCATATCCGCGCGATAAATCCCCCCCGTGGGGGCTTGGAATGGCTCTAGGCCATTTGGGTACACTGGCGCATAATATGGATCATCAGAACGAATTGCCTGCTGAATTTGTGGTCCGTTCAATGGATCATTCGGGTCCGGCACATAACCTTCTCGAGGTTCTTCCTCTTCATCTTCTGCTGCGTCTTCGACCTCTTCGACACCATCAGCATCACCATCTTCTGTGACCGCATCAACCACAGCATCCGCTACAGCGGCACCTGCCCCTGCGGCGGCAGCGCTTGCTAACGCTTGTTCGTTCACATCCCATGATAAACAACCGGACAAACAAACGCTCATTAAGGCCAGTAGAACCAATTTAATTTTCATTATTTTCCACGTTTCACTTAAACCAAAAAATTTCAATTTACGTTAAAGCTGCTGTATCGCAAAACTCATCATACCATCCGCGGAGGCAATCACTTTAGAATTCATTTCATAAGCTCGCTGGGTAGTAATCATATTGACCAATTCCTCAATAGAATTCACATTGGATGCCTCAAGCATTCCTTGGCCTAGGGTGCCAAGGGAGTCAGTGCCAGGTGCACCGACAATTGGCGGACCACTCGCATTGGTTTCGGCGAACACATTCTGCCCTAATGAATCTAATCCAGTTGGGTTGATAAAACCTGCGATGTTAATCACCCCTACTTCTTGCTGCTCCGCTTGACCGCTTTTTGCCACGGAAACCACACCATCTTCCGATACAAATATTTCGACAGAGTCATTATCAATCGTAATACCGGGCTGAACCAATAATCCATTAGCGGTCACAAGTTGGCCTTGGCTATTCAGCTGAAAGCTGCCATCTCGGGTATACGCCATTGAGCCATCCGCTTGCACAACCTGAAAGAAGCCCTTGCCTTGAATCGAAATGTCCAGCTGGCGGTCGGTGACATTGTAATCACCTTCTGAAAAATCTTTTTGGGTCGCGCCAACGCGCACACCTGTGCCTAATTGCAAACCAGAAGGTAGCTCCGCATTTTGAGCACTCAAACCACCTGGCGCACGAACGGTTTTGTACATGAGATCCTCAAAAACCGCTCGGTCTTTTTTAAAGCCATTGGTCGATACATTCGCCAAGTTGTTGGCCACCACGTTAAGCTGCTTGTCCATGGCACTTAAGCCAGTTTTACTTACCCATAATGCTGAATTCATATTCGCCTCTTAAAGCCATTTTTATTCGTTGTTACGATGCGTTCACTTAACTACGCTGTAAAATTCTTGCCGATGAATTAGCATTTTCTCGAATGCTATCCATCATTTTCACGTTCATTTCAAACCGTCTAGCAAGGTTCATAATGTGCGTCATTTCTTCTACTGCATTCACATTACTGCCTTCTAGAAACCCTGAAGCCACTTTTACATTTAAATCCGCTTCAAAAGGCTGGCCGTCTTTAGCATGGATTAAACCATCTTCTTTTTTACGAATGTCTTGAGGGTCTGGGTTAACCAGTTTTATTTGATTTAATACTGCCACCTCATTGGCGGCTCCGCCTTGCGGTACGATTGAAATAGAGCCATCAGGGGTGATGGTAATTCGATCCACAGGCGGCAAGAAAATAGGCCCTTCAACCCCTGCTACTGGCAAACCTGTTCCTGTCACCAACTGCCCAGCGGCATTGATTTGCAAATCGCCCGCTCGGGTATAGGCTTCTTGTCCAAGTTCATCATAGACGGTAATAAAGCCTTCACCAGCGACCGCAATATCGAGATTTCTATCGGTCTGTATCATGTCCCCAGTGGTATAGCGGGTAGCAGGGTTTTCCGTCATAGCGTAGACGCGGCTTGGCATAGACTCACCGTACACCTGCATGGAGCGGGCTTGTTCAAAGTCCGCTCTAAAACCTGTAGTACTGACATTTGCTAAATTATTGGCATGAATAGTTTGTGCATTCATCGTTTGCACCCCACCACTCATGGCCAAATACAGCGCTTTATCCATGGCAAACCCCTTCACATAAATCGTCTAATTACAGACTATCTATCAAGAATCGTACCAACTTAAAAAAACACGAAAAAAGGCCGAAGCAGACAAGCTGCTTCGGCCTCTAAAAAGACGTTAATTAAAATTTATTAACGGAGATTAATAATAGTTTGCGTCACTGTATTCTCGGTCTCAAGAGCCTTACTGTTGGCTTGGTAGTTACGTTGCGCCTCAATCAAAGCCACCAATTCCGTGGTCAAATCAACGTTCGCTTCTTCTAAAGCACCACCTTGAATCTTACCAAGAGTACCACTATTAGGTCGGCCGATATTGGCAGGTCCAGAGTTCTTGCCAGCTAACCAAGAGGTATGCCCTGTCGGCATCAAACCGTCGTTACTATCAAAGGTTGCTAGCGCCAACTGGCCAAGTGTTGCCGTTTGCTGGTTAGTATAAGTGGCAACCAAGAAACCATCTTCATCAAAAGACACACCTTGCAGTTCACCAGCAGCAAAACCATCCTGTTCAAAATGGTCCGTATTGTCTAAAGCAAACTGAGTTGAGCCAGTAAAGTCCAGCGGAGCAATCGCTGAACGGTTACTCGGGTCTAAACCCGTTAGTTCGATGGTAACCGGCTCCGCAATACCAAAAGGAGGGATCCCACGATACGCACCCGTAAAATTACCTGCGGCATCAAACGCAATATTAGTACCTGCCGCCAAGAATGGCGTTTCTTGACCATCTAAGGGATTCAAATAAGTTTCTTCTCCATCCATGGTTACACGAAGCTCGTAAGTATTATTCTCACCCTGCTTAATGAAGTAGTAACCAACGGTATGGGATTCACCCAAGGAGTCATAAATGGTCTTAGTATTGCCGTAGTTGTAGGTGGCTGGATCTAATGGGTCAAAGGCTTCACGAGCAACCGTACTAGAATCACGAACCGCAGTTGGATCTAAAGCACTCGTAATGGCAACCCCATTAAGGGTACCCGTTACCGCCAAAGGCGTTTTCGTGGCCGCTGCAATATCATCAATAGTCGGTTCAGCAGCACCCAGATATAAAAGTTCGAATGGCGCTTCAGTCACACCGTCATTGTTATAGTCTGTGCCACCTTCTGCATTATTATAGGTTGCGTACATTTCTGGCATGAAAGGCACACCCGTATCGTCTGTCATGTTGCCATCCACAGCAGCATAGACTCGGTAGGTATTTGGCAACTCACTTTTCGCGTAATAGTAAGTGATGATGTGGTTCTGACCATTGGCATCGGCCACACTTTCCGTTTGAGTATAATTAAACGTATCCGGGTCAGTCGGGTCAAAATCATCTTTAATGTAAGGCGGTACGTCATCCCCTTGGGAGTCAAGGTTCACTTTCAAATCAATTTGCGATGTTGCTTCAGGTAAAATTCGATCCGTAGGCACTACCAGATTTTCAAGATTACCTCCCACTAAACCGTCAACTGCATTATAACCTTGTACATTAAGGCCATTGTTTGTCACCAAGTTACCATCAGCATCCAACTTGAAGTTACCAGCTCGGGTATAAGATTGAGCAACATTACCACCCAATACAAAGAAACCACTACCATCAACGGCTAAGTCTAAGTTGTTATCGGTATAAGATAGGTTACCGGAAGAAAATTCTTGCGCCACCTTACTCACACTAACACCAGAACCAATACTGTTGTTACTGCCGGCACCAAGAACACTGGTATTGTAGAGATCGTCAAATTCGATACGTGACTTTTTGAAACCTGTAGTATCGGCGTTGGCAATGTTATTACCTGTCACACTTAAATAGTCTGCTGAGGCCTTAATGCCTGAAAGCGCTGTATTGAAACCCATAATACCCTCCGATTACCCTAAAATTTCCAATTCATTTGTAAGATTGATCTTGCCGTGATTTTCCACGTTTAAAACCGTGCCATTTTCACCATTAATGGTGACGCCTTGAATGCGAGTAGGTAGCTGCGTCGTCATTGCCGACACTTCACCTTTCTCATTCATTGATGAAGCGGCAAAACGGTATTCACCAGACGGCAAAATATTTCCCTCATCATCTTGTCTGTTCCATTTATACTCCGCCCCAGTGAGTTCGGCGGTTCTTACCAACTGATTGTCAGCATCATAAATCTTCAATGTCGCGGACCGTGAGCCTTCAGGAATAACGGTTTTTAATAACACCTCATCCTGAGCATCAGTCACAGCAGTCTTGCTGCCATCCATCATGACTGACTTACCTACTAATGTTGAAGCGCTTAACGCTTGATTAGAGGTGAGTGCCGAGGCCATATTTTCTAACTGATCAGAAATGCTGGTGAGTTTCTCTAATGAGCTAAACTGAGACATTTGCGCCACCATATCATTGGTGTCTTGAGGCGCAGTCGGATCCTGCCCTTTAAGCTGTTCAATATAGAGCTTTAGGAACACATTCTGATCAGCAAGGCCTGCTTCAGTGACCGCTTCCGCTGGTTTTTCGATACCAGCCTTAGCCTTAGCACCTTCTGTGCCGTACTGAGCGATTAAGCCATTTAAAGGATTACTATCGGATATATTTGCCATACATCACCTATACCTGACCAAGCGTTAACATTTTTTGCATCATGCTTTTGGCCGAGTTCATAATTTCCACGTTAGTTTGGAAGGATCTTGAAGCAGACATCATGTCAGCCATCTCTTCCATTGGGTTTACATTTGGGTAAAACACATAACCTTCTTCGTTTGCCATAGGGTGATCTGGTTCATATCTAGGTTGTAACGGCGCATCGGACTCCACAATGGCATCCACTTTCACCCCAACCCCAGCACCACTCTCGTCTATGGTGGCATTCGACCAACCATAATTTTTCATATTGTCATTCATCATCTGTGAAAACACAGGCTTACGTGCTCGATAGGTTTGATCTGCAGAGCTTGCCACGCTGTCCACGTTTGCCATATTACTCGCCACAGTATTCAGTCGGACTGTCTGGGCGCTCATAGCTGAGCCTGAAATAGCAAAAATATTACTTAAAGACATAAAAATTAATTCCCTGTCAGCGCTTTTTTCATGCCGCTAATTTTGCGATCGAGAAACATAAAGCTGGTATCAAACTGTAACGAGTTTTCTGCAAATTCAGCTTGTTCGCGCTGCATATCCACAGTGTTACCATCCAAAGATGGCTGATTAGGATTACGATAAAAAAGCCCGCTTTCTGTTGCGCTAGAGCCGCCAGACAAATGGTTCTGACTGGTTGCCGACAACTTCAATTTCGCTTGCTCATTCGCCAACATGCCGTCAAAAGAGATATCTCTTGCCTTGTAATTAGGCGTATCGGCATTGGCGATATTATTTGCAAGTATGGCAGCACGAGCACTTCTAAAACCCAACATTTTATCGTGTCCTGCAAATGCCTTATCGAACGAAATTGCCATCCTAACCTCATGTATTAATTCACTTCACATACATAAAGCAATAATGATGCCAAATAAAAAACACAACGAAATCAACACCTTAATGTTTCACTTTTTCCTGATCGGCAAAAAGCGGCAATAGCGAATAGCTTAAAGTGGGGATTTTTTAGACAAAAAAAGCCCGCTTATTTGCATAAGCGGGCCTACAAACAAGAGTTCTAATTACAAAGCTTTCGCTTTATAAACAATTCCAGGGTGACACTGGACAATTTCAAAGTAAACTGACAGACCACTCAAAGCCTCCGCGCCACCAAGAAACAAATATCCTCCGGGCTTTAAGCAAGCGTGCATGCGTTTAATAATATCCATTTTCAAATCAGCTGAGAAATAGATCAGCACATTACGACAAAAGATAATATCAAATTTACCCAAGGCACTAAAAGAGTCGATTAAGTTTAAGTGTTTAAAGCTCACACGCTTACTGATCTGAGGGCGAATTTTCCAAGTTTTATCATCAATTTTATCGAAGTATTTATTTTGAAGATCTAACCCCAACCCCCGAGCAATGGCTAAACTATCGTATTCCCCTTGCTTAGCGTGAGCTAAGATATTGGTGCATATATCCGTTGCAACAATTTCACAGCGACTGCTATGAGTTTTGGACTCCTCGACCACCATACTAATGGAGTATGGTTCTTGACCCGTCGAAGAAGCAGCCGACCAGATTCTTAAAGGGACGTTAGCGTGCTCAGGCAGCAACTTATTTTTGAGTATTTCAAAAGGGTGGGAGTCCCTAAACCACAAAGTTTCGTTAGTCGTCATGGCGTTTATGACTTCTTCTTTGAGCTTAGGGTTACGGCCCGCTTCAAGCACTTCAACTAAGCGCTCAATTTTATCAAACTTCTCTCGCTCTAAAATGCGGCCTAGTCGGCTTGCCACTAAGTATTGTTTGTTATCACTTAGCGAAATGCCACATACTTTTTGCAAGTAATCTCGAAATTTAACATAACCATTAGGTGTAATAGCATTGGCACTACTGAGCATTAACACTCCATATTTCAGGCTCAATTTTCAGCATTGAGCTCTAACAGTTATTCAACAAAGTCGAATCAATTACTCACTTTGCACTTGAACAGTTTCGATCGCCAGTCTTGCCAGTTCATCTGGCTGAAACTTAGCAAGGAAACCATCCGCTCCTACCTTTTTAACCATCGCTTCATTGAAGACACCACTTAGAGAGGTATGCAACAAGATAAATAGATCTTGTAAGCGACTATCATTACGAATCGCTGTGGTTAGTGTATAACCATCCATTTCTGGCATTTCGATATCAGAAATGACCATAGAAAACTCTTTAGTAACATCTGCGCCATCAGCAACCATACCTTGCAGGAACTCAAGAGCCTCTCGACCGTCACACAGCACTGTCGTAGCAAAGCCAACTTGCTCCATACAGCGTTTAATCTGTTTCCGCGCCACGGAAGAGTCATCTACGATTAGGATATGATGTTGCTTGGCATTTTCCTGCACATCATCGGTGACAATACCATCTGAAATAGCCTGACGAGTCGGAGCCACTTCGGAAAGAATCTGCTCCACATCGATAATTTCGACCATTTCTTTGTCAACCTGACAAACCGCTGTTAAGTAGTTGTCATTGGACAAGCCTTTTGGCGGTGGCTGAATATCACTCCAGTTCATGTTTACAATACGCTCAACTCCGCGTACTAAGAAACCCTGTATACGACGGTTATACTCAGTAATAATAACGAAGCATTGGCTAATATTTTCAATTGGGCTAGCACCCGTAGCAAGACCAAGATCAAGAATCGGAATCGTACCACCACGGATATGAGCAACCCCTCGAACGACAGGGCTACTGTGAGGCATGGTGGTCAATTTAGGACATTGGAGAACTTCTTTCACTTTAAAAACGTTAATGCCGTAGATTTGCTTACCGTTTAAACGAAACAGCAACAATTCCAGGCGATTTTCTCCAACCAGCTGAGTGCGTTGATTTACACTATCTAAAACGCCAGCCATACATGCCTCCAACAAATCTTAAGTAAACAGCAAAAAGGGGAACTACCCAGTGTTAAAAGATAATGCCCAATGATAGAGTGATTTTTATAAATTTACTAATATCTTATCCCCTATCTGATATTAAATACACAACTAGAGATAAAGAGTATTCATTATGGGAGTAGCAAGGCTAACAATAGCCTTCATTTGTTTACAAATCGGTGGACTTTTTGCCGCTTCAATTGAAGAACAGTTAAACCGCTTCATTAATGAAGTCGAAATTCCACGCTTGGCCGAAATTTACCCCAATGCCAGCATCAAAATTGCGCTCAACAATTTAGCTTCCCTTAACTACCTTCCAACCTGTCAAGATGAAACAGTGAGCATCAGCAACCAAAGAGAAGGTGCAGCGAAACGTACTAACTATGTCATAAGTTGTTCAAACCCAGTTTGGAAGTCCTATGTTCCTGCCACCCAATCAATCCTAGTGTCCGCAATAAGAACCAGTGCACCAATTAAGCGAGGGGACACCATCAACCAGTCCAACACCAGTATTGGCGAAGTGGATCTGGTTGACCTTCGTGGACAATACTTTACCGCTGAGCGCCCACCTTATGGTTTAGTTGCGTCTCGAAACATACGAACGAACACTTTTATTACGAGCACCAATACGAAACAACCCTTATTGATCAAAAAAGGCGATCAAGTGTTAATCGTCGCAAGAAGCGGCAGCATTCAAGTCAAAATGAATGGTATAGCGTTAGAAAGTGGCGTCGTAGAACAACAAATCCGTGTCAAAAATGCCAGTTCAGGGCGAATTATTTACGGTAAAGTTGTATCTAGTGGCGAGGTTCTTGTAAACTATTAAGCAGCTTTACATCATCTAGATTGGCAAAATTATTTTTAGCTAAATATTTCTAAAGTTTTAATTAACTTAGCCGATAGTGTTGTTAGATAAAACAAATTAAGGCGGAAACATAATGGCAATACACTTAACAGGGTTATCTACCCAAAATAGTGTCGGCAAGAATGAGCGCACTTCGAAAGAAGGTGCGTCAGGCACGTCTGTAGAAAGTAATGTCCGCAGCAATGAGAAAATGGCGGAAGATACAGTACGCCTAAGCGGTGCTGCGCAAACACTACAAAGCCAAGAAGCAAAGATCAGTAGCCTTCCAGATGTTGATATGGAAAAAGTTGAGCAAATTAAGCGTGCTATCGCGGCAGGTGAATATCGTATAGATTCGCAAAAATTAGCCAACAACATGGCCTCAATGGATTCTTTGTTTTAGGTCGATGTACTCACAACACGACCTTTAAGCACCTAATCTTATGCTGCCACTTGCCCCTATTTTCATCAGAAGTAAAGAGATACTACTAGAGCTATCTAATCTTCTTGATGAAGAAAGGGTTGCTTTCGGTGGCTTAAACAGTGACATCATCTTATCCCTAGCCGAACAAAAAAAGCTCCTACTTGAAGAAATGAATGCGTTAAACGAAAAACGCATCAAGGTGCTGATCAAGTTTGATATTGTTGATCGCAAAAACCCTACTGAACAAGAATTTAAATCCTGGCTTGCCAAGCAAGACAACTCACTGGATGACATTCGACAGCTTATGCAAGAATGTGAAAGCGCACTGCAGGAATGCAAAACCAAAAACCATAGCAATGCCCGCATTCTTAACACTCTGCAAAAACGCAACAAGAGTCTATTTGAGTTACTGCAAGGTCATAACAACAAAAACAAGGTCTATACCGCCAGAGGCGCTACTCATCCTGTCAGCAGCAAGCACACCTTAGGCAGAGCTTAATTCCCCCTGCACTCACACACCAAAATTCAAAAAAGTCTTTTTTTTCATATAGATGGACAGCAAATAGCGCTGCAAGACTTCAACAAAACACTCAAATCGTTATATACTATTGCCTCTTCGCGTCCCCGTAGTTAAATGGATATAACATGGCCCTCCTAAGGCTAGGTTGCAGGTTCGATTCCTGCCGGGGACGCCATTTCAAAATGCTTCTTTAGTCTATTCCTACCAACATAAAAAAAGGCCTCCTAAGTACCTTAGAAAGCCTTCTTCAGAAACTGGTGTAGGTTATTCCACTTCAACAATCTCATAACTGTGAATAATTTTAACGCCACCCTTTTCTAGCATCAAAGAAGCAGAGCAATACTCTTCCGCAGAAAGCTTAACCGCTCGGGCGACGACACTCTCTTTCAGCTTGCGGCCAGTTACGACAAATTTCACACGAATTTCAGTGAAAACCGCAGGGACGGCATCCGCACGGTCAGCTTGAATTTCAGCCACACAGGACACTACATCTTGGCGAGATTTTTTTAAAATTCCCACAACATCATAAGAAGTACAACCACCTAGACCCGCTAGAATCAACTCCATAGGGCGAGGTCCTGCAAGTTGCTGACCATCAATCTCTACTTTAAAGCCAGAGCCAGTTTCAGCCGTAAAATGAACGTCTTCTTGCCAACTTACTTTTGTTTCCATCAATTTTATTTCACCTAATCTGTTTACTTAAATAACTCAGCCAATTTTTGGCCCGGGTTATCCGCACGCATAAATGCCTCACCCACCAAGAAAGTGTGGATGTCTTTTTCCCTCATAACCGCCACATCGTCACGAGTATGGATACCACTTTCGGTAACAATCAAGCGATCTTCTGGGATACTGTCCAACAACTCAAAAGTGTGATTTAGGCTCAGTTCAAAGCTATGCAAATCTCGGTTGTTAATACCTAACAACTCAGTTTGGGTATATTCTAAGGCCAACTCTAGCTCTGGGCGGTTATGCACTTCCACCAGCACATCCATCCCCAAATCTCTCGCCATGATATCTAATGCTTGAAGCTTTTCACCGCTTAGACACGCAGCAATCAGCAAAATGCAGTCCGCACCGATAGAGCGGGCTTCTAACACCTGATATTCATCGACAATAAAGTCTTTACGTATCACGGGTAACTGACATGCCGCGCGAGCTTCCACGAGATAATCTTCATGACCTTGGAAAAAGTCACGATCGGTCAAAACAGACAAACACGCCGCCCCAGCCGCCTCATAAGATTTAGCAATATCCGCCGGAAAGAAAGCGTCGCGTAGCACTCCTTTACTAGGAGAAGCTTTTTTTATTTCTGCAATCACAGCCGCTTCTTGCTGAGCGATCTTAGCTCTTAAGGCTTTAGCAAAACCACGAGGCGCATTATGTACATTCGCCACAGAAGCTGCCAACTCAAGGCTTTCATTAGGGGAATGCCCTTTGCGCTCAGCAATTTCTTCGTATTTTCGAGCAACAATTTTCTTTAAAATTGTAGGTGTTTCAACTTGCATTAAGCTATTGCTCCTATCCGCTACAAGGATTCGTTATCCATAAAACAACGAGTAAAACTCGCCAATTCGGACATCTTAATTTTTGCCATGCCACTACCGATCACATCTTCAGCAATGGTCACACCTTCCGCCAAACTATCCGCGACACCACACACATAAATCGCAGCCCCTGCATTAAGAGCAACAATATCGCGAGCAGGGTTAACTTCCCCTTTGCCTTCTAAGGCACTCTTGATCAAGGCTAAACTCTGCTCAGCATCTTGGGCTTGAAGTGGCGCTACACTTTGAGTTGGTATACCAAAGTCTTCAGGAGATATTTGATATTCACGAATCTCGCCATTTTTTAACTCGGCCACATCCGTAGCAGCGGCCAGACTGATCTCGTCTAAACCGTCTTGAGAATGAACCACCATCACATGCTCACTGCCTAAAGCTTTTAATACTTCAGCAATTGGGCGTAACCATTTTTTATCGAATACTCCCATAACCTGACTTTTGGCATTAGCAGGATTTGTTAGCGGCCCTAACAAATTGAATAGGGTTCGCGTAGCCATCTCTTTTCTTGGGCCTACCGCGTACTTCATGGCGGAGTGATGATTTGGTGCAAACATAAAGCCCAAACCAATTTCATCCACACAACGGCTTACTTGTTCAGCCTCTAGACCAAGATAGATACCAGCTTGCTCAAGCACATCCGCACTACCCGATTTAGAAGAGACAGAGCGACCACCGTGCTTGGCAACCTTACCGCCCGCTGCGGCAACAACAAACGCAGACGCTGTTGAAACATTAAATAGGTTGCCGCCATCACCACCGGTACCACAGGTGTCGACAACATGCTCAAAAGGCACCTCAACTTTACTAGAAAGTTCTCGCATTACCTGAGCTGCGGCAATAATTTCATCGACACTTTCGCCTTTCATTCTAAGGCCAATCAAAAAACCACCAATCTGAGCGGGCGTGGTCTTTCCTGTCATTATATCGTTCATCACGACACGCATTTCAGCGCTGCTTAAATCCTTGCCCTCTACAACGCTGGCAATTGCTTTTTGGATATCCACCCACATCTCCTACCGTGTCAAAAAATTCGCTAATAAGGCATGGCCTGCCTCAGTTAAAATCGATTCTGGATGAAACTGCACACCTTCAACAGACAAGGTTTTGTGTCGCAACCCCATAATTTCATCCTTTTCCCCAGCTTCATTGTAAGTCCATGCTGTGACTTCTAAGCAATCGGGTAAATTTTCTTGGGAAACCACTAACGAATGATAACGCGTCGCGGTTTGCGGGTTAACAATCCCCGTAAAAACCCCTGTTTCTTTATGATGGATCAAAGAGGTTTTCCCATGCATGACATTTTTAGCACGAATCACCTCGCCACCAAAGACTTGAGCAAGACTTTGATGACCTAAGCAAATACCTAAAATAGGAATACGTCCTGCAAAAGCCTTGATCGCCGCCATAGAGATGCCCGCTTCATTAGGAGTACAAGGCCCGGGGGAGATCACTAAATGACTGGGTGCAAGATGCTCTATATCCGCAAGACTAATCTCGTCGTTGCGGTACACTTCTACTTCGGCACCTAGTTCACGAAAATACTGCACTAGGTTATAAGTAAAAGAGTCATAATTATCGATCAGTAACAACATGTTAAACGCTAGACCTAAACTGTTTGAAGCTGGCTGTTAAGGCATTAAACTCACCCATCAAACAACCTTTTTAATGACCAGAGATTCTACACTTTAGCGCTGCGACTGTCTTCTACTTGGCTGGATTAGAATAATTCAAGAGCACCCACTAGGGTTTTCATTATCTTCCTACATTTACTGACAAAACAAGACCTTAATTTCACCACAATAGCTATACAGCGAAAGGGGTTTCCATGGTATCTTGCATTTTCAACATAGTGTTTTAAGGACTTCCTGTGCAAAGCCAAATCGCGGACTTAATCGAAACGTTAATTCAAGAAGAACACTCTACCGAAGCGGTTAGACAGGCTATGTCTGATCTGAGTCCAGACGATGTTGCCTTAGCACTTGAATCCCTCCCTCTTGCCCAGCGTAAACAGGCTTGGGAAAGCATTAAAACCGCCAATCGTTTAGACATATTAGTCGAAATGCGCGGGGAATCTCGTCAGCTACTTTTAAAAGAGCTAGATGATGTTGAGATCGAAGCCCTGTTTTCGGATGTGGACGCAGAAGACCTATTGGAAATGGCAGATTCTTTGCCAGATAGGTTAGTGGATATTGCTCTCAACCAGATGGATAACAAGCAGCGTGAATACTACCAACAAGGTGTGGTTTACGATGACGACATTGTCGGTCGCTGGATCGATCACGACCTGTTGATTGCCTCCCAATCTATTCGCGCCTCCGAAGCATTAAGACTATTGAAAAAGCACACACCTAGCTACACGGATATGATTTATTTGGTCAATCGCACTGGCCGTTGGGTAGGCTGCGTTAAGTTCGACCAGCTTTTTAAAGCCCAAGGACACGATCCGGTTTCCAGTTTAATTGACGAAGAATGCCCCTTTATTTTAGCCAGTGCAGAACTTACTAAGGCTTCTGAACAACTGGAGCGCTCTAGCTTATGTGCAATTCCAGTCGTGGACGACAACCATATTTTATTGGGCCGATTTCATGCGGGCCTTGCCATGGAAACCTGGCGTTTAGAAAATGAAGCCCAGCAAATGTCTACCGCCGGTTTGAATGAAGAATCGGACCTTTTTGCTCCAGTACCTCGAAGTGCCGCTACTCGCGGTATTTGGCTGGGTATCAACCTGTTAACGGCATTCCTTGCCTCCGCTTTTATTGGTATTTTTGAGGCTACCTTACAGCAGGTGGTAGCCCTCGCGGTACTTATGCCTGTTGTTGCCTCCATGGGTGGCATAGCGGGTAGCCAAACCCTCACACTTATTGTGCGAGGCTTAGCATTAGGCCAAATTACCCGCAGTAACTTAAAATCCTTGCTCTCTAAAGAATTAAAAGTCGGCGTATTAAACGGTGTGCTTTGGGCACTGGTGATTGGCGCCATCACCCTATGGTGGTTCCAAAACCCAATGCTAGGAGTGGTGATCGCCTGCGCCATTATCCTCAACATTTTAATGGCGGCGTTATCGGGGGTTCTAATCCCGGTATTGTTGGACAAACTAAAAATCGACCCTGCCCTTTCAGGCTCCGTGATTCTTACCACAGTGACAGATATTGCAGGTTTCGTGGCCTTCCTCGGGCTAGGCACTTTATTTTTGCTATAACATCCCAACAGATAGAGGCAAGTATTTTTCTTGCACTAAAATAGAGACAGTTTGATGAATTGGGAAACCGTAGAATATTACATAGGCTTGGGCGATACCGAAATGCACTGGATAGTGCGCGTATTTTTAGTGGTATCCATCACCCTAGTCGTAAACTTTATCGCCACTCATATGCTTGCTCGCCTAGACAAACAACTTGAGCGCACTAAGACCCCTTGGGATAACGTACTTATTTATGCTGCTAAAAAGCCACTGGGGGCCTTCATTTGGTTGGTGGGTTTAAGTGTTGCGGCTGAAATTTCCGAATCTGAGCTGGACCCAGGGTTTTCGACACTGATTAGTAATGCCCGAGAAATCGGTGTCATCATCATTCTCACTTGGTTTGTATTACGCTGTATCTCTGGGGCCGAAAAAGCGTTAACCAGTTCTGAAAAGGTAGCGAATAAGGTGGACTACACCACCGCCAGCGCGATCAGCAAATTGCTAAGAGCCTCTATTATCATCACTTCTGCTTTAGTGATTTTACAGAGCCTAGGCTACAGCATATCTGGGGTACTGGCTTTTGGTGGTATCGGGGGCATCGCTGTCGGCTTCGCCGCTAAAGACTTGCTGGCTAACTTTTTTGGCGGCTTGATGATTTATCTAGACAGACCTTTTGCTATCGGTGATTGGGTACGCTCTCCAGATCAAGACATTGAAGGGACGGTTGAGCACATTGGTTGGCGCCAAACTCGCTTACGTACTTTCAACAAACGCCCCCTATACATTCCGAACTCCACCTTTTCTCTGATATCGGTCGAAAACCCTTCTCGTATGTCTCATCGACGCATCAAAGAAACCATAGGTGTGCGTTACGATGACTTTAAAAAATTGCCAGAGATCATTGCTGATGTGAAGTCCATGATAGCCAATCACCCAGATCTAGATACGGAACAGATCTACATGGTGAACTTCGATCAGTTTGGCCCCTCTTCCTTGGACTTCTTTATTTATACCTTTACCAAGACGACGGACTGGCGAACCTTTCATAACATTAAACAAGACGTTCTCTTTAAGATCATGGAAATTATTGCTTCCCATGGTGCTGAAGTGGCCTTCCCAACGCAAACCATTCATTTAGCGGATGCCATGCCAGAAGGCCCCAATAAGGCTTCATAAGTAAGCGGCATAAAAAATGCCAAGCGGTCACTTATAACGAGTGACAAACGCTTGGCATTTTTACTTAACAAACAACCTAGAGTAACAGTTCAGCCAAATCATCTACCAAAAGGTCTGCACCTAAGCTGGCGAGATCAACACCCTGATGATAACCATAGGTGACTAGAGCACATTTAAAGCCGGCTTGATTGGCCGCTCTAAAGTCTGTAATCGAATCACCAATCATCAGACACTTTTCTGGCTCCGCCTCAATTGTCTCACTGCAATGCAACAAAGGCAGAGCAGAAGGTTTTTTCTCTTCCAAGGTGTCACCACCCAGTAACCAAGCAAAGCTCTCTGTTAGCCCAAAGTGATCCAACATGGGCTTTACAAACACGCTCGGCTTATTGGTAATCAATGCCATGGGCACATTATGGTGCTTACAGGCTTTTAGAATCGCTTTAACATTTGGGTACAAGCGTGTGTTATCCGTAAGGTGCTGATGGTAATGTATAAGGAATACACGATAAGCTTCTTCGTGATGCTTAGGGTCTAAATCAGCCCATTGCATCGCTTGCTCAATCAGTTTGGCTGATCCAAATCCAACCCAGCCTCGCACTCGTTGCTCACCCGCAAGAGGGGCATCAAAATGCTCTAAGAAGGCATCAACAGCCCCTGCAATATCTGGCACGCTATCCATCAAGGTGCCATCCAGATCAAAACACACCAACTCAGGCCAACCGTCAAACCATTCTAAAAAGTACTTGGGGGTCTTCATGGTCGCACACTCGCCAACTCTTTACGCATGCTATCAATCACGGCCTTGTAATCTTCTTTACCAAAAATGGCAGAGCCCGCAACAAAAGTATCTGCTCCGGCCGCGGCAATTTCAGCAATGTTTTTCTCGCTCACGCCACCGTCAACTTCCAAACGAATGTTGTAACCGCTGGCATCTATCATAGTCCGGGCTTCACGCAGTTTATCGAGTGTACTTGGAATAAAGCTCTGGCCACCAAAGCCTGGGTTAACCGACATTAATAGCACCATGTCCACTTTATCCATAACATGTTTTAAATGATGTAGTGGTGTTGCTGGGTTAAAAACCAAGCCTGCTTTACAGCCCCCATCACGGATCATTTGTAGAGAGCGATCAATATGCTCGCTGGCTTCAGGGTGGAAGCTTATGTACGAAGCACCCGCCTCAATAAAGTCGCTAATCATACGATCAACCGGCTTCACCATTAGGTGCACATCAATTTCAGCCGTCACACCGTGTTTACGCAAAGCCTTACATACCATAGGCCCAATGGTTAGGTTGGGCACATAGTGGTTATCCATCACGTCAAAGTGAATAATATCGGCTCCATCTGCTAATACCTGATCAACTTCCGCACCTAAACGAGCAAAGTCAGCGGAAAGGATCGAAGGGGCAATGAAAAAATCATTCATATCTGGCTCCAGCAGTGACACAATAAAAAATTCGGTATAAAACAAAGATTAATTTTAACAAGCGATGCATCAGAAGTATTGAACTCTATGAACAAAAATATGCTCAATCACTATTTAATTAGCCTGATTTTACTGTTCGGTGTAAATGCCAGCATTGGGGCAGACGACGACAGTACACAAGGGGCAGAAGAGTATAGTCAGCCCATGCCGCAAGCCGCGCGGATTGATGCATTAGTTCAGCAACTCACCAACAAGCAACAGAGCCATCAAATACAGACCTTAGAAGCCGGCGATGACAGCTTCCTGGCGCTTTACAATAAAGCCATTACTCGTGACACCATAGGCTGTGTTATCTTGCTACCCGCGGATAATGAACACCCAGATTGGCCCCATACCATCAGCCCCATACGTAACCAACTTCCTAACTATAGCTGGTGTACTCTATCCATAGAATTACCCGACATCACCAATAGAGCTCAGGCGGTGACGAGTGAAGCGCCCTCCGATGACAATGAAGACGCAGCTGAACTCATCCTAAAGGATCAGGATATTATTAATGCTCGAATTCAAGCCAGCATTGATTTTGCTAAATCAAATAATGCACAGAGTATCGTTTTATTAGGGGAAAAAACTGGAGCAAGTTACGCGTTAAATTTTCTAGCTGACAATCCTAACGCTGCACAAGCACTGGTTATGATAGATATTAAGGCCCCTGAAGAAGCCTCGGAATACCTGATAGCTCAGCGACTCATAAACCTAAATAGCCCTGTCCTAGACTATTACTCACCCTTAAACATGGGAAGCTTTAACCTGTGGCGCAAGCAGGCCATGAATCAAAACACCAACAATAGTCGTTATTTTCCCATAGAGTCCAACAACGACACACTTAATGAATCCAACCAACAACAGCTGGTTCAAAGGGTGAGAGGCTTTCTTAAACAAAACACCGCACAAATAAACCAGCGTAAAACACTCAGTGCGTTTTCTAAAGGGCTCTTTTATTAAGCCCTTTCAGCTTTTATTTACGAGACTTTTTAATCAGCTCATAAGCGGATTGAATCTCTTGGGTACGCTCTTTCGCCAATTCAATCATTTCGTCTGGCAAGCCTTTCGCACTTAGTTTATCCGGATGATTTTGGCTCATTAACTTGCGATAAGCTTTCTTGATCTCGGCATCGCTCATTTCTGGCTTCACAGCCAAAGCATCGTAGGCAGATTTCAACAAGTCGGTAGAATTGCTGGCATCACCAGATGACTGGTAGCCTTGTCGAAAGTGAGCCTGTTGCTTAACTTGCAAATGCAAGGCTTCAAATTCAGCAACCGTCACCCCAAGATGAGCGCACACCTGAGAAACCAAGGACTTTTCTTCGACACTAAAGTGACCATCCGCATAAGCGGACACCAAAAGAATTTCGAGTAAGGTTCGCGTTAAGTCACCCGGCCCCACCACTTCTTTAAAATGATTCAGTACGGGCACATAGTCAAAATTGTCCGCTTTACCCTCATTAAACAATTTTTTGGCTTGTTCTTGAGCCGCTGGGGAAAGACGCAAACGCTGCATGACAGCTTGAGCCAATTGAATTTCTGCTTGAGAGACCTGACCGTCGGACTTGGCCAAACGACCCATTAATAAGAATAAAGTGCGAAAGAAAGCTTCCTGTTGAGCACGAACATTGCCACGGTTGCGAGCACCGATGAAGCCACCATCAGACTGAGATCGGTCAATAAAACTGCCGATAAAGAACCCGAGCACGCCACCCACAAACCCCATTAGGATATAACCCAAAATGGCACAGACAATTTTCCACATAAAGATATTTCTCCAGAATCGGTAGCCCCTATGGGCCTGCTTAGATTATCATTTAGCTTTAACGTGGACCCATTCATGGGACAAGTCCAGTTTGGACAATCATTTATTGTTAACAAGTATACCCTGTATGGCCAAGTATTTACGCCCCTGCACAATATTTTTGCATAGTCTTTTCTTCATTCCCCTTGCCCAAGCTAACCAATGGGGCTGGGTGCCTCGCGAAGCGCTTTCCACTGAACAACAAGCAAGTTTAAATCGCTACTGCCGAGGATCTTACATTAACAACTGGCAGGCGACAGACACATCAGACACAACTTTAGTGGCCGACATGATGCAAAGAAACGATAAAGGCGTTGTGCATCTAGAAGGAAACGCTGAGATTCAGCAGCCCGAATCAACCCTTTCTGCACAAACCATAGACGGCATTCCAGATCAATATTATCAAGCCGAAGGTGATGTGCGTGTACAAAATTCGAATCAGCTTATTCTCAGTGACAGCAGCTATATCTCAAGCAATGGCGTAGAAGATACGCGATTTAATAATGCTCAGTTTTTAAGTTATCAATCTGGCATACGTGGCGCCTCCCAATCCTTATCTCGTAACGAGCAAGGGGTTGTGTTTATCGAAGAGGGCTTTTACACCAGCTGTGAACCCACTCAAGAGAGTTGGAAGCTGTACGGCAGCGCTATCGAACTTGATCCGAATACCGGCTTTGGTACGGCAAAACATGTGCGTATACACATCGCTAACATCCCTGTTTTTTATGTACCTTGGTTACGCTTTCCAATAGATGATCAACGACATACTGGCTTTTTATTTCCAAGCTTCAGTTACTCAGGTAATGATGGTCTCAGTGTTTCCGCCCCCGTTTATTGGAACATTGCCCCCAATTACGACGCCACCTTCACCCCCAACTTTGTGCAACATAAAGGGGAAGGTTTTGATATTGAGTTACGTCATCTGGGCGAATACGATGTCACCACCTACGAGCAGTCTAGCTTCTATGACGACGACGATGGTGAGCAAACCCTACAAAAATTCACCTCACAACTCACGTTCACTGACAATATAACCGCTGGTGTGACGCTAGAAGACAACCCAACCACGGACCTTTATCCGGAAGTAAATTCCACCTCTATCGGTGAAAAGGACGACTATGAACGCAGTGCTTACGTAGCCTACTCAAAAGATAACTTCAGCAGTAAAATCACCCAGCGTCGTTACTTTACTCCCGATTCATCCAATAACGAACCTTTCGATTGGCTACCCCGTGTTGAGAGCTCTTACCGAGTGGCAGGAGAACTGATCGATTACTCTTTAGCGGCCCAATACACAGACTTTTATGATCCAGCCGAAGATGACTTTGACGGTCAACGTAGTGTTATTAACCAAGACCTTTCGTTTGATTTTAGCAATGCTTGGGGCAGCTTCAGCCCAGGTGTGTTAGTTCAATACCGAGATTACAATATCAACAGTTACACTGACTCGGACAGCACCTCCTCAATCACTCATGCCAGTGGTTACTTCGATTCCAGCATCGCGTTTGAGAGAGCCGTTAATGTAAATAACGGCATTTGGCGACAAACGCTGGTGCCGCGCTTAAGTTACTTAAACGCACCTTATGTGGATCAAGACGACATCCCTGATTTTGATGCCAGTGAGCCGACTTTGACCTACTCCCAAGCTTTCAGTCACGAAAGATTTTCCGGTGATGACCGCATTGGCGACACCGAGCAACTAGCCCTAGGCATCGAATCGAGCTTGTACGATAGTAACAATATAAAAAGATGGTCATTTAAAGTTGGACAAGTTTTCTATCTAGCTGACAGGTATGTTGATATCAGTGGTGACACAGATGAAAGCACTGCTACTGACAGTGACTCTTATAGCGATATACTCACTTCAACCAGCTACAATGGGGATAAATATAGTCTGACTGCGAACTTGAATTATGATTTAGAAAATCAAGACTCTGGTTACGCTCAGGTTGTCGTAAAGCTAGAGCCTACAGAGGATATCGACATAAGCCTCAGCTATTTATATACCATCGACAATACCGACTCAGATGATGATGCTCATCAAGCGAACATTAGCACCATCTTTCCTCTGACCAGAAATTGGTCTGTATTTACTCAACATACCTATGACTTTGTTGCAGGAGATACTACCAAAGAAGTAGGAGGATTAGGATACGAGAACTGTTGTGTTAAAGTATCTCTAAGTTATCAAGATTGGCTTGATGACGATGACGAATATGATAGAGGTATATTTTTACAATTTATATTACGCAGTTTAAGCACAGTCGGCAGTCAAAATACCGAAGCCAGCATTGCTGATGACTACTGGAACGAAGGACAAGTTGGATACTAACCATGAAGTTGTTTTCTTTTTATACCGCCATTTTACTTATGTGCGTACCGTTTTACGCCGCTCACGCTGAACAAACTAAAATTGATGGCATTGTTGCCATCATTGATTCAAAAGCAATTTTAGACAGCGACATTAACACACGTTTTCAAGTGATTAAGGAGCGTATTCCCGGTGGGCAAATGACGGACAACATTCGCCGTCAAATCCTTAATCAAATGATAGATGAAGCTTTGCAAGCCAATTATGCTAAAAAAATTGGCATGCGCCCTTCTAGCTCAGAAGTAGACAAAGCCATTCTTGGGGTCGCACAAAACCTAAAAATGGATCTACAAGGTTTAAGACAAGTGCTTAGTCAGCAAGGCATTAATTACAGCCGCTATCGAGATCAAATTGAACAGGAAATCCTGATCAATAGTATCAAAAAAGAAATAATCAAAAGACGTATCGTGATCTCTGAGCAGGAAATTGATGACTACTTGAGCTCAACCACCAGCATCAGTAAAGAAAAAGATCAGGTTCGTTTACGCCACATTATTATTCGTGCCACAGACCCGGTGAAAGCCGAGCTAAAAATTAAAGAAATTGCTCAGAAAATCACCACCGAGAGTGATTTCATTGATCAAGCAATCGCATCTTCTGAAGGCCAGTTTGCCATTCAAGGAGGGGATCTTGGCTGGCGTCCATTGAGCCAATTACCACCTCTGTTTGTACGTGCTCTTGAGCAAGAAAGCGGTCAACTTATTGGGCCATTGCGCAGTAATGCAGGCTTCCATTTACTTTGGGTAATGGAAAAGCGCTCGCCGAACACTACCTTGCAAAAGCAAACCAAAACCCGCCATATTTTGGTTCGTCCAAATGAAATTCGCAATGACACTCAAACCAAAGCCTTAGCCGATAAGCTTTACGCCGACTTAAAAGAAGGCGCGGACTTTGCGACCTTGGCAAAAGAATACAGTGAAGACCAAGGCTCAACCCTACAAGGTGGTGATCTAGGCTGGGTAACACCAGGCACCATGATTCCGACCTTTGAAAACGTGATGAACGAGACTGCCATTGGCAGCGTCAGTCAGCCTTTCAAAACCCAGTTTGGCTGGCACATTCTAGAAGTAGATGGCCGTCGCGACGAAGACGTAAGTGATCAAGTTAAACGTGCCAATGCAAGACAAGCATTAACAGCGCAAAAACAAGACATAGTGCTAAGTAACTGGTTAGAAGAGTTACGTGCCGATGCCTTTATCGACTTGAAGGAATAGCTTTAAAGATGACACCGGACCACTCTTCTAGCCTGCCTCTAGTGGCCATTACCTCAGGTGAACCTGCGGGTATTGGTCCGGATATTATTCTCAGTGCACTAAGCGAGCAAAACTTTCCTGCTCGCTTAGTAGTATTAGCCGATCCAAATTTACTGGCACAACGCGCCGATTGCTTGGGCTATTCAGTACAGATCAGTGAAGTCGACAATGCACAACAGGTAAGCCCTCATAAACAAGGGGAAATCCAAGTATTACCCATAGCACTCTCCCAATCATGTCAACCGGGAGTACTGGATGTTCGTAATGCTGGCTATGTTTTGGAAACCCTAAAGCAAGCAGGCGAAGGCTGCATTAGTAAAGACTTTGACGCCATAGTGACACCGCCTGTACACAAAGGCATTCTTTGTGAAACTGGCGTTCATTTCTCTGGGCACACGGAGTTTTTTCAGGCATTGAGCCGATCTCCACACGTGGTCATGATGCTGGCCACTGAAGCCATGAAAGTAGCCTTAGTAACCACTCACCTACCACTAAAAGACATTTCTGCTGCGATTACCCCAGACACTATCAGCCGCGTAGTAAGAGCCCTTAATCAAGATTTAATCAATAAATTTGCCATCGCTCAGCCTAGAATTTTGGTGTGCGGACTCAACCCCCACGCCGGCGAAGACGGCCACCTAGGGAAAGAAGAGATTGAAGTCATCACGCCAACCTTGGAAGCATTACGCCAAGAAGGCATTAACCTTATCGGCCCGCTCCCTGCTGACACCCTGTTCACTCCAAAATATTTAGATAATGCAGACTGCGCCTTGGCGATGTATCACGATCAAGGCTTACCTGTGTTAAAATACTCTGGATTTGGTAACGCGGTGAATATCACCCTTGGTTTACCTATGATTCGAACATCCGTCGACCACGGCACTGCTATGGATTTAGCAGGCACAGGCAAAGCAAATAACGGCAGCCTAAAAGTGGCTATCCAACACGCCATCAATATGGCCAATAACGCGAAAAAACATCTTTAATGAGTAGACCACAAGCACACAAGGCCCGTAAAAGATTCGGCCAAAACTTCCTCCATGACCATGGCATCATTCGACGTATTGTTGCCTGCATCGGCCCCAAAAAAGGCCAGCGCATCGTTGAAATCGGCCCAGGTAAAGGGGCTTTAACAGAAGGCATCATTAGCGTCACAGAACGTATGGATGTGGTCGAGCTTGATCGCGACCTAATCCCTATTCTCAAGGTAAACCTATTCCGCTATCCAGACCTCACCGTTCACGAAGCGGATGCCATGAAGTTTGATTTCGCCTCACTAGCCACTGATGATCAAGCTATTCGTGTGGTCGGCAACCTGCCTTACAATATTTCTACGCCGCTTATTTTTCACTTACTCAGCCAAGCAGAAGTCATTGAAGACATGCACTTTATGCTGCAAAAAGAAGTAGTGGATCGTCTTGCTGCACGCCCAGGGGACAGCCTATATGGTCGTCTTAGTGTGATGGCACAATACTATTGTTCAGTAGAATCTCTCTTTATCGTGGGCCCTGAGTCGTTTGACCCAGCGCCAAAAGTTGATTCCGCCATCGTGCGTATGACCCCTCACAGAACCATGCCCTATCAGGTTGCGGACATTAAGAAGCTAGAAGATATGGTTCGAATTGGCTTCCACCAGCGCCGCAAAACCTTGCGTAATAACTACAAAGGGGTGCTGGACAATGACGACTTTGAAAACCTCAATATTGACCCAAGCTTGCGCCCTGAAAGACTGGATGTTGAAGACTTTGTTAACATTACAAACTATGTAATACAGAAGGAAAGTTAGATGCAAAAATACGACATAGTTGTGTCGGTTAGGACAGAATATCTTGCCCATCAGTCAACACCGGAAGAATCACGTTATGTTTTTGCTTACCATATTTCCATCACCAATTGTGGGACTGAAACCGCACAATTAAAAACCCGTCATTGGATCATTACCAATGGCGACCAACGGGTCCAAGAAGTCAAAGGCGACGGTGTGGTGGGCGAATTTCCACATCTGGAGTCTGGGGCTTCCTTCCACTATACCAGTGGTACGGTTCTTGAAACCGCGGTTGGGGTCATGCAGGGCAGTTATCAATTCCAAGCCGATGATGGCACGTTATTTGAAGCGCCTATAGAACCTTTTACACTTTGCGCACCTAACCAAATACACTGAGGATTAAATGGCTACCTATGTTATAGGCGACCTACAAGGATGCTTAACCCCTCTGTTCGAGTTATTAGAGAGCATTCAATACAAGGCCGAGTCCGACACACTTTGGTTCGCGGGAGACCTCATTAACCGCGGGCCAGAATCCTTAGAGACCCTACGTTTTATCAAGTCCTTAGGGGACGGCGCAGTGGCGATCTTGGGTAACCATGATCTACACCTATTGGCCGTCGCTTATGGTCATAGTAATTTAAAGCGTAATGACACCTTATCCGAAATACTCACGGCCAGCGACAGAGACGATCTAATCGAATGGTTAAGGCAGCGACCTCTTTGTCATTATGATGCGTCTTTCAACACCATCATGACCCACGCAGGCGTCCCTCCGTGCTGGACACTTGAACAGACCCTTGGTTTCGCTCAAGAAGTGGAAGAACAATTGCGTGGCGAAGACTTTCACAGCTACTTTGCTACCATGTATGGCAACAAGCCAGCTAAGTGGAATGACAAACTGGTGGGCATGGACCGCTTACGATGCATTACCAACTATTTAACACGCATGCGTTTTTGCGATGCAGACAGCGTTCTAGACCTCAAATCCAAGGAGTCACCGACCAGCGCCAAACAGAATTACGCCCCTTGGTTTGACTACCCGCTGCAGCTGCCTCAAAATTGCCAGGTGGTTTTTGGTCATTGGGCCGCACTGGAAGGTATGGCCAATAAAGAAAACATTCACGCCCTAGACACAGGTTGCGTCTGGGGAGGCAGCTTGACCGCTTTACGCCTAGAAGACCAACAAAAATTTAGTACACCTTGTTCAACAAACTGGAAGAATTCATGACTTATACCTGTATCGATATTGCCGATGCCCTCCCAATCATTGAAAACGATGCCACGATTGTCGACATACGTGACCAAACGAGCTTTCAAACCAGCCATATGGCAAATGCTATTAACCTGAACAATGACAATGTGCCGGCTTTTATTGAACAAACAGACAAATCCAAGCCTGTGATTGTATGCTGCTACCACGGCAACAGCAGTAAAGGTGCAGCTGAGTATCTTGCCGCTCAAGGCTTTCAAGAAGTCTACTCACTCAATGGTGGCTTTAGTCAGTGGAGCGCCATGTTCCCAGAACAGTGTGACATGAGCATTTAAGCCAAAATGACGAGTTATCAGACCTATCTTGTTGGTGGTGCAGTACGGGATGAATTGCTCGGGCTACAGGTCATCGACAGAGATTGGGTGGTGACAGGCGCCACCCCCGAACAACTCGAACAACAAGGCTATCAACAAGTAGGCAAACAATTCCCGGTTTTTTTACACCCTCAAAGCAAAGAAGAGTACGCTTTGGCTCGCAAAGAGAAAAAGCAAGGGGTGGGTTATACAGGCTTTATCTGTGATTTTTCACCGGATATTAGCCTTGAAGAGGACTTAGAGCGAAGGGACCTGACCATCAATGCTATCGCTCAGAGTGAGAATGGCGAATTAATTGACCCCTTCAATGGCCAACAAGACCTCAATGATCGAATCTTGCGACACGTCTCGCAGGCTTTTACAGAAGACCCTCTTAGAGTGTTACGAGCGGCACGCTTTGCGGCACGTTTCCATGATTTTGGTTTTACAGTAGCCCCAGACACATTAAAGCTCATGCGCACCATTAGCCAATCAGGCGAATTGAAAACATTAAGTGCAGAACGTGTTTGGAAAGAAACAGAAAAAGCCCTGTGCACCTCGCATAGCGGCCAATATTTTTCTGTCTTAGAAGAAGCTGGCGCACTAGAAAGTATCTTCTCGGAATTGGTATGGTGCGAGCAAAGCTACACGACATTATTAAGCCAAGGCGATTTAACTCCCCAACAACGCTGGGCCATCACTTGCCACCGCACCCCAGTTCTTGAGCTACAAGCTTTACAGCAATCCTTGCGGGTGCCTAATCAGTTTAAATTACTCGCTGAGCAAGTCAGTCAATTCATGCATCAATGCAGTACCCAGATGACTGCACAGCAATGGGAAAGTTGGATTATGTCGGTCAGCGCCGTTAAGAAACCGCAACCGTACGAACGACTCATCCAAGTACTCAGCGCCCTAACCCAAACAGAGCCACAAGATTGGCTTGCCCTGAGACAGCAGGCGGCCAGTGTTTCACCTGCTAATCTAATCAAACAAGGTTTTAGTGGTGCCGAACTTGGTCAAGCCCTAAAAGAAGCTAGAGTCCAAGCCCTCAGTAAGATGGACAGTGCCTTTATTGTTCCGCAAAGCGACGAATCTTAACGCCAACCGCCTGTGCAGCGGGAACAGCGCCAGGCTTACGCAAGGTTAGGGTCACCTCGGTTAACGAAAAGGCCGCGATTAACTTAGCTACCAAGACTTCCGCTAGGGTTTCAATCAGCTCAAATTGCTCTGTGGCACAAAAGTTTAAGATGTAATTTGAAATGGCTTCATAATCCAACGTAAGAGACAAATCATCCGTCCCCGCCGGCAAACGATTGTCATGGCTCATTTCTAGGTCAAACACCAACTCTTGTTGGATCTCTTTTTCCCAGTCATATACACCAATCACAGCTTGGGCCGTCAGCCCTTCTATAAATACGATATCTTGCATTAGGCTTCCTTGATGGCAGGCAAATCCGCTAAAGGCCAACGGGCCTTAATGGTTAAACTCAAATCCGAAGACTGCCCATTTACCAGACGTTGCGCCCCGGCATAAGCGATCATGGCACCATTGTCAGTGCAAAACTCCGGCCTCGCATAAAAGACGCTGGCTTTGATTTTCTTCAACTGGCTTTCCAGTTGCTCACGCAAATGCTGGTTGGCGCTTACCCCACCGGCAATGATCAACTGCTTCAAGCCTTCACTTTCTAACGCTCGGCGGCATTTAATCACTAGGGTATCCACCACAGCAGATTGAAACGCCAGCGCCGCATCCGCTTTAAACTGCTCATCACAACGCTCTTCATCTAACGCTTCATGAACGGCTGTTAGAAAAGCTGTTTTTAAACCACTAAAACTAAAATCGAGCCCGGGTCTGTCGGTCATAGGACGAGGGAATTTCAATCCAGACTTGGGGTTCCCTGATTTCGCCAAGGCTGCAATTTGCGGCCCGCCAGGATAGGGTAAGCCAATCATTTTGGCAGCTTTATCAAACGCCTCCCCTGCGGCATCGTCAAGAGACTGGCCCAATAAACGGTATTCACCAATACCATCTACACGTACCAATTGTGTGTGACCACCTGATACCAACAGTGCTACAAACGGCATTTCAGGTTGGGTTTCTTCCAACATTGGTGCCAACAAGTGCCCTTCCATGTGGTGCACACCTAAGGCAGGAATATCCAATGCATGAGCCAATGAACGACCAATCGTCGCACCTGCCATGAGGGCCCCTACCAAACCTGGACCACTTGTGTAAGCGATGGCATCCAATTCTTGTTTGCCAATGCCTGCTTGCGCTAGAACTTCATCGATTAATGGCAAGGTTTTTCGCACATGGTCACGGGAGGCCAATTCTGGAACCACACCACCATACTCTGCATGCTGGGCGATTTGAGAATAAATTGTGTGTGCTAATAAGCCATTTTCGGTATCGTAAATAGCAATCCCCGTCTCATCACAAGACGTTTCTAACCCCAAGACTTTCATAGCATTCATCTCTTAACGTAATTTGTCGGCATTGTACCCCATTCAGATCCAGCATTGCAGACTTGCTTTGGTATAAAGTTAGACAGCTGAATGAAAACACTTTATAATGCGCGCGTTTTCAATGTTTAAATTAAAAGGCAGGTGATTTTTCGAGTTTGCACCAAGTTGCAAGAAAGCAATTAGGAAGGCAGACACCCTTTAAAAAAGAGTAAACCATTACAGACGCGATCTAGTCTGTTCAGGGTAAGAAAAATGATCCGATGGATCTCATCCTGTTCAACCAAAGCGCGCTTTGAAAGCCCTGTAAATACGGGTATGATTCACGCCGTTTTGTGAACACTTAAATTTAAAACATTATTTGAAAGGTAATTTACATGCCAGCAGTTAAAGTAAAAGATAACGAACCATTTGACATCGCTCTACGTCGCTTCAAGCGCTCTTGTGAAAAAGCAGGCGTTTTGGCTGAAGTTCGTCGTCGTGAATGCTACGAAAAACCAACAACTCTTCGCAAACGTGCTGCAGCCGCTGCTGTTAAACGTCACGCTAAGAAAGTTTCTCGTGAGCAGAAAAAATTCCAACGTTTGTACTAGGCCAATCTGCCGTTTGGCATTTTACTAGAAAACAAATGTTAGCCTAGACGTACAACACTTTTAGGCTTATAAAAACGGCTAGTTAATGAAACTAGCCGTTTTTTTTGCTTTTAATTTTAGAGAGGATCCCATGTCAGCACTTAAAAAGCACATTTCCGATACCCTTAAAGTCGCTATGCGCGCGAAAGAAAAACAACGTGTTACCGTCATTCGTACCATCTTATCCGAATGTAAAAAAGTTGAAGTCGACGAGCGCATTGAATTAGACGATGCTCGCGTATTGGCCATCCTAGACAAAATGAACAAGCAGCGTAAAGACTCCAACCAGCAATTCCTAGACGGTGGTCGTGAAGATCTTGCCAAAGTAGAGCAAGAAGAAATGGCCATTATCAGTGAATTCCTACCAACCCCCTTAACGGATGATGAAGTTGCTGCTATCGTCAAAGCCGCTATCGCAGAAACTGGCGCTAGCTCTATGCAACAAATGGGCGCTGTAATGGCCATTGTTAAGCCTCAAGTACAAGGCCGTGCCGACATGGCGCAAATCAGTAAGCAAGTTAAAGCACAATTAGGCTAAGACTATGGCAGGACGCATACCCGATCAATTTATCGATGAGCTATTAGCTCGCACAGATATCACCGACGTGGTTGCGTCCCGCATCAGCTTAAAAAAAACCGGCCAAAACTACAGTGCTCTATGCCCATTTCACAATGAAAAAAGCCCATCGTTCAGCCTTAATCCTAACAAGCAGTTTTACTACTGCTTTGGTTGCGGAGCCGGTGGTAATGCCATTTCCTTTGTCATGGAGCACGACCATTTAGACTTTGTCGACGCGATCGAAACCCTCGCCAAAGATGCCGGCATGGAGGTTCCTAAAGAACAAGGCGCCCCAGACCGTTATGAACAAAATGCCGAGTTACTGAAAAGACTTTCCGAAAGCGCACAGTTTTACCAACAACAACTCACCCAAAGCCCTCACAAAATCAAAGCGACAGATTACCTTTCAAAAGACAGGGGACTTTCTGGACAAATTGCGAAAGTATTTGGGTTAGGGTTTGCGCCTCCGGGCTGGGACAACCTGCTCAAAAAAGTCGGCACCCGCGCCGAAAGCCAAGAGCAACTGCTACGTGGCGGCATGTTGATTGAAAAGAAAGATCAACCGGGACATTACTACGACCGCTTTCGAGACCGAATCATCTTCCCGATCCGCGACAGTCGAGGCCGAGTGATAGCCTTTGGCGGTCGAGCCTTCGGAGATGAAAAACCCAAATACCTGAACTCCCCAGAAACCCCTGTGTTTCAGAAAAGTCAGGAGCTATACGGGTTATTTGAAGCTAAACAAAATACTAAGGTGCTCGATCAAATTCTTGTAGTAGAAGGCTACATGGATGTGATTGTGCTCGCTCAACACGGCATCACCAATGCCGTGGCCACCCTTGGCACCTCAGTGAACAGCCAACACATTCGCAAACTCTTCAAGTTGGTAAGCAAGGTAGTCTTGTGTTTCGACGGAGATAAAGCAGGTCGTGCTGCCGCTATTCGTGGTTTGGAAGCGGCCTTGCCGGTCATGCAAGATGAAAAACAAATTCGTTTTTTATTCCTCCCCGATGGAGAAGACCCGGACTCCTTAGTACGCAGTGAAGGCGAAGACGCCTTTAATCATCGCCTTGAAGATGCCCATTCACTCTCCCATGTGCTGTTTGACCACGCGCGCAGCCAAGTCACTCTTGGCGACGAAGAAGGCGAAGCACAATTTGCCCGCAACGCTATGGCGATGATTCAGCAGATGCCGAAAGAACTGACATTTCGCTCTGTGCTCATTCGCCAACTCAGCGAACAATCTGGTATCGACAGCGACACCCTTGGCAACACCAGCATCAAAACGGTTCGTCAAAGCAACTACGAGCCTCAAGCGAATGCTCATGGTCAGGATTCGACCCCACAAGGAGGCTATGATGATCACTTGCCGCCTAGTATGGGTTATGAAGAGTATGACGATTCATACCAACCGCTAGATATCCCACAGGATGCCTATAGCGGTCAGCAGCAAGCGCCCAACTCAGGTAAAAAAGGCTCAAAATTTGGCAATAAGGGGCGCTTTAAAAACAACCAAGATTCACCTGCCAACTTTCCACCCGCGCCATCAAGTTTGAGCCGCATTAAACAAGCCAGCCTTTGCTTATTGCTGCACCCTCACATTGCAACACAAGTGGATGTACCAGACCCGCTGATCAATCGAAGCGAGGAAGATTTACAAATATTCTGCAAAATCTGGCGCTTTTTCCATAAATATCCTAAAAAAAATGTGGGCCATTTATTAACTGAACTACAGGACAGCATGACCCTAGCGGCAATATTTAGTCTTTTAAATCATCAAGATGCAGCGACAAAGCAAAAAATCAGCAACGCTCAACAAGAAGTGGCTGACATGATATCGGCCCTGGAAAAAAATCTTGGCTTAAATACTAGTATTGAGCGCTTGAAAAACAAGGGTAACGAATCCATAAAGGATAATAGTAGTAAGCAAGAGTTACGTGATTTGATGGATATACTCCGTCGAAAAAAATCTTAATTTTTCTTTAAAATTGCCCTTAGAAACGACGATTTTCTAGATAAAAGTGATTGATTTTGGTATAATCCGCTGCTTGCAAAATCCCAAACAAATTTCTAACGATAGGTTGTCGAATGCCAGACACTCAACAGTCACGTCTCAAAGAGCTGATCGCCAAAGGTAAAGAACAAGGTTACCTAACTTTTGCCGAAGTCAATGACCACCTCCCTGATGACCTTTCTGACCCAGAGCAAGTAGAAGAAATCATTGCCATGATCAACGACATGGGCATCACGGTTTCTGAGATTGCTCCTGATAAAGATAGCCTTCTTATGGAAGAAGGCGATTCTACTGACGAAGCTGCCGCCGAAGAAGCGGCCGCAGCCCTAGCCGCGGTAGAAGGCGATGTTACTCGCACCACTGACCCTGTTCGCATGTACATGCGTGAAATGGGTACTGTAGAGCTGCTAACTCGTGCTGGCGAAATCGCCATTGCTAAACGTATCGAAGAAGGTACGCGAGAAGTTATGGCCGCTGTTTCTTACTTCCCTGGTGCGGTCGATGTGCTACTCGACACCTACGCAAAAGTCATTGAAGAAGAAGGCCGTTTGAGCGATATCTTCAGCGGCTTTATTGATGGCGACGGTGAAGAACCTGTTTTTGAAGACTCTGCTCCTGAAGAAATTATCGAAGACGACACGCCAAACGATGACGACGACGATGATTCCGATTCGGACGAAGAGGAAGAAACGGATAACGGTCCAGACCCAGAAGAGACAGCTTTACGTTTCAACGACATCTCACGCATCTACGAAGAACTGAAAGTGCTTCTAGAAACACGTGATCGTCAAGATCCTGAAGTTCAAGCGAAACAAGAAGAGTTGAGCATTAGCTTTGCTCCGATCAAGCTTGTTCCTAAACTGTTTGACGAGTTGATCAATCGTGTTCGTTCGCGCATGACCAAAGTACGCGACCAAGAGCGCCTCATCATGCAAGTTTGTGTACGCAAAGCCGGCATGCCTCGTACTGAGTTCCTAAAACGCTTCCCAAGCAACGAAACGAACCCAGATTGGTTGCAAGAGCAAATTGCTTCGGGTGCAGACTACGCAGCAGGACTTGAAGAGAACGAAGCGGAATTCATGCGCAGCCAGCGTAAACTTCGCGCCGTTGCCAAAGATTCTGGCTTAACGATCGCAGAGCTGAAAGAAATTAACCGCCGCATCTCTATCGGTGAAACTCGCTCTCGTCGTGCCAAGAAAGAAATGGTAGAAGCCAACTTACGTTTGGTTATCTCCATTGCGAAAAAGTACACCAACCGTGGTCTACAGTTCTTGGATCTAATCCAAGAAGGTAACATCGGTTTGATGAAAGCGGTTGATAAGTTTGAATACCGTCGTGGTTATAAGTTCTCGACTTATGCTACTTGGTGGATCAGACAGGCGATCACACGCTCCATTGCCGACCAAGCACGCACTATCCGTATTCCAGTACACATGATTGAGACGATCAACAAACTGAATCGTATTTCTCGTCAAATGCTACAGGAAATGGGTCGTGAAGCAACGCCAGAAGAATTGGCAGCGCGCATGGACATGCCTGAAGACAAGATTCGTAAAGTCTTGAAGATCGCTAAAGAGCCTATATCTATGGAAACCCCTATCGGTGATGATGAAGATTCGCACCTAGGTGATTTCATTGAAGACGATGGTGCTGAATCACCGATTGATACAGCCACTATTGAGGGTCTTCGTGAATCGACCACGACTGTCCTAGCTGGCTTAACCGCCCGTGAAGCGAAAGTACTGCGCATGCGTTTCGGTATCGATATGAACACTGACCACACTCTTGAAGAAGTCGGTAAGCAGTTCGACGTAACACGTGAGCGTATTCGTCAGATCGAGGCTAAAGCGTTGCGTAAACTACGCCACCCAAGCCGCTCAGAACACTTGAGAAGCTTTCTAGACGAATAATATTCGTAAGCAAGCCTCTACTAAAACCGCCTAATTTAGGCGGTTTTTTTTCGCCTCTTTTTTGCATCCTATTAACCTGCAATGTAAAAAATTAAAAAATCAGCAGATTCGTCCACAAATTTGTCATACACTCTAGTTAGAGTATGAATACAGATTGTGAGGTCCAGCTTGCTGAAAAGACACGAACATCATTCTCTTACCCCCCCATGCCAATCTAGCTTGTTTGGCAAGCAGACTCTCAAGCCTACTCGCAGCTCCATCGCTACTTTTACCAAAACACTTTTAACGCTCAGTAACATCCGATCAATTCGTCAAATAACCCTTATTGGAACTTGTCCTACTTATGACAGGAGATTTGTCTATGGAAAAAATTTACGTTCTTGATACCAATGTACTACTGCATGACCCGCTAGCCATTTATGCGTTTGCCGAGCACAAGGTGGTTATTCCCATGACAGTGCTTGAAGAGTTAGATGTCATTAAAGACAGGCGAGACAAAGATGTTAGCCGTGAAGCTCGGCTGGCCATCAACACCATAGATAAAATCGTTGGCAACGCCTCACCTAAAGCTTTGCAAAGCGGTGTTCCTATTCGAGTGATGGGGGAAGAGCTAGACCCAGAGGACAGCGCACAAAACACAGAAGGGTCTTTGGCTATCTTCCCAGACCAAATGATCACCAACACAGACAACATCCCGTTTTTAAATGGCAACCATGATCACGCCAACGATAACCGCATTATTAATGTTGGCCTTAGCCTACAAGCCACCAATCCAAGATCTTCTATTTGCCTAGTCACCAAAGACATCAACATGCGCATTAAGGCTAAGGGTTCTGGCCTTGAGCGGGTTGAAGACTACAAGAAAGACCGAGTGCTGGATGATTTAGACTTAATGAGCAAAGGCTACATTCAGTATGACGGCAGTTTTTGGTCTACCGTGGACAGTGTTAAGAGTGAAGCCCATGGCCGCCACACGGTGCATGTGATCGCCAGAAGCAATCTACCAACACTTTACCTAAATATGTTCATCATTGATGAAGAAGAGTTTGTCGGCTTTGTGGTCAATCTAGACAAGGAATTTGTCTACCTATTGGATATAAGCAAACAGAACCTAATGAACCAAAGCTTTTGGGGAATCCACCCTCGCAATCTAGAACAAGCCATGGCTTTCTATTTGTTGCGCCATGACAATTCCGACCTAATGATCATGACAGGCCCAGCGGGTTCAGGTAAAACCCTACTCGCCCTTGCTTATGGCCTACAAGTCACCATGGAAGAGAAACGCTTTAACAAAATCATTGTGGCACGCTCTACCCCACCGATGGCGGAGGATATTGGTTTCCTACCTGGCACAGAAGAGGAAAAAATGGCCCCTTGGTTGGCCGCATTTGATGACAACCTAGAAATTTTACATGGTGCAGACGAGCATGCTTTCAGCAGTATCGACTATGTCAAACAAAAGGCCAACATACAGTTTAAATCACTTAACTTTATGCGCGGCCGATCTTTCAACAACGCTCTAATCATTATTGATGAAGCCCAAGGCTTAACTCAGTTCCAACTTAAATCCATCGTTACACGGATCGGTAGCAATTCAAAGATCATTGTCTTGGGTAACCTTGCGCAAATCGATAACAAGTACATCACCCCACTCACTTCTGGTTTAACCTACCTAGTAGAAAAATGTAAGTCCTTTAAATACGCCAGCATCATGCATGTAAATGGTATTGAACGGAGTCGTTTAGCAGAGTTTGCCGAAGAGAACCTCTAGCACTTTTCGAGCAATAAAAAAGGGAAAGGCGATCGCCTTTCCCTTTTTTGAGAAGCACTAAAACCTTATTGAGAAACAGATTTTGCCAATGCTGTGATCTCATCCCACTTGCCTGCTTTCACAAGGTCTGTAGGAACAATCCAAGAACCGCCAACACATAATACGTTTGGTAATGCTAGGTACTCACGGAAGTTATTCGCACCAATACCACCCGTTGGGCAGAAACGGATTTGAGACAATGGGCCGCCAAAGGCTTTAAGCGCTTTAACGCCGCCATTTACTTCTGCAGGGAAGAATTTGAAGTGATCATAACCGTATTCCATACCCAATAGAATGTCTGAAATCGTTGCCACGGCAGGCAAATAAGGAATATCGTACTCTTTACCAACTGCTAACAGGTCTGCCGTCATTCCTGGGCTAATGATAAATTGTGAACCCGCTTCAACAGCTTGCACATATTGAGCACGAGTACAGACAGTACCTGCTCCAACAATGGCTTCTGGTACTTCTTTGCGAAGCGCTGTAATGGCTTCAAGAGCAGCAGGAGTACGCATAGTAACTTCTAGTACAGGTACACCACCTGCCACTAGAGCTTTACCTAAAGAAACCGCTTGTTCCGCATTATCAACAACAATAACAGGGACAACAGGTGTTGCCGTCATTACTTGTTCAGCAGTGTAAGAAGAACTCATCCTCATTTCCTTTTTTTATTAAAACTTAATAATCGTGCCAGTTACGACCGTCTTTGATTGGAAGCGCCATGGATGCCGCTGGCCCCCATGAACCTGACGCGTATTCTTTTGGACGCTCACTGGTTTGATTCCAAGCGTCCATAATACCATCAACCCACTTCCAAGCGGCCTCTACTTCGTCATAACGCATAAATAAAGTGGCGTCATTACGCATCACATCTAATAATAAGCGCTCGTAAGCTTCTGGGCTACGTTTATCATTAAACGCTTCGGTCAAACTTAGGTTCAAATCTACCGGCTGCAGGTTCATACCTTCGCTGGCACCTGGTACCTTGTTCATCACAGTCAGAGAGATTTTCTCTTCTGGCTGCAGGCGAATAATCAACTGATTACGCTGTAACTGACGGTTACTTTCATCACTGAAAATACTGTGCGGAACCGCTTTGTATTGGATAACGATTTCAGAGTAACGCTGACCTAAACGCTTACCTGTTCTTAGATAGAAAGGTACGCCAGCCCAACGCCAGTTGTCGATGTCAGCACGAAGCGCCACAAAGGTTTCTGTTTTAGAAGTCGGGTTACTGCCCTCTTCATCAAAATACCCTTGTACACTCTTACCTTTAATTTGCCCTTGAGCATACTGGCCGCGTACAGTTTTGGTGTATGCATTAGCACCAACAATAGGACGCAAGGCTTTTAGGACTTTGATCTTTTCATCTCGAACTGAGTCAGCGTCCATACGACCCGGAGGCTCCATCGCCACCAGACACAACAACTGCACAAGATGGTTCTGAACCATGTCTCGCATGGCACCAGCGTTATCGTAATAACCCCAACGCCCTTCAACACCTACGGTTTCCGCCACTGTGATTTGTACGTTATCAATGTGGGCACTCGACCAAAGCGGCTCAAACAAAGTATTACCAAAGCGAATCGCTAATAGGTTTTGTACCGTTTCTTTACCTAGGTAATGGTCGATACGGAAGACTTGTTTCTCACCAAAGTTTTTCATTACTTCGTTGTTAATCGCACGAGAAGATGCCAAATCACGACCTAATGGTTTTTCCAGTACCACACGCATGCGCTTATCGTTTAAGCCATGACTTGCAAGAGAGGAGCAAATAGAACCGAAAAGGTCAGGAGAAGTTGCCAAGTAAAAAACAACATCACGGTTATCTTCACCAATTTTGTGGTCATTTAGACGCTTAAAATCGGCCTCTTCTTGTGCGTTAACAGAAACATAGCTCAAGCGCTCTTTGAATCTTGGCCAAGTTTTCTCATCACCAATACTAGAAGGCACAAACTCATCCAATGCCGTACGTATCTTGGCTTGGTAATCTTCTGCGCTCACTTCACGGCGGGACGCACCGATAATGCGAGTACTAGGCGCTAGCAATCCATCCATGTCCAAATGGTACAAAGCGGGCAATAGTTTGCGCATCGCAAGATCGCCACCACCACCGAAAATTACAACATCACAGGCTTTCAAACTGGCCTTCATTCTTCATTCTCCAACTAAATCTAGGCTTTCGATACTAGATAGGATGCATAACATGCACATCCCATCAGCCCTGGGTATTCAGACATCACAACAAAAGTCGGAATAGGGGTAACATAGGCTTTCATGCGACCTTTTTCTTGCATTGCATCGCGAAAACCACTCTCAAGAATACTTTCTAAATAACGAGGAACAATTCCACCGGCAATATAGACACCACCGCGGGATTCCACCGTTAACACTAAATCACCGATTACTCGGCCTAAAAATACAAAGAACTGCTCTAAAGCAGCCTTAGCAATAGGGTCCTTCCCGCCTTTAAGTGCTTCACCAATTTCTGGAGCACTTAAACGCTTATTCACACCTTCGCGCCAAGCCAAGGCTTCATAAATATTTTCTAAGCCCATACCGGACAAGACTCGTTCCGCCGACACCCTTTCATGGCGAGTACGGACAAAACGCACGATATCGTCTTCTAGCTCGTTACAGGCACTTAAATCCACATGACCACCTTCACCAGGTAGAATTAAGTTAGGACCATTGTCTTGGGGAACTACACATGACACCCCTAGACCGGTACCCGCACCAATCACCCAAGCTGGGGCTTTTTTATCAATATCCGTGACTTCACCCACCGCCACCAACTCGTCTTCAGGCAAGACTTCCAGAGAATGGCCAATGGCATCAAAATCGTTTAATAAGGCAATTTTTGGCCCATCGCCAAAGTAAGCTTGTATCTCTTCTCGGGTGAACTCCCAAGGGTTGTTAGAAAAGCGAATAACTGGCTTGTTGACAGGGCCGGCAATAGCAAGCACCACCGCATCAATCTGACTCATATCAACACTGCAAGTGGCAATATAATCGGCTGCCGCATCAAAGAAAGTACGGTAATTTTTACAAGGCAGCACCCTCACTTCCTGAGGGATATACTCATGAATAGGCACCAAAGCAAAACGTGCGTTCGTTCCGCCTAAGTCAGCAATCAATGCATGGGACATAAAAGAACCCTAATAGAATTTTTTGAAATTTTACAACAAAATAAGCCTGAAAAACACTTTCAGGCAAAATATTATCTCTAAAAATGTAATTTAATTACATTTATCTCAGCCGATTTAAGAACTTGAATACCTTAGTCGGCACCAGTCTCTTGCGGTTATTTTTATAGTCGTAAAGACGCTCATCGGCGATTTTTAGCAGTTGTTTGTAATTTGATGGCGCATCAGTTGTGACACTCGCGCCACCGTAGCTGATCGTGATAGGAACCAAGTTAGACTTATAGCGCAATGGATTCGATTGCAAGTATTCTTGAATAGACTCGGCAATCAAGATGGCTTGGTCATAACTCTTACCCGGCATCACAAAGACAAACTCATCCCCAGCAAAACGAAACGCTAAACCTTGGCGATGAACATATTTTAATAGCCGCTTGGCAATATATTCCAACACTTCATCACCACAGTTATGCCCTAGAGTATCATTGATGGATTTAAATGCATCACAATCAATAAAAACCACCGTCAGATCTCTGCCTTGACGCTTAGAACGGCTAAATTCACGATCTAACATCAGTTCTAACTGTCGACGGTTTAGCAAACCGGTTAACGGATCCCGCGTCGCTAAATACTCAAGCTTTTCTCGTGCCGATACATTACTCAAACAAATGGATATCTTGATCGCTAATTGATCTAGCAAGAAAGTGTCTTTCGTTTCGGCATCATAACGAGTACTGTCAGCATCCGCCTGACAAAACAAGCCTACCAGCTCACCGTCTATGGTCAAAGGTGAGATCGCCACAGAGGCAATGATGTTTTGGTAAACTTCAGGAATAATTTCTCGGCAACGCTGCAAATCAGAGTTCACCAGTACGGTTTTATTACTCGACTTAATGATGTCCAACATGAAGCGACGCTTAGTGAATAGCACCCTGTCTCTTAGATCGGGCATTTTTTCTAAGTTTTCGATTAGGTGCGATAACGGCGCTTCATTGATTAAATTCACCCACACATAAGGGACATTGAATTGCTTCTGAACTTCTTTGGTTAACGTGGAAACAAACTGATCACAACGACCAATTGACAGAATGCAGCGCTCAATTTCGAAAAATTTCAAAGCGATCTGTTCATTACGTCTAACGTTATCTATCAGTTCATCAATGTCATGCATGCATTATGCCTTAACCCTATTGGTGACAGCTCGGCTTTTGAACACTTTGTAGGAAAAATAAGAAGCAGTTGATCTATAATGCATTATAGTACGAAGCATAATCAACATGCCTACCCTTTCATGGCAAATTACTTATTATTTAGCCATTAAATCTTACCAATAAATCCCTTTCGGCACACTTTCAGAAGTCGCGAATATAAAACAAGTATCAAAAAAGAAAAACCGCTCCCTACGATTAAGATTTCCTTTTCCATGCCGATAGCTAGATACACTTAAATAAGCAGGTCCCAAAATGAACATTAGAGGCATAGTTGAAACTCAGCTCACCCAAGAAAGCCGCGCAGGTAAAGCGGTTTCGGGCGACGCTCAATTTGCCTTATTTATGAGTTTGTTTACCCAACCTGGCCCTACTGTCATGGAAACTAATGACGAGCTGAATCAGCATCAACCCCATGCCATTACCCGCCCTGCTTATTTTTCACAGGGTATTGCTAACAACCCGGAAGCCAACATCGCTTTACTTAAAGCGCTATCCGCAGAACCACTAGCCGAAGGAAGTGCTTATCAATACGACGCCATTGCTAATTTAGAAAACCAAATCAGCATGCGAGTATAAGCCCTCTAACCCTTTTGCTCTCTGCCAATGGGTGTCCCGCAAGATGCCAGCAATTGACTCCATGACTTAGCATGTTGAGCAGAAGCCTGCTGATACTTAGCCCACACCCCTGTCTCAGCGCTAAGAGAAATCTGTTGCATATAATCACTCAAGGTATTCGTAAGCGGCTCAGCCAACTCACTCAGCCTCATAAGTGGTGGCAATATTTGGTAAGCAGAGCGATTAATGCGAGCCATATAGGGCTGTAGTTTTTGCACATAATTCTCTTCAAACTGTGTTGCCAAATAATGAATTGGGGAACCACATTGGCCTTTTTCTATGTTATTCACCTCTTTGGTGACAGCGCTTAAATATTCGCTTATCTGCACCAAACTAAACATTAAACGGCCAATGTACTCACTGTCAGTTAAAGTTTTTAGATCTTGCTCAAATTCTGCCCCATCGATAACAGGAAGGCTTTGTAGGTTTTCTGCGACACCAAGCAGACGATTTAAAGCACTAAGCAGAGCTTGATGATGGGCAGTAGAATAATCAAGCGGCAAATAACCATTCGACAAGCTGAAAAAGCCCTCTCTGCCTGTGTCATTAAATACAGCATTTCCGAAGGCGACAGGAAGCTCTTGCCGTTTGTGCTTTGCCACATTTTCTAAAGCGTTAAGCAGTCCCTCATCTTCAATCTGGCAAGTTTCAATCGCACGAATTATGTCCAGTTCGTATAAAAACCGCTGGCTGGGAGGCATTACCTTACCCAGAATACTGTTTCGTTGCCCCGCCACAGCACCTACATCGCACTGTTGTAGGGACAAGAAATCCAAAAGACCAATATCAAATTCTGAAAGCGACTGGAGGCGGTCACGAAGCGGGGGGTAAGCTAAAGGATATACCGTATCAGGTGAATCAATTTGCATCAGTTGGGAGCGATTTAAATCGGCAATATAGTCCTCAAACTGATCTTTTGTTTGAAAACGACTATCACACCCTACCACTGCAAAGAGTATAATAAATGACAAATTTATCAGATGACGAAAAGGCTTTGCTCTCATGAAACAGCAACTCATTGAAAAACGTAAGGAACTATCCGAAACTCGCGTCGCAAAAATGGTATTTCCTTCGACCACCAACCATTACGACACACTCTTCGGAGGCATAGCCCTACAGTGGATGGATGAAGTTGCTTATATCGCTGCGACTCGCTTCACCAGAAAGTCCATGGTGACTATTTCTACCGAGCAGGTGGACTTCACGCAACCGATTCCTTCTGGCATTTTGGTAGAACTGGTCGCCAATGTTGTGCACGTTGGACGCACTTCTTTAAAAGTAGAAGTGACTATTTACCTAGAACAACTCGATAGTGACGTTCGCACCAAAGCCATCACAGGGCATTTTAACTTTGTTGCGGTGGATGAAAACAAAAAGCCTACCCCTATCTTTGAAGATGTAGAGTAAGCACGCGCTAAATCAATTGGCTAAGCACGATGCCGTAGCACCGTGCTTAGCCAGCCCTTTACTGGGCGCGACTCAACGCAATCTCTTCGGCTAGCTCGTCAAAGCTTTTTTCTGCTTGTAGCTTCTGGAAAACCGCCGCTTCGTTCTTCATTGAAGTGCGAAGAATATCCTGTGCCACATCCCCAGCTTGCTCTGGGTCTAAACCAACCAGTACCACTAAACCACCGCTTGGTGTTGGAATTTGACGAATAACTTTCGAGCCAATTAAGGTCTGGTCTGTAATTTGTTTGGTCACCACACTGTTCACACGGTCTACTGTTTCAGCGTCGCCAGCGCCTGTGGTTTCAACATACTGCTTCACCATGTTTTGTAGATCTAAACTTAGCACCTGAGCCAGCTCTACACGCGCTGCGGTCGCCGCCATTTGCTTCATGTAGTTAGGGCCCGCTGCAGATTTTTCACTGTAACCTACCGCAGATAATTCAACACCTTCAACCGGTGCGCCACAAACCCAAAGTGGCGCCGCTTGATTAGAGCCATCGGCAAATACACACTCAGGAACCGCCGCAACGGGTGTATCTATCACTTCTTTACTACAGGCTGCCAATGTCATAGCTGCAACCATCGCACCTACAATTTTAAACTTCATATCCTTTTCCCTCTGGTTGATCAGTTTTGCTCAGTATAGCTATTAAACTAAGTTCTTATGTTTATTAAACAAAAAAAAGGGGACTATAAATAGCCCCCTTTTCACAATCTATAGAAAAACCTTTCAGCTTACTCAGCGAAAGAGGCTTTCTCTTCTTCCGTTACGTCTTTCATAGAAAGCTTGATGCGACCACGAGCGTCTACATCCAATACTTTAACGATAACGTCTTGGCCTTCAGATAGGAAATCGGACACTGCACGAATACGCTCTTCAGCGATTTGTGAAATGTGAACCAAACCATCTTTACCCGGTAAGATATTAACGAAAGCTCCGAATTCAGCTAGGCGAACAACTTTACCTTGGTAAAGTTTGTCTACTTCTGCTTCAGCAGTGATTTCATGGATTTTCAACAATGCAGCATCAGACGCAGCTTTATCAGCAGCGTAGATACGAACTGTACCATCGTCGTCAAGATCGATAGATGCACCCGTTTGCTCAGTAATAGAACGGATAGTTGCACCGCCTTTACCAATAACGTCACGGATTTTCTCTGGATCAATCTTAATTGTCGCCATAGAAGGTGCGTTTGGAGATACTTCAGGACGCGCGTAACCGATAACCTCAGCCATTTCGCGTAGGATGTGCTTACGAGCATCCATTGCTTGGCTTAGGGCGATATCCATGATTTCTTCATTGATACCTTCGATCTTGATGTCCATTTGAAGTGCTGTGATACCTTCTTCAGTACCCGCTACTTTAAAGTCCATGTCACCTAGGTGATCTTCGTCACCCAAGATATCTGTCAATACCGCAAAGCCGTCGTCTTCTTTGATAAGACCCATGGCGATACCGGCAACGGGTGCTTTCAATGGTACACCAGCATCCATCATAGATAGAGACGCGCCACAAACAGAAGCCATAGAGCTTGAACCGTTAGATTCAGTGATCTCAGATACCACACGAATGGTGTATGGGAATTCTTCTTCAGAAGGTAATACCGCCTGAACACCACGACGTGCAAGACGACCGTGACCGATTTCACGACGACCAACACCACCCATACGACCACATTCACCTACAGAGTATGGAGGGAAGTTGTAGTGCAACATGAAGCTGTCTTTGCTTTCGCCGGTTAGACCATCTGTCATTTGTGCATCACGGCTTGTACCTAGTGTACAAGTAGCGATGGCTTGAGTTTCACCACGGGTAAACAATGCAGAACCGTGAGTTTTACTCAGTAGACCCACTTCAACATTGATTGGGCGAACAGTTTTGTTGTCACGACCATCGATACGCGGCTGACCTTCGATAACACGGCGGCGTACAGTGCGTTTTTCAAGCTTAGCAAAGGCTGCTGTAACGTCTGCTTCGCTAAATTCGCCTTCTTCAGTAACCAAAGCGGCTACCGCTGCATCGCGAACTTCGCCTAATTTAGCGTAGCGTGCCATTTTTTCACTGATACCGTAAGCTTCTTCGATTTGAGCTGCATAGCCAGAAGACAATGCTTCAGTCAAAGTAACGTTAGCGGCTTCGGCTTCCCACTCCCAACGAGGCTTGCCAGCTTCTGCTGCAAACTCATTGATCGCAGTAATCGCTGCTTGCATTTCTTTATGAGCGAACAAAACCGCACCTAACATTTCGTCTTCTGTTAGCTCTTGTGCTTCAGATTCCACCATAAGAACGGCATCTTTTGTGCCCGCAACAACCATGTCTAGAAGAGAAGAATCTAGCTCAGAGTAGCTTGGGTTCAACACGTAACCAGACTCATCGTTGAAACCAACACGAGCGGCACCGATAGGACCGTTAAATGGGATACCAGAAATCGTTAGTGCTGCAGAAGTCGCGATCATAGCAGCGATGTCTGCATCCAAATCAGTGTTTGTAGACATAACAGTACAAACAACCTGAACTTCGTTCATGAAACCTTTAGGGAACAATGGACGAATAGGACGGTCGATTAGACGAGAAGTCAGTGTTTCTTTCTCTGAAGGACGACCTTCACGCTTTAGGAAGCCACCTGGGATTTTACCAACCGCGTAGGCACGCTCTTGGTAATGAACAGAAAGTGGGAAAAAGTCTTGACCAGGTTTAGCTGATTTAGCGCCAACAACTGTCGCCAATACTTGCGCATCACCAATGGTACATAGCACAGCGCCCGTCGCTTGACGAGCAATGCGGCCAGTTTCGATAGTAACTGTGTCGTTACCAAACTGGAAAGTTTTAGTCGTAATACTCACACGTATTCCTTTTTATAAAGTTTTTCTTTTTCCCAAAGGCCATCTTTTTAAGCCAGTACTCATATAAATTCTTAGTTTAAAAACTCATATGAAGTACAGGCTGCTCCTTGGGAAACCAATAAAAAAGGGCCATAGAAAACTATGGCCCTTATTCAGTCTTAGCGACGCAGACCTAGCTTTTTGATCAAGCTAGTGTAACGCGCTGCGTCTTTACGCTTAAGGTAGTCCAACAACTTACGACGTTGGTTTACCATGCGAATTAGACCGCGACGAGAATGGTGGTCATGGATATGAGCTTTAAAGTGACCTTGTAGACCTTCGATGTTCTTAGTCAACAATGCTACTTGAACTTCAGGAGAACCAGTGTCGCCTTCCGCTACTTGAAACTCTTTAACCAACGCTGCTTTTGATTCTGCAGACAATGCCATAATCTATATCTCCAAATTAATATGCTATTAAAAGTAAAGGATAGCCGAGCATATTTTCAGTTACCCTAGAACCATAAGTTTACCACTATTTTTTACAGAACTCACTGCTATTTACAGGGTCAACTCACTGGTATTTACCAATCGTTGAGGCTTAATAAAAGCCCCTTTTACCTGCCCTAATCCAAGAAAGCGCGAGCTCTCTTGGTCGTACAAGCGGATTAATGCGCCATCGGCTAATGTCGTTGGGTTTTGTACCGTGCGACCAAACAGCATATCTTTGCTGGCCGCTGCCGATAACATTACCTTATCAAGATGCTCAACTGCCGTATCCATGGTCATTAGACGCTCATCTAGCACCTCTTCGCCCTGCTCCGCCAACGCCTCAAATTCTTCCAGAGTTAGCATGTTTTCAGGTTGATAACCGGCTGTAGAAACACGGTGTAAGGTTTTTAAATGACCACCGCAACCCAAGGTCTCACCAATATCCTCGCCAATAGTGCGAATATAGGTACCTTTCGAGCAGCTAATATCCAAGGTTAGGGTATCAGAGGTTCTCGAAATAAGGGTTAAATTGGAGATGGTAACCTGACGGCGTTTCCGTTCTATGACAATGCCTTGACGGGCATATTCATAAAGCGGTTTACCTTCATGCTTGAGAGCAGAGTACATAGGTGGAATTTGCTCAATGTCACCACGGAACTTATCTAACACCGCCTCTAGCTCTGTATCGGACAACTCAGGAATGGCTTCCTGTGTTAATACCTCACCCTCTCCGTCCCCCGTCGTGGTTCGAGTCCCTAACTGGATGCAGGTAATATAACGCTTGTCTGCATCCAATAAGAACTGAGAAAACTTGGTCGCTTCACCCAAACACAAAGGCAACATTCCTGTTGCTAAAGGGTCCAAGGCGCCCGTATGACCTGCTTTCGCAGCTCGATACAAACGACGGACTCTTTGCAGAGCTTGATTGGAACTTAAACCGATGGGCTTGTTCAGTAAGACAATTCCGTCAACTGAACGCCATTTCGTTTTCACCATGTAAATTACTTACTCGTCTTCGTTGCCATGCTTGGTCTGATCATCGCGAATTGCTTCGTCGATAAGCGCAGACATACGCGTACCATTGACCACACTCTGGTCATAATGAAAGCGCAACAAGGGCATCACACGAAGCTTCACTTCTTGTGATAAACGACGACGCAAAAAGCCTTTCGAACTTTCTAGCGCTTCTTGATTCTCTGCCAATACTTCTGGCTGATCATCCTTTCCAAGCACTGTGTAATACACGTCCGCATAACCTAAATCTTTTGCAACACGCACTTCATTGACAGTCACCAGACCCAAACGCGGGTCTTTGACTTCAAATTGAATCAGCTTAGCCAGCTCCTTTTGGAGCTGGTCACCAATTCGACTAGTACGACTAAATTCGCCTGCCATTATATTTTCCTATTAAAGTGTACGAGCTACTTCGATGGTTTCAAAAACCTCGATCTTGTCGCCAACTTTAACGTCATTGTAGTTTTTCACACCGATACCACATTCCATGCCTTTGCTGACTTCATTAACGGCGTCTTTAAAGCGACGTAATGATTCCAACTCGCCTTCATAGATAACTACGTCATCACGAAGTACACGGATTTGTTTGTTACGGTAAACCGTACCGTCAATTACCATACAACCGGCAATCAAACCAAACTTAGGTGAACGGAATACGTCACGCACTTCAGCAGTACCTTGAATGTCTTCACGTAGATCCGGAGACAACATGCCAGACAAGGCAGATTTCACATCATCGATAATGTTGTAGATGACGCTGTAGTAACGTAGGTCAATGCTTTCACGTTCGATGAACTGTTTAGCAGAGCTATCAGCACGTACGTTGAAACCAAAGATAACCGCTTCAGAAGCCAAGGCCAGAGTTGCATCCGTTTCCGTGATACCACCCACACCGCTAGACACGATATTCACTTGTACTTCTTCTGTGTTTAGATCCGTTAGGGACTTGATCAAAGCCTCAAGAGAACCACGTACGTCGGCTTTCAGTACCACATTCAGAGTGCGAACTTCATCTTTGCCCATTTCAGAGAATAGGTTTTCAAGCTTCGCAGAATGCTGACGCGCAAAGCGTACTTCACGGTATTTACCTTGACGGAAGTTAGCCACTTCACGAGCTTTACGCTCATCCGCAACCACGATAAATTCTTCACCGGCTTCAGGTGTACCATCAAGACCAAGGATCTCAACAGGAATAGACGGACCCGCTTCAGTAATGGCTTTACCATTTTCATCCAACAAGGCACGTACACGACCCATTTGCAGACCAGCAAGTACGATATCGCCTTTACGCAATGTACCGTTTTGCACAAGCAAAGTAGCAACAGAACCGCGACCACGATCAAGACGTGATTCAACCACCACACCTTTACCAGGTGAGCTAGGCACAGCAGTCAATTCCAATACTTCGGACTGCAGCAAGATGGCTTCTAGAAGCTCTTCAATACCTTCACCAGACTTCGCAGACACACCAACAAACTGAACATCACCACCCCATTCTTCAGGAACAACTTCCTGAGCAACAAGTTCGTTCTTAACGCGGTCAATGTCGGCGCCTTCTTTATCTACCTTAGTGATAGCAACAACCATTGGCACTTCTGCTGCGCGAGCATGCTGAATTGCTTCAATAGTTTGTGGCATAACACCATCGTCTGCAGCACAAACAAGGATAACGATATCGGTTGCTTTAGCACCACGAGCACGCATAGATGTAAAGGCGGCGTGTCCAGGTGTATCAAGGAAACTCACCATGCCGTGCGGTGTTTCTACGTGGTAAGCACCGATGTGCTGTGTAATACCACCAGATTCGCCCGCAGCAACGCGTGTTGTACGGATGTAATCAAGTAGCGAGGTTTTACCATGGTCAACGTGACCCATTACCGTTACAACAGGCGCGCGTTTGATCGCTTCACCTTCGTAATCAATGGCTTCGATCATGTCATTTTCCACCGCATTTTCATCGATGTACTTAACAGTGTGACCCATTTCTTCAACCACTAGCGTCGCTGTATCACGGTCAATGGTTTGGTTAATGGTTGCCATTGCGCCCATTTTGAACATCACCTTGATGACCTCAGCGCCTTTGACTGTCATTTTCTCAGCCAAGTCTGCTACGGTAATACTTTCTGGCAACGCCACTTCATGGATAATCTTAGCGGTCGGTTTTTGGAAGCCATGCTCTTGCTGCTTGTTTGGCTTCTTGTTCTTACGCCCTAGCTTACCGCGACGAGCAAATTCATCATCACCGTTAACATTTACACGGCTACGCTTGTTATCCGTGTTGGAGCGACCACGAGGCTTAGCATCACCATCTTGTCTAGATGGCGCGCCTTTTTTACCTTTAGGTGCATGGGCCGATTTACCTTCTGCCGGAGAGGAGAAAGTTTTCTTGGTCGGCTTGGCCTGCTTAGGAGATTCCACTGGATTTTTCGCTCCTGTATCGGAAACATTTTGCTCAGAATTATCAACGACAACAGGATCCGCTGCAACCGTGCTGGCAGCCGCCTCTTGGCGTTTTTTCTCTTGTGCTTGCGCTTCAGCTTTAGCCGCTTTTTCAGCTTCTAATTTGCGTTCAGCTTCCACTCTTGCTTGTTCTTCAGCGGCCAAGCGAGCTTGCTCTTCCGCCTGACGCTTAGCAGCTAGCTCTTCTTGCTGAGCCGCATCATCTGTCTCATCACGTTTAACATAGGTGCGTTTTTTCTTCACCGCAACGTTAACCGCTTTACCACCATCTCCGCGAGATAATGTACTGGTTTTTTTGCGCTGTAAAGTAATACGCTGAGAAGCATTGCCTTCTTCACCGTGAGAGCGCTTCAAGTAGTTCAACAAAACTTGCTTTTCTACATCAGAGACTTCTTGGTTTTCGCTCTTCTGAGGAAGACCAGCTTCTTTCATCTGAGTCAGTAGCTTCTCTACTGGTGTATTTACTAATTCGGATAGTATCTTTACGGTTTGAACTGTCATTAAGTTCCCCCTTGTGTACTCAGATTTTATTCAGATTCAGCGAACCAAGGAGCACGTGCGGTCAAAATTAGACTCGCGGCACGCTCTTCAGTCATTCCTTCAACTTCTAACAATTCGTCAACAGACTGCTCAGCCAAATCTTCCATTGTGATCACGCCGATCGACGCTAGAACAAGAGCAAGGTGGTTATCCATGCCTTCCATTTCTAACAAATCAGCTGCGGGTTTGGCGCCATCTAGTTGCTCTTCAGCTTGAAGGGCTTTGTTCAACAGAGCATCTTTTGCTCGTGAACGTAGCTCATTAACTAAATCTTCATCAAATCCATCAATATCTAACATTTCTTCCATTGGTACGTAGGCAATCTCTTCTAAAGAAGCAAAGCCTTCATCCACCAACTGAATCGCCAAATCATCGTCAATTTCTAAACTATCAACGAATAAATCGATTAGTTTTTGCGACTCTTCTTGCTGTTTCGCTTCCGCATCTTCACTGGTCATAACATTCAATGCCCAACCAGTAAGAGCAGATGCCAAGCGAACGTTCTGACCATTACGGCCAATGGCTTGCGCCAAGTTATCACTCTTAACCGCCACATCCATCGAATGAGCATCTTCATCAATTACGATGGAATCTACTTCGGCTGGCGCCATTGCGTTGATAACCAATTGTGCTGGGTTATCATCCCAAAGGACGATATCAACACGTTCACCATTCATCTCATTGGACACAGCCTGTACACGCGCGCCACGCATACCCACACAAGCACCGATTGGATCAATACGGCGATCGTTGGTTTTAACGGCGATTTTCGCGCGTAGACCTGGGTCACGTGAAGCACCACGAATTTCAATCATTTCTTCTGAAATTTCAGGCACTTCCAAACGGAACAGCTCAACCATGAAGTCAGGGCTGTTACGAGACAAGATAAGTTGTGAACCACGATTATCATCACGAATTTCCAACAACAACGCACGAATGCGGTCGTTCATACGGAAAGATTCGCGAGCAATCAATTGGTCTTTAGGCAAGCTTGCTTCTGCGTTTTCGCCCAAATCAATAATCAAACTGTCACGGGTCACTTTCTTCACTTGACCGTGAACTAACTTGCCCACTTTTTCCATGTAGCGCGCTACGACTTTGGCTTTTTCTGCTTCACGAACTTTTTGTACAATCACTTGTTTTGCTGTTTGCGCAGCAATACGGCCAAAAGCCTCAGACTCTACTTCTTCTTCGTAAATCTCACCGATTGCTACACCGAGATTTTGTTCAATTGAATCATCTATAGTGAGCTCTGTTGCTGGTGAAGAGTAATCTTCGTCCGCAACAATGTTCCATTGACGGTAAGTTGCATAATCACCAGTACGTTGATCAATAGACACTCGGATCAATGCATCTTCTTCAAAACGGCGCTTTGCTGCACTTGCTAAAGCAATTTCAACGGCTTCGAAAATAATCTGCTTCGGCACTTCTTTTTCGTTAGAAACAGCTTCGACTACCAAAAGAATCTCTTTACTCATCCCTTTAGCCTCTCTTCAAGGTTAATTTTTAAAATTGTGGAACCACATTTGCCTTCTCGATTAACTCGACAGGCAACAAATATTCTTCTTGATCAACGCGGATAACGATATCTTCGTTTTCGATACCCACAAGTTGACCCTTAAATTTACGGCGCCCATCAAAAGGCACACGTAAACGTAGAGAAACGATTGTCCCTACATAAGCCTGGTATTGCGCCAATTCAAACAAAGGGCGATCCAAACCTGGAGAGGAAACTTCCAAGTTATATTCACCTGTAATTGGGTCTTCTACATCCAGAATCGAGCTCACCTGACGGCTAACTTGCGCACAATCTTCAACATCAATGCCTTTTTCAGCATCCGTTTCGATAAAAATACGCAATACAGAGTCTTTACCTTGAGATAAATACTCCATGCCCCAGAACTGAAACCCTAACCCTTCAACCACAGGTCGAATAAGCTCATCTAAAATCGTATATTTCGCTGACAATCGTTTTCTCCGAAAATCATTTTTTAAAACGCAGAAACAAAAAACGGGCTCAAGGCCCATTTCAAACTGCATAGATAACAAAAAACCCCATATAGGGGCTTCTTAGAATGCGATTTGGCGGTCAATATAAGCAGATCTTTCATTAAAAACATCTAACTTACACCTTAACCTACGAATAACTTTATTCTTTTAACCTTACAGATTAAAACAACCAAAATTATTGCTAATCAATACGCGGACATTATACACAATAATAATGTCATTTCAAGATTGGTGCCGATGGCCGGACTCGAACCGGCACAGCCTAAGCCACCACCCCCTCAAGATGGCGTGTCTACCAATTCCACCACATCGGCAAAACCTTCGACATCGAATTAAAGGGTTACTTATTCAGTAACCGGCAAATCCGATGAAGTTGTATCATCACCTAATTCAGGCAATGAAATCGTTTCTTCTACATGCGAAGCAGAAGGAACAAAATCTAAACCAGTTGATACACTTTTCGCTTGCTCGCTGGCAAAGAATGCCAAACCAAAGCTTGTCAAAAAGAATACCAAGGCAAAAAATGCTGTCAGCTTAACAAAGAAGCTACCGCCACCCTGACTGCCAAAAACCGTCTGAGAAGCACCACCAAAAGCGGCACCTGCATCTGCGCCTTTGCCTTGCTGCAACAATACAAGCGCGATAATCGCGATTGCTGCCAAGACGTGAAAAACCAAAATAAGTGCTTCCATCAATTAACCTGCTGCTTTAACTATCGCTATAAACTCTTCTGCATCTAATGATGCACCACCAACCAAAGCACCATCCACGTCCGGCATTTCAAACAAAGCCGAGCTGGTTGATGCTTTTACACTGCCGCCATACAAAATCTGTACTTTTTCAGCGACCGTTTGAGATAACTCTGCTAGGAACTGTCGAATAGCACTGTGCACTTCTTGCGCTTGCTCTGCACTGGCTGACAACCCTGTGCCTATTGCCCATACAGGCTCATAAGCAATAACTATGTTTTCAAAAGCTTCAATACCAACTAGATCGATCACCGCCTGAACTTGACGCTGACAAACTACCAAGGTTTGCTCCGCTTCACGCTCCGCCAATGTCTCACCAATACACAACATTGGGGACAGACCTTCTTCTAGAAGAAGTTTTACTTTTGAAGCGATGAAGGCGTCCGATTCAGCATATAAAGAGCGTCGCTCAGAATGGCCAACCAACACATACTTCACCGCAAATTCTTTTAACATTGAAGCGGAAACTTCGCCAGTAAATGCCCCTTTTGCCTGATCACTAACATTCTGCGCAGCCACTTGGATAGCGCTAGCAGACAAAGCATCAGACACTTGAGACAAATAAGGAAATGAAGGAGAAACCACCACTTCAGAGTTAGACGTATCCATCTTCAGCAAACCTTCAACCAAAGAAGAAACAGTCTCTTTTGAGCCGTTCATTTTCCAGTTTCCAGCTACGATCTTTTGACGAATCATATTCTAACTCCTAAATTTGAGGCGCTTATTCTATGGAAAGGCACCTTGGGTTTCAAGCATTTATTTATAAGACAACCAAAAAGCACCCTCTATGAGAAGGCTTATTTTGGAATTGCCGCCTTCACTTCTTCAGACAAGTATTTCACCAGCTCATTCACCGTATCATCATCTCGCCCTTCTACCATGACGCGGATTAAAGGCTCGGTTCCAGACGCTCTTAACAACACACGACCAAGACCGTTTAAACGTTCATTCGCCACCGCTATCGCTTTCTGCAAAGCCGGCACTTCATTTGGCACAAAACGTTTTTCAACACGGATATTTTGTAACTTTTGCGGAAACTTAACCAGACCTACCAATAATTCATCAAGGGTTTTACCCTCTTCCACCATTGCACGCAGCACTTGCAAGGCCGCCACGATACCATCACCTGTAGTGGTGATAGAACGACAAACAATGTGCCCAGATGGCTCACCACCTAATACCCAGCCATGCTGTTTGAGTTTTTCATTGACGTAACGGTCACCCACTGCGGCACGGCTAAAACCAATGCCGGTTTCAGAAAAAGCCAACTCCAGACCGAAGTTGCTCATCAAGGTACCCACAACACCACCACTAAAGCGGCCTGTTTGCATCAAATGATTGGCAATAATGTACAAGATGTCATCACCATCTCGAACCACGCCGTGACGATCCACGAGAATCAGTCGATCACCATCACCATCCAGCGCAATACCTATGTCAGCCTCTTCCGCTAAGACATTTTTACGCAGCAGTTCAGGCTTAGTCGCACCACTAAATTCATTAATATTCAAACCATCTGGGTTGGCACCTATGGCAATAACTTCAGCGCCCAACTCACTAAATACACGAGGGGCTACGTGGTAGGTTGCCCCATCCGCACAATCCACCACAATTTTTAGCCCCGTCAGCTGCAAGCCAATCGGGAAAGTCCCTTTACAGTATTCAATGTAACGCCCTGCAGCATCATCTATGCGACGTGCTCGGCCAATTAGGTGAGATTCAACAACCCCCATAGGCTGATCAAGATAGTGCTCGATACGTTCTTCAATCTCATCCGAGATTTTGCCACCTTCCGCGGAAAAGAACTTAATACCATTATCTGTGTAAGGGTTGTGGGAGGCACTGATCACAATACCGGCACTGGCACGGAAAGTTCGTGTTAGGTAGGCAATCGCAGGTGTTGGCATAGGGCCCACTAGGCGAACATCTACGCCTGCCGCCACAATCCCTGACTCTAAAGCTGACTCGAACATGTAGCCAGAAATGCGGGTATCCTTACCAATCAAAATCTTCTTATCTTGCTCTTTAAATACTTGCCCAGCAGCCCAACCTAGTTTCAACATAAACTCAGGTGTAATTGGCCCTTTACCCACTGTGCCACGAATTCCATCCGTACCAAAATATTTACGCATTAGCTTTCTCTCTCAATTCGATACATTAGCTCTAGCATTTGCACATGCGCTTTCACATCATGCACTCTAAAAATACGTGCGCCTTTCCCGTAGCAAGCAGCATTTGCCCCCATAGTACCGTAAAGACGTTCATCCACCGGCAGATCCAACACATCACCTATCATGGTTTTGCGCGATACACCTATTAACACTTCAAATCCTAACTCACGAAAGTGTTGAGTATGTTTCAACAAACTTAAATTATGCTCTAAGGATTTGCCAAAACCTATGCCTGGATCAAGCAACAACTGAGTCCGAGCAATACCTACTGCTTCACAAGCTTCCACTCTAGACATTAGGTAGCGGGTCACCTCATCCGCCACAGACACATAATTAGGTTGATCCTGCATTGTCTGCGGCCCACCTTTCATATGCATCAAACAAACAGGTAATTGAGTTTGAGCAGCAACTTCTAAGGCACCTTCACGCTCCAAGGCTCGCACATCATTGATTAAACCAACGCCAAGAGCAGCCCCTTGACGCATCACTTCTGCGCTACTTGTGTCCACAGAAACCACAATATCAAAACGTTGTTTAATGGCTTCAATAACCGGCACAACCCGATCTAACTCTTGCTGAAGACTTACTGGAGCAGCACCCGGACGCGTTGATTCGCCACCCACATCGATAATGCTGGCACCTTCAAGAATCATCTTTTCAGTTTGTTTTAGGGAGGCGTCTAGAGACGAAAAAGACCCGCCATCTGAGAACGAGTCTGGAGTGACATTTAAAATGCCCATAACTTGAGGACGGGACAAGTCGAGTGACTTGCCCCCAAATGACATCAAAGACATATACCTACATCTATACCTAATTATTCACTAACAGGTTTAGACGTTGGCACTTCGTCATCGCTATCCTGATCTACAACGGGTTCAACCGTTTCTTCAGGCTCAACACTATCTGCCTTTGGACCATTACCTTTAGGATCAGTCCAGCCTTCAGGAGCGGAAGGTTTTTTACCATCCATAATCTCCTTAATTTGCTTGGCATCAATTGTTTCGTACTGCATCAAGGCTTCAGCCATCACATCCAACTTGGAGCGGTTCTCTTCTAGGATGCGCGTCGCTGTTGCATAACAACGAGTGATAATATCCTGCACCTCAGCGTCAATTACCTTACCTGTCTCAGGTGAGAAGTAATTCGACTTGCTGCCTGTTGGGCCAGAAATGTAGCTACCGCTATTGTCATCTTCTTCGTAAGCAAATGGCCCTAGTTTTTCAGACAAGCCCCACTTGGTTACCATGTTACGAGCAATACTGGTTGCGCGTTCAATATCATTGGACGCACCGGTCGAAACACCATCAAAACCGTGGATCATTTCTTCGGCAATACGACCACCATATAAGCTACAAACCTGACTTTCTAGACCACGTTTACTGACACTGTATTTGTCTTCTTCTGGCAAATACATGGTGACACCTAAGGCACGACCACGAGGAATAATGGACACCTTGTAAACCGGATCATGTTCAGGCATTAAGTAACCGATAATAGTGTGACCCGCTTCATGGAAAGCAGTATTAAGTTTCTCTTTCTCACTCATCACCATGGTTTTGCGTTCAGCACCCATGAGGATTTTATCTTTAGCTAACTCAAGTAACTCCATGTTCACCAAGCGACGATTTGAACGCGCAGCAAACAGTGCCGCTTCGTTGATCAAGTTCGCAAGATCCGCACCAGAAAAACCTGGAGTACCACGAGCAATGTTCTTTGGCTCAACATCGTCATCACAAGGCACTTTGCGCAAATGCACTTTAAGAATCTGTTCACGACCACGAATGTCTGGCAAACCAACTTGCACTTGGCGGTCGAAACGGCCAGGACGCAAGAGCGCTGGGTCCAACACGTCTGGACGGTTGGTTGCGGCGATAACGATAATACCTTCGTTACCTTCAAAACCATCCATCTCAACCAACAACTGGTTCAAGGTTTGCTCACGTTCGTCATTACCGCCGCCCATACCTGAGCCACGATTACGACCGACTGCATCAATTTCATCAATAAAAATGATACATGGAGCATGTTTTTTCGCTTGCTCAAACATGTCACGGACACGAGACGCACCCACACCCACAAACATTTCAACAAAGTCAGAACCAGAGATGGTAAAGAAAGGCACCTTTGCCTCACCCGCAATGGCTTTAGCCAGCAAGGTTTTACCTGTACCTGGAGGTCCACACATCAAGATACCACGAGGGATCTTACCGCCTAAACGCTGAAACTTGCTTGGTTCACGAAGGAAGTCCACCAATTCTTCGGTATCTTCTTTGGCTTCGTCACAACCTGCCACATCGGCAAAGGTTGTTTTGATTTGATCTTCTGGCAGCAAACGCGCTTTGGATTTACCAAAGGACATTGGGCCGCCCTTACCACCGCCACCGCCTTGCATTTGGCGCATGAAGAACATAAAAATGGCAAGAATAAGTAAAATAGGAAAACTGGCAACCAGCAATTGCGTCCAAATACTTTGTTGTTCAGGCATACGACCTTCAACAACAACGTTATTATTCAGCAAGTCATCCATAATTTTAGGATCGGCTGCAGCAGGTCGAACCGTATCAAAGGTGTCTCCGCTCGTACGACTACCGCTAATGGTATAGCCATCAACGACTACTTTCGCGATTCGTCCATCTTGTACTTCTTTGACAAATTCAGAATAAGAAATCCGATTCGTTTCAGTCGTTGTATTAAAATTGTTAAACACAGTTAGTAGCACAGCCGCAATAACTAGCCACAACAGTATATTTTTCAGCATATCGTTCAAGAGCACACCTCTTAACGGTTGTATTTAATGTTGCTGGCATTATACCAGAACACCGATCGTTAACCTTTAAATTGTCTTCCTAATAAGTAAACTTCGCGACTACGCGCGCGTGACGCATCTGGTTTTCGTGTCACAACAGAAGCGAATTGTGCTCGCATGGTTTTAAGATATTCATCAAAACCTTCCCCTTGAAACACTTTAACCAAAAAATTACCCCCTGGACGTAACACTTGAGCCGCCATATCCAGAGCAAGTTCCACCAAATACATGGCCTGTGGCTGATCCGAAGAACTATTACCACTCATATTGGGGGCCATATCTGAAATTACAAGATCTGCTTTTTCATTCCCTATTTCCGCTAGGATAGCTTCGTATACTTCTTGCTCAGTAAAGTCCCCTTGTACGAAGCGAACCCCAGGCAATGGTGCCATTTCAAGAATATCTGACGCAACCACTGTGCCTTTATCACCAACCAGTTTGCCAGCGACTTGCGACCAACCACCCGGCGCGGCGCCTAAGTCTACCACCCGCATGGTTGGACGGAACAATTTATCCTTCTCATTGATTTCCAGTAATTTATAACTGGCTCGAGAACGATAGCCATCCTGCTGGGAGCGTTTGACATATTGATCGTCAAAATGTTCCTTCATCCAATTATTACTACTTTTTGATCTTGCCACGTTTTCATCATACCTAAATCAGTCAATATTCCGCTATAATATCGCTTAACCTCTAAAGCCTCCAATAAAGAGGGTTAACTAATATGAGAAAATTTTACTATGAGCATTACAAACGCCCAAAAAAAGCAATATCGCCTTATTGGCCATGCACTTAATCCAGTGGTAATGGTTGCGGGCAATGGCCTAACAGAATCTGTGTTAACTGAAATTGATCGCGCTCTTGAAGATCACGAACTTATTAAAGTCCGTATCAGTATTGCTGATCGCGATACTCGTAGTGCCTTGATTGCAGAAATTAGCAAAATCATGAAATGCGAAGTGGTACAAACCATAGGTAAAGTGGCGCTTTTCTACCGAGCAGCACTAGAAGCCAACCCAAAATTGTCTAACCTACTGCGTTAACACCTCTCAGGAATAGCTTTTTATCGTCATATAAAAGCTATTCCTAAATTTCTGCTTCATGGTGCCGATATAAATTCCACTTATTGTAGGAATGGTCTCATGTTATTCATTGAAGCACTTAACAAGCTCAACACACCGCCCCACGACACTCGGTTCAATAATAGCCAGAGAAAGCGTGCTGTTGTCCGCAATAAAGACTCCGTTGATTTAAGCCAAGACGCCACTCAGGTTAAAGAAATCTACCTCGACAGTGAGGAAGGCCAACCACTCAGCGCATCACAAAGTATTGTCGCAAATCTTATCGAACATATCCTTAGCTACTTGTTCGATACTAAAATCAATATTTCCTCACCTCAGGAACTGGGTGTTGAAGAAAAATCTTGGCAAGTATTTCTACAAATCCCGCCGTATCACAACTTGCCCCAGAAACCTGCCAGCAACTATCAAGTGCCGCACATACAAAAAAGGCCACAAGCCAAGTCGTTGATTTTTCACATCCCAGTGAAACCCGCTTATGGCAATACCATTGAAATGACAGTATTGATGTCGACGCCACTAGGCTCCCCTGAGAAGCCCGCGCTTTTTCATCAACACTCAAAAGAAAATAATCTAAGCCCATTAAAAACCCCTTATACACCGGAGTTTTTGAATGCGCAGAATCGACACTTCCATGTTTTGCTCGACCAAGACGGCGAACCAGACCAATTAGCGAATTTACACGCCTACGCGAATCAAAGCCGCCTATCTGATAGCAACTCCGCCAGCAGTGACAATCATGGGTTACGCATCTGGCGCTATAAAGACCAGGCCTTAACCCCTCTCATACTCGGTGACAATCGACTTGGTTTGCTCTATATGGGAAATTACTTCCCCCTAGACAGCAGTATGATGAGTCCTGAAGAAAAAAACCGCCAAGCCAGCCGACTGTATGAAAAAGCTTGAGGCAATAAAAAACCCTTTATGCCAAGCATAAAGGGTTTTAAAGGAAAGCCTGTTAGTACTAAATACTAAAGCTCGCCCCACAACCACAAGTTGAGGTGGCGTTAGGGTTTTGCACCGTAAAGCGCGAACCTTCCAAGTTTTCTTTATAATCGACTTCTGAGCCAACTAAATACTGAAAGCTTAATGGGTCAACCACCAAGGTCACCCCATCGCGCTTTACTTCCGTATCATCTTCTTGATGCTCTTCATCAAACGTAAAGCCGTATTGAAAACCAGAGCAACCACCACCTGTCACATAAACACGCAGCATGAGACGATCGTTTTCTTCTTCCTCAATTAGAGACTGCAACTTAGCCGCAGCCGCTGCTGTAAACTCAATAGGATCTGCTGATTCAACCATGCTCATATCATTACCATTACAAGTGTATTCGAATAAGTGAATTATCCTCTTAACCGAGTATTTTAGTCAAGTATTGATCAGTGCTCACGGGTAGAACGGAAACGCACATCAGGCCACTTCTCTTCTGCCATCATCAAGTTAACTCGCGTTGGGGCAAGGTAAGTTAAATGACCGCCGCCATCAATCGCAAGGTTATCACGACACTTATTCTTAAACTCTTCAAATTTCTTCGGATCATCACACTCAACCCAACGGGCTGTATTCACATTCACCGCTTCGTAAATACATTCAACCTTGTATTCGTCTTTTAGTCGGTACGCGACGACTTCGTACTGAAGCTGACCCACGGCACCAACGATCAGCTCGTTATTGCGCTGAGGCATAAACAACTGAGTCGAACCTTCTTCGGAGAGCTGCTGCAAACCTTTCTGCAAGGCTTTCATTTTCATCGGATCTTTCAAGCGCACACGACGGAACAATTCTGGCGCAAAGTGAGGAATCCCCGTAAATTTCAGGTCTTCACCTTCCGTAAAGGTATCACCAATTTGAATCGTGCCATGGTTGTGTAAACCAATAATATCGCCAGAGAAAGCTTCCTCGACCCCTTCACGGTCACCAGCGGTAAAAGATACCGCATCAGTCACTTTAATATCTTTACCTAAACGACAATGGCGCATCTTCATGCCACGACTGTAAGTACCAGAACAGACCCGCATAAAGGCGATACGGTCACGGTGTTTCGGGTCCATGTTGGCTTGAATCTTAAACACAAAACCAGAGAATTTTTCTTCTTCCGCTTCAACGGTACGTGTATGAGTACCACGGCCAATCGGTGCTGGCGCCCACTCAACAAAACCATCGAGCATTTCACGAATACCGAAGTTCGAAAGAGCCGTACCAAAGAACACAGGTGTTAACTCACCCGCCAAATAAGCCTCTAGTTCGAACTCATGGCTCGCGCCACGCACCAATTCAATTTCTTCCGCGTAAGCTTCCCAGTCATCACCTAAAAGCTCTTTCGCCTCATCGGACTCTAAGCCTTCAATGCGAATATCATCCATTAAGGTGTGACCACGACCACGTACAAACACATGGATGGTATCTGTATATAGGTTGTATACCCCTTTGAAGAAGTCACTCATGCCGATCGGCCAAGTAATCGGCGCGGCAGCGATTTTCAAGACATCTTCCACTTCATCCAACAACTCAATTGGATCACGAATGTCCCTATCCATCTTGTTAATAAAGGTCAGAATAGGTGTATCACGTAGGCGACAAACATCCATCAACTTAATGGTACGATCCTCGACACCTTTCGCTCCATCGATCACCATTAATACCGAGTCAACCGCTGTCAAAGTACGGTAAGTATCTTCCGAGAAGTCTTCGTGCCCTGGGGTATCCAGTAGATTGACCGTACGATCACGGTAAGGGAACTGCATCACCGAAGAGGTAATCGAGATACCACGTTGTTTCTCCATCGCCATCCAGTCCGAAGTGGCATGCTTATCGCCTTTACGGCCTTTTACCGAACCGGCGGTTTGAATAAGCTGACCCAGTAGCAAAAGCTTCTCGGTAATGGTGGTTTTACCCGCATCCGGGTGGGAGATAATCGCGAAGGTTCTTCGCTTGTCGACTTCGTTGATAAATTCTTGGCTTGGCATGTATAAGGTCTTTTCGTTTGTCTGCAGGTTCTTCTTATTCGCACAGCACTGTACCGCGCCCAAGAAGCGAACCATTCATGATAAAAGTATTTGGGCGCTATTTTCGCTGATCTGGACACTTTTAACAATCAATGCTTTGCCATTCCTAAGCTTTTGCCGCCAACGCCTTCTTTTCAGCATTCCCTGCAGACTCTTCAGAAGGTGGCGCCAGTCGATCCAACCAATAAATCACACTTAGGCGATAAACAACTCAACTGCGCGAAGTGCAATGGAACTTAAGCCAAAGTCATCACAGGAACTGACCACATACAGTTGATAAGGAATCAGAAATCCCCTCTCCTTTTGGGGTTTGTGAAATTCAATATTATTTGATTTGGCTTCCTAACGCGTTGCGTCAAGCTCGGGTCGCTCATGCTCGACAAGTATTGCTATCTTCCCTAGCAGATAAAGGAATTTAAATGATTTACTCCCGTTAAGGTAAATCTAGGTAAATTCCCCCATGATAACTTGAACAAATAACAACCAAAGGTAAGGTGTTATTTATTTGCTTGCTATAAGGAAGAACCTGCTATGACAAAAACAAACTTAACCAAGCTATCCTGCCTGCTGTTCTCACTCCATATCCCATCTATTTTTGCTCAACAGGTTGAAGTGACTTTGGTTGATCATCTGGACGGTAATCTGAATGGCTATTGCATTGATATTGCCGGAGGTAACAAAAACATTGATATTAACAAGGGCCTGCAAACGCACACCTGTTATAGCTACAGAGGCGACTTAGGAAAAGATCAAGTTTTTGATAGCGAACAGTTTGCTAAGCACGCATTGTATATGCCTAATTACAATGTTTGCGCCAGTCTTACTAGCTTAGAGGTGGGATCAAAAGTTAACTTAGCGGAATGCAACGGCAGTCGCCTACAAAGCATTACCTTCACCAAAGCAGGCAAACTCAGACCAACTGGCCTGCCTGAATTATGCTTAACCGCTGGCAAAGAAACTCGCTTTGGTCGAGGTGGAAGCTCTCCTCACCAAATCAAAGACCTAACCCTAGAAAAATGCTCTACTGAAAACGCGGCCTACCAAACTTGGCGCTATCGTACTTATGACGATGACCCAGCATAAACAGCTAATAAAAAAAGAGGCTGTAGCAAATTTGCCCAGCCTCTTTTTAAACGGAAAAAGCAATCGATTTAAACTCGCTCACCTTGAGCGTCGATAATGAGCTCACCATCTTCTTTAGCAAACGGTCCTGCTGGCCACTGATCCAAAAGGTCAAGCACCGCTTCACTAGGTCGGCAAAGCTTAACGCCTTTGGGTGTACAAACAATCGGACGATTTACTAACACTGGGTGTTCTAGCATGGCGGCTAACAAACGCTCATCCGACACACTTTCATCCAATAAACCCAACTCTTTCGCCGGAGATTTTGTCGTGCGCAAAGCACTGCGTGGCGTTAAATCTGCCGCTGCAAACAAGGCCAACAACTGAGCTTTCGTCCAACCTTCCTGCAAGTATTCAATCACCTCAGGCTGATAACCCGCAGCACGAATAATCTCTAATACATTGCGGGATGTTCCACATTCAGGATTATGATGTATAACAACCATAACAACTCCTATTTCAATAAGGGCTTAGCATTAACGAGCAGCAAACCAATGGGGGGTTTTATTGGCAAACCACACCAACGACAACATCACAGGCACTTCCACTAAAACACCAACAACTGTGGCTAACGCTGCGCCGGAATGTAAACCAAACAAAGAGATGGCTACTGCCACAGCAAGCTCAAAAAAGTTCGATGAACCAATCATGCTGGCAGGCGCGGCCACGTTATGAGGCAACTTAAACCTTTTAGCCAAGTAATAAGTAATCGCAAAAATACCATAGGTTTGAATAAGCAAAGGGATGGCGATCAACACAATGGCTTCTGGCTGAGCCAAAATGGTTTGCGATTGGAAGCCAAATAGTAAAACAACGGTACTTAATAGGCCGATGATGGACCATGGTTTCATCGCCGCTAGGAAGGCATTCAATTTTGAATGGTCATTGTTTTTATCAAGCTTGCTACGGGTAATCGCGCCTGCAACTAGAGGAATCAGCACATAAAGCACTACGGATAACAACAAGGTATCCCAAGGCACAGTAATATCGGAAACACCTAGCAAAAGACCGGCAATAGGCGCAAATGCGAAGATCATCACTATGTCATTAATAGACACCTGTACCAAGGTATAGTTAGCATCCCCTTTGGTAAGCTGACTCCATACAAAAACCATGGCAGTACAAGGGGCCACACCCAATAAAATCATACCCGCTATATATTCTGTGGCGGTTTCTGGGTCCACCCAATCAGCAAAGATGCCCTTAAAGAACAACCAGCCTAACAATGCCATGGTAAAAGGCTTAATCAACCAATTGACCACCAGAGTTAACGCAAGCCCCTTGGGCTTGCTGCTCACATCTTTAATCGATGAAAAGTCGATTTGCACCATCATGGGATAAATCATCAACCAAATCAGCACAGCAATCACTAAATTCACATGGGCGTATTCCAAACCCGCGACCAATGCGAAGACATCTGGCACAAGGCTTCCTGCCAAAATTCCCAGAATAATGGCCGCACCCACCCAAACTGATAAATAACGCTCAAATAAACCCACTTATTTTCTCCTAGATGGAACGTAAATTAACTCGTTCACTCAATTGCTCTGCGGACTCTACTCGCTCAGAATACCGATCAACTAAGTAATTTTTGTTACCACGGAACATTAAAGTGAACTTCACCAGCTCTTCCATGACATCGACGATTCGATTGTAGTAAGACGAAGGCTTCATTCGGTTATTTTCATCAAATTCTAGGTGTGCTCTCGCCACTGAGGACTGATTCGGAATAGTCACCATACGCATCCAGCGCCCTAAAACTCGTAATTGATTCACCACATTGAAAGACTGGGAACCACCACACACCTGCATGACCGCTAGAGTTTTACCTTGTGTTGGTCGCACACTGCCAATACTTAACGGCACCCAATCAATTTGGCTCTTAAAGATACTGGTCATGGAACCGTGACGCTCAGGAGAACACCAAACCTGCCCTTCTGACCACATCATTAACTCACGAAGCTCTTTTACTTTTGGATGAGATTCGTCAGCGGTATCCGTTTGCGGCAAACCCTCTGGATTAAAAATTCGCACCTCTGCACCAAAGGCTTTTAGCAATCGCGCGCTTTCTTCTACCACCATACGGCTGAATGAACGCTCTCTTAAGGATCCGTACAAAAGCAAAATACGTGGGGGATGAGCAAGCTCTTGGCTGACCACTTGTTGGTAGCTGGGAATTTGAAACTGACCCTCTTCAATGTTTGGCAAACTCGGTTCGGCGTCTATATCAAATTGACTCATGATGATTCCTCTTCTTATCTAAACACTCTCTTCTCAGCAAGCTATGACTTAGCTTGGACAATCAAGTATCAATCTTTAAACATGCAAAACTCAATATATGCGAATAATCATATATATTGACCTGCTCTGCAAGTCTTTTCTAACTTCACAACGGCATTAACTCCTAACGTCCAATACCAAGAACTAATGCTTTTAAGCCTCCCCTATAAGCTCAAAGAAACTCTCAGCCCATGCAGGAATAATTTAGCCATGGTAGGCTATTTCGGAAATAATGAAGTTCACTGGGACTTAAACAACAAGAGGCTCCTTTATGTCCTTTACTGATAGCCAGCCGGTGTTAGCAGGCCCTATTTTACGTAAGACCACACCGAATGAAGTGACCCTATGGCTAGCAACAAGGGAGCCGCTCGAGATTAAAACCCGTCTGTTAGACGATAACGACCAGCTCATCAACAGCCAGCAAGCTCACAGGTGTATTGCTGCTGGTGAACATCTATTTATACATTTTATTCAACTAAGCCCTGATGATATTTTCCCCAGTGATTCTTGGATTGGTTATCACATTGATTTGATTGATGAAGACCAACAAGTCACTAATATGCAACAGTGGGGAGCTAAACTGTGTTATCCGGGCAAGCAGACCCCAGGATTTGTTATTCAAAGCAAGGTAAGTCAACTACTCCATGGTTCCTGTCGAAAACCTCACTTTGCCAGCTCTAACAATACCGATGGCCTCGCCTTGGTGGACTCACTACTGGCCACAACCAGCCCCTTGGATTGGCCAGCCCTGCTCATTCTTAGCGGTGATCAGATCTACGCAGATGATGTAGCAGGCCCAATGCTGCACGCCATTCATCAGCTTATTCAAGAGTTAGGTTTGCCCAGTGAAGCACTGGAAGAAACCAGTTTAACCAAAGAGCAAGATTTACATTCCAACGCACCTTTTTACTACCAAAGGGACAAACTACTGCCACAAACAGAAGAGACGGCAGCACTGCAAAAGCAATTTTTTGGTGGTGTCAAAAAGCCTATTTTCACTACAACCACAGCACAAAACCACCTCATGACGCTCAGCGAGGTGTTGGCTATGTACTTGCTAGTCTGGTCTCCCACCAGTTGGCAAAACATAACGTTAAGCTGCCCAGAAAGCCTCTCGGAAGACGAGCATAAAGATAGATACAACAAAGAAAAGGCCACCATTATTGCATTCCAGCAACAGTTGGGCGCAGTACAAAGAGCCATGGCTCACCTGCCGACCGCGATGATATTTGATGACCATGATGTCACTGATGACTGGAACTTAACGGCAGCTTGGGAAAAGAGCGCCTACCAACACCCTATGTCACGGCGCATCATAGGTAATGCTTTGATGGGCTATTTTCTATGCCAAGGATGGGGAAATGCGCCAGAAAAGTTCGATTCGTCCTTCATTGATCAAATTGAGAAGAGTCTGCACAACACGGGGAGCAGCCATCATGATGCTTGCATTGATCAGCTGCTTAAATTCGAAAACTGGCATTATCAATGGCCAACACAACCGCCGTTAATCGTCTTAGACACCCGAACCCGACGTTGGCGCTCGGAGAAAAACATTAAGCGCCCTTCTGGCCTTATGGATTGGGAAGCTCTGATAGACCTGCAATCCAGCCTAATGGATAAGTCTTCGGTGATCTTGATTTCCCCCGCCCCTATTTTTGGGGTAAAGCTCATTGAGAGCATCCAAAAACTCTTCACCTTGGTTGGAAAACCCTTAATGGTGGACGCTGAAAACTGGATGGCACACCCAGGGTCCGCGCATACGCTGATGAATTTATTTAAACACCCGAAAACGCCCCAAAACTTTGTCATCCTCTCTGGGGATGTGCACTACTCCTTCACCTACGACATCGAAATTAAAGGACGCAAAAACAGCCCCAATATCTGGCAAATCACCAGCAGTGGCCTGCGCAATGAATTTCCCGCCAAACTATTAGATTGGTTTGACCGCCTTAATCGCTGGCTATATGCACCTTGGTCACCCTTAAACCTATTTACCAAACGTCGAGGCATGTGGGTGTCCCCTCGTAAACCCCATAACGCAGATCGCGGAGAGCGACTTTTGAATCACTCTGGGATTGGCTTAGTAACCCTTGATAACGAAGGCAAGCCATCCTCCATCCAGCAACTCATCGATGTCGATCAGGTCATTTCCTTCAACAAACTCGATCACGCCAAACAATTCGAATAACGACTGCAAATAAAAAAGGGGCTCACAGATGTGAACCCCTTTGATGTGCGTTTAAAATCTTTATACCGCTTCAGAAGGTCGTTTTGAGAAAATACGACGAATCACCACGAAGAACAAAGGCACGAAGAAAATCGCTAATATGGTTGCCGTTAGCGTACCACCCACAATACCTGAACCGATGGAGATACGGCTGTTCGCCCCGGCACCTGATGAAAGGGCTAATGGCAACGTACCCACTATAAACGCCATAGACGTCATAATGATGGGGCGCAGACGCAAGCGTGCAGCTTCTACCGCCGAATCCCAAGCGTTTTCACCTCGTCGATAGGCTGTCTCGGCAAATTCCACGATCAAGATAGCATTCTTGGACGACAGACCTATGGTAGTCAACAAGGCCACTTGGAAGTAGATATCATTTTCCAAACCGCGAATATGAGCCGCCGCCGCTGCACCAATAACACCAAGTGGAATTACCAACATGACGGAGAATGGTACAGTCCAACTTTCATACAAGGCCGCTAGACACAGGAACACCACCAAAATGGAAATGCCATACAACAACTGAGTTTGGCCACCCGATAAACGTTCTTGATAAGACAAACCACTCCACGCACCAGAGCTTCCCGCAGGCAACTCATCCGCCAAACGTTGTAATTCATCCATGGCATCACCGGAACTGATGCCATCAGCACCCGCCCCTTGAAGCTGATAAGAGGCTTGCCCGTTGAAACGGTTCAAGCTTTTCGGCCCATAGCTCCATTCAGATGAAGCAAAGGCTGAAAACGGTGTCATGGTGTTATCATTTGAGCGCACATACCAATGCTGCAAATCTTGTGGCGAGCCACGGTAAGCCGCATCACCTTGCATGTAGACAGTTTTCACTCGACCACGATCAATGAAATCATTCACATAGCTACCCGCCCAAGCACTGCTCAACGTCGCACTAATGTCTGACAAAGATAGCCCCAAAGCCGAGGCTTTTTCTTGGTCAATATCAATATGCAGTTGTGGTGCTTCCGACTCGCTACCTAAACGTACCCCCGCCAATAACGAGCTAGTACGGCTATCGTTCAGTAACTGATCGCGTAATTCAACCAAGGTATCTCGGCTAGTATTACCTGACGCCAACAACTGGAAAGTAAAACCATTGGTTTGACCCAAACCACGGATGGAAGGCGGAATCAAAGAGAAGATTTGCGCATCACGGATGCCAGCAAAGGCTCCGTAAGATCTTGCAACGATAGCACCAGCACTGCTTTGAGGGTCTTCACGCAAGGACCAGTCTTTTAGTGCCGCAAACGCCAAACCGGCATTTTGCCCGCTGCCCATAAAGTTAAAACCAGATACCGTAAACAATGCTTCGACATTGTCTTTTTCATTGTTCAAAAAGTGGTCTTCAACTTGGCGCATCACCGCATCGGTGCGTGACATAGACGCCCCTTCCGGTAAAGACACCATAACAATGATTCGACCTTGGTCTTCCGTTGGTAAGAAGCCTGTTGGTAGGTTGGTCATCATGTAACTTAGGCCTGCGATTATAACGCCATAGCCAAGGAACCAACGAATAGGTTGTTTCACTAAACGCGCCACACGGCCAGAATAGGCACCTGTTGCACGATCAAAATTGCGGTTAAACCAACCACCTAAGCCTTTTTTCGACTCACCGTGATTTGGTTTCAACAAGGTTGCACACAAAGCAGGCGTTAAGGTCAGCGCAACGATTACCGAGAGAATCATAGCGGCAACAATAGTGATAGAGAACTGACGGTAAATTACCCCAGCAGAACCACTAAAGAAGGCCATAGGCAGGAACACGGCTGAAAGTACCACGGCAATACCAATCAAGGCACTGGTGATTTCTTTCATGGATTTAAGCGTGGCTTCTTTAGGTGGCAGCTTTTCTTCTTCCATCACCCGCTCAACGTTCTCCACCACTACGATGGCATCGTCCACCAAGAGACCGATGGAAAGTACGATACCAAACATGGTCAAGGTGTTAATCGAGTAACCAAACACTTCCAAGATACCAAATACACCGAGCAATACCACTGGTACGGCAATGGCTGGAATCAAGGTAGCGCGCCAGTTCTGCAAGAAGATGAACATGACGATGATAACCAAGGCGATGGCTTCAAATAGTGTTTTCACCACCTCTTCAATAGAAATTCGAATAAAGCTGGTGTTATCTACTGGGAAGGCAAGCTGATAACCGTCTGGAAAATCATTCTTCATGCCATTTAATACCGCTTTAACCCCTTCCGAGGTCGTCAAGGCATTCGCCCCTGGGGACAGCATAACCGCAATACCCGCAGCAGGGTGACCGTTTAGTCGCCCAATAGTGCTATAAGACTTACTGCCCAACTCCACTCTGGCCACATCACTCAAACGAACGGTTGCACCATTGTCGTTGTAAGCCAATATAATTTTCTCAAACTCTTCAACGGTTTGTAGCTTAGACTGAGCGGTCACTGTGACATTCAGTTCTTGCCCTTCAATGACAGGATAAGCCCCTAAACTACCCGCTGCGGTTTGCGTATTCTGAGCACGAATAGCGCTAGAAATATCCGAAGGCATGAGTTTGAAAGATGCTAGTTTTAACGGGTCTAACCAGACGCGCATAGCATATTCAGCACCAAAAACGCGAAGACTACCCACACCATCCACTCGGGCAACAGGGTCCTCAACACTGGATACCAAAAAGTCCGAAATGTCTTGGCCAGTATCAGTATCTGTTTCGTCAAAAATGGATGCAACCATCAGGAAGTCTGAATTGGATTTGGTAACGGTCACACCGTTATCCTGTACCGCTTCAGGCAAACTAGAAGTCACCTGCTGTACTTTGTTTTGCACCTGCACCTGAGCAATATCGGCGTCGGTGCCTTGCTCAAAGGTCACAGTAATACTGGAACTACCGCTTGAAGTACTGGAAGAAGAGAAATACAGCAGACCATCAAGCCCCGTTAACTGCTGTTCAAGCACTTGGGTGACACTGTTTTCTACGGTTTCAGCAGATGCCCCGGTGTAAGTGGCAGAGATACTGATAGAAGGTGGCGCGACATCTGGATATTGGGAAATCGGCAGGGTAGTAATCGCACCCAATCCGGCCAACATAATGGCGATAGAAATAACCCAAGCGAATACCGGTCGGTTGATAAAAAAGCGAGCAAACATATTCTGACTCCCTTAATTAGAGGCGCTAGTCGTAGCAGCGTTTTGCGATACCATGGCACCGGTTTGGCTATCAAATTTCAAATCAACCGTTGTCACCGCACTGCCGGTTCTCACTTTGGATGTACCTTCGACCACGACTCGATCACCCGCGTCAATGCCGGAGGCAACCAACCAATAGTTTTTAATTGCACGATCAACCACCAGCTGACGAGTCTCAATGGTGTCGTCACTTTTCACAACCAGTGCAATAGGGTTACCTTTCACGTCACGAGAAACGCCCTGTTGAGGCACTAGGATCGCAGCAGTGTGTGTCGCTTCATGAATCACACCACGGACAAACATACCTGGCAGTAATAAGTTATCTGGGTTCGGGAATTCTGCACGCAAGGTAACACTACCCGTAGACTCATCCACACTTACTTCACGAGCTTTCAAAACACCTTCGTATTGGTAGGTTGAGCCATCTTCTAAGGTTAGAGAAACCTTATTACTGCCTAACTCAACACCATCTTGGCTTAACAAAGTACGCTGATTCAGCTGATCCAAACTGGTTTGAGACAAATCCACATAAATAGGGTCAAGCGCACGAACAGTCGTCATGGCGGTGGTTTGGCTTCCTGTCACCAAGGCCCCTACTGTTACCGCAGAGATACCGATACGACCGTTAATGGGGGAAGTGATTTTCGTATATTCTAGATTAATCTTGGCACTTTCAAGTGCGGCTTCAGCTTTCTTCTGGCTCGCAACGGCTTCAAGATACGCTACATGAGCGTCATCACTATCTGACTGGGAAACATTGTTCTGTTTACGAAGCTCAGTAAAACGCTTATCTGTCTGCAGCGCAGAAGCTAGAATTGCGTTAGCCGACTCAAGGTCTGCTTGCGCTTGCTTATAGGAGGAGACATAAGTGGAATCATTTAGGGTGTACAACAGGTCACCGCTCTCAACAACTTGTCCTTCCTCGAACAATCGCTGTTTTACCAAACCGCCTACTTGAGGTCGAATTTCCGCGACCAAACTAGCAGCCGTACGGCCGGGTAATTCTGCAACTAAATCTGCTTTTTGAGGTTCAATGACTACTACGCCAACTTGTACTTTTGGTGCGGCCTTAGGGGCAGCGGCTTGACTACTTGTCTCTTCTTGGCACCCAGCCAGCAGCATGAGTAATGCCACACCGGACGCATATTTCATTTTCGTAAGCATTTAGCAGAATTCCTTGTAAGTTTTATGTGCGCAGTAGGTTACAAAACAGCGATCAATCTGTTTCATAAAGCCAGGGGTACATCCATCATTCTGAACCTCTCACCACCAGCTAAAATAACAACATGCATTATTAACACCAAATAAAGTAGGTAAAATGACTAACGAAAAACATTCACTTTCTTTACTTATTTCAGAGGCAATTCATGGCTTTTTGAGTAAAACATGCCTTTTATCTGTGGCCAGCGGCTCACTAGCATTGCAATAAAAATGAGCACACAGCCTGCCACCTGCCCCACCTCCATCACTTCACCAAACCAAACGACGGCTAACAAGGCTGCCCATACGGGCTCTAAATTCATAATGACAGCAGCATGACTCACCTGAGTTAAACTCATACCGTAGGTTTGCAGCAGAAAGCGCAAACTGGTTGCGATTAAAGTGCTTGCAAGAAACCATTCGGCAACACTGATACTAATGCTGTGCGGAAGTGATTCCGTTAAGAGGGACAAGAGTAATAGAAAGATACCCGCAACAATAAGCTGAACAGCCGTTAGCACTAAAGGATGCATTCTCATGGAAAATCGAGATAAAAAATTTAATTGAAAGGCGGAGCCAATCGCGGCCCCCAAGAAATAAAATTGCGCGAACTCAAAATCCAAGCCATTGTTCAAAGCCAATAAAGCAAGACCCAATATCGCAATGGGTAAGGCAAACCAAATATTCATCGGTGGTCGCTGGCCGAACATAAAGCGAGCAACCAGTGGCACCATGACCACACCCAAGCTCGTAATAAAGGCTCCTACACCTAGGTTACTTCCTTGATCCAGCCCAGTTACCCAAAACATCATGGTTATGCCCATGATCACACCAACAAAAAAAGCTTGTTTGATAAGTGCCCAATCAAGTCCCTTAAAGTACTTCTGTCCCACTAAAAAAAGCACAAAACCAGCAATCAAAAAGCGCATGGCCATAAAAAATAGCGGGGGTAGACCTACCAGAGTTTCTTTCGCGAATATCCAACCAAAGCCTGCTAGCACAGTTACCAAGAGCAAAATTAACTCGGCTTTAAAACCTTCACCCTGTTTTAACATCTTCCCTCGTCTGCCATCCCTAAATTGGTGCGTTAAAAAGTGGGCGAGAGTGTAACAAGAAGCGATAGGAAAAAATGCATTAAATGAAGGGTAGACTACAACTTGCACAAAAAAGCCCATTTTACGTCCCCTTGGGTTAGCAAAATGGGCTTAGCAGAACACTGATGCGTTATTTAGCCGTCTTAGGCCATGCAAAAGCGATGGATAACAATGCAACAAGAGCAAGGACCCAGCTGTATTGCACATACGCAACAAGATCTAATGGTGATAACCCTGCCAAAGAAGAAGCCAATAGGATTTGCGCACCATAGGGTAAAATCCCCTGCACAACACAGGAGAAAATATCGAGCAAGCTTGCACTACGCTTAGGATCAACGTTATAGCGTTCAGCCAGATTTTTCGCCACTGAACCATTAATCAAAATAGACACAGTGTTGTTTGCTGTACAAAGATTCGTTAGGGCAACGCTTAAACTGATACTCAGCTCGCCTGTACGAGTTGACCCAGCTTTACCACCAAATACACGGCTAACTTTTTCAACCATACCCACTAGCCAATCCAAACCACCTTGGGACTTCATGACCGCCGCTAGACCACCGATCAACAGAGATAGGATTAGGATTTCCTGCATGCCACTGTAGCCTGCGTAAATATCAGCAGACCAGTTTGCCACACTGTATTCTGGCAAGCTGGTTAAGCCCACTATGCCTGCAAACACAATACCGCTAAACAATACCAACATAACATTCACCCCTGCCACCGCAAGACCTAACACCATCACGTAGGGCAAAACCTTGATTAGATCATAGTCTTGCAAGTCAGTAATTTGTGCACCACTACTCTGGAAATAGAGCCATACCAGTGTCACTAACGCCGCTGGCAGAGCGATCTTAAAGTTCATTCGGAATTTATCTCGCATATCACAACCTTGCGTACGAGTGGCGGCAATAGTGGTGTCCGAAATAATCGACAAGTTATCACCAAACATGGCGCCCCCAATCACTGTGCCTACAGTCAGCAACAATGGCAGGTCTGCCGCTTCGGCGACACCAATCGCAATCGGAGCAATGGCCGCAATGGTTCCCATGGATGTACCCATAGAGGTTGCCACAAAGGCGGTAATCACAAACAAGCCCGGCAGCAGCAAAGATGCCGGAACAATGCTTAAACCAAAGTTCACCGTGGCATCCACACCACCGACCGCTTTTGCCACACTAGCGAACGCACCTGCCAAAAGGTAAATCAGTACCATGGTGGTGATGGTGCTGTCCCCTACCCCCTTAACAAAGGTTTCGATACGTTGATTAAGCGACCCTTTAGCGAACAAGATAGCTAAAGCAATGGCCGGTAATATCGCGACCGGCGCAGAGATTTGATAGAAGGCAAAATCAACCCCTTGAGATTGATACCAAAGGCCACTTCCGACAAAAAGCACCAAGAAAAGAACCAGCGGTAAAAGCGCCAGTGGAGATTTAGAAGTCATACAGTCTGTTGTTTCCAGAGTTTAGTTAAAGGAAGGTGCGATTAAGTCTTCTGAGCTACAGTCTTATCAGAGAAACGGTCTATCAAGGCAAGAGTGAGCAGGAATGTTAATACCTTTCAATCACTCTTAACACAGAGAGGCCGTTTCTCTGAAAGACCCGAAGGGCGTGGGCTAAACACTTTTTATTCTTTGTTAATCTTCTTGCCAATATGTTCAATATTGGACTTCGAAGCTTGCCTCGAATAATAAAGGTTTATCCACACGCTGAAGCCAGTGGACTTGTTCGTACCTTCCTTAAAGGAAGTAACTCACTTTTGATGAGTCACTTAAAAGTAGAGGCGCGATGATAGAGAATTGGAAGCCAAGGTGCTAATAATCAATTGTCATGATTATTTTACCTTTTGGTATAACAAAAAACTTTCTATGAAGCGATCTATAGAGCATTTAGCTATAAGTCTTGCTGGATCGCATTGTAGCCATAAACAAAGTCTAATTTATTCTCCACCACAGAAGGCACAAAGTGAGAAACTTGTTTAAGCGCTTTGAGCTTACATAGCCCTAATACGCCTCCATGCATATGAAACAATCCTGCATTGGCTTTCGACATAGCCTGCACCTTGCTCGTTCTTGGTTTGCGGTGTTGCTCATAAGCCTGTAATGCTTGCTCAAGGCTCTCAGCTGAGGTTGCACCGCTAACGTACTCGGCCAATATATAGGCATCCTCTATGGCCATAGCGGCTCCTTGCGCCATAAAAGGCAACATAGGATGACAAGCATCACCAAGCAATACCACCGGCCCTTTATGCCAAAAAGGCAATTCACTGCGGCCATTTAACGACCACAAAAAGGTGCTTTTCACACACTTAAGTAACTCTGTCACTTCAGGATGCCAGCCAGCAAAGGCTTGTCGTAACACATTAACGTCCCCCTCTTCCCGCCAAGATTCAGAGTGCCAAGCATTTCGTTCTTCTACTGCGACAAAGTTAATGTATTGGCCGCCACGCACATAGTAGCTAACAAAGTGCCTTCCTGGCCCTGCCCACACACTGGCATCCGCTTGGATTTTAATGGAAGGCAGGCTTTCTACTGGAATCAAACCACGCCAAGCGACCTGCCCCATAAAGGTGGATTTATCCATACCCAACATTTGTTGTCTGATCGAAGATTTCACCCCATCGGAGGCAACCACTAGGTCCGCAGCTATCTCCCAACCATTTTCTAAATACAGCATAACGCCCTGACCACCAGCATCTTCTTGGTAGCTTTTAACTTGAGCATTTAAGAGGATTTCGACACCCGCCGCTTCACAGGCTTGCACCAAAATGGCGTGCAGGTCCGCCCGATGTAAGTGCCAATATGGTGCGCCATACTTTTTCTCAATGGCGCAACCCAAAGGGGTTTTCAAATAATACTCACCGGTTTTGTAATGACGAATGCTGGCAAAGTTAGGGGTATAAGCTAGGGGTTTTAAATCTTCTTCGAGCCCTAACGCTCGTAGTACATGCATGGCATTCGGACCAATCTGCAAACCCGCCCCAACCTCACTAAAACAGGCGGCTTGTTCACAAACTGTCACTAACATGCCCCGTTTAGCCAAGGCTAAAGCACATGTCAAGCCACCAATACCGGCACCTACCACTAAAGTTTTATGTATTTTTGTCAACCAGCCACTCCGTTTTTCACCAAGTCTCTACATTTGCACACACAAGCAAACGCTAATAGTAAAGACTATATCGTAGAATGACACCCATCTAGATCAAGGTTTAGAGCATTTAATTTTTTACCGCAAACCACTGAAAATAATACTCTGGCTTGATACTTGCTATCTTCACAAAGCAGATAAAAGCGATTAGTGTGGAGGGACGAGAAAACAAAATTACCAATCTTAACAAATGGAGTAATGATCTCCCTTCTATGGGGCAAGAACACAAGACAATTTAGCAAACCTGCTCACTATGATGGTATGCAGCCCCAGTTTGATAACGCAGAACGAGGTTTAAATGGATAATTTACACAACCAGTATCAGTCAAACGGTTTTTTTGATGAACTCATCGACGGCAAAAGTAAGCCAAGAGCACCCGCAAAACAGCTATTTAGTTATTTAAACAGTCTTTCGGAAGACGAATTGGAAAAGCGCCGATTGACGGCAGAAGCCACTATCCAAGAAATGGGTATTAGCTTCACTGTCTACACAGAAGAAGGCAATATTGATAGAGCATGGCCTTTTGATATTATCCCTCGAACCATAGAAGCATCCGCTTGGCGAGTAGCCGAAGAAGGCCTTAAACAACGCCTAAAAGCACTTAACCTCTTCATCGACGACCTTTACCACGATCAAAATGTCATTAAAGATGGCATCATCCCAGAACACATCATCAAAGAATCTAAAAACTTTCGCCCTGAATGTGTCGGCGTGTCGCCAGCTTATGGTGTTTGGGCCCATATTTGTGGCACAGATTTGGTCCGCGATGACAAAGGGGATTTCTACGTCCTTGAAGATAATTTACGCGTCCCCTCTGGTGTCTCCTATATGCTTGAAAACCGCGCGATTACCAAGCGTGTCTTGCCAGAACTGTTTGAAAACGATCAGATACTGCCCGTCAATGATTACACCTCGCAGTTATTTGATACTTTAGCCGCCTTGTCTCCTCGTGATATCGACAGCCCAGAAATTGTGGTTCTGACCCCCGGCATCTATAACTCAGCCTATTTTGAACATGCCTTCCTTGCCCAAGAAATGGGGGCTGAATTAGTTGAAGGCAGTGATTTATTTGTCGACTCTGACGACTGCGTATACATGAAGACCATTGATGGTCCAGAACGTGTGGACGTAATTTATCGTCGTATTGATGACTTATTCCTTGACCCAGAAGCCTTTGACCCAGATTCCGTATTGGGCGTGCCCGGACTTATGCGTGCATGGCGTAACGGTAATGTGGCCCTCGCCAATGCGCCGGGTGCTGGAGTAGCTGATGACAAGGTTGTGTACGCCTACGTACCAGAAATCATCCGTTATTACCTAAAAGAAGAGCCTATCCTTAAAAATGTGGAAACCTTCCTATGTGATGACCCAGAACAGCAAGCCTATGTGCTGGAAAACCTCGACAAATTGGTGGTTAAACCTGCCAATGAGTCTGGCGGTTATGGCATGTTGGTTGGGCCTCACTCAACCAAGAAAGAGCAAGCTATCTTTGCCGATTTAATAAAGAAACACCCGAGAAACTATATTGCCCAACCCACCCTAAAATTGTCGACGGCCCCTACCCTTATTTCAAAAGGGAATTTGGAGCCTCGCCACTTAGACCTTCGCCCGTTTATTTTGCAGGGTAAAGATACCTATGTGACCACTGGCGGGCTTACCCGAGTCGCGATGAAAAAAGGCTCACTGGTGGTTAATTCGTCACAAGGTGGTGGTAGTAAAGATACTTGGATCGTTGAAACGAAGGGGCAATAATTATGTTATCTAGAGTCGCAGAACGCTTATTTTGGAGTGCACGCTACTTAGAGCGTGTTGAAAACACTGCTCGTTTGGTTAGTGTCTATGATGACCTACTGTTTGATTTGCCTCGCAACGTTCAAGTGTCATGGTACAACCTAATTGAAATTAACAGTGGCGTAGAGTTATTTGAGCAACGTTACAAGGTAAAAGATGAGCGCAACGTCGTAAAATTCTTGTTAGCGGATGACAGCAACCCAAGCTCTATGTTGTCTTCTATCAAAATGGTTCGAGAAAATATTCGTACTTCACGAGATGTGGTACCCAAAGAGATTTGGGAGCTGATCAACGAGCTGGACATCTATGCTCGCCATAATATTAAACAAGGCATCAACCGTTCAGAGCGCCATGATTTCCTGACCACGGTAATCAGCGGTTGTCAGACCATCATTGGTTTATTAGCAGGCGCTATGAGCCGTGATGCTGGCTGGCAGTTCCTGATTATGGGGCGTTACATAGAACGTGCGGACATGAACACTCGTATTCTGGATGCGGCACTTTCCTTGATGCTACAAGCAGAAAATGAAGAGAGCGTACAGCTCGGGCAAGTAGTTTGGTCTAAGGTATTAAAATCTCAAAGTGCTTACTTGGATTATCGCCGTACGGTCAGAACCTCAATTAATGGTGCGAAAACGGTGAGCTTCTTATTAAGAGATCCTTACTTCCCCCGTAGCTTAAAATATTGTCTAGAGCAGATTCGTGAAGCGGCCAATAAACTACCACGAGCAGGCATTATTGCGGCCAATATAGACAAGCTCAACGCCCGTTATTATGAGATCACGTCATCGGAAGATTTAGACCAAGAATTCCATGAGTACCTCAATGATATACAGCTGGACATCATAGATATTAGCTTTAAGATTACCGAAAATTGGTTTCAATTTCGTCAAGGAGACGCGACATGACCATCAGAGTAGCGATACAGCATAAAACTACTTACGAGTTTGATCGTTTTATCAATGTCGCACCGCACATTTTAAGACTTCGTCCTGCGGCCCACTCGCGCACTAAAATCCATGGTTACTCGCTTAAAGTGACGCCGGAAGATCACTTTGTGAATCTACAGCAAGACCCGTTTGGAAACTTTCAGACCCGTTTGGTATTCCCTGAGAAAACAAACAAACTGGAGTTCATGGTAGAAGTTATTGCGGACATGACCGTTATTAACCCTTTCGACTTCTTTGTAGAAAGTTATGCGGAAGACTACCCATTCTCCTATGACAAAGCCCTGAAAAAAGAGCTAGAGCCTTACCTTGCGGTCACGGAATCTTGCCCGCTACTAGACAAATGGCTATCCAGTGTTGATCGTAAGAAAACCCCTATTAATGATTTCTTGGTGAACATCAACGCCCGCTTAGCCAGTGAAATCGGCTACGGCATTCGCCTCGAACCAGGTGTGCAAACTTGTGAAGAAACCCTAACCTTATCTAAGGGTTCTTGTCGTGATACCTCTTGGTTATTGGTGCAAATCCTCCGTAGCTTAGGCCTTGCAGCGCGCTTTGCTTCTGGCTACTTGGTGCAATTAACCGCCGATGTCAAAGCATTAGACGGCCCTTCCGGCCCGGAAGAAGATTTCACCGACTTACACGCATGGTGTGAAGTTTACCTACCTGGTGCAGGTTGGGTTGGCCTAGACCCAACCTCAGGCCTATTTGCGGGTGAAGGCCACATTCCATTAGCGTGTACGCCAGAGCCTGCTTCTGCCGCGCCTATTACCGGTATGATCGACGAGTGTGAGTGTGAGTTCAGCTACACCAACATAGTGACTCGTATTCATGAAGATCCCCGTGTTACCAAACCCTACGCGGAAGGCGAGTGGGAAACCATTAAAGCCCTTGGTTATGCTGTTGATAAAGAGCTCGACGAAGGGGACGTCCGCCTTACCATGGGTGGCGAACCAACGTTTGTGTCCATTGATGACATGGACTCAGAGCAATGGAACACAGGTGCTCTAGGAGCTGAGAAGCTTAAGCTGGCAAAAGACTTATTGCTCAAAATGAAGAATGAGTTTGGTGCTAACGGCTTGCTACATTACGGCCAAGGTAAATGGTACCCGGGTGAAGAAGTCCCTCGTTGGGCACTTGGCTGTTTCTGGCGCACCGATGGTGAAGCTTTGTGGCAAGATCCAAAATACCTTGCCCGTGTTGATAAAGACTACAAGCACACTATCAAGGACGCAGAAGCACTAGGCAAAACCTTATGTGAAGAGCTTAAGCTTGAGCCTAAGTATCTGCAAAGCACCTACGAAGACACACTTTACTATTTATGGTTAGAGCAGTCGCTACCAGCGGATGCCGACCCAACCAAGGCAGATTTGAAGGACGACTTGGAACGACGTCGCCTAGCGAAACTACTGAATCGTGGCCTAAGCACCACCACAGGTTATTTACTGCCGTTGGAATTTAATACCATCACTCAGCAATGGCAAAGTTCGCTTTGGCCAATGCGTAGCGATGTCATTACTCTGATTCCTGGTGATAGCCCTATGGGTTACCGTTTACCGCTTAACTCTTTGCCTGCTGTGGTTGAAGAAGAGCAGCCTCAAGAACGCGACCCATTTGACCCTCGCCAACCTTTGGCCAATATGACGCAACCACAAGAAGCATCTGCGGTGACGCCGAGCACAGATAAGCGTACCGCTAAGCCTAAAGCCAAAAGTGGTAAAGAAAGTCTCTACAAAAACGTTGTTCGTACCTCTTTGTGTATTGAGCCGAGAGAAGGCCGTTTGCATGTCTTCATGCCACCACTCACCCACCTAGAACACTTCGTTGCATTGCTGACCAGCATTGAAAATGCCGCGAAAGCCCTAGACCTACCTGTGGTGATTGAGGGTTATGAGCCACCTAAAGACTCTCGTTTGCAGAAATTCCTTATTACCCCAGACCCAGGTGTCATCGAGGTAAATATCCACCCTGCAGCCAACTGGAAAGAGCTGGTTCACAATACAGAAACCCTCTACCACCAGGCTTATTTATCCCGCCTTGGTGCTGAGAAATTTATGTTGGATGGCCGCCACACAGGCACAGGGGGTGGTAACCATGTGACCCTAGGCGGTAGCACACCTAATGACAGCCCATTATTGCGCCGTCCAGAGTTGCTTCAAAGCTTAGTCACTTATTGGCAGCACCATCCAGGCTTGTCTTACCTATTCTCAGGCATGTTTATTGGCCCAACCAGCCAAGCACCACGCCCAGATGAAGGCCGCGACGAAGCTCTGTATGAAATGGAAATCGCCTTCCAAAACATGCCAGAAGGCTTTGTGGATCAACCTTGGTTGGTGGACCGCCTAATGCGCAACCTGTTGGTGGACATTACCGGTAACACTCACCGTTCCGAATTCTGTATCGATAAACTTTATGCAGCGGGCACTTCCAGCGGTCGCCAAGGTATCTTGGAGTTTCGTGGTTTTGAAATGCCACCTCATCCGCATATGTCATTGGTACAAATGCTGTTATTGCGTTGTTTGGTGGCAAGATTCTGGAAAGAACCTTATAAGAAACCTCTGGTTCGTTGGGGCACTAGCCTGCACGATAAATTCATGTTGCCTCACTTTGTCTGGCAAGATGTTAAAGAAGTGGTCGAAGACCTACAAAGACACGGCTTCCCTTTCAAACTCGAATGGCTTACGCCGTTTGAAGAGTTCCGTTTCCCACATTATGGTCGCCAAGAAATTGACGACATGGAAATTGAACTACGTTGGGCAATCGAACCTTGGCATGTACTAGGTGAAGAGATCACCGGCTCGGGTACGGCGCGCTATGTAGACTCTTCTGTCGAGCGTTTGCAGGTGAAACTGTCTGGTTTAACAGAAGGTCGCTATGTATTGAGCTGTAACGGTCGTCGTGTGCCAATTCGTTCTACAGGCCGTAAAGGTGAGTTCGTCGGAGCGGTACGTTACAAGGCTTGGGCGCCGCCATCTGCGTTGCACCCAACCCTAGGTATGGATACGCCTCTGGTATTTGACTTGATCGATACTTGGAATGGCCTTTCAGTGGGCGGCTGTACTTATCATGTCTCTCACCCAGGTGGTCGAACTTATGAGACATTGCCAGTGAACAGTAACGAAGCTGAGGCGCGTCGCGTCAATCGTTTCTGGGATCACGGCTTTACCCAAGGCCAGTTGTCTCCACCGCCAGCCTTTAGTGCTTTGCGTTCATTCCATCCTAATGGCGTGGTGCCAAGACCTATGTCTGTGCCAGCGGAAGAGCCAATGAATGAATATCCTCATACATTAGATCTACGTAAGAGGTATACTGTGCTTTAATTATCTCTATTTATATTAAAGTTCAGGCAATTTATGCAACAGCAATCTAGTCAAACCATGATGGCCACGGAAGAAATCCCTTCCGTGGCCTCAACTTTCACCTATGCGCAACCGCTTCACGCTTTTGATGAAGCCTTTGCCGAGAGTCGCTTACCAAGACCTCATTGGCAGCATTTACTCAATAAAATAGGTGAGCTAGGTCACAGTGGCATTCATGAGCGTCAGCGTCGTGCCCAGCGTATTTTACGTGAAGACGGGGCGACTTATAATTTATCCAGCGACCCACTAACGCCTAGCGTCTGGGCGCTAGATCTTATTCCTCACATTATTGATACCGCCAAATGGCAGGCCATCGAAACGGGCTTAAAGCAACGTTCAAACTTGTTTGACCTCATGCTGAAAGACCTTTACGGCCCTCAAAACCTTATCAAGAGCGGTATTGTTCCAGCAGAAATCATCTACAGTCACCCAGGCTTTTTACGCCCATGCCATGGCATAAGCGTACCGGGAGACCACCAGCTACTGCTGCACGCGGTGGATTTGGTGAATGATAAAAACGGTCAATATCATGTCATCGGTGACCGTACTCAAGCGCCAAGTGGCGCAGGCTATGCCTTAGAAAACCGTACCGTAATTTCACGAGTTATTCCCAGTGTTTTCAGAGAAAGCCAAGTACATCAGTTATCTGTGTATTTTCAATCACTGAAAAGCATGCTATCGAAACTGGCCAGCTCTTGGACAGATACCCCACGTATCGTGCTACTCACACCGGGCGCCTACAGCAATACCTACTTCGAGCAAGCTTACCTGTCCAATTACTTAGGTTTCCCCCTAGTACAGGGCAGTGATTTAACCGTGCGTAATGGCGCGGTTTGGATGAAGTCGCTAAATGGCTTGGCCAGAGTAGATGTCATTCTGCGCCATGTGGATGACGAATTCTGTGATCAGGCCGAGCTTAAAGCAGACTCTTTCTTGGGCGTACCAGGATTACTTGAAGCCGCCCGCGCAGGTAATGTGGTGCTTGCAAACCCTCTTGGCAGCGGTATTTTAGAAGCACCTGCACTACTTAAATTTTTACCCGCTATCAGTCAGTTCTTATTAGGCGAGCCATTGAGTTTGCCATCGGTGACAACTTGGTGGTGTGGCGACTCGCAAGACCTAGAATACATTTGCGCCAATATCTCCAAGCTAATCATTAAACCTGCCATGCGCAGCCGTATTAGTGGCAGCATTTATGGTCACACCCTGAGCCCAGAGAAAATCCAAGAAACCATCACGATGATTCGCAAGACGCCTCATTTATATGTGGCGCAAAGCTATATTCCAGGCTCCATATCGCCGACATGGGAAAGTGACAAACTCAACCCTCGCCCAAGTCTGTTACGTACCTTCTCCGTAGCCGATGAAGACAGCTACAGCATCATGAAAGGTGGCTTGTCCCGTGTGGGTTCCCAAGGGGAAGACACCATAGTCTCCAACTTGTCCCAATCGAAAAGTAAAGACACTTGGGTGTTAGCAAAAGAAGCCGAACAAAAAGTTTCTGTACTCAGCGACCAAGTCTTGCTGCAAGACGAAGCCTTGCAAACTAACCTGCCAAGCCGAGTAGTAGAAAACCTCTTCTGGATGGGACGCTATGCAGAACGTGCAGAAATCAGCATGCGTTTGTTACGAACCGTCTTTAAACAGATGAACGGGGTTGACCCTCTGCCCATGGAAAGTCAAAAAATTCTATTGGAAATGACTTCCGAGCAAACAGGCTGTTTACCGGGCTTTATCGAGGCAGAACAAGAACTCCTTGATAACCCTGAAGAAGAGTTGGTATCCATTATTACCGATGGCACTCGCCCAGGCTCGATCAAATCCAACCTACAAGCCATGCTTGGCTGTAGTGAGCAAGTAAAAGAAATGCTTTCTGCAGATACGCGCATCATCATCAATGAGTTACGGGATCATATCCAAGCCCTCGATGCAGCCTATCAAGACGGCCTGCCAGATGCCCCTGAGGAATCGTTAGACAGCTTAGTTACCTCTTTGCTGGCCCTATCCGGGTTAAACCATGAAAGCATGTTACGCGGCTTAGACTGGACCTTCCAAGAAATTGGTCGTCGTACCGAGCGTGCCTTGCAAACCGCTAAATTGCTCAAGTCTGCACTGACTCAACCCTTGAGCGATGTTCCGCAACAGCAGATATTAGAGTCGGTACTGTTAAGCGTGGAAGCCTTGATCTCATTCCGTCGCCGTTATCGTAACCGTGCTCGTATTGCCTACGGCCTAGACCTGTTAATGATCGACGACACCAACCCAAGATCACTGCTTTATCAAGTACAACAGCTTAACAAGTACATTAAACAGCTCCCTAGAAATGAAATGCCAACCGCAGGGTTAAGCCCTGAAAGCCGTTTGATCATTAAGTCTTTGAATGACATTCAGTTGGCCGACCTTGAAGTACTGGCAAAAGTCGATGACGAAAGCCAAACACGCTTACAGTTAGCGACCATGATGACCCAGCTATTGGATCAACTGGAACAATTTACCGTGTTGATTAGCGACAAATATTTCGACCACACCACAGGTCCACAACCCCTTATGAAAAGCACCATGGAGATCAATGTATGAGGTATCGCGTTCGCCATATAACGGAATATACTTACGGCGCACCGGTGAGCTTATGTTACAACATGGCTCACCTATTACCTCGTGATACTCACAACCAGCTTTGCTTGAATCAGAAAGTACAAATCAATCCGCCACCTGTTTATCAGAGCGAAAGTCAGGATTATTTTGGTAACCAGACCTTTTACTTTTCCATTCAAGAAGCCCATAAAAAGCTGGTAATCGATGTCACTACCGACTTTGAAGTCAGCCCATTGGATCATAAAAAGACCTTGGCAGATCACCCGATCACCTGTGGTGAGTTGCGTGCTCTTTTTGCCAACCCGAACACGCCAGAACTGCGCGTGGCAAAAGAGTTTGTCTTGGATTCCCCACAGATCAAATGCTCGGCAGAGCTCAAAGCCTATGCGGCCAAAGTATTCAGCGACGATCAACCCGTGCTGACTGCCGCCTTGGCCTTTACCAATAAGATATTCACCGAATTCACCTTCGACCCGAATGCCACCACGGTAGCAACACCATTAGAGCAAGTGCTCGAACAGCGCAGCGGGGTCTGCCAAGACTTTGCCCAACTGGCCATAGGTTGCCTTCGTTCCGTAGGCTTACCGGCTCGCTACATGAGCGGCTACCTAGAAACGCTACCACCGCCAGGACAAGAAAAATTAGTGGGCGCAGACGCTTCCCACGCTTGGTTTGCGGTGTTCATTCCATCACTAGGCTGGGTAGAATTTGACCCGACCAATAACATCATGCCAAGCGATCAGCACATAGTAACGGCCTGGGGGCGTGACTATTCCGATGTAACGCCACTGCAAGGGGTTATTTTTGAAGGCGGTAGTAGTCAACAACTGGCGGTATCGGTAGACGTAAGGCGCAGTTAAGCTTTATCTGCCCCGCCGGTAGATGATCTTCATAGCATGTAAAGGGGATATAGGGTAAGCTCCACCCCAATATAGTCACGGGTGTTGAACCATCAGCAACGTGCCCCTCCTAAAGATGCAATAAACAATGAGTACCACGTATGAGTTTCAACACCCTTGGGCTGTCTGCCCCGATTCTTAAAGCCATTGCGGATCAAGGCTACACCGAACCTTCTGCCATTCAGGCACAAGCGATTCCCGCGGTTTTAGAAGGCCAAGACGTTATGGCTGCGGCGCAAACCGGCACCGGCAAAACCGCAGGTTTTACCCTTCCTTTACTGGAACGTCTTAGTCAGGGTCAAAATGCCCAAGCCAACCAAGTTCGCGCACTCGTCCTTACCCCGACCCGCGAACTCGCCGCACAAGTTGCCGAAAGCGTAAAAAACTACGGCCAACACCTTGGGCTAAAATCCACCGTGGTCTTTGGTGGCGTAAAAATTAACCCGCAAATGATGGCACTACGCCGAGGCGCAGATATTCTTATAGCGACCCCTGGCCGTTTAATGGATTTATACAATCAAAAAGCCATCAAGTTTGATCAACTTGAAATCCTTGTTTTGGATGAAGCCGACCGCATGCTCGACATGGGCTTTATTCACGATATTAAAAAAATATTGGCCATCTTGCCGAAAAAACGCCAAAACCTACTATTTTCAGCGACCTTTTCCCCAGAAATTCGCCAACTTGCTAAAGGTTTGGTGAATAACCCTGTGGAAATTTCCGTGACGCCAAGAAACGCAACAGCGGTTTCCGTTGAGCAATGGCTGCACCCAGTGGATAAAAAGCGTAAAACCGACTTACTTATCCAACTGATCAGTGAAGGGGATTGGGATCAAGCTTTGGTTTTCTCTCGCACTAAACATGGCGCCAACAAGATCACCAAACAGCTAGAAGACGCTGGAATTCGTGCCAGCGCGATTCACGGCAACAAGAGTCAAGGCGCCCGCACCCGAGCTTTGGCCGACTTCAAAGAAGGTCGTATTCGCATTCTTGTGGCCACCGACATCGCGGCACGTGGACTGGATATCGAACAATTACCTCACGTGGTTAACTTTGACCTACCAGATGTCGCAGAAGACTATGTTCACCGTATTGGTCGTACTGGCCGTGCAGGCGCAACTGGGCAAGCGATTTCATTAGTCAGCGCCGATGAATTAGATCAGCTAAAAGCCATCGAGCGCCTAACGCAAAAACTGATTGAGCGTCGTTATGAAGATGACTTTATGCCCAATCATATGCTGCCTGACACTCAGCTAGATACTCGCCCTATCAAGCCGAAAAAACCAAAGAAACCAAAATCTGTGGCAACGAATAAGCCTGGCAACGCTCAAGCACGACGCAGCAAGCCAGCGGCACCTAAAGCCGATATGACACCAGGCCAAGGTCTACGCTCTAAGCCTTTAGCCCCTGCTCGTCGTAATCGTAAGCCTCGTCCAAGCCAAGACTAAACCTAGTTTCATGCCACTACGCCCTGTAGTGGCATGAAGTCTGCAACACCTCAATTATTTTTTTTACATCACTTTATAATTTTAACGCGTTTGCTCTCCTGTCGCTTTCTTGAGCTTGGTTCTTGCACCAGTTTTTCCCGCGTTATTTTTTATTGTATTCTAGTGGTGCACCTGTGACTGAATTGTCACCTTAATTGAGATAACTATGTCTGCCTCACAAAAGATTTTTAAGGTACGTCGTCATTACAATAAATGGGTCGCTGACCAAACATTAGAAGACTACGCTCTTCGCTATACCTCTAAGCAAGGTAGCAACATGAGCATAGAGCGAGTGGCTCACACAGCCCTTGGCGCGACGGCTTTCTTAGCCCTTGAAGGTCTGGCTGCTGCCATTACATTAAACTATGGCTTTAGCAATGCAGTTGCCGCCATATTGACGGTACTTTTCGTGTTCTTCATCACGGGTTTCCCCATTGCGTATTACTCGGCAAAACACGGTTTAGACATTGACCTTCTTACTCGTGGCGCGGGCTTTGGTTACCTAGGTTCCACCATTACCTCGCTCATTTATGCCACCTTTACCTTTATATTTTTTGCCATCGAGGCGGCGATTCTGGCCTCGGCCATGCAGGTGTTGTTTCATATTCCCTTAGCCATAGGCTATGCCCTATCCGCCATATTTGTGATTCCCATCGTAACTCACGGGATTCGTGCCATTAGCCGCTTTCAAGGGGCGACCCAATACCTATGGCTGGTGCTGCAATTTACAGCGCTGATTGTGGTGGTTTTTAACGAATACGAAAGCTTCACAGCCTGGACGGAATTCTCCATTCCTCATATTCCAACCAGCGACAGCTTCGACATTATTCTCTTCGGTACAGCAGCCTCCGTGCTCTTTGCCCTGATGGCTCAAATCGGCGAACAGGTGGATTACCTGAGGTTTATGCCAGAAAAGACCCCCGAGAACAAAAAACGCTGGTGGTTCTGGCTGACCCTCGCTGGTCCCGGTTGGGTGTTCATGGGGGCATTGAAAATGCTGTTAGGGTCTTTCCTAGCGTTTCAGGCTTACCAAAGTGGCTTGCAGTTTGATCAAGCCACCGACCCAACCCACATGTACCAAAAGGTTTTTCAGTTTTTAACCAACTCCCCTGCCTTGGCCCTCATTATGGCAGCGGTGATGGTGTTTATCTGTCAGATGAAAATCAACCTCACCAACGCTTACGCAGGCTCTATTGCTTGGTCTAACTTCTTCTCGCGGCTTACCCACAGCCACCCGGGCCGAGTCGTTTGGTTGGTCTTTAATGTGGTCATTGCTTTATTGCTGATGGAACTGGGCATTTACCAAGCTCTCGAAGCCATACTAGGTGTTTTTGCTATTGCGGCGGTTAGCTGGTTAGGGTGTTTATCCGCGGACCTTTTGATCAATAAACCCCTTGGCCTCAGCCCAGATTATGTGGAGTTCAAACGCTCTCACCTATACGATATCAACCCTGTTGGCACAGGCTCCATGCTAATCGCCACCATCTTAGGACTGATCAGTTACCTAGAAGTATTTGGTGAAGTCGCCAAAGCCTTGTGTCATTTTGTCAGCCTTGCCAGTTGCTTTATCTTTGTGCCGCTCATTGCTTGGCTTACCAAGGGCAAATATTACCTTGCCCGCCAGTCTCCTGAGTTATTACCCTATATAGAAATTGAAGCCCAGCAGAAACCCAATGCCACCACTCGTACCCTCACTTGCGGGATTTGTGAAAATGCTTTCGAAGTGGCCGACATGAGCTATTGCTCCGCCTATATGCAGCCCATTTGTTCTCTATGCTGTTCCTTAGACGTGCGCTGCCTTGACAGCTGTAAACCCCATGCTCGCATTACTCAGCAGAGTGTCGCCTTTCAGCGTTTATTTCTGCCTAAGAAAATTGTGCGCCTTATTAATTCGCGCCTTGGTCAGTTCGCCTCTTTATTGGCGCTGATCAACCTCATCAATGCGGCCTTAATGGCGCTTATCTATCGGCAAATGGCGCCGCAGACGCGAGCCGAAGAAATCTTACTCGGCCAAACCATGTGGACTCTATTCTTTACCCTATTAATCGTATCTGGGGTGTTATCTTGGCTGTTCTTACTCGCCCATGAAAGCCGGGTAGTGGCACAAAAAGAATCCAATCGACAAACCCGTAAGCTCACCAAAGAAATCGACGCTCACCAAGAAACCGACAAAGCCTTACAACTCGCAAAGGAATTAGCCGAGCGCGCTAATGCCGCGAAAAGTCGTTACCTCACAGGCATTAGCCATGAATTAAGAACGCCGTTGCAGTCTATTATTGGCTATGCCCAATTGCTCTCGGAGAAGAATGAAACACCACCTCAACACCAACATGGCTTAGACATTATCCAGCGCAGCGGGCAATACCTTGCTGATCTAATTGAAGGCTTATTGGATATATCCAAAATTGAAGCAGGACGGCTGGATTTGTATCGCGATACGGTGGATCTGCCTGCTCTTATTGATCAGTTATGCAATATGTTTTCCATGCAAGCCACCAGCAAGGGCATCCAGTTTCATAGCCATATTCGCGACCCTTTGCCAAACTCTGTCATCACAGATGAAAAACGCTTGCGCCAAATCCTGATAAACCTCCTATCCAACGCGGTCAAGTACACTCCTCAAGGGAAGGTAGAATTTCATATTCACTATCGCAATCAAGTGGCGGAATTCATCATCAAAGACACTGGGCCTGGTATACAGCAAGATCACCTGTCCCGTATCTTTGACCCGTTTGAACGAGTGCGGAATACTGATACGGCCAACTTGCCGGGCACAGGCTTGGGTCTCACCATAGTTAAACTGCTTACTGAAATTATGGGGGGCGATTTACAAGCAGACAGCAAGCTTGGTCAAGGCAGTGAATTTAAAGTCAGCCTAATGCTGCCTTGGGTGAATGATCAAATCGTGAGAGAGAGTCCGAAGCAGCGTATTATTGGCTATCAGGGTTACCAAAAGAAACTCTTAATCGTTGACGACGATCCGATTGTACGAGGCTTGTTGTCTGATCTATTAGTACCCTTGTCATTTATTGTCTACGAAGCACACAATGCTCAACATGCTCTTGAGCAAATCGACATGATTCACGCGGACTTAATTCTGCTGGATGTCTCAATGCCTGGCATGGATGGTTTAACGCTCGCGAAAACCCTACGCCAGCAAGACATCAGCGCCCCCATCATTATGTTGTCCGCTGATGCTCAGGAACACCACCGCCTTCCCGATGAGAAAGCCGCTTTTAATGATTATTTAGTCAAACCGGTGAACAACCTCACTTTACTAACCAAAATAGCGGAACATCTTTCATTGGATTGGGTATTTCAAGGCACAGAACAACCCGCTAAAATCTTACCCAATGCGACACCTAGCCCCCAACCAATCAGTGCCTCAAGCACAGAAATCAAACTACCAGATCATGAAATATTTCGGGAACTGAGTGCTTTTGCCGACATGGGGTATCGCAAAGGTATAGGAAACTGTTTAGAGAAAATTACTAAGCAAAACCTTGTACCCGAAGACGTTCAACAACAATTAGAGCGCTACTATCAAGCGTTTCAATTTGATCTTTTATCTAAGTTCATTATTGAGCATAGTGAGCCACCCAAAGGCACTGGAGAGACACAATCATGATGACAACGAAAAACGACATAGTTTTAGTGGTCGATGATTCGGCCGATGCATTGAGTCTAATTAACGACACTCTAGAAAGTGCCAACATGGATGTATTAGTTGCGCTTGAGGGTAAGCAAGCACTCACTATTGCAAAACGCATACGCCCAGACATTATCTTGCTGGACGCCATCATGCCCAATATGGATGGCTTTGAAACCTGTAGAGCCCTTAAAGCCGACGCTAATCTGGCTGCGATCCCGGTTATTTTCATGACCGGACTGTCCGATACGGACGATATTGTAAGAGGCTTAGAAGCGGGCGGCGTGGACTATTTAACCAAGCCCATTAAGCCAAATGAGCTGATCGCCAGAATGAAAGTTCATCTAAATAACGCAAGATTAACCAACAGTGCACAGTTGGCTCTAGACAGCACCGGACAACACTTAATGACAGTTTCAGATGCTGGTCATATAGAATGGGCCACCCCACAAACTTACGCACTATTTGCCAAAGCCCGCGCCACAGATGACTGGCAACAAACTGACATGGCGATGCAACTGCGCCTTTGGCTTAGCCAAAACCCCGCCATTGATAGCCGAATTGAGCTACACAATTTGGATTACCCTTTATCCGTCAAGATGATTAATAACCAAACCGGACAGGAAAGATTACTGAAACTGGAAGATGGCAAGCGCCCTACTGGCCCTCACCTATTGAAGCAAAAACTGGATTTAACGGAACGTGAATCGGAAGTTTTACACTGGTTAGCAAACGGCAAAACGAACCGAGACATCGCCCAAATTTTAGATATGAGCCCTCGCACGGTTAATAAACACCTAGAACAGATATTCCCTAAACTAGGGGTCGAAAACCGTACTGCCGCCGCAGGTATTGCGCTTAAAGTATTGGCGAATGATTAACGTAACCTACCTAACCGAACAAAAATTTATACTTTACCAAGCTTTGACTCTATTAAACTAGTTCTCAAAACAATATGGAACAGCGGAATTTTTTACTCAATCAAAAAAACTGAACTGTATAAAAGCACCAACAAAAAAGCCCTAGCAAGTACTAACCTGCTAGGGCTTATTTTATATGGTGGGCCTGCCCCGACTTGAACGGGGGACCTGCCGATTATGAGTCGGATGCTCTAACCAACTGAGCTACAGGCCCTAAAAGCGACACGAATTATATAGGTAAGAGGTTGCATTGCCAAGATATGCTTGCAGTTTTCTCCGCGAATTTGAAAAATTCCCTGTTATATCAAGCCGCCACGGATTTCACTAAGCCTCCTGGTGTTGTACCAATCACCTTTTTAAAGGTTCGACGGAAGGCCGCTTCACTTTGATAGCCTAATTCTTGGCTTAATAAGGCTAGATTTCGCTCACCATTAATCAGCCGCTGGCTGGCCAAACGCATGCGCCATAAGGCCAGATAATGCATGGGGGTCATGAGCATTGCTTGTTTAAAGTGGGCACTGAAGACTGAGCGAGACATGCCAGCTTCTGCCGCTAAGCTGGCCACTTGCCAAGGGTGTGCTGGGTCGTCATGAATGGCAACTAGAGCACGGGCCAGTTTGCGGTCACTCAAGCCCGCCATGAGGCCAACTTCAATGCGCTGGAACTGCAAAAAGGCACGTAGCAATTGCACTAGGTAAGCTTCGGCCAAACGTTCCACCACCACTTTAGACCCACATCGTGGATCCATACTTTCCTGTAGTAATAGCTGTGTCATAGGCGCAAGCTGTTTGGCAATATCATCGTTTTTAGCCACTTTTATCCAGCTTTGCTGGCGCTCTAATAAAGGGTTTAAACGATTATTGGCCAATACGCTACCAAAGGAAAAGTCGCACTCCAATAGTCGGGCAGACTCCCCAATTACTTGTAAAGATAAGGGCTGACCAACAGCCAGCCACAAGCCGTCTCCCCGCTCTAAACGTAAGGTTTGACCGCTATTGCTGGTAAGTTTCACCTCACCTTCCACGAGATAAAACCAGTAACAAGCATGCGGTAACAATGCTAATTTTTTTAGGCCCTGATGTTGCTCGCAGGCAACACCAGAGGCAGTAGCACGGAAGTTATGCAACACAGATGAAAGACGGTCCATTTTAACCTCTCGATTCAATCTATAATACGATCTGCAATATAAATAAGATTATTTGACACTAATCGTAGCATTATTTGCTCTATGATGACGACTTATCTTACAAAGGAGCGGAACATGATCGTTTTAAAACCTCGTCAACAAACCCCTGAATTACAGGTAAACACCCTATCTGGCCCTTGGTCTCTTGCTGAGCAGACACCAGAAAATTTCACTATGGTGGTGGTTTATCGCGGTTTGCATTGCCCGTTATGTCGCACTTATTTACAAGAGCTGAGCCGTTTGACGGAAGATTTTAAAGCCCTAGGTGTTACGGCACTTGCTGTGAGCAGCGATACAGAAGAACGCGCTAAGCAAGCCTTTGAAGAATGGAATATTGATAACCTAACCCTAGGTTATGGGTTGACGGTTGAGCAGTCACAGGCTTGGGGTCTACACCGCAGTGCTGGCCGTGGCAAAACAAGTATCGGCATCGAAGAGCCAGCTGAGTTCACAGAACCAGGCTTATTCTTCATTAAACCAGACGGTACGCTTTACTGGAGCAACATCAGCACAATGCCATTTGTACGCCCAAGCTTTAAAGAGTTATTAGGCGCCATCGGTAAAGTGTTAGAAATGAATTACCCTGCACGCGGTGAGCTTGTTTAACACGAGCCAGACTAGGTTAAGCAAAACCCTAGAGGTTTTGCTTAACTTTGCAGTGTTAATCAAGGATAAATAAAGTCGCCCCTTCAGAGCTTGAAGAGCGGTGAGGTTCGGCATCATCTGCCACTTGATAACTCATGCCAGCAGACAAATTAAAAGTACGTCCGTCTTTCAAAACCGTATTTAATTCACCACTAACGCAGAAAAGAATGTGCCCTTTCGTACACCAATGATCGGCCAAATACCCTGCCGAGTAGGTCACCATACGCACACGAATATCGCCAAACTGTCGGGTGCGCCAATAAGCGAAACCTGTTTCCCCTTTATGAGTGGTTTTTTCCACCCCTTGCCAATCTGTCACGCTAAAGGGTAAGTCTTGTATTTGCATCTTGTTACCTTAGATTTATTGTTCTTTTCCATCCGCTAAACGGTCCATCCGCTAGCCTATAAAATTCATCGCAGTTATATCACTCAGTAACCCTCTAGTATAGCGATGGAATAAGTCAGCTTTATGAAATATTGAGAAATATCTAAGGCTAAGATTTTAAGGCACTCGGAGCACTATTTTTCCAGTATGCAGCTTTTCCAAGAAGGTAATTTGCGCCTGATGAATATCTTGCAAATCAAACACTTTCGCGACGACAGGGCGTATCGCTCGGGCTTCAATAAGCGACACTAAACGAGCGAAAACACCTTCGTCCAGATGCGTACAACCGAAGAAGCTCAAATCCTTTAAATATAAAGTTCGCACATCAAGCTCCACCAAGGCACCACCAATAGCGCCAGAAACACCGTAGCGTCCTTTTGGTTTAAGAAGTTGCAGTAATGTTGGCCATTGTTCTCCCGCCACCAAATCAATCACCGCATCTACGCTGTTTTCCCCTAACTCAGCGAGTAAGTCCATATTACGATTCAGCACAAGATCAGCGCCTAAACTAAGCAAGGTTTGCTGTTTAGAAGGACTACTCACCACGATTACCTTTGCTCCTCGGGCTTTCGCTAACTGAATGGCAGCGGAGCCAACCCCACCGGATGCCCCGGTAATTAACACAGTATCGGATTGAGCGACTTGAGTACGGCTGAGTAGGTTTTCAGCGGTGGAATAGGAGCAAGGGAATGAAGCCAGTTCCACATCGGACATATCACTGTTTACTTTAAAGGCATGCACACTATCAACAACGGTATATTGAGCAAAGCCGCCATCACACTCTGACCCTAGGTACCAAAAACTAGCCACTTTTTTGCCTTGAACTTGTGTCATGCAAGGCTCAATCATCACCCTTTCCCCAATACGATCGGCACTGACATTTTCACCTACGGCTTCAATATAGCCACAGACATCGGCCCCTTGGATAAAAGGAAAAGACAGCGGCTCTCCAGACCAACTCGCATCGTCATGGTCGCTCTCGCCTTTTGAATACCAAGCAAGACGAGTATTAATATCGGTATTATTAACCCCTGCGGCCGCCACTTTGACTAACACTTGGTCCGCTTGCACGCTGGGTTTCGCTACATCCTCTTTGTATACAAGTTTATCTAGGCCTCCATGGCCCATAAGCTGTACAGCTTTCATCGTTTGCGTTACCTGTGTCATACGGCATTTTCCTTAAATAATGAAATCAATGTTTGTTTAACGGAAGCCATCGCCACCGAGCCAAGTATTGGCCAAGCACTGGCAACGCCTTCGTGTAGAATGAATAATGGCGTGGCCAAATCGGGCCGTGCGGATAACTTGCCTAAGAAGTCTCGCACTTCTCGTTTATGCTGTTTTACAGCCTCTTGAATCATGCAGTTCTCTGGATACGCTGCCATAGCGTTCATCGATAAACAGCCGTATGGGGCATAATCTTTCATCCAGATTTCCAGCTTATCGAACACCTGCCCAATGGCTGCGCCACCCAATTCATTCACATCCGCTGAAAGAAAATCCAAATAACGTTCATGCCGATAGCTCAAAGCCGCCACAATCATTTCATCTTTTGAGGGATAGTATTTATACAAAGTGCGCAGGCTCACCTGACACTCAGTTTTAAGCTGAGCCACGCTAGGCTGCACAAAACCATATTGGCTAAAGGCTATTTCAAGTTTTGCTGCGATGTCTTTATCTAACATAAACCACCAAGTAGAGTGTTTGTTCTACCCACATAGTAGAACAAACACTCTACTTGGTCAAATCACTTATTTTGGGCAAAAAAAAGTGGTATTCCGAAGAACACCACTAATAAAGGGGAGGAATTGAGAATGAATCTTTAAACTTGCTGGTAAAAGAAACATGATACCTATGAAAGGTAATTTATCCGCTCAATACAGATAAATAGGGTTACGCTGCCTTGCCAAGAGAAAACTTAGTATCGTACTCACGTAACAAATACAAAGTAATCGTTGCTGCTAGCATTGGCCAAGCGGCGAAAAATAATAAATTTGATGGGCCCCAAGGGTCCATATAGCGTCCAAAAGACACTAGAGTTGAGCTCAAATGCATGATCAAAATGATCAGTGTTGCCCAACGCTTCTGAAAACCAATTAGAAAACTAATCACCAAGGCCAATTGCGCGGCCCCTAATAAGTAGGCAATGTTTTCACTTAAATTTGGTACCGAGTAAAACACCTTCATAACGACGGCGGCATGACCTGGATTAACAAATTTATCCAAAGTCCACATTAAAAAAACAATGAACACACCTAATCGTAAGCCGAACAAACTCCATTCAAGTTTGCTTCGTGAAATAGAAACTGTAGACATAGCACCTAACCTTGAAATCTAAATAATCATTTTCTGTATTACGACCTGAATCAATATTAGATTCATCCATAAAATTATCTTGTTTCAAGATCGACAGAAGCCTCAATAACGGAGCCTATTTTAAAACAAAGCAGGGGGATGACAACCGACTACAGGCCAGATGCACATTGTTATCTCGATCATCAATTTGTGGACAAAATAATGAAGCACAAGGATTTTTACGCACGAGGGGAACTATTTAATTTGCTTGCGAAGCATTCAAGGGATCAAGCACTGATGTTCGCCAGAAGCAGGCTAATCTGTCGGCTTATAACGGCTCAAAACTAACTGTACAGTTTCTTCGATGACCTGTTCTTTTTGGGCACTTGTCACCGTCTCAAAACCGTATAGCAGAGGGTAAAAAACAAATGACTTTAGCTGATAAACAAATTGCTTGCTGGCAAAGTCACAATCTTCTATAACCAAACGACCGTCATCACAGGCGGCGGTCAAAAAATCTGCTAAATACCCTAAACAGCCTATTTTGATTTGCGTTAAATGTTTAGCCAGATCCGAGTCTTTCAGCAGTTGCATAAAACCAATTTTTGCAACACGAAGAAATTCTGGTGACGTCAGCAGCTGAACTTCATTTTCTGCGATTTTAGTTAGCTGTGCCTCTAAGGGCTGATTGCTGTGATATAACACCGGGTCGGCAGAGCTTAAACTACTTAACATACGCTCAATAATCGCAGCAAATAAAGCATCTTTATTTTCAAAATGATTGTAAACCGTTCTTTTTGACACCCTTGCCTGCGCAGCAAGCTGATCCATAGTGGTATGCTCTACTCCCACTTCGTAAAACATTTTCTCAGCCGTATCTAATATCTGTAAGCGCTTCTTTTCAGTTAACTTCATAGCTTTCCATCCCAGCAGAAGCCTCTATTAAAACACGGCAAAACAAATTAAACCAAGCAGTTTACTTTTTAATAAATAAAGGTAAACTCAGCAGTGTAATTTTACCTTTGGAGCTCCGAGATGCTTTTTCTGAAATGGCTTTTAATCATTCTAGCTGTGCTATTTTTAGCCGTTTATTTGATCAATGCACGTATTAGTGCAACAACACCGGCTACCTCTTCTTCGTCTGAACATTATCAGCAAGGTAAATACCATAACCCTGTACCGCAGCCTTCGCTGGGATTTCAAAAGACCCTAGAGCTATGGTTACGCTTCTTTTTTGAGAAAAAGGTAAACACAGTACCCAACAGAGAAATTCCTGTGCAGGCGTTGACCTCAGAACAACTCAGAGCCCTGACCAAACAGGATATTCAGATTACTAAGCTTGGGCACTCAACTGTGCTCTTAAAAGTGATGGATGAGTTTTGGTTACTAGACCCTGTCTTTGGCGAGCGCGCCTCTCCTTTCTCTTTTATGGGCCCCAAACGCTTCCACCAGCCACCTATCAGTTTAGAAGCATTACCGCCTATTGATAGAGTTTTGATCTCTCATAACCATTACGATCATCTAGACAAAGCCAGCATTAAAAAGCTGGCCGCAAAAACTAAAAACTTTTACGTGCCGCTAGGCGTCGAAGCCGATCTCGAAGCTTGGGGAATTGAGAAAAGTAAGATCACCAGTTTTGATTGGTGGGATGAAACCAAGACAAGCAACAGCCTTGTAGCTTTCACTCCCACCCAGCACTTTTCTGGCCGCGGTTTAGCAGATGGTAACCAAACCCTTTGGGGGTCATGGGTAATTCAAGCAGGAGACAGCCGCATTTATTTCAGTGGTGACTCTGGGTATTTTTCAGGTTTCAAAGAGATAGGGCAAAAGTACGGCCCTTTCGATTTAACCCTGATTGAAACCGGCGCTTATGACAAAGACTGGGCCCATATACACATGACACCCGAACAAAGTGTCCAAGCGCATTTAGATTTACAAGGAAAAACCATGGTTCCGATTCACAACGGTACCTTTGATCTGGCTTTTCATAGCTGGACCGACCCATTTGAGCGAGTCAAAGCAGCCGCTAAAGAAGCATCCGTAGACTTAAGTACACCGGAATTTGGGGAGGTCTTTAGCAGTAAAGGCCCAGCCATAAAAACAGATTGGTGGCATGATCCGCAGGGCCAAGGTTAAGGCAATTCACACCAACTAAGCTTCTTGTCAGTCCAGACATGTTCAGTAGGCGCGAAGACTTTATCATCTTCAAGATTAACGGGTTTGAGCTTAAGTTTTATTAGGCTCATATCATCCGGGTTATAATGATAAATACGATTGCCACAGCCACCACAAAATTTCGCATTATTGGAATTGCCACTGTCAGCAACCCTGCTCCACTCTCGCATTTCTCCTTTAAATACTATGTCAGAAGTATTAACAACCGCAGTTACGCTATAGGGGCCAGTAGCCAGTTTCTGGCATTCAGTGCAATGACAAGCAAAGACCCTTTTTGGTTTATTTAACAACTCATAACTGACCTGCCCACACTGGCAAGCCCCATATATCGGGTAATTCATCCTGCTACTCCTCCATTGATTAAACCAAAGAAGCCTTTATAAAGGCTTAATTTGGCGCACCTTCAAACATTCTATTCCTAGCACTGATCAAGTGTTTCTTCATTGCGTCACGTGCCCCTTCCGCATCGCCATCCTTGATCGCTTGCACGATCAAGAAGTGTTCCTTTTGGACCAACTGCAGACGCGATTCAGGATGTAGCAAGGATAAATTTCGAGTGATGTTAATACCTTCTTTGATGCTTTTGCGAAGTAAGCTAAGTACTGTGCTATAAAAGTGATTATTAGCGGCATTAGTGATAGCAAAATGAAAGTCAAAATCTTCATCAGTGGCCAGTTTATTAGAGGCATTAGCAACGTTCATTTTTTCATACGCGGCCACAATGATATCTAGTTGGGCACTGGTACGTCTTTGCGCGGCCAGCGCAGCAGCATCAGCTTCTAAATTACAACGAAACTCGAAACAACGCTGAATATCGGCAATACTCGATAAAGGAGAGAATTGCAGCACTAAATTATCTGGTTTTTTTATCACAAAACTTCCCGACCCTCGCCGGGATGCAATCAATTCATCCTCTCGCAAACGGGCAAGCGCTTCTCTTAAAACCGGCCGAGAAACGTTAAATTCCTTACATAATTGAGCTTCAGGAGGCAGCTTGGTATTTAACCCATAGCTACCATCCATAATAAGAGCCAGTATTTGCTCATACACTATCGCACCTAGCGACTGTTGTGATGACTTTTTTTGAGTAGGAGCCTTACTCATAGTGTGTTTACCCACTTTATAATTTTTCGAGTTGCAGTACTTAGGCTGATGGAGGGGCAATTCCCTCTCACATGGCTTTATCTCTCATTCTAACGATCAGATCAGCAGATATAAATATCCTAGCTATTGCTTAAAAGTAAGGTTTTGTACTTCCGACTAATAGGATGGACAAAAAACTAAGCAATAGATCCGACCCACTCCTTTAAAGACAAAACTAATTATTACAAATTAGCACTAAAACCCAAAAAAAACGATATAAATATCAATCAAGTATCTTTAAACCTCAAAAAAATAAGTAAAAAGTTGTAAAAATTAGTTTGATTTATTCATTTTCTGGGCGTATTGTTTTTCCTGTAACCTCAAACCTACAAAGGTCAAACAATGAATAAATATAAAAAACTCGAGGATGCAGTGAAGCAACAACTTCAACAGGTTTCAACTGCAACTCTACATACGGCTTTGTTTAAGAAAGGACTGCGTAACACATACATTCAAGGTGTTTCGCGTGTTAATCACTCCCAGGTAAAAATGGTCGGTCAGGCATTCACGCTGCGCTATATCCCTGCTCGAGAAGACCTCGATACGGTAGCGGCATTTAAAGACCCAGAACACCCTCAACGCTTAGCGGTAGAAACCGTCCCTGAAGGTATGATAATGGTGTCCGATTGCCGACAAGATGCCTCTGCTGCAAGCGCAGGGAGCATACTGCTCACCCGTCTAGAATATCGTAAATGCGCAGGCTTTGTATCCGATGCAGGTATTCGCGACTTTGACGTTGCCGCCTCAATGGATATGCCAATTTTCTGCGCCAAACCCAGCGCACCTACCAACCTGACTAAACACCATGGCGTTGATTTAGAAGTACCTATTGGCTGCGGTGGTGTTCCTGTATATCCAGGTGATGTCTTAGTCGGTGATGGTGACGGGATAATTGTCATTCCGTTAGAGATCGTTGCAGAGATCGCTACAGAAGCGGTACGCATGGAAAAATTTGAAGATTATGTAATCAATCAGGTACGTGCAGGCAGTGGCGTTATTGGCTTGTATCCACCTAATGATCAGGCGCAACAAGCCTATGATGAGTTTTGTAAAAGCTAGAAAGGAGGTGTAACACCTTATAACTTAAAGGTTTTTATTAGAAACAAGAACACTAAAACATAACTATCACTAATAATAAAAAGAGAAACCGCTATGTTAACTAAAAAAATAAAACACACTCTACTCGGTGCTGTCAGTGCCTGCATTCTTAGCACTTCATTGATCGCAGCTGATTTCCCTACCAAAGATATTCGTTTAATTGTGCCTTGGCCTGCTGGTGGTGGCGCTGATGCTATCTCCCGTAAAATTAGTAATATTGCTGAACAGCAACTGCCTAAATCCATTTATGTTGAAAACATTGGTGGTGCGGTGACGGCGACAGGTCTAATGCAAATGACACGGGCGCGCCCAGACGGCCATACTGTAGGCGTACTAACCTACGACAGTGTCATTACCCTTCCTCGAGGCAAAATGGTTCCTGGCTATTCATTAGAAAAAATGACGCCTATTGCTCGAATCACTCGTGAAGCGGATGCAATCGTCGTTTCTAAACACGCAGGTTATAACTCTTTCGAAGAGCTAATTAACGCAGCTAAAGCGAAGCCTAATACAGTACGAGTAGGTGTAGCACCAAAAGGGTCTGGTCCTTACTTAGCCGTACGTCGTTTGGAAAAACAGACTGGCGTTTCCTTTAACGTTATCACTTACCCAGGTTCCTCCAGTGCAGAAGCCGAAGCACTGCTTTCTGGTGAATTGGATGCGGCAATCTCTAGCTTAGGTGACTTCAACGGCATCATCACTTCTGGTGATGCGAAAGGTGTTGTTGAACTGTCTTCCCAGCAGAACCCATCATTTCCTGATGTACCACCTATTAGTACTTATGGTTATGACTTAGAAACAGGTAGCTTCATCCTGCTTGCAGCGCCTAAAAACACCCCGAAAGATTCCATTGCCACACTAGAGTCCGCTTTTAAAACGGCCTTTGACAGCAAGGAATTTCAATCTTGGGTAACCACTATTGGTGTCACACCTAGTTGGTTAGGTTCCAATGACGTTCAAAACTGGATTGATGATTTACAGTCCAGCACGTTCAAAGTGATGGACGATCTGAACCTTTAAGTAAGGTACGAACAAGTCTACTGGCTTCAGCGTGTGGATAAACCTTTATTATTCGAGGCAAGCTTTGAAGACCAATATTGAACATATTGGCAAGAAGATTAACAAAGAATAAAAAGTGTTTAGCCCACGCCCTTCGGGTCTTTCAGACAAACGGCCTCTCTGTGTTAAGAGTGATTGAAAGGTATTAACATTCCTGCTCACTCTTGCCTTGATAGACCATTTCTCTGATAAGACTGAAGTTCAGAAGACTTAACCGCACCTTCCTTAAGCCAACAACTATATTTCGTCCCGGTTCTGCGGGGCGTTTATAAGGTAAATGATGATGCTTTTTAATAAGAATTTAGTGTTTTATTATTTTATTCTGGTGTTCTCTTTGGGCTACTTAGTAACCGCCATCAGTTTAGGCAAGCCTATTGTAGAAAGCCGCTTAGAACCTTCTTTTTTCCCTATAGTAATAGGAAGCTTTGCCGTTTTTTTTAGCTTAATTCTGTTGTCACGACAATTTGCTAAAAACAAAGCTGAGCCAGAAACCAACAAGACTGATATGAAAGCGTCAGATAACGCTAGGTTTGCACCAGCTTTAATCATGCTCGCAATCTTCATATACATACTAGCCTTTTCCTATATTGGTTATTTCATATCATCTTACCTGTTTGTTTTATCGGTGATTTTAATCTTTTCAAGTTTTGAAAAGTTTCTCCAGAAAGCCGCCATTTCTTTCATTATAGCCTTGGTTGGATACCTTCTTTTTGAACAGGTATTCGGTGTTAGGCTGCCGGCATTATGGGAGTAATAAAGTATGGAATTTATTAGTCTAGTTGCCCAAAGCTTTAGCATGCTGCTTGAGCCTGTAATTCTTGTCTATGTGATAGCTGGTTTTTTAATTGGTACTATTTTCGCTGCTATCCCTGGCTTAACAGCGACGCTAGCCTTAGCGCTCTTACTACCACTAACTTACAGTCTTGATGTCACTACAGCTTTGATGGCCTGTGCCAGCATTTATATGGCTGGTATGTGCGGTGGTAGTATCACCGCCACCACCATTAATATTCCCGGTGCACCATCATCCATGATGACTGCATTAGACGGTTACCCACTACAGCAACAAGGTAAAGGAGCATTAGCTCTAGGCCATGCTGCAGTTGGCTCTATGGTAGGCGGCGCCGTCGGAGCACTGCTACTTATTGCTGTTGCACCCTTTGTGGCTGAGGCATCATTATTGGTAAAAACGACCGGTAAGTTCTCCTTACTGGCATTTGCTGTCATCGTCATAATTATTGCCCAGCGCGGTAATATGATTAAAGCCGCTATGGCTTCCTGCATGGGCATTATGTTATCCACGGTGGGCCTTGATGCCATGGAGCCTGTCACCCGCTTTACTTTTGAGTTGAGTGAATTGACCGCCGGCATTGATTTAATGCCCGTCATCATAGGTACTTTCGCCATCAGTGAAATTCTCATCCAAGCCAATGGTTCAGGTTATACAAAACAAGCAGTAGAAGCTTTCAATAAAGTAAAGATAAAACGTAGAGACTTTCTACCGCCTTTCGCTGAGATCCGCAAAATAGGTGTTATTTGCTACCTAAAATCCAGTTTCATCGGTTATTTTGTCGGCACTCTTCCTGGAGCTGGCGGTTCGATGGGGAGCTTTCTTGCCTATGCAGAGACAGTACGTACTTCTAAAGAGCCTGAAACCTTCGGTAAAGGTAATCCTAAAGGTATCGCTGCTTCTGAAAGCGCCAATAACGCTGTTTGTGGTGGCGCACTCGTACCCATGCTCACCTTTGGAATTCCCGGCGATCCAATCACAGCCATTATGTTAGGAGTATTGGTGATCAATGGTATTCAGCCAGGGCCTCAACTGATGTCAGGGCAAGCGGAACTCATTGCTCCTATGTTGGCTGCATTGCTCTTTAGTGCTGTTATCTTGATCCCTTTAACATTGTTTTTATTGGGCCCTTACTTCATCAAGATTGTCGCCATACGTAAGGACATTTTATATGGTGTAATCGCACTATTAGCCGTTGTTGGCAGCTATGTTGCTACCTACTCGTTCTTCCAGATGATGATGGCACTAGCAATGGGTATCTTGGCTTATTATTTAAGAAAAAATGGATTTCCATTAATCACTCTATTACTGGGCTTTATTCTTGGACCAAATCTTGAGGAGTTTTTGCGCAGAGCCCTTGCTCTATCAAACGGCAATCCTCTTACTTTTATTACCAACTTAGACAGCCTATTTTTCATCATCCTAACATTGGTTTTCGTTTACTTTTTGGCCATCAAAAAGCCGCTTAAAACCCCTGTATAAACACCTTAATCAATAGCATGGTAGGTCGAAAACAGACTTGCCATGCCAAATAACATCTTAAATTTAGGAGCATACAATGCAATTAACAGGTCAACAATTGATCGGGCAAAGCTGTTACTCGGCATCCGGCACCCCTATTTGGGCAATCAACCCTGCCACTGGTAAGCAATTACAGCCGGGGTATTTAAGCGGTGGCAAAGAAGAGGTTGATCATGCCTGCGAACTTGCTAATTCTGCAAAAATAGATTTTCGTAATACTAGTACCGAAGAGCGAGCGGTTTTCCTAGAAACCATTGCCGAAGAAATTATGAATCTTGGGGAAACTTTGGTGACACGGTGCATGCAAGAAACAGGATTGCCTCAAGGACGTATAGAAGGAGAAAGAGGCAGAACTTGTGGTCAATTAAAGCTGTTTGCCCAATTACTGCGTTCTGGAGAATGGTTTGATGCTCGCATAGATCCTAGCCTACCAGAAAGACAGCCCTTACCAAGAGCAGATCTACGCTATCACAAAATTGCCCTAGGGCCAGTTGCCGTGTTTGGCGCAAGTAACTTTCCATTAGCATTTAGCGTTGCTGGCGGAGATACTGCAGCGGCTTTTGCGGCAGGCTGTCCTGTCATTGTAAAAGCCCATTCAGCACACCCTGGCACGGCAGAATTAGTCGGTAAAGCTATTCAAAATGCAGTCTCTAGCTGCCAACTACCGGAAGGCGTTTTTTCACTACTATATGGATCGGGTAATAACCTTGGTCAGGCACTTGTCACTGACCCTCGAATTAAAGCAGTGGGTTTCACCGGGTCACGCTCTGGCGGCACCGCCCTGATGCGTCTAGCCCAAGCCCGACCAGAGCCTATTCCTGTCTATGCAGAGATGAGCAGTATCAATCCTGTAGTACTCTTACCTCAAGCCCTTAAAAATCAAGCGATTAAACTGGGTGAAGAGTTTATAGGGTCTTTAACCATGGGAGCAGGTCAGTTTTGCACAAATCCAGGCCTTATTTTAGCCATCAAGAGTAAAGCGCTAGACAACTTCATTGCCGCGGCTCACCAGGCTATCGAACAAGTTCCAGCACAAACCATGCTGACCCCAGGCATATACCAAGCATACACCAATGGCTTAACCTCACTAAATAACAATGGCAGCATAAGCAGCAGCTCTAAAGGCCTTTCATCAGACCAACCGAATACCTGCCAAGCGGCTTTTTTTGTGACACAGGCATCGAATTTTTTAAATGACGAAAGACTTGCAAACGAAGTCTTTGGTGCCAGCTCTGTTTTGGTAGAGTGTGATGATTTTGAGCAATTAAAAAACCTTACTCAGCAACTTGAGGGTCAATTAACCGCCTGCCTTCACATGGAGAAAGCGGACCTCACTATGGCTCAAAGCTTATTACCAACACTTGAGGAGAAAGCTGGCCGGGTGATGGTGAATAGCTGGCCGACAGGCGTTGAAGTTTGTCATGCCATGGTGCATGGCGGGCCATACCCAGCAACCTCAGACGCACGCAGCACATCGGTTGGTAGCGCCGCTATAGATCGCTTCCTCCGTCCAGTTTGTTACCAGAACCTTCCTCAAGAACTCTTACCAACAGACCTTCGCGATGGGAACCCTCTGGGCATTTCAATACTTGTTGATGGTAAAAGAAGCCTTTAAAAAAATAAGCCCGTAGTTTTTCTACGGGCTTATCCCTATATTTTATTCACTATTACTGCTTAACAAGCTAGATGACATTAGCGCTTCGCCAGGACAAAATGGCTCATAGTGTCGCGCATGGCATCCCCTTGACCGCTCAACTCTTCAGCAGCGGCGGCGCCTTCTACGGAGCCTGCAGCATTTTGTTCAACCACATCCCCTACAGACGAAATAGAGCGAGTCACTTCATCTACCGCTAACGCTTGCTCACCGCTGGCAGTACTTATGGCAGAGACCCGAGAGGTGACTTCTTTAATGGACTCAAATACTTCATTTAGGGCTTTATCGGTTTCTTCCGCTATGGTTACGCCATGCTGTGTCTTGGCTTCCGACAACTGAATTAATTTCGAGGTTTCTAAAGCCGCATCTGTGCTTCTAGACGCCAGTCCACGAACTTCATCTGCCACCACAGCAAAGCCTCGGCCTTGCTCGCCAGCACGAGCCGCCTCGATAGCCGCATTAAGAGCAAGTAGGTTCGTTTGTTCAGCAATCTCATCAATGGTTTTTATAAAGCTCGCAATAGTTTCCCCTGCGTCTTTAATATCAGCCATGGCCACCACCATGTCTTTCATGTGAGTTTGACCTTGAGTTACCGCTTGTTGAGCTGAGGCTGCTAAGGCATTAGCCTCTCTCGCACTCTGGGCATTTTCATTGGTTTGTACAGAAAGTTGTTCTAAGGCGGCTGAGATGGTCTGCAAATGATCTTTCTGCTCTGTTGCCCCCTCGGCCAAAGCATGGCTAAAGCCAGACACTTGAGAACTGCCCACAGCAATTTGATCCACGGCGCCTTGTATTTCAGTCAGGATATCGTTGAGATTTTTCACCATGTCTTGCAATGCAAGGCCAAGGCTATCCTGTTCTGATGCCAGCACCACATTGGCTGACAAATCCCCATCGGCAATTTTACGTGCAAGAGCCGCTTTGTTTTGCAGACTTTCCACCATATTACGTACCGCTCGGTATAAGCTATCTTCTGCCTCATTACGATCACTAAGATCCAAGGCCAGATCCCCTTTCGCCACCTGCCTTACAATGTCAGTCACCATCTGAGGATCACCACCAAGACTACGTGTTGTGCTGCGAGTAATCAGTAATGCTATACCCAACGCTAATAACACAGCCAATACCACTAAACCGCCAATCACTATCACTGCAGTGTCTTCACTTTTCTGCAGTCGATCACCAATTTCATCCTGTGTTTGTTTTAAAGAAATCTTTAGATCTTCGGTAAGTTTCGCTACATGTGGGCCAATACGGTTCAAAGTATCTTCAATTAGAGCATTACGCTCAGCGACTTCAATGATAATGTCATCAAATGCCGTCTCATATAGAATGACTTCTTCTGCGACTTCAGCCAATAGCTCCAAACGCTTGGGGTTCTGCAGCTCAATTTCTAGCACTTGAAGTAACACATTTAAGTCCTTGAACTCTTTATAAACGACTTCTGCATCTACCTGAGTATTGGTTTCAAGGAACTTAACAGCATACAAACGCGTTAGTAACAGGCTTCTTGTCGCCAATGAAGCGTTATAAGCAGCAACCATGTCTCCATCATCTTTGGCTGAGATCAGAATATTCGTTAAGGCCTTTTCCATGAGCGGGCCATTTACATTCAAGACAGTTTCAACCAAGGCGTTCTCTTGCGTTTTAAGCTCGACGACTTTCTCAAAAGTCGCCCCATACTCTGTTAACAAACCTTCCATTTGCAGGATAGATTGCTTTCTATCTGGGTCTGAAACGACAGTAGAAGCCTCTGCTAACGCTTGGATAGTTTTCTCCCAATAGGCATCAAACTCTTGCTTATCTTTATCACTTGAAGTGATCAAATAATCTTTTACATTCATCCGAACCATCAACATGTTCGACTGAACATTACCGATGGCGTTATTGGCTGCAGTGAGACTTCGGTATTGAGATAACCCTTCGGAAGAATGATTAATGGCAACAAAGGCCGTAATACCAACAAGAAGAAGTAGAACCAGAACGATTGAGAAGCTGAGATAAAGTTTTTTGGAGAAGCTAAGCATATCCTTTGCCTTATACAAAGATCGCTGATTCGCGATGGAGTTTATTATGTAAGTTTTAAGTAAACCAAATACATAATAATCATAAAAAGTGCAAAAGACACCATATCTGACCATTTAGATGGCTATTTTTTATTCACCTTTTTCAATTGTGCTCTCAACCTAACTTAATATCTCTTCCTTTAGATACAAAAAAAGCCACCAAATCATCGACTTAGTGGCTTCTTAAAGCTGCTATTTCTCAATTATTAAGGCATAAACCCTTAATCTTGATTAATAAAGTAATTTACAACATAAGCAGGCAATTCCGCTGCTGGAACAACGATTTGCTCCATAGTGTCACGGTCACGAACTGTTACCGGCGCACCTTCTTTTTCAATTGAGTCAAAGTCAACCGTTACACAAATCGGCGTACCCACTTCGTCATGACGACGGTAGCCTTTACCTACGTTACCAGTGTTTTCATAAAGAATACGACCTAGACCTAGCTTCTGTAGTTTGTTTTTCAGTTCTTTTGCTAAAGCAACGATCTCTGGCTTATTCTTCTTAAGCGGCATAATCGCTACTTTAATCGGCGCAAGATGAGGCTTAAATTTCAGTACCGTACGAGTAGAACCATTTGCGAGTTCTTCTTCTGTGTATGCTTCAGTCATCACAGCTAACAAGCCACGATCAAGACCCGCAGAAGGCTCGATACAGAAAGGCACTTCCCATTTGTTCGCTTCTAAATCACGAACCGCCAACTTGGAAGTAGAATGCTCGTTCTTCTTCACTTTTGCAGACAGACCGAATTCTTCCTGAGCCTTAGTGTGAGAACCCAAATCGTAGTCTGTACGGTTAGCAACACCTTCTAGTTCTTCAAAACCATGTGGAAACTTGTACAAGATATCCACAGTCGATTTTGAATAGTGGGCAAGGTCATCCCCTGTTACGTATTCAAACTCAATGTTTTCTGCTGATAGACCTTGATCCAACCACCATTGCTTACGTGCATTGACCCAGAATTCATGCCATTTTTCGTCTTCACCTGGCTTACAGAAGAATTCCAGTTCCATTTGTTCGAATTCACGAACACGGAAAATGAAGTTACGTGGCGTGATTTCGTTACGGAACGATTTACCAATTTGCGCAATACCAAACGGCAAAGAACGAGACGTAGAATCGACAACATTTTTGAAGTTAGTGAAGATACCTTGGGCCGTTTCAGGGCGAAGATAAGTGTAAGACTCTTCATTCACCATTGGGCCAACGTTGGTTTTAAACATTAGGTTAAAATCACGAGGCTCTGTCACTTTATCCGAACCACAGTTGTCACAGATTTTAATGTCCTTCATGTGGTCGGCACGCATGCGTGATTTACACTCGTGACAGTCCACCATAGGATCAGTGAAGGTATCTTCGTGACCTGAGTATTTATAAACGTTTTTGTTTTGGATGATCGCCGCATCCAAACCTTCTACATCGTCACGCTCATAAACCATTGAACGCCACCAAGCAGCCTTAAGGTTGTTCTTTAACTCAATACCGAGCGGACCGTAATCGTAAGCACCTTGCATACCACCGTAGATTTCACTGCCTTGGAAAATAAATCCGCGACGTTTACACAGGGAGACGAGTTCATCCATTGTTTTAGCTGGCATTTCTAAACACACCTTTAAGCAAAATTTCGTTAATAAGCGCAGGTCCAAAACATACTGGCCCGCATCATGTAATTTATATAGCCGGACATTGTACTCTTTGAGCGTATTCCCCTCAATGGAGATTACGAGAAGAAATGCCCTATCTCATCGGCAGATAAAGATTTCCGTCAAATTCCTATGTTTTTTCACTTAAAAAGATCCATTTCGCCCCTACCTGCGTATGCACTGTATTAGCCGATTGTGGATTATTGAGGAACGAAACCATGCTCACCATTTTTTATGACGGACAATGCCCATTATGCAGTGCCGAGATGAGTCAGCTGAAACGTTACGATCACCAGCATCAGCTGTGCTTAGAAGATTTGCATCAACATGACTTTGCAGAGCGCTACCCTCATATAGACCCAATTGCGGCGAACAAAGTACTGCACGGACAGCTGTCTGATGGGCAACTTGTTACCGGCCTAGATGTCACCTGTTTAGCATGGAAAACCGTCGGTAAACATGCTTGGTTACAAGCCCTACGCTGGCCTTTAGTGCGCCCCTTAAGTGATGCTGCCTATCGATTTTTTGCTCGACACCGCCAAACCATTAGCCAATATTTCAAGCCCGCTAAAGTTTGCAAGGTATGTCACAGCAAACACTGTGATTGGTAATCATCCCCATGGCGAACGCCTTTAACCCAATCACTTGTTTGGTACTCCTATGTCAGCTTATTCATTAGTAATCGGTGCCAGCAGCGCAATTGCTCAGGCCATTATTCAACAAGAACATAAACTTCACCCAGAGCAGCAACTCATTTGTGTCAGCCGTAGTGAGGGTCACTACTCCCAACAAGCTGGGATAATGAATGTCGTCTGCGATTATCGAGAAGGCAGTATTACTCAGTTGTGTGAGCAGCTAAAACCCTATGCAGGTCAATTCGACCGGGTATATATCTGCAATGGCGTGCTGCACGACGAAAAAATGACGCCTGAAAAGAAACTTGAAGAAGTCAATGCAGACCAATTGATGCAGAGTTTTCAGACCAACAGCATTATTCCAATGTTATGGTTAAGCAAATTAATCAAGTTATTAGGCGGTACTAAACCTACTCAAGTAGCGGTATTCAGTGCCAGAGTGGGTAGCATTAGTGATAATCGTATGGGAGGTTGGTACAGCTATCGGGCCTCGAAAGCGGCATTGAATATGCTGATTAAAAATTGCGCCATTGAATACGCCAGAAGAGCCAAAAATGTCAAACTCATCGCTTTCCACCCAGGCACAACTGCAAGCCCTCTTTCGAAGCCATTTCAAACATCTGTACCGGAAAATAAGCTATTTAGTGCAGAGTTTGTCGCTCAACGCCTGCTGATGATTCTGCAACAAGTCCCCATGGACAATCAGGTCAGTTATTTAGATTGGGACTCACAACCCATTGATTGGTAAGCACAAAAAAGGCGCTTTTCAGCGCCTTTCAAACGTTCACCTAGAGCTTAAGGTCTAAGGGCCGTTTTAGGGGATTCCAGCTTAAGCTTTTGGTATTCGGCGATCGTCAACTGCTCTAGCGCAACCGCGACCCAGCCAGCCACCAGCATATCAAACCAAGGCTCAACGCCACTGCATGCGACCACTATGTTGCCATACACAAAAGAGCCATAAAACAACACATCCCCTTCACGTAAGGAAGATGGGTGTAGGGTTTGGTGATTGATGTTTGCCACTGAATCACGCCAAGCTTGTGCGGCCTTGTTTCGTGCTAGGTCATCAAAGGCTACATGCCAGCCGTCTGGGTTACCAAAAGTACACTCGTGAAGAATGGCATCTTCAAAAGAAGATTCCCAAGGCTTCACCTGTGGATTCATAATGACTATGTGCAATTCTGGGCGACAAGTCTTGGTAAAAAGCTGATCAATTGACGGCTTTACCAGATTCACAGCTTCAATTGCTAGAGCTTTGTTGTCCATGTATTTTCCTCTTTGTTATGGTGGTTTTTATTAGGCTAATAAAGGGTCATCTTTGGGTAGCAGTTTCTGAATCCAAATCGCCAACTTATGTTTCATTCCGGGTAAGTCTTCTTTGTCGGCCGGTAAGGCCACAATCAACTTATCCAATACCAAAAGTCGGTAAATGGCTTCCGTCTTTTCATTGGCAGACATAGTGGTTGAAAATCCAGCGTAGCCACGTTTCAGGGCGTAATTTTCTCCAACTTGTATGGCTTTTTTGCTTAGAGCTGCTTCGTTTTTAATTTTTTTCATGTTTCTACCTTCAACAGTCTTTAGCGTTAAGCTAATGATTTAAGACAACATCTTCCCATGACTCTAGCATTTTCACGGCTTTTATTGCTATTAAACATACAAATACTTTCAATCTTTTAGAGGGTGTATAAATTTGGCCCAAACCTAAAGGCCAAGTATGATAGATGGGCTACTAAGGAGAACCCATGTCCAGCGCTTTTCAGCATCGTCACTGTTTCTTACTACAAGGTGATCGTCGACAAATTTTGTCGGATTTTCAAAAACTTAGCCAACACCTTAAACAGCCTTTGATTTGCGCCCATGACGACAGTGATTGGCGAGCCTTAAGTCATGAGGAGCAAGCTGATCCCGCCTATCAATTTAACACCTGCAGCTTCAAGCAAGCCAAACAACAGCTTGGCCTAAGTCATGAAGCAATTTTACTCGACTTAACCTCAGGTCTCTCCATAGAAGCCATCGCTATTTTAGCCGGCACTGTGCGTGCCGGTGGTCTATTTGCTTTAGCGCTCCCAGAGCTGGATTGGTTAGCCACACCCGACCAAGAACTCGCAAGGTACTTACCTTGGCCGCTGGAGCCCGACCAAGTTCACTCTTACTTTAAGGCTTATTTCTGGCAACAGCTCGAAGCCACCGACAGTCCATTTATCCGCTTTGACGACCAGCAACACTCAGCCATAGCGCCCTTACCCGAACTTTTAGAAGATGTTGAACTCACCCAAGCTCAGCAACAGGCACAACAGATTTTTCGGGCGAACCCACAGGGCAATAATATTTTGCTTGCTCCAAGAGGCCGCGGAAAATCCACTTTGTTGGGAGACTGCTTAGCTCAGTTAGTCAATAAAGGTTATAAGGTGGCGTTAACTGCTGCGCATCAACAAGCCATTTTGACCCTTAAACAGCATTACGAGCACCTAAAACCTAACAAGGATTTACCCTTTTATGCGGCTGATGCTTTATTAAGTCAGTCAGAACAATGGGATTATTTGTTCATTGATGAAGCCGCCATGATTCCTGTGCCTATGTTGAAAGCTTTAGCGAATAAAGCTCAGTGCACTCTTTTTAGTACCACGGATTATGGCTATGAAGGCGCAGGCAAAGGCTTTGGCTTGCGTTTTTGTGAGTATTTAGAGGCTCAAGACAAACCCTTAAAGCGTCTGACTTTAACCACTCCAATTCGATGGGGGGAAAATGACCCACTGGAGAACTGGCTAAATCAGCGCCTGTTACTAAGCCCTGATCCGCAAGTTGAAAACACCCTAAACCCTGAGCCCCCCCTTTGTACCGATACTCCTTTACAGACAAGCTTTACCCAGCTTAGAAATCAACAATGGTTGGCTCAAGGTAGTGACTTAAAAGACAGCTTTCAGCTATTGCTCAACGCCCATTACCAAACCTCTCCCGAAAACTTACGCTGGATGCTGGATGATCCCTCTGTACAGGGTTTCACTTTGGCGAAGACTTCTCCCCAGCAGAACACCAGCAAACTTGTTAGCGTTGCGATTCTCACAGAAGAAGGGCCGTTACCAGAACAACTCAGCCAAGCGGTATTAGAAGGCCACAGACGCCCCCGTGGCCACTTACTTCCACAGTCGTTATTGGCACACGAGGGGCATAACACTGCTGCGAATTATCGCTATTGGCGTATCAGTCGTATTGCCACCAATCCGGCCGACCAGCAACAGGGCTATGCTAGCCAGTTGTTAGAGCACATGGAGACGGTAGCCAAACAAGAAGGCATAGATTTCTTAGCCACCAGCTTTGCCGCGACTTTAGATACCGTGAAGTTTTGGCTAAAAAATGGCTTTCAAGCGGTTCGATTGGGCACCACCAAAGATCAGGCCAGCGGCTGTTACTCACTAATGATGGTGAAGCCTCTGAATGCCAGCGTCCAATCACAAGCACAGGTATGGCAGCAAAACTACCTTGCGAACTTAATGATTAACCTCCCCAGAGACTATGAAGGTTTAGAGCCAAGCTTAGCTGCTAGGTTAGGGCTAGAAACACTCACACCACTCCAAAGGGCGAAACTTAGTGGATTTACTAACAAAGATAAGCAAGATTTAGAGCTGTTTGCTTATCATTATCGCCCTTACCTCACGATTCGGGCACAACTGGCCCGCTGCGTTCAGCATGCTATCAGTCAAGGCGCTATAAAGCCTTCTGATCAAGACTGCTTATTGTTGGCATCTGCCCTAAAAAGCCCAGCGAGCAAAACAGACTTTAGTGATTTTAGCCTACATTCAAGAAAACAATTTGAGCAAAGACTGAAAAAAATCGTACAGTATTTAATCACTTGTTAAGTCATTTAAATCACGTCATACCCACCTTAAAAAAATGGGCGGATATCCACCCATCCAGCCTAACTTATTGTGTGTAATCCCCCCATTATCTATCCAAATAAAACACTTAAAGAAACTAAAATCACTCAAAAAAATCAATTAAAACAAATAAAATCAATAGGTTATTAGGATTTACATTTTCTTGGCACAAAATGTGTAAAGAAAGTGTCCAGCTACCCTAAATAGCTTAGCCGTCATGACACATGACTCGGCTGAAAATTAGGCAAACAATAATAATTACTCAGTATTGGAGTTTTATAACAATGAAAAAAATCAGCTTAGCCCTAACATCTCTTGCCCTAGCACTTTCTGCGGGCACCGCCGCTGCCAACTGTGACTCTGGTGAGCGCGTCGTTAAATTCAGCCACGTAACAGGTGGTACAACTCACCCTAAAGTGGTTGCTGCCAATAACTTTGCAGACCGCGTAAACAAAGAGATGAATGGCAAACTTTGTGTTGAAGTTTTCCCTAACTCCACATTGTTTGGTGATTCCAAAGAGCTTGAAGCCTTGCTACTAGGCGATGTTCAACTGCTTGCCCCTTCTTTGTCTAAATTTGGTTCTTACACCGACAAGTACGGCGTCTTTGACCTACCTTTCATCTTTAAAGACATGGACCATGCCATTCGCTTTACCAACACTAAAGAAGGTAAGGCATTATTAACTGAAATGGACGAATACGCAGGTTTCGTTGGTCTAGGTTATTGGATGTCTGGTATGAAGTACTTCTCTGCCAACAAGCCTCTTATGGTTCCTAGCGACGCTGAAGGCCTAAAATTCCGCGTACAAACCTCTGACGTTGCGAAGCAAATGATCTCTGCAATGGGCGCATCACCACAGGCGATGGCGTTCTCTGAAGTATACGGTGCTTTGCAAACAGGCGTTGTAGACGGTCAAGAAAACACTTGGTCTAACATCTACACGAAAAAATTCTACGAAGTTCAAGACAGCGTAACGGAAACCAACCACCAGTTGTTGGCTTACTTGTTCATGACGTCTTCTGAGTTCTTGAGCAGCCTATCTGCAGAAGACCGCGCTCAGTTCGTACAAATTGCCGATGATGTAACGCAACAAGCAAACGAATCTGTCAAAGCAAAAGAAGCTGCGAACCGCGCCAACATTCTGAAAGCCGGTGGCAAGATCAACTCTTTGACTCCAGAACAACGCCAGCAGTGGGTTGATACCATGGCGCCTGTTTGGACTCAGTTCGAAAGCTACATAGGTAAAGACTTAATTAAAGCTGCTGCTGGCGCTTAATTAACTCACTACCCAGCAGCTGGTTGGCCTTTTAGGTCAACCTCTGCGGCCTTTCCTCTCGCACTCACCAAGTAAGTACTTGAAAACGTTAGGTAACGCCGCAGGGCTGCTCTTTATATTGTTAGGTCCATTTGTTTAGGAGACCCCCATGGCATATTGGCCACACTTGTATTTACTATTTTTTATTCTGGTGCTTTGGCTACTAGAAAAACGCTTCCCTAAAGTCATGGAAAGGGCGGAAGAAAACCTCTTAATCATTGTGATTTCCTCCATTATGGCGGTGTCATTTGGACAAGTTATTGCCCGCTATGGTTTCAACACCGGCTGGGACGCTGCTTTAGAATTCAACACTGTGGCATTCTCTTGGTTGATCCTTCTCGGCATGAGCTACGGCATCAAAACCGGCTTACACCTAGGGGTCGATATTGTTCTGAATGCTGTGCCTGCGCGAATCACCAAAGCTCTATCATTGTTTGGCGCCGCGGCAGCCATGCTGTACGGCCTAATTTTGCTCGACTCGACCTGGTTAGCTATGTTGGGCGTAGACGTGCGCGGTGGTGCTATTGAGTATTGGTCGAAAATGTTCAAAATCGGTATTGGCTCCGAAGAGCTTCGCTACCCTGAATTTGTGCAAGAACTGTTTGGTTTACGTCCACGCGTTCACCGCTGGTTAGTCTTGGTGATTCTACCCATCAGTCTAGCTATGTTGTCTTATCGCTCTCTACAAGCCTTTATTGATATTGCTCGCAACAAGCGCGACATGTTGATCAGTGGCCACGAAGCGCAAGACTTGGTTGAAGAAAACAAAAACGCCTTAAAAGACTAACAGCGGAGCTTTATTGTGGAATCTCTTATTTTATTTTCTCTGGTACTCGTGCTGCTGTTTATCGGCTTGCCAGTGGGTATCTGCTTGGGCTTATCGTCCATTCTATTCATCACCTTTTTCTCTCACGACTCTTTGTCGTCGGTGGCGATTTCGCTATTTGGCGCAGGGCAACATTACACCCTGCTAGCAATCCCCTTCTTCATCCTTGCCTCGGCCTATATGTCCACCGGCGGTGTGGCAAAACGTTTAATTAACTTTGCCATTGCCAGTGTTGGACACTTCCGTGGTGGTTTAGCCATGGCGTCGGTTTTGGCATGTATGATGTTTGCCGCCTTATCGGGCTCTTCCCCTGCAACCGTGGTCGCCATTGGTACTATCGCCATTGCCGGTATGCGCCAAGTGGGTTACTCGAAAGAGTTCGCTGCGGGCATCATTGCCAACGCAGGTACATTAGGCATCCTGATTCCGCCTTCTATCGTAATGGTGGTATATGCCGCGTCAGTGGATGTATCGGTAGGACGCATGTTCTTAGCCGGTGTGATCCCAGGTTTGATGGCCGGTGGTATGTTGATGCTTGCCATCTACGTAGTTGCTCGCATTAAGAACCTACCTTCCGAAGAATGGAAAGGTTTTGGCCACCTAGTCCGTGGTGGTAAAGATGCCGGCTGGGGCTTGTTCCTTGTTGTCATCATCATGGGCGGTATTTACGGTGGTGTGTTCACACCAACGGAAGCGGCGGTTGTCGCGGCTGTGTATTCTATTTTCATTGCCCTGTTTATCTACCGTGACATGGGCCCGTTACAAGGTAAAACTTGGACCAATGAGACCGATGCAGACCACGCTCGTATTGGTTTCAACGGTACTGTGTACGGGGTTTCCTTCTTCCTAGTGTGGGAGATCATGTCCTTCTTCGTGTTTGCTGACAGTGAAACCGTTACTGGTGGCGATCGTGCGATTTGGGGCTTGATCATGTCCGTATTGATTGCCCTATTTTATGTTCATAAACGTGCCTCCCACCTAGAACAATCCATGGTCAGTTGTCTTGTTGCAGGCATGCCTATTTGGGGCCGTAACTTGTCATTGATGACACGTAGCTTTTTCCCTGCCTTGTTTGGTGAAGAGTCTCGCAAGGTAATGTTGGACGGTACCAAAACTACCATTATGTTGATGTTCATCATCGCCAACGCTCTGCTTTTCGCTCACACCTTGTCAGCGGAACGTATTCCACAAATGATTACTGAGTGGATGCTGGGCGTTGGCTTTAACTGGTTCACCTTCTTGATTGCGGTAAACATCTTACTGCTCATTGGTGGTCAGTTTATGGAGCCTTCTGGCTTACTGGTTATTGTTGCCCCTGTAGTGTTCCCTATCGCAATGGAATTGGGAGTTGACCCAATCCACCTAGGTATCATCATGGTGGTAAACATGGAAATCGGTATGATCACGCCACCAATTGGTCTCAACTTGTTCGTGACTTCGGGTATTACCGGCATGAGTTTGGCAAAAGTTGTGAAAGCAGCCATGCCATTCGTATTGGTATTAATGGTATTCCTAGTCTTGGTAACCTACATTCCAGCCCTATCTACCGCCTTGCCTTACAGCATTATGGGCCCAGAAATCGTCCAATAAGGACTTTCCCCTAGAGCTAAAGCTAGGTACAAAAAAAGCGCTAATCACTGATTAGCGCTTTTTTTATTGCAAGATAATAGCCGGTTAGCGTGCGAGCCAGCCACCATCGACTGCAATGGTATAACCGTGAATATAGCGCGCCGCTTCCGAAGCTAGGAAAACCACAGGGCCTGCCATATCGTCAGGTGTTCCCCAGCGTCCTGCGGGAATACGTCCAAGTATCTCTGCAGAGCGTTTTTCATCGCTTTGCAAAGCTTTGGTATTGTCTGTGGCCATATAACCCGGGGCAATAGCATTCACATTAATGCCATGTTGCGCCCATTCATTGGCCAGTAAACGTGTCACCCCCATCACTCCGCTCTTAGATGCTGTATAAGATGGCACGCGAATGCCCCCTTGGTAAGACAACATGGAGGCAATATTGATGATGTTGGCAGGTGTGCCTTGCTTAAGCACCTGTTTGGCAAAGCCTTGCGCTAAAAAGAACAAGGACTTGATATTCACATCCATGACATCGTCCCAATCTTGTTCAGTGAAATCGATGGCATCGTTGCGGCGAATAATGCCTGCATTGTTCACCAAGATATCCAATTTACCAAACGCGGCCACCGCAGATTCTATAATCACAGGCACATTGGAAACCTTGCCCATATCGGCAATCACACTATGAAATTGACGACCAGCTTGTTCTACCAACTGCTGGGTTTCTACCGGCTCTCTGCGGTTTACCCCAACAATATCAGCACCAGCATTTGCCAAAGCAAGCGCCATACCTTGACCCAGACCAGTGTTGCAGCCGGTCACTATGGCAACCTTGCCAGTTAAATCAAACATTTGTTGCATCTCTACCCTCTCAAATCACTTGATATGGCGACTACTTGGATAGCACCATGACGCCGTCTAACAATTGCGGACAAGACCACGGATTATCATCTTTAACACTGGTGGGTAATAACTCAGCAGGGAAGTCTTGATAACACACAGGGCGCACAAAGCGATCAATTGCGGCGCTGCCAACTGAAGTTGAACGGCTGTCCGATGTCGCTGGGAAAGGCCCCCCATGTACCATGGCCTGACAAACCTCAACACCAGTAGGGTAACCATTACACAGTAAACGCCCAGCTTTACGTTCAAATACTGGTAGCAAGCTTTGAACCGCAGCAATATCGCCATCATCCATCTGGATAGTAATGGTTAGTTGTCCTTCAATATGCTCGGCAATGGCTCGGTATTCCGCAAGCGTTGCACAGCGAATTACTAAAGAAGTTGAGCCAAAAATTTCATTTTCTAAACGGCTGTCTGCAAGGAAAGTTTTGGCATCGGTGACAAACACATGGGCCTGACATTGATTTTCATGCTCGGTTTTCTGCCCCTTAGCTAATAGACTGACCTTAGGATTTGCTACGAGTGCTTCCACCCCGTGACAATAGGCTTGATAAATGCCAGATGTCAGCATGGTTTGGCTAGTTAATGCCTGTGTGTCTTCGGCTATTTGTGTCAAGAATGACTCAATACCTTCCGCTTCCAAAACCACCACTAAACCTGGATTGGTACAAAACTGCCCTGCTCCCATAGCTAGGGAAGCAACAAAGCCAGATGCCACCTGATTGGCTTGTTTGGCAAGCTTATTTGGCATCACAAACACAGGGTTAATACTGCTCATTTCCGCATAAACAGGAATAGGCTCAGGACGATTTGCCGCAATATTCATTAACGCCACACCGCCGCTACGAGACCCAGTAAAGCCCACCGCTTTAATCGCTGGGTGAGTCACTAAGGCGGTTCCGACACTAATACCAGCATCAAACAGTAGCGAGAAAACGCCTTCTGGCATGGCACACTTCTTCACGGCTTGCTGAATCGCACAACCTACTAACTCAGAAGTACCAGGATGTGCTGCATGGGCTTTTACCACCACAGGACAACCCGCCGCCAACGCCGAGGCCGTATCGCCACCCGCCACGGAAAATGCTAGAGGAAAATTACTCGCGCCAAATACCGCCACAGGCCCTAGTGGGATTTTCTGCATACGCAGGTCTGCCCGTGGCAATGGCGCACGATCAGCCATAGCAGGATCAATGCGCGCATCTAAATAATGTCCTGACCTTAGTACGGAGGCAAACAGTTTAAGCTGACCTACAGTGCGACCACGCTCCCCTTCTATGCGAGCTTGGGGTAAACCTGTTTCCAGCATGGCACGCTGTACTAGAGTATCTCCTAGGGCAAGAATCTCATCGCCAATGCATTCTAAGAACTTAGCTCTTTGTTCATTGGAGCAAGCTCGGTAATCATCAAATGCCTGCCATGCTAGATCAACAACTTGAGCCACTTGTTCTGTATTTGCCCCTAAATATTCAGGTTCCAGTGATTCCGCTGTAAGAGGATTTACCCCTCTGACACCCTGCTGATCACCCGATAAAGAGGATTGACCGATCAGCATTTTTCCTAAAATTTCCATCTTGTGCTCCATTCGCTAGATTCGTTCACTATTACTGAGTTCAAGCATTGGCTTTTATCAGGCTTTGTAATCGTGCTTTTTGTTCTGCGGTTGGCATTGTCAAAGGTGCGCGGACATCTCCCGCTGAGCGTTCAATAAGCTGTGCCCCAGCTTTAATAAGACTCACCGCATAGCCTTTTTTCTCATCACGTAAGCGACAAAAAGGAATAAAGAAATTCTGGATAATGCTGGTAACAGTCTCCCTATCGCCTGCTCGCAAAGCTTTATAAAAGCGATTCGCCATCTCCGGCATAAAATTGAAGACCGCAGAAGAGTAAGTGTTCACTCCGATAGATAAATAAGCCTCGGCAAAAATTTCAGCAGTGGGTACACCACCAATATAAACCAGACGATCACCCACTGTTTTTATCGTATCGTTCAGAGCCGCTATGTTACCCACACCATCTTTTAAAGCGATCAAATTAGGGTTGCGCTCTGCCAATGTTTTAACATTTTCTGCCCCCAAGATGCCATTACCACGGTTATAGTAGATAAACTGAATCGGGCTGCTTTGCATAATTTGCGAGGCGTATTCTAGGATGCCATCTTCTGGACATTCCGTAAGAAATGGCGGCATTAATAACACCCCATCACAACCCGCTTCCTCTGCGGCTTTTACAAACACTTTTGCTTCGCTAACACTGCGCCCTGCGCTGGCAATAACCGGCACTCTGCCAGCCACGGTTTCCACCGCAATTTGGACGATCTGTTTGTATTCTTCCAACCCCAAAGAGAAAAATTCCCCTGTGCCACCCGCTACGAAAACGGCAGAGACATCGTGTTCAATAAACCATTCGATTCTCTGACGATAGGTTTCAGGGCTAAACGCTCCTGTTTCGTCAAAGTCAGAAATAGGAAAAGAAAGTAAGCCATCACTTAGAGAAGCTCGGATTTGCTGTGTTGAGAGAGTCATATAATTGTCCTTATTTTTATTAATACAACGATGAGCGAAGCCTTCAGTAAATGACTGTATGGCTTCGAACTGAGTGCTAGAAACGCCTTATTTTTTACTTGTCTTCAAAGTGTCCTGCGGTGGCAAAAACACCCCCTTGATAGAGTAAAAACGGATCATCGGCATCCCGTGGCGGATCATTTGCCAACACTTCTTCGGCAAAGTCTTCTGCGTGACCGCTCGGCAACCAGCCGATAAATTTAGCATGGCGGTTGTCCCACCAAGAATGCGCGTTATCCGAAGCACCATAGATGACAGTGCAGCCTAAACGGTTGATGACAAATACTTTTTTGATAAGGTCCGCAAAGTCCCCTTCGCTTAACCAAGTAGATAACATACGACGGTCTAAAGGTTTGGGTAAGCAGCTACCAATGCGCACGAGTGCCGATTCGATGCCAAATTTATCCCAGTAATAACTGGCCATAAGTTCACCATAGCCCTTGGAAACACCATACAAGCTGTCTGGTCGCATTGGGCTATTGGCATCAAGATGCGTTTCTCTGGAATGAAAGCCCACCACATGGTTTGAGCTAGCAAACAGAATGCGTTTTACGCCATGTTGGCGAGCCGCCTCGTAAATGTGGTAAACGCCTTTTAAATTGCCATTCATAATATTTTCGAAGGTGTCTTCGACTGACACACCGCCAAGATGGATGATGCCATCGCAACCCTTTACTAGAGACAGAACGGATTCTAAGTCTGCTAGATCGCATTGTTGAAAAGACTCACCTTCAGCCAAGTCATCAATCGTCACAATATCGGATAGCAGCAACTCGTCTGCCCAACCGGCAAGCGCCTTGCGCATTGCCTTACCTAGGTTGCCCGCAGCACCTGTTAACAAAATACGTTTCATTAAATTTCCCCTATCGCAAAAAGTCTGCTTATTTTTTGACACTGTTTTTATCATACTAAAACTGACCTTAGCAACAGTCATACTATGAATAATTTGTTTTAAACCATTAAATAGCTATAATACACGCAAGTCATACTATGTTTGATAGTGTGGTTGAATGTTTCCTCTATACTGTATTTTTTGACTAATTCATGAGCAATATCAATGGCATCGAACAACAAGACCAAAGTTAGCTTACCGCAACAAACCGTGATCAAAGTAAAACAATACATTCAAGATCACGAGTTGACTCCAGGTGATAAGCTGCCCACCGAACCTAACCTAATGAAGGTCCTAGGGGTGAGTCGTACCGTGTTACGTGAAGCCATTACCATTCTCAAAACCGAGGGCTTAGTTGAAGCCAAGCAAGGCGTGGGCGTTTTTGTCAGCCAGCCTGCGCAAGCACTGCCTGAGTTATTGATCAACAATCCCAAAACCCTTACCGACACCATAGATTCTCTTGAGCTAAGAGCCGCCGTCGAAGTACAAGCGGTCGCTTTGGCGATTCAGCGTGGTAGCACAGCGCAACAAGCGGAAATATACCGTTGTTATGATGCGTATGAGAAAAAGTGCCAACAGGGTGAAAATGCCGAGCAGGAGGATTTTGACTTTCACCTTGCGATCGCCAAGGCCACTAACAATCAACACTTTGTGAATTTCTTAACGGTACTGGGCAAACAGACCATCCCTAGAGCAAGATTGCGCGAACAAGCAGGCCTTGCCAGAGACCCCGACATGGAAAAAAGCCTGAGTAATGAACACCGAGCCATTTTGCAAGCCATTGAAGAGCAAGACGTACAAGGGGCTCAGCAGGCCATGGCGACCCACCTATCCAATGGTTGCCAAAGGTATCGTCGCTTAATGCGAGACATTGAAAGAAGTAAACCGCAAACAGAGTAACCTTGCTTGCGGCACTAACATTTTATGTAGCAAATAATAATAAGGACTTACATGAAAATCACCCATATCAAAAGCCATCACTTAAGCCACTCTTTGGAAAAGCCCTTTGAGTCCGCTTCCATGACCTTCACCTCCAGAGAGCATTTATTGCTAGAGATTCTTTGCGATAATGGCTTGATAGGCTGGGGAGAATGTTTGGGCAACCCGATTGTGAATGCCGCCTATATCAAGGCCATGACACCATTGTTGATCGGCAAGAATGCCCTAGACATCGAACCTATCTGGTTACATTTGTATCACACCTTCCGCGACCAAGGGCAGCGTGGCGCCACACTCAATGCCATTAGCGGCATCGATATTGCCCTTTGGGATCTGGCTGGTAAATTCCACCAATGCCCAATCCAACAATTAATGGGCGGGGCGTTTCGTCAACGTATTCCCGCTTATGCCACTGGTGGCTTTCGAATGATTGGGGAAGATCGCATCACTAGCTTACTGACGGAAATTGCCGAATATAAACAAGCTGGCTTTGAGGCGGTGAAAATCAAAATAGGTTTTGGGGTGGCTCTAGATGTGGCCTCTATTCGTGCTGTTCGAGAATTTCTAGGGGACGACATTGAACTCATGATAGATGCCAATCACGGTTACGATCATATTGATGCCGCGCGGGTGGCGAATCAGGTAGCGGATTGTGACATAGCCTGGTTCGAAGAGCCCGTTGTCCCCGAGGCTTTGTCCAGCTATCACAAGCTCAGAACTAGCCAAAGCATTCCTCTGGCTGGAGGAGAAACTTGGCACTCACGCTGGGGCATAAACGAAGCCCTCAAACAAAACACAGTGGATATCTTACAACCAGACGTCTGTGGTGTGGGTGGTCTGAGCGAAGCAAGAAAAATCCTCACCTTATGTGATGTTCATGGGGTTCGCTGCGTCCCTCATGTTTGGGGCACCAGCGTTGCATTGGCCGCATCCTTGCATTTTCATGCCATCATTCCTCCTAGCCCAACTTCCCCTGGCAGTGCTTCCCCGCGATTTGAGTTTGACCAAACTCACAATCCTTTTAGAGCAAGTATCGTCAAACAGCCTTTTACTCTGGATAATGGCTGCTTAAACGTACCCACAGGGCATGGCTTGGGGATAGAAATCGTTCGTGATGAACTTGAAAAATACGCAGCAAAAACACCATCCTAGGAGATGACATGAGCCGTATCTTATCTGGCAAAGCGCCCAACATAGCGTTTCCTAAAGGCAGTATTGATAGCCATTGCCACGTATACCATAAAGATTACCCAGCACAGCCCGGCGGCCCAGATGTGCCGACTGATGCCCCAAGCCTCAATGAGTATCGTCAGCTGCAAGCTTGGCTTGGGCTAGAAAAAGTCGTCTTCACTCAGCCAAATGCTTACCAAGCCGACAACACTTGCTTGTTAGAGGCTTTGAAAACTGTGGGCGACAATGCCCGTGGCGTGGTGGTCGTGACGCCAGAAACCACAGAAGCACAACTGCAAGCATGGCATGAATTAGGCGTTCGCGGTGCGCGGATAATGCAACTCCCTATGGGGGCGGTAAAACTTGCGGCGTTAAAAACCATTGCTGACAAAATTAAAGCATTTGGTTGGAGCTGTATCGTGCAGTTTAATGGCCAAGAAATTCTTGAGCATGCGCCTATATTAAACAACATAAATAATAATTATGTTATTGATCATCACGGAAAGTTTTTACCTCCCGTAAAAATAAGCTCACCTCAGTTTCAGCAGCTACTTAAATTAATAGATAAAGGAAATTGTTATTATAAAATCGCGGCCTGTTATGAGAGCTCTCAATCGGGTCATCCTTATTATGAGGATATAGCCATCATGACGAAGCATATTATCCAATATGCACCTGAACGAATAATTTGGGGAAGTAACTGGCCTCACGTCTCGACCACAGCTGAGCTTGCCCCTAACGACGCAAGTTTATTGGATACTGTGATGAGCTGGATACCAGATGAGAAGACTCGACAGCGTATATTTGTCGATAACCCTTTGGACTTGTACTGGGGAAAATGACTAAAAAATCAGCGAGTTAGAACATAGGTACGACATTTGAATCGTTTGACAAACCGAATACCATGTACCTATCTCGGCCTTTATCTTTTGCTTGATACATGGCCATATCCGCTTCTTTAAAAGCGCCATCAATAGTGGTTGATGCGCTTTTTACATCAAGGGAAATACCTATGCTGACGGTAAAGAAGATTTTCTGATTGTTATAATCCACGCCATGCATTCGAGTCTTGGCGCATATCTTTTCAGCCAACTCTTCTGCTTCCACATAACGGGCATTAGGCATGAGAACGGCAAATTCTTCGCCTCCCAATCGCCCCACCATATTCGGGCTTTTGGCGGACTCAAGTAAGATACGGCCAAATTCGGCTAAGACTTTGTCCCCGCAGTCATGGCCATATTGGTCATTAATCTGTTTAAAATTATCCAAATCCATCACCAGCAGAGCAAAGCTTGAAATATCTGGCACAAGCAGTTCATCTTCTTGGGAAAGAATTCGTTCGCTTTCTTTGTAAAAGTAGCCGCGGTTAAAGGTCTTGGTCAGATCATCTATCTTGGCAATCTTAGCCATTTCTAGCTCAAGTTGATCAACTTTGAAAAAAAGCCCAATCAAATACCAGGACAGCATGGGGGTAACAAGAAAGGTAATAATGACAGCAAGGGAGACGATCAGCCAAACGTCTTCAATAAAGGGGTGATAGACCTCGAAGCTATAAATCAGAATAAAATCTAAACTACAGGCCAATAAGGTAGCGCAAAGAGTGAGAATCATCACGAAGGGTACTCTACCGAACCCTCTTAATTTCTCTCTAATTACAGATACCATTTATTCCCCAACTCGGCATTTAAGTATAAAAGCCATTCAATTTTATTAAAACGTTTGTCGATTAAACCTTTATTGCCTGTGCAATATTAATTCTTATATATGATAAATCATATTAAACCTTTTGTGCTATAAGAATTAATACTATTTGTAACTTACTTTTATTTATAAAAGTCTTTATCCAAGTCGTATTTGCGCATTTTATCGTACAAAGTTTTTCTCGGCAGACCGAGGGATTCCATGGTGCTTTTAATCGAGCCTTTTTGCCTTAACAATTCCTGCTCTATTAAGGTTTTTTCAAAACGCTCCACCTGCTCTGGTAAGGTCATTACGCCTGGGTTGTTTTCATTGATAATAATCTGGTCAAACTCAAACGAGCCAGCCTCTCCCATTAATACATAACGCTCCGCGAGGTTTCTTAGCTCGCGCACGTTTCCAGGCCATTCATAACTTAATAGACTGGACATTCTCGCAGCGGATAATGGTTCGGATTCACGCTTGTATTGAGCGGTCGCCACCAAACAAAAATGTTGCCATAACAATGGAATATCTTCCGTACGCTCCCGTAAAGAAGGAATATCCACTCGCACCACATTTAGCCGATAGTACAAATCTTCTCGGAAGGTACCGCTTTCACTCAGCTGTTTTAAATCCACCTTGGTGGCTGCCAAGATACGCAGGTCTAAATCGATCGCCTTGTTTGAACCGAGTCGCTCAACCCTGCGCTCTTCCAACACTCGTAATAAACGTATCTGCATGGACATGGGCATACTCTCGATCTCATCGAGAAATAAGGTGCCCCCATTAGCATGTTCGAGCTTGCCGATTCGCTGGGATTTAGCATCCGTGAAGGCACCTTTTTCATGACCAAATAACTCGGATTCCATAATAGAATCGGGCACTGCTCCACAGTTGATCGCCACAAAGCTATTGCCACGACGGGAGCTGTGCTCATGAATATAACGAGCCACCAGTTCCTTGCCTGTGCCGGTTTCCCCCTGTACGAGAATGTCCGCGCCAGTGTCAGCCACATGCAACAGTGCTTGTCGCAAACGATGAATACCGGGGGTGTTACCAATAATTCGTGGGCCCGGAGCATTTTGCGCAGCTAGCTCTAAGCGTAGGTTGCGGTTTTCTAAGGTCAGTTTACGCTTTTCACTAGCACGACGAACCACATCTAAAAAGTCCTCATTAGAAAAAGGCTTTTCAATAAAATCATAGGCCCCTTCTCGGATGGAGCTTACCGCCATGCCAATATCACCGTGGCCGGTGATCAGAATAAACGGGATTTCTGGATCAATTTTTTTCACTTCATCAAACAGCACCAAACCACTTTTGCCGGGCAAGTTGATGTCACTGACTATGATGCCCGACCAGTCGATGGATATCTGCTCTATCACTCCCTGTGCATTGGAAAACTCATTTACCTCAAAGTCTTCCAATTGCAAAGTTTGTGATATGGCCATGCGTACCGACGGCTCATCATCGATCAAAATCACTTGATCCAACTGTGGCATTACAACTCCTCTTTATTGGCAATTAATGGCTCGAACCGCGGTAGGGTAACACAAAATTCCGCCCCGCCCTGCTCAAGGTTATGGGCGCTGATTTGTCCGCCCATCACCTCAACAATACGCTGACTAATGGACAAACCTAAACCCAACCCTGCACCAGAAGATTTAGACGTAAAGAAGGGCTCAAACAGATGCTGCTGGGCTTGTTCACTTAAACCATTCCCCGAATCTCGAACGCAAATGGCGACCTTACCTTCTTCAACTCGCTGTACAAGCTTCACACATTTCCTATTTTGCCCGTCTGCTTGAGACACCTCTTCCACCGCATCAGCAGCATTGGCCAAGAGGTTGACCAAGACTTGTTCTAAAAACACCATGTCGCCATTAACAAACAATTCTTTGTCTTGACCTATGTCCAGCTCAATATCCACTTCTTTATAACGGGGAGCCATGATACGAAAAGCCCCTAAAATCGCACTGTGTACGGCAATAGCCCCTTGCTGCACATCCCCTTTGCGAGCAAACACTTTGAAACGTGCGATGATGTCCCCCATGTGATGACCAAGCTGTTTGATGTGTTCAAGATTGGCTTGGGCTTGGCTGTAGTTCTCACGGGCCAAGAACTTCAAGCCGTTATCCGCAAACGCTCGTATGGCCGTTAGGGGTTGGTTTAACTCATGGTTTAACCCGGCACTCAATTGGCCTAACACCGCCAGTTTCGCCGTTTGGATCAACTCCCGCTGAGTATCGCTGTGCTGTTCGATTTCTTGGCGCAGAAGTTTGTTGGTTTGCTCTAGCTCGAAGGTTCGCTCCAACACACGGTTTTCTAGTTCGTTACGAGCCGCAGTAATGTCCTGCTCATAGCGTTTACGCTCAGTCATATCATGGACGGTCACCAAATAACTGCGTCGATTCGGCAAGCGCATTTGGCTCAAGGTGATTTCCACAGGAATAGCTTGTTGCTGAAGATTCTGTAATTGCCCCTCTAAGGTGAGTGCGGAGGAATCCAGTAACAAACTTTGTAAACGATCCGCCGAGGCTGGGGACGCTGCATCCACAAGTAAATCTGTGGGTTTAAACAAGGAATATAAGGGCTGGCCAACTAAGGGTGACAAAGGCTGACCTAATAATTTTTCTACCGCAGGGTTAAATGATTCGATATTGAAATTTTCATCTAGGGTGACCAGACCCGCTTGAGTATTTTGAATGACTTCACGAATATAGGCCTGATTATGGCGAGTCATTTCATTAGCATCATCTCGCTCACGCAACATTCTTGAGCGCAGTAACGCAAGGCCAACCAACAAGCCCGTTATGGTAACACCACCGGCAAATACCGCTCGGCGCAAGGCGATTTCTTCGTTAATAGCGTTTAAAGGGGATAAGGTTGAGATTTTAAAACCCAGTAATCGAATCGGACGGCTCATTTGCAAATAGGATCGACGTTTGGTGATGCCATTAGTGTCTTTTTCTAGTACATCAATCACATCAGCATCTTCATCAAACACACGTTTATCGACCACAGCCAGTTGCTCTATGGTTCGATCTCGGTAACGTTTACTGTCGATGATACGTTGCAGTTCCCCGTCAGTTAGCTCCCCTTGCACCTGATACAGCCAATCTTTGTTGGAACTACTAAAGACAATGCCATCTGGGTCTAGTAACAAAAATTCGTAATGCTGATTGGTAAAACGCTTCTCGAACTGGGTCAAATCTACCTTTACGACCGCGACCCCAATAATCGAATCCCCTTCATAAACTGGGTAGGAAAAATAATAGCCTCGACGATTCGACATGGTCCCTAGGGCATAATAACGTCCGGACTTACCCGCTGCGGCATCTTGAAAATAGGGACGAAAAGAAAAGTTTTGCCCGACAAAACTGGTAGTTTGACGGTAATTAGAGGCCGCAATAGTGAGGCCATCGGGATTAATAATATAACTATCAAGCGCTTCTGTAATGCGGTTGATCTGCTCTAGCTCGCGATTTAATTGATTAATATCGGATTCCAGCCCATCTCGAAGTGCTTTTCTAACTCTGTCATTAGCGGCCAACAAGGTAGGCATGTGTTGATACTTGGCTATTGCACTTTCCAGTACATTGGCCAATTGATCAAGCTGTTCCGTCGAGTCTGTTTTTAAATCTCGAATTTGTTGGGTACGAAGGGCCTCTCCCCCTTGCCAAATAGCCACCAAAGCACTTGCCACGACCACAAAGTACAAGAAAAACAAACGGCTTTTCGTCATCGTCAAAGATAACCAAATTTTGTTTAAACTGAATATATCCTTCAATGGGGTAACCTTATTGTTATTAAAATTGATTCAACATAGACGATTGCATTCATATACATATTAAGGCATGTTTTACAGTAAGTGTTTTAAATCATCAGTTATGGAACTTTTTTTGGTTGTAGGGCGCAAATGCATTCAATCGGTATTCATTGCACAACGATAGACAGCCTCCTCGAGGAAATAAAGCACCACGCGCCACCAGCGCTTATACAAATGTACGGCACATTAACCATTGCTCAAGCGAAGCTTTGGGCCGATCAGCTAAAGCGATACTATCCAGACGCTTGCCGTATTGGCATGGCCAGCGAACGCCATATTTGTAACGGTCTGATCAAAGAGTCTGGTGTGACCTTGATCCTTTCTTATTTTGACAGCTGTCAGTTTGTTCATAATATTCATCCTTACCAGCCTGAGCAGCCAAGCCAGTCCGGCGAAGCCCTGTTTTCGCCTTTCTTGAGTCTTGATGGTCCTCACCATAGCACGGGGTTTTTAGTCCTAATGGACTCTCAGTATGATGTCAAAGATGACTTTTTTGATGTTACGCGAGAGTACCATATCAGCCTGAGCGGTGGCCGAGCGGGCTATGGCGACCATAAAAACAGCTGGTTATTATACCAAGATAATTTATACCAAGATCATGCTCTGTGTGTGGGCTTTATAAACCCTACCATGGCAATGCAGCGCAACGCTTTTGTGGATAACATTGCGATAGGGCGTCACATGCTGGTGACATCCAGCGAAGGCCACACCTTAAAACAGATTGACCATCTACCGGCACAACAAATTTACCAACGCTATTTATCTAATGGCGAACACATTACCCTGCCGCTGATAAACCGTTTCGCTTTAAGAAGTGTTAATGACGGCATTGAGATTAATGCCGTCCCCCTAGATTGGGCCGATGAGGGTGGACTCGTAATGAGTGAACCTCTTCCAGAAGGCGCTCACGTTCAGTTTATCTACTTCCACCCAGAGCAAGCCTTACACTCAGCTGTGCCAGAAATCCAACGCCTGAACGATAATGATCCAGAAAGCATTATGGTATTTAACTGTATGGGTCGAAACGACTTCCAAGGGGAAGTGGCCAGCAATAAATTGGCTCTGCTCAATCAAGTACAACCAGTACATGGCGTCTACTGTTATGGTGAGTTCTTCTCGTCTCAGTTTGGTGCCAGAGGTTTGCAACATGCATTAACCTACGTTGCTTTTAAGGAATCTAATGGCGCTAAATCTACCCTTAGAAAAGTCATTCGTGCTCCTGACAGCAGTGACTCTTTAGTTCCTATGTTCAATCTGATCAACAATACATTTCAGGACATCAGCCAAGAACGAAAATCCATTGGCGTTGAGCCACCAGATCACTTCCAACAAGACTGGCTATATGATCTACAAACCGGCCTGTTAAACCGCTTTTCTTTAATCCGTAACCTCACCAATCATGAGGACACTGAGCATCTAGCGGTTATTCGCATACGAAACTTCCGCCTTATTAACCAACAATATGGCTACAGTGCTGCGGACAATGTATTGGCGCAACTGGCGCAATATTTAAAATTCTTTTTAGGGGTGAACTCGGTGGGCATTGAGTTCACCTGTTATCGCCTTTCAGCCAATGAAGTGGCAGTAGCCATTGATAGCTCTATTTCCTCAAGAAGAGTCATTCGACTATTTCGTGGCATAGCAGAAGATATCGAAAGCCAAGAGTTTTTAACCTCGGAAAAAGTCGAAAACTTGTTGAGTTTAAGCCTTTCTGTGGGCCTTGCGTCGAGAAATGATTTCAACGGTGAGTCTATTTGCCCGACTTGCCATCTATTGATTAAAGCCAGTGAAGCCAGACGCTTTGCCCAAATTAATAGCCAGCCAATTTTTTGGAGCGGAGATCTACCGACTTCCGTTAGCCATGACGAAAATCTCGATTGGATTCAAAAAATCCGTAAAGCCTTAGAAAGCAACGATGTCATGGCGTATTTCCAACCTTATTACGACAGTAAAACAGGCCAAGAAATCGGTGCTGAAGCGCTCTTGAGAGCGAGAATAGATGACGCCATAGTGAGCCCTTTTATGTTCTTAGAGCTCATTAAACAGACCCAGCTTTACCCTAAAATCACCCGTACCATGCTGAGTCAATGTGAGCGAATTCTTCATCAACACCCACATACTCATATAGCCCTTAATCTATCGGTACTGGATTTTAAACATCAAGATACCCTAAAAGCTTTGCGTCACTTTTTTAGGGATGAACAATTTAAAGGCCGAGTGACTTTAGAAATTACCGAATCTGAGTCTATTCAAGACTACGACTGGATTAGCCCATTAATTACGGAATTCCGCCAAGCTGGGGCGTTATTGGCAATCGACGATTTTGGTGCTGGTTATTCGAACTTAGAGAAGCTCATCGCTCTGGATCCAGATATTCTCAAGCTCGATGGTTGTATCATTAAAACCATCGATACAGATGAAAAGTTGCAGAAGTTGGTTAAGCACATTAATAATCTGGCCCATTCTTTGGGCATAAAAACCCAAGCCGAATTTGTTCACAATGAAGCGGTATACACTAGATTAGTGGAAATGGGAGTCGATTATTTACAGGGCTATCACTTATCCAAGCCAGTTAGCGAAGCCACCTGGCTAAATAAATAGCTGAACAAGTAGCTAAATAAATAGCACCAAATAACGAGAGCAATAGCTCTCGTTATTTTCTTTATGCTCTATCATGGGCGAAGGGTAAAACCTTCTTAATGTGATCTTTTTTACCCAATAGCATAATCAGCCTGTCCACCCCAAGAGCAACCCCTGCACATTCTGGTAGCCCTGCTTGCAAGGCACTAATTAAGCGTTCATCAAATTGACGCTCAGCCAAGCCCATTTGCTGACGTTGTACTTGGTCCTCTTTAAAACGCTGTTGCTGCTCTTTGGCATCGGTTAATTCATAGTAGCCGTTGGCCAGCTCCATACCTTGCCAATACAGCTCAAAGCGCGCAGCGACCATTTGCCCACTCTCTTCCTCTTGATGCCTAGCCAGTGCCGCTTGGGAAGGAGGATAACTGTGAATAAAACACGGGTTCTGCTGACCTATGCGCGTTTCAATTACCGAAGAGAACAAAAGCTCTAGCAGGGTATCTCTATCTTGTTCCTGCAAACCGTATTCCGTATGTTGATGGGCCAGTTGCTGTAGTTCACCCAAAGGGGCAGTAAATGGGTCGACTGCAAGATGATCAATAAAGGCCTGGCGATAACTGAGTCGTTCACAGATCAAGGCATCATCCGCACTTAACAAACGCAGCAACTGCTCCATTTCTGCCATCAATTGCCAGTGATCAAAACCAACTCGATACCACTCTAACATGGTGAACTCAATGCTGTGACGACGGCCAATTTCTTCGGCGCGAAACACCTTACCCAGCTGATAAATAGAACCACTGCCAGCACTTAACAAACGTTTCATGGCAAACTCAGGAGAGGTTTGCAGGTAGTAGGTAAGGTCTTGCCCCACACTACGAGTATGACAAGTTAGCACCTCAATATGTGGGTCAGTAATGCTCGCCAAAGATAAACACTGGGTATCCACTTCCATGACATCTAGCTGATCAAAAAAAGCACGAATTTTTTTTAAGACCGCAGCACGAAACTGCAGAGTTGTCAGGTCAGCACTGGGTTGCCAAAGGGAAGTTTGATACATAAGGCGAGCTCAAAAAATAAAACCCATGATAGCAAATTGGCTTTTAGATATTTAGCTTAGAAAATATTAATTTGATCGCTGCCAAGGTAAAAAAGGCGGCAAAGATACCATCAAACCAAGCCTTTAATCGAAAGTAGCCGTTGCGCATCACCCCATGGGAAAAGAGCCAAGCATAACCTAGGTTAATCACGGCACTTTGTAGGAACAAGAATCCAATAATCATCATCAGCTCTTGAGTATTTATCGTGCTGGGGACACCTAAAGAAAACAAAGCCCCTAGAAACAAGATGGCTTTCGGATTAGTCAAATGTAGGCCAAGCCCTTTAGCGTATAACTTAGCAAAACTCCCTGCTGAAACCTTCTCTAGGGTAATTTTACCCTTAGCAGACATTGCACCACGACAAGATTTATAAGCTAACCATATAAGGTACGCAGCCCCTAAATAACGTAGCGTTTCAAAGAGCCAAACATTGGCCGCCAATACAGCACCTAAGCCAAAGCCTGCACATAGAGTCCAAAACAAAGAGCCTGTTAATACACCTAAGGCTATGGCTACACTGGCGATACGGCCTTGCAACATGGCCGCACTGGCAATGGTTAATGTGGCAGGCCCGGGGCTTGCTTGAGCAACAAAAGCCCCCAACAAAATCAGTCCATATTGCATACTATCCATTGCCTTGCTCCTTATCTATGCTTAGCTCGTAGCCATGTTTTTAATGACCTTAGGCAAGGTCATCTGGCTTACAAAAAGCCCCATCAAGATTAATATGGCAGCCACTATTTCCAGCAGACTAATGCTTTCATCGTAAAACCAATAGCCACCCAAAATACCAAAAACCGGTACCAATAAAGTCATGGGGGCAACACTGGACAATGAATACTTCATAATCATTTTATTCCACAGCCAGTAACCAAACAAAGTAGTGGGATACGCTTGGAATAACACAGAGAATAGCGTCCAGCCACTAAATTGTTGAGGCAAGTTGGTAATGGCGTCTGAGCCATGGAAGGTCAATGCTATAAGTAACAGCGGCAACGGGGCAAACGCCATGCCCCAAATATTAAAGGCGAACACTGAGCGAGTATTGGCCTTTTTTAAAATCAGCCCATTCACACTCCAGAAGGCTGATGCCGCCAGCACCAGTATTAACCCTTGCACACTGATAGCCCCATCTGTGTCCCACACGATGAGTAACAAGCCGATGATAGCCAGTGCAGCTCCCAGTAGCTTATTTTTGGTAATGGTTTCATCCAACAACCACCAGCCGATTAACAAGCCACTCACCACACTCATATCCAGTAGCAGGGAAGCCATTCCCACTGACATGCCTACATCTAGGGAAAGCGTGGTTAATCCCCACACTCCCACCCCAAAACTTAACCCATAGGCGATAAGATAGCGCCAAGCGACATTTGGTCGCTTGATAAAAAATATTAACGGCAGCACAGCGCAACTAAAGCGCAATGCGGTCAGTACCAGCGGGTCGATATCATTCACCCCTAGCTTAATGACACTAAAATTAAATCCCCATAGGGCCATCAAGGCGAATAGTAACCAAAAGTCTCGTTGTTTCATGTCTTGCTCTCAGGGTTAGTGGATAACCCGGTTAGTATGCTAAAAACAACAAAAGGTGTGCAGATGCAATTTTTTATAAAAATTAGAGTACAATTAATACATACCTAACTTAGTGGTGGATAAATGACCCTCTACGAAAACCTTGCTCAGCGCTTTATCAGTGATATCAAAGCACAAAAGTTGCCGACCGGCAGTCGCCTACCAGCCCTGCGTGTCATCTGCCAGCAACATAAGGTCAGCATGACCACAGCCACCAGAGCCTATGACTATCTACAACAAGCAGGCTGGATTTATGCTCAGCCTCAATCAGGCTATTTTGTCTCGCCGCAAGCGGATGCGTACCAACAAGACCACGCGCCAGCCGCCCACGTGTCCCTCGATAAAATGGAGCCTAGAGACCCAAAGGATTTTGCGCCTCTCAATGGCTATAACCCAACCTCGGCTTTGTTTACTCCTCTTGGCACCTCAATGATAGCCCCGCAGCTGCAACCCGCAGAAGCCTTACAGCGCTGTATCAAGCGCGTTACGCGTCGAGCAGGTCAGCAGCTCTTTGAATACCCTGACCCTCAAGGAGAAATAGCCCTAAGAAGCGCACTAGCGCAGCATTTCCAAAAAGAGCATTTTGCGTTTCTGCCACAAGATTTGGTGATTACCAACGGTTGTATTGATTCCGTCCGCATTGCCATCGAAACCCTCACTCAAGTTGGCGACACCATTGCCATTGGCTCCCCATGTTTTAGTGGCTTGCTGGATCTGTTGGTAGGGCTATCACGCAATGTCATCGAAATTCCCCTTGGTTCAGACGGACTGGACCTTGAGTATTTTGAAAGCGTGTTACAGCAAGGTTTGGTCAAAGCTTCTTTGTTTAGCACCTCTAATATCAACCCCACAGGGCAGACTTTGAGTGTGAAACAGAAACAGGCTCTTGCTCAGCTTGCCGCTCGCTATCAGATTCCCATGATAGAGGACGACATTTATTTCGAGCTGAGTCATCAAAATCTCAGCCCCTTGCCAAGTAAGCATTGGGACAATCAAGGCTATGTGGTGTGGTGTGGCTCTGTGTCTAAAAGCCTCGCGGCGGGAATGCGGCTTGGCTGGTGCTTGCCCGGGCAATACCTTGAGTCTTATCGTAAAAAACAAGTAGCCACAGGCTTTGGCGTAAACGGCTTAATGCAGTCTGCCTTGGCAGAGTTTATCAACACTGGGGAATATCAAAGTCATGTGAATAAAGTCCGCCGCCTACTCGGGGCACAAATCCACGATTATCGACAATTCTTAAGTTTGAACCTGCCTCAAGAAACAAAAATCAGCCTACCTCAAGGAGGTATAGTGCTCTGGCTACAGATCCCTAATCTCAATACGCTTGAACTAGAACGACAAGCGAATCAAGCGGGCATCGATATGCGTTCTGGGGCCTGCTTTAGTACCCATGATGTTTATCATGACTGTTTGCGGATTAACTGTGGCTGGCCCTTGCAAAACACTGTTGATAAACACAGTAGTTATCAACAATTGCAAAAGTTATGTGAATTGATTAACACCTTGGTTTAGCACCACTTCCTTGCTGCAAAGGCCAATAATGGCCTCTGCAGCCTAGGTTTAGCTAGCCACTTGGCGTATGCCTTCAAGCTTGGGCATAAAGGATAACAACTCTTGGGTATAGTGGTGCTGGGGCTGAGTGAAAAGCATTTCTGTTGCTTGTTGCTCAACCATCACCCCAGATTTCATCACCCCTACACGGTCACACATCTGTCGTATCACCGGCAAATCATGGCTGATAAACAGCATGGTAAGATTTAAATGCTCCTGCAAATCTTTCAAAATATTCAGAATTTGCGCTTGAATCGACACATCCAATGCAGAAGTCGGCTCATCACAAATTAAAAATCTTGGCTGAGTAGCTAACGCACGGGCAATGGAAATACGCTGACGTTGACCACCCGAGAACTCATGTGGATACTTTTTACCCGCCTCGGCGCTTAGACCCACTTGATCCAACAATTCATCCACACGCATTTGCAGTGCCTTACCGCTTAATAACTTATGGTGACGCGCTGGCTCCCCAACAATGGCATCCACCCGCATGCGCGGGTTCAAAGAGGAAAATGGGTCTTGGAAGATCATTTGTATTTGACGACGATAATCACTTAAATCTTTCGACTTAGTTATGTCTGTCCCATCAAAAACAATGCGCCCTCCATCGGCTTGATACAAGCCTGCGATCATACGAGCTAAGGTCGACTTGCCCGAACCACTCTCCCCTACAACACCAAATACTTCCCCTTGGCGGATATCAAAACTCACCTGATCCACCGCTGTGGCGTACTCTTGCTGAGAAGGCAGTAAAGCAGGCTTGGTGATAAAACGTTTGGTTAAGGAATCCACCTCGAACAAAGGCTTTGTTTGATCTATGGTTTGTTTTTTCCAACTGCGCGCCAGATCGTCAATATCGAATGCTTGGGTTTTCCCTCCATAGGAAACCAGAGGAAAGCGTCGCACCTTTTCGTGTGGTCTAGGCACAGCCGCAATCAAACTTTGGGTATAAGCATGGGTTGGCTGGCCTAAGATTTGTGCCGTCAGACCGCTCTCAACCACCTTGCCTTGATACATCACAGTCACCACATCTGTAGTATCCGCAATGACGCCCATATCGTGGGTAATCAAGATCACTCCAACTTGTTTTTCCCGCGCCAGCTCCTTAATCAGCGACAGAATCTGAGCTTGTACAGAAACATCTAACGCCGTGGTCGGCTCATCGGCAATGATCACATCAGGCTCAGAACACAGAGCCAACGCAATGACGATACGCTGGCGCATGCCGCCAGAAAACTGATGAGGGTATTGGTTAATTCGTACTTCAGGGTCAGGAATTCTCACTAACGCCAGTAACTCTAATGCTTTTTGGTAGGCATCCTTATCATTCAATTTAAGATGAAATTGAATGGTTTCAACCAGTTGATCCCCTACTGTCAGCAAGGGGTTAAGGGAGGTGAGAGGGTCTTGAAAGATCATGCTTACCCGCTTGCCTCGCAGTGCTTGCATGGCCTCTCTATCTAGACCGCTAATAGGCTGTCCATTAAGAGAAATCTCTCCTTGGCTAATTCGCCCCGGCTTTTCAAGCAGCCCCATTACCGCTGCTCCTATAGTGGACTTACCTGCCCCAGACTCCCCGACCAATCCATGGATTTGGCCTGCTTCTACTGAGATGTCGGCGTTATCCACCGCCACAAACACACCGCGACGAGTGGCAAATTCCACCGTCAATGCTTTAATGTCGAGTAATGCCATGTCTACCTCAGCTTAGGGTTCAAGGTGTCACGTAGCCAATCGCCAAGCAAATTGACCGAAAGCGCTAACACTAACAAAGTACAAGCAGGAAACAGCAGGATCCACCACTCCCCAGAAAACATAAAACCTTGGCCGATGCGGATTAACGTACCAAGACTTGGCTGAGTCGGTGGCGCGCCTACCCCTAAAAAGCTCAAAGTGGCTTCCGCGATAATTGCCAAGGCCAAAGAAATCGTGGCGATCACCAACACTGGGCTCAGCACATTGGGCAAAATATGACGCATCATTATGGTGAGTTTTGGCTGGCCAATTAGTTGTGCGGCCATCACGTATTCACGATTTTTTTCTACCAAGGTCGCGCCTCGCACAACCCTTGCAAACTGCACCCAGTCCGATAAACCTATGGCTATGATCAATACCCAAATGGCCATTTGGTCACGATATTCCACAGGGGTGATGCCCTTTGCTATACCAAAAATAAGCATGGCGACAAGGATAGAAGGAAAAGTTAATTGAATGTCGGCAATACGCATTATCAAGGTATCTACCCAGCCTCCAAGATAGCCGGCCAGTAAGCCTAAAGAAATGCCCAATACCATGGCAAATGCCACCGCTGCCACGCCCACAAACAAAGAGACGCGCATACCATGCAAGATGGTCGATAAGACATCGCGACCTTGATCGTCACTGCCAAACAAAAAGCTTTGGCCGGTAAAATCATTCGCGGTTAACGGAGGCGTAAAGCCATTCATCAAATCCAGAGTAGCCGGATCATATGGGTCGTAGGGAGCCAACCAAGGGGCAAAAATAGCCCCTAATACCAAGAGTAAAACCACCAACAAAGAAATGATTGCCACAGGAGAGCGGGACAAACGCCACATAAAGTCACTGTCTAGCCATGAGCGTAATCTGTTCTGCAACATGCTATTTGCCTCCTTCACGTAAGCGTGGATCAATGAAGACGTAGAGTAAATCCACCAGCAAGTTGATGGTGACGAAAATCACGGAAATCAGCATTAAATACGCCGCCATAACAGGGATATCAACAAATTGAATCGCATTAATAAACAACAGACCCAACCCCGGCCACTGGAATACTGACTCGGTAATAATGGCAAAGGCGATGATGGAACCAAGCTGCAAGCCAGTTACTGTGATCACAGGCACTAGGGTGTTTTTCAGGGCATGACGAAAGTTCACAATGCGCTCACTCAAACCTCTAGCACGAGCAAAACGAATGTAGTCTTGACGTAACACTTCGAGCATTTCCGAGCGTACCAAACGCATAATCAAGGTCATTTGGTAAAGACCTAAGGTAATCGCCGGCAAGATAAGCGCTTGCCAGCCACTCACGGTCAATAAGCCCGTGCTCCAAAAACCAATTTGCACTACTTCTCCACGACCAAAGCTTGGTAACCAGCCAAGGTTCACACTGAAAACATAGATAAGCAGAATACCAATCAGAAAGGTGGGTAAACTAACACCAATTAAGGAACTGGTCATGATCAGGTTCGCCAACCACCCTTGTCGTCGGATGGCCGTAAACACCCCCAGCACTATACCCAGAGAAATCGCTAAAGTAGCGCTGACTGCCGCCAGCTCCAAAGTCGCCGGCAAACGCTCCACGATGATTTCCGAGACAGGTCGACCTTGGCGATAACTGACACCAAAATCTCCTTGCACTGCATCGCTCAAGAAGCGTCCGTACTGTACAAGGAATGGTAAATCCAGACCTAACTCACCTCGTAAGCGCTGTACGTCTGCTTCGGTACGCTCTTGGCCAAGCATATTGTCTATGGGATCACCCATAAAACGGAACATTGAAAAAGCCACGAAGCCAACCACCAGCAATACTAAGGCAGATTGAGCAACACGCTTAAATATGTAGTTAATCACCGTCATTCCTCGCACGGTTTGGGTAGATAAAAAGCGACCCTAGGCAGATGAAAAGCTTACCACCTGCCTAGGTGATGAGGGTTTACGAAAGGCGATGGTAAATTAATTCACCGATGCCCAACGCAAAATAAAGAAGTTATCAGGACGTTGCGTCAAGCTAACATTGTTACCTGTACCCCACACTAGTGGTTGAATGTAGAGAGGTACATAAGCGAATTCACTTTGGTAAAGACCCACTACTTCATCAATCATAGCCTGACGTTTGGTGTCGTCTATCTCGGATTGAATTTGCGGTAGCAACACATCAATGCGGCTATTTGAATAATCCCCAAAGTTCCAAGAACCTAGGCTCTTTTCTGTGTTTGGAGTAGACGCAAGGAAACGAATTGGGTGCTCATGGTCAAAAGTACCTGGTGACCAACCTACTAGATACATGTCAAAGTTATCTGCGCGTAGCTCTGGCCAGTAGTTACGAACAGGCATGGCATCTAGGTCGGCTTTAATACCTACTTTTGCCAACATGGCGGTGACCGCCTGACAAACTGCCTCATCGTTCAAGTAGCGGTCATTAGGACACTTAAGACCGAATGAAAAACCTTCTGGGTAACCCGCTTCAGCTAACAAGGACTTAGCTTGCTTCACATCAAACTCAGGGCGGGCATCATGAAGTTTTGAGTAGCCACGCATATCAGGGCTCACCAACTGACTCGCAGGCTGGGCATTACCCCGCATGATGGTGCGCAAAATAGCAGGAACACTGATGGACTTCGCTACCGCTTCACGTACTTTTGGGTCTAGGAATGGGTTCGCTTTGCCTTGATCAGCACCGTATTTAAGGGTTTCAGCTTGTTGCGCAAAACCCAGCATGATGACACGAGCTTCAATGCCCTTAATCACTTTAACTTGGCCATTAGTCTCCAATCGTTGAGCGTCTTGAATCGGCACAGGGTTAATCATGTCAACATTGCCCGCCAACAAAGCAGCTACCGCCGTGGCAGGGTTTTGAATAGGAGTGAAAACGGCTTCGGTGATATTACCGATATCTTCTCCCCACCAGTCGTTATATTTTTTCAAACGGGTTTCTAAGCCAGGTTGGCGCTTATTCAGCTCATAAGCCCCTGTACCATTTGCCTGTAATGTGGCCGCATTGCCCGCTTCTTTGTTCGGAGACTCAGCGCCAATGGACTTCGCCCAGTCCGCATCCATAATCATCCAGTTAGCAATACTGTCTGGGAAGATAGGGTTTGGCGCTTTCGTTATGAAGTCCACCGTATAGTCATCAACCTTTTTAACCATAGAGATGGGGGCAAACCAGCCTTTGGTATCCGCCGCAGGGGATGATGCACGCTCATAAGAGAAGACCACATCATCCGCATTAAAGGTCGCACCATTATGGAAAGTCACGTCTTGGCGCAAATGAAAACGCCAACCTTCCCCTTCACCTATGGGTTCCCATGAGGTCGCCAAAGCAGGTTCGATGGACATGTCTTTGCCACGACGCACCAAGCCTTCATAAACATTATTTAAAAAGCCTAAAACTGGGGTGGAAATGACCGCATGAGGGTCCATAGTTTGAGGGTCTGTGGTGCCCGCCCACTTAAGAGTGGTGGCGTGGGCAGAGGATGACAGGGCAATAGCTAAGGCGGTACAGGTAAGACGGTTCAACATTCTATCTCCTAAAAATAAACAATATAGGCATACCATGACAAAGAACTAAGCGTCCTGCCAATGTGTCTCATTTACCTATTGATGCTCTAACTAATAACCTACTTTCGTAAGGCTGTAAATTTTTAGTCGATATTTTGTCAAAAAAAGCCCTTCACTCCCAATCTTAGGGTTAAAAAACAAGTATTTACCGAAATAAAGCCTAAGACATGCCTAATAGGCTTCGGATATGACAACAGGCGGCGCGCCCTAAAGCGTCCAACTGATAGCCCCCTTCCAGAACAGACACAATACGCTCTTGGCTGTGCTTTTTCGCCTGAGCCATCAAGCCATCTGTGATCCAGGCAAAGTCGGCATCGGTGAGTCTTAGTTGGCCCATTTCATCCGCTTGGTGGGCGTCAAAACCTGCAGAAATTAAAATCAACTCCGGTTGAAATTGCTCTAAGGTAGGCCATAGTTTGTCATTGATGGTTTGTCGAAACAGCTCACTGCCTGTACCAGCCTCTAATGGCATGTGCAGTATGTTGTCATGGCTTTCCCCTGGATCGTTATAGGGGTAGAAAGGATGCTGATAACTTGAGGCATAGAGAATCCCCTTGTCCGCTGCCACGATATGCTCAGTACCGTTACCATGGTGTACATCAAAATCCACTATGGCGATACGTTTGAGTTGGTATTTCTGTTGGGCATATTTTGCCGCCACAGCAATGTTATTGAAAAAGCAAAAGCCCATCGCTTGATTCGCTAAGGCATGATGGCCGGGAGGGCGCACGGAACAAAAAGCATTATGGCAAGCACCTGTCATTACCAGATCGACCGCTTGCACCGCAGCGCCTGCGCCATACAAGGCGGCATCTAGAGAATGGGCCATTAGCACGGTTTCAGGCTCGATATTAAAAGTATCCGGACCATGGGGCGCTTGAAGCTCTGCCACCTTGGCAAAAATTTCCTCGACATAGCTTTGCTCATGGGCGGCCAATAAATCAGCCATTTGTACCTTTTCTGCTTCGTGCCAGCGTAAAAAGTCCAACATTTGTCCCGCGATCAAACGATCATGGATCGCCCCAATGCGTGCAGGAGATTCTGGATGGTCGTCTCCCATTTGGTGTTTTTCACAAGCATCATGGGTGATGTAAGCAGTGGTCATCTTGACTCCGATATTATTTTTGTTGTCCAAGGCGAAAATTAAGCAAAGCGAATCCTTGCTGTGTATCTAAGCATAAAGTCGATAAGACAGACTATCCTACAATAGTCTACAATCGCTAAAAGCCTTTATTCTGGGGAGAGTTATTTGAGCCAACATGCACTAAACGCACTGCTCGCACCTAAGTCGATTGTGGTGCTCACAGGAGAAGACGCCCATGACCCTATCATGCTGGCTTTGTTGCGTGCGTTGCTCAATGGCAATCTCGCCAATACCTTGCACGTGGTGGGGGTCGAACCGGATTGGCCAGCGGCTAAACGTCCAGAGATAAACCCTCAACAAACACCCAATCGGGTACGCCATTTTACCAGCCTAGATCAGCTCACCCAGCCTTTTGACTTGGCGATTCTCGCCGGCACCAGCAGTGAGTCCATGGAAGAAATTATCGCCGCCTGTGGACGTGCACACATTCCTTCCCTGCTGATGCTCACTTGGACAGAAGATAAAGCCGAACAACTTGTGCCGCTATTACGAGAACACAATGTACGCCTGTTGGGGCCGAACAGTTTTGGCATTTGTCGGCCAAAACAAGGGATTTTTGCTTGGTTGGGTTTAACCCCTCCCTTGGCTGGCCGTCTTGCCTTAGTTTCTCAGTCCGGCACCATTGCAAGCGCCTTGGTGGATTGGGCGAATTGGCAAGGCATTGGATTCTCTCAGGTGGTGGCCATGGGCTCCCCTGTAGATGTGATGCCTTCGCAAGTCCTCGACTATTTATCCAATGATTTTGAAAGCCAAGCCATCTTGATGTACCTACAAAAAGTCGGTAACCCTACTCGCTTCTTGAGCAGTTTACGGGCCACCAGTCGCACCAAACCCGTTGCCGTGGTGGCGGAACACAGCGTTGGGGCTGATGAAAGAGTGCTCGATGCCGCTCTACGCAGAACGGGAGCGGTCCGAGGCCGACGCCTAAATGATTTGGTAGCCGCCGCTTCCGTGATGACCAACGCCAGACGTATCCAAGAAGGCTCTTTGATCATCATAGGTAACGGTGCAGGCCCAGGTGAATTGGCCGCCCAGCGAGCCGCTGAGATTGATGTTTCCTTGCTAACCCCAGATCAAGCGTTACACCAAAAACTCGCCCATATTGTGGATGATAGAGGACAAATCGGCCCTGTCACCACTGTGTGGGCTAACTGCGAAAGTGATGTCTTTGTGAACCTTGCGGACACTGCCCTCAATGATGAGCAATGTAACGCTGTGCTACTGATGCTCAGCCCTACCGCACTGCTGGACATGTCATCTTTTTATCAGCAAATCATAGATTTACATGCCAAACAGAAAAAGCTGTTGATGGTGTGTCTACTGGGTGGCGGTGAAATGATCGCCATTCGTACTCGTATAAATGAAGCGGGCATTCCAACTTTTCGCACCCCAGAATCGGCCATGGAAGGTTTCCAGTTTTTACAACAATTCCAACGTAACCAACGACTGGCTAAGCAATCTCCTGACAGCCACGCGATTCGTAAAAGAATCGCCGTTGACCAAGCCAGAACCCAATTACAAGCTTTACTCAAAGAAGGTCACTTAAACCCTGACAAAGACTTATTAAAAGCCACCTTTGAGCTATTTAATATCCGTCTCGCCGCACGCCGACAAGGCAATAATTTACTCAAGCAAAGCCTGCATCTAAGACTGCTTCAAGACCCGGTATTTGGTCCTGCCATTGGCTTAAGTTCCGGTAGTAACCACAACATATGGCAACACGAAGTGATTGGCTTACCACCCCTCAACACACTATTAAGTAAAGACTTACTATCACCTTTAGGCCTTTCAGAAGGACACCCAGAGCTGGAAAGATTACTTTTAGATCTCTCTACGCTCATTTGTGAATTGCCAGAACTACAGCAATTAGAAATGGCAAACATTCGCCTCCATGAAAATGGCAGTGTTTACGCGGACTTAACTGCCCAACTGGGGGATTGCCAACACTTACGTCGTTATGAACATTTGGCGATTCAGCCTTATCCAAGACAATGGGTCAGTCACTATCCATTGCGCAATGGATTGGACTGTACCGTGCGCCCAGTGCGTCCAGAAGATGCCCCCATGATGGCGAATTTTGTGCGCAGCATGTCGAAAGAAACCCGCTATTTCCGCTTTATATCCAACCTTTCTGAACTTACCCCGCGCATGCTCGCCAACATGTCACATATTGATTACGACCGTGAAATGGCTTTCATGGCAGTCACTGAAATCGACGATCAAGAAGTGCTCATTGGCACAGCACGATACAGCGACAATTTTGATGATAAAAGTTGTGAATTTGCCGTGGTGCTCGGGGATGAATATCAAGGCATGGGGCTGGCCTCTTATTTAATGCGTCAGCTCTTCCTCTCTGCAGCGGCAAAGGACATTCAGGTGATGAAAGGCATAGTCTTGTCAGAAAACAAACACATGATTCAGTTTTGTCGCAAACTTGGCTTTAAAGTGATCCGCGATCTCGACGACTTAAGTCAGGTGGTGGTCACCATCAACCTCAGCGCAAGCTTTATTGCAGAGGTACAAGCCTCTTTGCAAGCATCAGCATAACCCGCCCAGTTACGCCTCTGAGTTATAGCTAATATTACCCCGCTTAGGCGCCCAGCATCATTATGGACAAGGCTACAATATCTTCCTTAAAAGCTACACGCTAAACGCCTTTTAGATAAGGTAAACTAGCGGCACATTCTTTAAAGGAGTAACCATCATGACTTACCGTACTATTAAATTAGTCAAACGTCCTGAGACCAAAATCACTGAAGATATTTTTGATATTGTCAGCCAAGACATCCCACAGCCAAAGGCTGACCAAGTACTCATCAAAATGACTCATTTGTCTCTAGACCCTGCCATGCGCGGCTGGGTAAGTGCTGACGAAGACAGCTACATTCCACCGGTTGTCCTAGGGGACACCATGCGTGCCAGTGGTTTGGGAGAAGTGGTCGCTTCCAATAATAGCCAATTCCCTGTGGGCACCCGTGTGATGGGCTTATTAGGCCTGACTGAATACGCCATCAGTGACGGTAGCAACATCAACCCTATCCCTAAAGAAATTCCAGCGGAGGCCATTTTATCCGTAATTGCTCTACCAGGTATTACGTCATACCACGGTTTATTTGAAGTGCTAAAACTTTCCTCCAGCGATGCGGGAAAAACCCTCGCCGTCACCGCTGCAGCGGGTTCTGTCGGCTCTTTGGTCGGCCAGATGGCGAAGAATCTAGGTCTTAAAGTGGTGGGTGTGGCAGGTTCTACCGAGAAATGCCAATGGCTCACCGACACCCTTGGCTTCGATGCTACGCTAAATTACAAAGACGCAGACTTTGCTGAGCAGCTTGCATCGGCTACCCCAGAGGGAATTGATTTCTTTTTCGAGAACACTGGCGGTGCCGCCCAAGGGCCAATTTTCAACCGCATGAATGCCCATGGTCGTATCGCTGTTTGTGGTTTGATCGCAGAATACCAAAAAGAGCAACCAGATCCTGGCCCTAGCTGGCTTAATATCATTAAAAAACGTCTTATGATTCAAGGCTTTACTATGCCTGATCATTTCCATCGTATCGGTGAATACAGCCAAGCCTTAGGGGGCATGCTGGGCAAAGGGGAATTGCAATATCGTGCCCATGTTATCGAGGGTATTGAAAGTGCTACGACTGGCATTAACTTGCTGTTTGACGGTAACAACCAGGGCAAATTGATCGTTAAATTATAATCAGGATTTAGCGACAAAAAAACTCGCAAGGCGCCCCTTGCGAGTTTTTTTGTATTCGAATCAATGTGCTGGATTATTTACCCGTAGCACGAGATACGTATTCGCCAGTACGAGTATCAACACGCAAAACTTCACCAATGTTAATAAACAAAGGAACGCGAACCATAGCGCCAGTGGTTAGGTAAGCAGGTTTAGAGCCACCGTTTGCCGTGTCGCCTTTCAGGCCTGGATCTGTTTCTGTTACTTCTAGTTCAATGAAGTTTGGTGGCGTAACCGCCAGCGGTGTACCGTTGTATAGAGTAACAACGTACTTTTCTTGCTCTTTAAGCCAGTTTTTCGTGTCCGCAATAGCGTTCTCATCCGCAGCGTGCTGCTCAAACGTGCCATCTACCGCCATGAAGTGCCAGAACTCGCCATCTGTGTACAAGTACTCCATATCCGTATCCATTACATCCGCTTGCTCTAGCGTATCGCCAGATTTAAACGTACGTTCCCAAACACGGCCGGTTTTTAGGTTACGTAATTTCAAACGGTTAAAGGCCTGACCTTTACCGGGTTTAACGTGTTCGTTGTCCAGCACCGCACAAGGGTCACCATCGACCATTACTTTGGAACCGCCGCGCATTTCGCTGGTAGAGATATTAGCCATACATCCTCACAGTATAAATTTAGAGAAAAAGCTCTGACTGACGTATCATGTCAGCCCCAAGACCTCTGCAAACCGCTTTTTGTTACCAAATATGCGAATACTAAAAGGGTTTGCAAAGATCTCTGAGAGCCAAAGGCCTAACTGGCCAAAAATAAGTTGGCGCAATCATAACCTAATTTAACTTAATTTTGCAGATATTTGACGTGATCCCAATTCAAACCAAGAACGATTTAAGCTGGTCCGAGCATCTTGCCCAAGCAATTACCAACCTAGCTGAACTGATTTCCCTGCTCGGCCTACCCAGTGACTTGGCAGAACAAGGGCTAGAGGCTCATCAGGCCTTTAAATTACTGGTACCACGCCCTTATCTCTCACGCATCGAATATGGCAACCCAGAAGACCCGCTCCTGCAACAAATACTGCCCCATGGGCATGAAATGTTGCCTCAAGCGGGCTACAACAAAGACCCCCTAGAGGAAGCTGATCACAACCCTCAAAAAGCGATTGTTCATAAATATACTCGTCGTTTATTAGTCATTGCCTCCGGTGGGTGCGCAGTCAATTGTCGCTATTGCTTTCGTCGTCACTTCCCCTATGGAGATAACCAGCTGGCACAGGCGGAATGGCATTCGGTGATTGATTACCTTATAGCTCATCCGCAAATCAACGAAGTCATCTTGAGCGGCGGCGACCCCTTAATGATGAAAGACAGCTTGCTTGCCGACAAGGTTCGTCAAATAGAAGCCTTACCGCAGATTAAGCGCTTACGCATACACTCCCGCTTACCTGTGGTCATCCCTGCCCGAGTGTGTGATGCCATGATCTCGTGGATCACCAACTCTCGCTTAGACATTATCATGGTGTGGCACATTAACCATGCCAATGAAATCGACGCTGAGGTAAAACAAGCGGCCATCCGACTTAAACAAGCTGGGGTTACCCTTTTAAATCAAGGGGTCATACTGAAAGGGGTAAACGATAATGTGGACGCACAGGTGACCCTAAGTGAAACCTTGTTTGATACGGGTATTTTGCCCTATTACATGTTTACCCTAGACCCTGTAGAAGGGGCGGCGCACTTTGATATTTCCGTCAACGAGGCCCAACAACTAATGGGGCAAGTGGCCGCAGAGCTGCCCGGTTATTTGGTGCCTAAATTGGCAAAAGAGATTCCGGGGAAAAGTGCCAAAACCGTGTTTGCTCCCCAGCTAATGGACAGAGAGTAACTTGAATTAATGGCGTTCTAATGCCAGCCGCCCTGCTTTTACTGCTTGGCGGTAAACTCGCACACTTGGGCTAAGCTGGTACAGATCACCATTTCTTCCCACCAGTTGTGCGGGCACATAACTTTGTTTTGCTACCTGAGCATTGGCATCAAGATGTTCTGGCTCGCCATGCACAGGAATCGCAATTTCAGGCTGTATCCATTGATACATATCACTCAGCTCGCCCCGACAAGGGTGGCCACTCACATGAATAGTCTCTTCAGTTTCATGGGCTTGTAAGGTGCGAATTTTGCGAGCTTGAAACTGGCGAATAAGACCATCAATAGCGGTTTCATTACCCGGTATGCGCATGGCGCTAAAAATCACCAAATCGTCCGCTTCGACACTTAAATCAAAACCATTATCGGCGGCCAAGCGCGACAAGGTAGCGCGAGGCTCACCTTGGCTGCCCGTCACTACCGCCAACACCTCTTCACGGGGCAAGTAACCTAAATGTGCCGCATCAATCAAAGGTAAGTCTTCGGGCCAATGGCCTGTCACTCGGGCCGCACTGACCATGTTCGTCAAGGAGCGGCCGATCAACGCCAAATAACGGCCGGTGGCTTTAGCCACTCGACCTAGCGCGATAAGACGGGCCACATTACTGCTAAAACAGCCCACCACAACGCGGTTTTTCTCCCGCTCAATTCGGGCTAATAATCCGCTATAACAATCCGTTTCCGAAGCCGAATACCCTTCTCGTAAGGCGTTGGTTGAGTCACATACCATGGCGAGAATATTTTCTTTCGCTAAGGCTTTAAAAGGTCCCGAGGCAAAGCCTTCCCCTGTAATGGGTTTATGATCGATTTTCCAATCACCAGTGTGGAAGATGCGTCCGACAGGAGTCGTAACCGTCATGGCAAAAGGCTCAGGGACAGAATGGGTTAACGCCAGCCACTTAACCTGAAACACACCTATGTTTACGGATTCGTGTTGAGCGACTTCGATGATGGGAACTTTGCCACTTAAGCCGACTTGTGCCAGCTTGCGACGGAGAATTTCAGCTGTAAAAGCCGTGGTGTAAACCGGACATTTAAAACGTCGCCATAAAAATGGCAAAGCCCCCACATGATCTTCATGGGCATGGGTGATCACAATACCGGCGAGGCGCTCTTTTTGCTGACTGATAAAGCTTGGGTCTGCACATACTATTTCTGCCTTATGCACATCAGTCTGTTGTACAGGCTCATTAAAAGACACACCACAATCTATCATTAACCACTGGCCATCATGGCCATAGAGGTTCATGTTCATACCAATCTCGCCCGTGCCTCCTAAAGGCAAGAACCACAAGTCTTCTTTTGTCGGTATGAATGATGAAATAAGCTGCTCCTGTCTTTTAATGTGGGTATCTTGTTAGTAGACGATTTTATCTCGGCCGCTATGTTTGGCTTCGTACAGACGGCTATCGGCTTGTTCTATCAGCTTCTCGATATCTATCATGTCACCAGAACTCATACTGGAAACACCAAAACTCATGGTGACATGTTCGTTATCTCCAACCAAGGTGTTCGCAAAGGCGTCTCGTATCATGTTTAATCGACTGACCACTTGCTCTAGATTGGTGTTTACAAACACTAGGACAAATTCTTCACCACCGTATCGAGCAACGATATCAATCCCTGAGCGGATGTGGCTAGACAAGTGTTCAGCCACCTGTACCAATACTTGATCCCCAACCCCATGACCATATTTGTCATTAAAGTCTTTAAAATAATCAATATCACAAAGTACCAACATGAGCGACTGCCCCTGACGCTGGGCTCGTTCAGACACAAAACTGAACTCTTGCTTAAGGCCGCGACGGTTGTATAGATTCGTCAACTCATCTTTCACCGAAGACTCTAGCAAGGTTTCGTTTTCATCTTTTAGATAAGAAGTTCGCTCTGCCACTTTCTGCTCAAGATTTTGCAGCACATCATCCAGCGCAGAGGCCATGCCCTTGAGGCCTTGGTTTAACGAATTAATTTCACGTACGCCACTAATGGAATCCGGCAGATGCTTAATACTTTTAACATTGTTGTCATGGGCTACATTATCGAGCAAACGAATCGGCTTGCCGATATACCACGCTAAGAGCGAGCCCACCAAAGCGATACAAATAAAAAGTATTAGGGTGATCATGATCGTAATATAGGTGTAATCGCTGAGCACATTCCTATGATAAGTGCTGGGAATGAGCACTCCTAGCAACCAAGTTTTACCATAATCAAATTCGATCGGATGAACATAGTAAATATATTCTTCGCCCTGCTGATCCAGTTGATAAGCGCCTTCTTCGAGATGCTCACTTGCCATACGGAACAAAGCATTTGGGTGATCCGCTAAACTTACTCGCTGGGTAACACCTGAATCAAACGAAAATAAAGGGCTGTCCGCTGAGGATGCCACCAAGTCGCCATTTTGCTCGGCAAGGAAGAGGTAGCCTTGCTCGATCATATCCAAGGATTTTAGATAGTTATCAAATTCACTCAGTGCAACGCTCGTTGCCGTCACACCAAGCAATTCTTGTTGATCGTTATAAATAGCAGCCGATAGCGTCACCCCTAGGGTATCAAAACCATAGTAACGCTCGATTTCCCCCCACACAGGTGTGGTTTTCCCTAGTGCATCTTGATAAAAAGGACGCTTACGTGGGTCATAACTAAAGACGATATCTTGCTGGCGCTTTTCTCCAACCCCTTGTTGAGGATCGTACTCATAGCCTTCCATGGTTAGAGGTTGATTCACAAAATTCGCTGAGACATGGTGACTGTAATCTTCTTTGAAAGGAGATTGAACAGAATTGATATAACGACCATCTGTCGTGGCCATGGAAATAAACGTCATTTGAGGGTGTTGCAGAGCCTGCTCATGAAAACGTATCGCAGCACGCTGTAAATCATTAATATCATGAGGTCTATCGGTATAAGCAAGCTGGTTGATTTCAACGATACGTTGTAACGGTGCCATAAAGTGATGCAGTCTTTCCTGCACTCGATTTTCGACTTCATGGATATATTGCAAACCCACTTTATTGGCAATACTGGCAAAGCTTACCGTCGCCACATAATACATGATCGCCCCAGACAATAACGCTAGGACGACAAAGGGCAGGATGATTAACCTACGTAAAGGAATTGACCTCACAACCATGCTCCACTCACAATTCTATGTGATAAAAAAAATACAATTCAGACAGCCTGTCTATTGGAATAAGGTGAACTCTTATCAAAACTGACAATACAACGGGCGGATCGATATTAAAAAAGCAATCCATAATACGATAAGGAAACGGCTGAACCAAGAAATGACTTTGTCTAATTCCCTGCATTTCCGTTACCATCCACCCAAGTACCTCAAAAATTATACTACGAGCCCCAGCAAACACTATGAACGAAGCATTGAAAATTCGCCTAATGACCCTTTTATTGAAACTTCTAGGCGCCTTGTGTGTTGTTGTGGTACTTATTTATGCGATTAAGCATTTTGGTACTCAATATGCCCAAGAGCAGATCGATGCTAGGCTCAAGGAAAGTAGCCTCAATGAGTTTGTACATTATGAAGAAATTCATTTTAACCCCTTAACCCTCACTCCCTCTTTAGAGCAAGTCACTCTTGGCGCAAAATCTGCTCCTTGGCTGCGTTTAGCTCGGGTATCATTCAACCATTACCCTCTTTTCCAGCCGGATCTAGACATTGATTTTTGGATCGCTGAAAGCCCAGTCGCAGAGCTTTCACGAGATTCGGCACGCATCATGAGAACGCTAGGGTTGGAGACTCTGTTGGGTAAAGGACACTTCTCCTCAACGAAAAATGAAGACCACTTAGCCTCTTATCTGGCACTGGACATTAAAGACTTGGGACGGATCGTGTGGGACAGCCAAACTCAGCTGACTAAGCCAAATGAGTCCATCAGCACTATGCGTACCGACCTACTGGCCTCATTGGCACTAGGCCAACCAGAAGCCATGCTGATACTGTATGGAGAGCATGTTGCTTTTGAAGAGGTACGCATTCGTTATCAAGAAAACGGCATGATAGAGCACTTATTACTCGCCTCCGATATGGCAAACTACAGTGATAATGATCTCAACTATTTAATTCAAGCCGCGAGTGAAACGTTGGGATTAGCGCCTCTTGGTAGCCCAGAAGCACAGCAAATTGCCGAGACTTTCCTAGCTTTCATTAAGCAGCCCGAAAGCCTAACCCTCACTATGAAACCAGATCAAGCGCTTGATTTAAAAAACATTACGCTATTATTAGGTGATAAAAACCTATATCAGCAAGCCAATATGCAATTGTCACTGGATTAAGCACTATAGCCGTCCCGTTAGCTCACGGGGCGGCTATTAATATAAGATAGGGTTACTGATAGGCCTGATTAGAAGTGGCCTTGGCGACGCCTTTCACCATGCGTACAATGCTCCAGATCCACACCCCGAGCAGTACTAGGTAGCCGACAAAAAATAGCGTTAATATCAAGCCAACAAGGCTCCACAAGATTCCCCACCAAAAGGTGCTGATAATATTGCGATAGTGCCCCTCAAAAAAAGTGCCTCTGGCATCACTCACCTTCACCATGGCCCAAATGGCGCCAATCAGCCAAAACACCCCAGTAAAGATTCCCAGCAGCATAAAAATATAGGCAATCACGACATGACTTTTCGCCTCTTCTTCCCGGCGGGTTAAAGACCGAGGGGGCTTATTAGGGTCAAACTCTTGATCGGGTTCAAAATCCGATAAATCCATTTCCACTTCCTCTTGATGACTTATTAACTGTATCTTGGTGCGTTTATTTTCTTTTCAATAATGCTATGGTCTCAAGCAGGCTATTTCAGGCAAATTAAAGGAGACGTATGACAGACGTAACCATCTTGGTAGACGTGCAAAATATTTACTACACCACCCGCCAAACTTTCGGCCGTCCTTTTGATTACAATGCGTTTTGGCGACAAGCGACAGAAGGCCGTAATGTAGTAAAAGCTATCGCCTATGCCATCGACCGTGGAGACGAAAAGCAACGTCAATTTCAAAATATTTTGCGTGCCATTGGCTTTGAGGTAAAGCTCAAGCCTTTTATCCAGCGTGCAGATGGTTCCGCCAAGGGCGATTGGGATGTGGGCATTGCATTAGATGGAATAGAGTATGGCCAACAAGCAGATATTGTCGTACTGGCCTCGGGTGACGGCGACTTTGATTTGCTGGTCAAAAAACTCCGCGACAAGCACCAAACACAAGTCGAGGTTTATGGCGCAGAACCGTTAACCGCCCAATCTCTCGCCCAAGCAGCCAATCGCTTTATTCCCATAGACGATAGCTTATTATTAAAATAAGCCTTAAAAGAAAGTTTCCACAAACAAGGCTTCTACCTTGTCACGAGCCCAAGGTGTTTTACGCAAAAACTTCAGGCTCGATTTCACAGATGGGTCACTTTTAAAGCAATTAATGTTGATCCGAAAAGACAACTCTTCCCAACCATAGTGCTCGACTAAATCCGTCACCACTTTTTCCAATTTCACACCGTGCAAAGGGTTATTAGGTTGTTCAGTTGTCATAGTATTCCAGATTCCAAAGAAGATAAGATAGACAACTAGTATACCTGAATCCCCACCCCTTAATGCTCTCTACCAGAGCTTTTCGACAGCTTTGCAAAATACCACGACAATATTTGACTAATAAGGCAAAAGCCCGAAAAATAGAGGCAACTAAAGGAGACAACAAAATGGGTATTTTATCCGGCCTTAAAGGCCTATTCAGCGGTGGCGAAAGCGCCCCTGCTAAAACTGAAGAAGCTGTTGAATACAAAGGCTTTCAAATCATTCCCGCGCCGATCAATGAAGGCGGACAATATCGCGTTGCCGCCAGCATCACCAAGGGTGAAGGCGAGGAGCAACAAGTTCATCAGTTTATTCGCTCGGACATTATTCCAAGCCGTGATGAATGCATCGAGATCACCATGCGCAAAACTAAAATGACCATAGACCAGCTGGGTGATCGTATCTTCGGCTAGCCAGTAACAACAAGGGGATGGTGATGAGCGACCTAGGTAAAACTTGGCAACAAGTCAGCGATAAGCAAGACTTCTTAGGCCCTAATTATCGCGCTCGCACCTTCACCTTTGCTGGCGCGTCACAACCTATAGTACACACCACTCTTGTTCAACACTTGGGTGAAATCACCAGCCCCAAAGCCATCCTGTATATCCATGGCTACACGGACTACTTTTTCCAAACTGGCCTAGCCGATTTCTTTGTACAACTAGGCTATCGTTTCTACGCCCTAGATTTACAAGGTTATGGTCGTTCACTGCGCCCCTACCTGCCACCCAACTGGTGCAGTAGCATAGAACAATACAGCCAAGATATAGATATCGCCCTAGCCACCCTATACCAAGATGGCGTTCGCGACGTTAGCCTGTTGGCGCACTCCACCGGTGGATTAGTGGCTGCCAGCTACCTTTCCCAGACAATAAGCAAGGCCGAGCGTGAGCAGCATTATGGCTTACCTTTGGCAGACATTAAGCACCTTATTCTCAATAGTCCATTCTTGGCGATGCCCTTTGCACCCAAGACTCTAAAACTCTTGAGCAAACCTTTACCTTGGTTACTAACGGCTTTATCGCGCTTCTCCATTCAAGCCAAAAGCCCCACCATGTACGCTCAAACCCTACACACAAAATTTGCCGGGCAATGGGACTATCGACTCGACTGGAAGCCCGCAGAAGGTTACCCGCTGTCTTTTCACTGGTTAAAACAGATCAACATCGCCCAGCGAAAACTCAGCCAGAGCAAGATCTTACTACCGACGCTGTTATGCCACTCACAAACCAGCACCATAGGTAAAAACAGCGTAGAAGCAATGCAACAGGGAGATGGCGTATTAGATGTTCACAGCATGCAAGAGGCCGCTGAGCAAGTCTTTACCCAGCTAACCAAAGCCAGTATCCCTAAGGGCTACCATGACTTGTACTTGTCACAAGAAGAGGCACAGCAGGCATTTCTACTCGCCATGCAAAACTGGTTGCAAGGCTTAGAGTCACAAACGCCCTCCGCAAACCTTTAAAACTTATGCCCCTTGCTTCGCCATTACCCAATCTAGCAAACAAGTGGGCAATAAACGACGCATCATACCCGCACCATAAGTAGGTAATGTCACATAATAGCGAGCTCTAGGACGCGGCGACTCTAAAGCATGAATGAGCTTTTTCACCACAGCGCTGGCTGGCAAAGTTTGAGACGACACAGGGCCTTCTTTACTCAAACGCTCAATCGCTTCTTCATATCCCGCTTGGTGACGACTGTTCTTAACATCGATATTCTTCTTTAAAGCGGCCAAAGCATTGGGGCGAAACTTACTCTCAATTGGACCCGGCTCAATTAAACTCACCTTAATCGGTGAATCCATCAGCTCCAACCGCATGGTATCCGTCAGCCCTTCTAAAGCAAACTTACTGGCGTTATAGGCTCCTCGAAACGGCGCTGCCACCAGCCCTAGTACCGAACTGTTATTCACAACTCGACCGTAGCCTTGTTCATGCATCAGCTTCAATACCAAACAGGTTAACTCGTGCGAGCCAAAGAAATTGCTTTCAAACTGCTCCTTTAACACCGCTACAGGCAAATCTTCCACCGCACCGGGTTGTCCATAAGCTCCATTATTAAACAGCGCATACAAACTTCCTTGAGTAATCTCTAACGTGTCTTTAAGGCCTTGTGCGATAGAAGCCGAATCCGCCAAATCCAATTGCACCACATGCTCAATACCCTCAGCCTTCAGACGCTCCACATCCTCCTGCTTGCGACAACTGGCCACCACTAGAAAGTTCCGCTCTTGCAGCATCTTCGCTGCTTCCAACCCAATACCACTAGAACACCCTGTGATTAACACCGAATAACGCATACCAACCTCAACCCTTAAACCAAACTAGAATGACTCAAAACTACGGCAAAACGACCCATCGATAAACCCCTTTTTCCATCCCCCAACTAAATTGACGAATAGCCTGTTGGCACTTTCTCCATCTCCCCCTACGGCTTTGACGAATGACCTGTTGGCGTTTTTATGAGGTAGGCGCTAGTTTCGAAATAAAACGTCAACACGGGCATGCAGTCACATCACCTTCTTGAAAGCCACATTTCCAGCGTAATTAAGAAACAAAAAAACCGACTACTCATTACTGAATAGTCGGTTTTGCAAAGACAAACTTAGGGTTATCCCAAAGCTTGAGAATGATGCTCTAAGTGATCTTCAATAAAACTAGCAATGAAGAAATAACTGTGATCATAACCCGGCTGACGACGCAAAATCAGCGGGTGTTTGACCTTCTCACAAGCGGCTTCTAGTGCTTCAGGCTTAAGCTGCTCCACCAAGAAATTATCCGCTTCACCTTGATCCACCAACAAAGGCAAACGTTCCTCTGCATTAGCGATTAAGCAGCTAGCATCCCACTCTTGCCAAACCTCTTTATTGTCACCTAAATATCCCGTAAAAGCCTTCTCACCCCAAGGGCAAGCCACCGGATTTGTAATCGGCGCAAAAGCAGAAACCGACTGATAACGCCCCGGATTCTTCAAAGCACAAATAAGCGCCCCATGCCCCCCCATAGAATGACCAGAAATAGAACGCTTATCCGTGACTGGGAAATTCGCTTCAATCAATGAAGGTAACTCATCCACCACATAATCGTACATGCGGTAAGTGTCCGAATAAGGGGCTACCGTAGCATTCACGTAAAACCCAGCTCCAGAGCCGAAGTCATAACTTTCATGCTCATTAGGGTAATCCGAACCTCGGGGGCTAGTGTCTGGACAGACAATGGCCAAACCTAACTCAGCGGCTTTACGAAACGCCCCTGCTTTTTGAATGAAGTTCTCATCCGTACAAGTTAAACCCGACAACCAGTAAAGCACAGGAACCGATTGCAACTCAGTTTGCGGCGGCAAAAAAATAGCAAACGTCATGTCTCCCGATACACTGCTACTTTCATGACGGTAGCGTTTTAGCCAACCATCAAAGCACTTGGTGCTGGATAATAATTCCATACTGCATTCCTTCTAAAATATTGAGCCTAACCCATGGTTAGGCTCAAACAGTCGCTTACTGATCGAACAAAATAACCGTACGAATACTCTTACCTTCATGCATCAAATCAAAGGCTTTGTTGATGTCTTCAAGACCCATAGTGTGTGTCACAAATGGATCGATTTCGATCTTACCTTGCATGTAATCTTCTACATATCCTGGTAACTGACTACGACCTTTAACACCACCAAATGCCGAGCCTTTCCAAACACGACCTGTTACCAACTGGAATGGACGAGTTGAGATTTCTTGACCCGCGCCAGCGACACCAATGATGATGGATTCGCCCCAGCCTTTATGACAACACTCAAGGGCTTGGCGCATGATTTGAACATTACCAATACACTCAAAAGAGTAGTCCACACCGCCATCAGTCATATCCACAATCACTTGCTGAATTGGCGCTTCAAACTCTTTCGGGTTAACGCAATCGGTCGCACCAAATTGTTTCGCCATTTCGAATTTAGATTCATTAATATCAATGGCAATAATGCGTGATGCACCCGCCATGCGAGCACCCTGAATCACAGATAAGCCAATGCCACCTAGACCAAATACCGCTACCGTCGCACCTTCTTCAACTTTCGCTGTATTCAACACAGCACCGATACCCGTGGTGATACCACAACCTAGCAAACAAACTTTCTCTAGTGGGGCATCCACATGGATTTTCGCTAAAGAAATCTCTGGCACAACACTGTATTCAGAGAAAGTAGAGGTGCCCATGTAGTGGAAAATTGGCTCACCATTAATGCTGAAACGACTAGTACCGTCTGGCATTAAGCCTTTACCCTGGGTTTCACGGACCGCCTGACACAAGTTGGTTTTACCAGACGTACAGAACTTACACTCACCACATTCCGCCGTGTAAAGAGGAATAACATGATCGCCAGGTTGTAGCGTAGTGACGCCTTCCCCTACCGCTTCAACAACACCCGCCCCTTCGTGACCTAAGATCGCTGGGAAAATACCTTCTGGATCTTCACCCGATAAAGTAAACGCATCGGTGTGACAGACACCCGTCGCCACCATGCGTACTAGGACTTCTCCAGCTTGTGGGTCTTGAACATCGACTTCTTCAATTTTAAGAGGTTGGCCCGGGCCCCATGCGACAGCAGCTTTACATTTCATTGTTTTCTCCAAAGGTGTGTTTAACAGTGTTTCGTTAGTTGGCATAAACGCCATTCATTGCAGTCTACTCTCATCTGATTAAAGCGATAATCCTTAGTTTAGAAAATGATTATTGCCATACAGCAACAATCAACTGACAATTCTCCCATAAATGCGATAATCTACTTTTTTAACTAAGAGAGACTGTAGGATGAAAAACTGGGAAGCCATGGAAGCCTTTATTGAAGTGGTGCGCCAAGGCAGCTTTTCAGCGGCGGCGTCGCAGCTCAATGTGTCCCCTTCCCACATTAGTCGGCTGATTACCCAGCTTGAATCCGAACTCAGCTGCACCCTACTCTTTCGCACCACACGACGCATTCGCCTTAGTGAAGCCGGAGAGCTTTACTACCAACATTGCCGAGGTCTACCAGAAACCCTAAGCAGTGCCGAAGAAGTGGTCTCTACCTTGAACCAAGCCCCTGTTGGGGCCTTCAAGATGACCTGTGCTACCACCTTTGGGGAACGATTTATAGCCCCCTTGATGAATGACTTTTTGATCAGCCATCCGAAGATAGAGCTCGACCTTCATCTCACTAACCGAGAAGTGGATATTATCGAAGAAGGTTACGATCTGGCCATTCGAATGGGGTCGCTAAAAGACTCCAGCCATTTGTCCCGTCGCTTATGTGAACGTGAAGAATTTCTCTGCGCTTCGAAGGAATACGTTGCCCAACACGGCATGCCCCATACACTTGCAGAGCTCAGCAAACACCACTGTTTAAGTGGCTCTAAGAATTACTGGCTGTTTCAACAAAACGGCCAGCGTAAAGAAGTAAAAACCCAAAGTTCTTGGCGCAGTAATTCCGGGCCTGCGCTGCTTGATGCGGTTCGTAAGGGATTAGGTATTGCACAGTTACCGGATTATTATGTACAGGAAGACTTGGCCCGTGGCCAACTCATTGCGCTGCTCCCTCAATACCAATACCCCTACAGTGGCGTGTGGCTGGTGTACCCAAAAGTTCGACATTCCTCACCTAAGTTGCAACGTATTTGTGATTATCTAATACAACACGTTCAAACCCATAAATAGGCAAAATTACGGCTATCTTCCAGAAAATTCCTAGATAACCTAAGAACTAACCCTAAACTAGGCAATAAAGATTAGCTTGTTATTTGAAGCAACCACTGTTAGATTTCGCTCGCCTCGTTTACTAATAAGTTTATGAAACAACGCTATTTACCCATACTCTTCCTTTGCTGGTTGGCTTATTTCACCGTACCACTGATCAATAACATCGGTGTCTTTAACGGTGTTTACGTCATGCTCTGTGCCACCAAAGGGGTAATGATTCACCAAGCGCCAACAACGCTAACCGACGTACATGCACATCATCACAACCACCATGACCATCAGCAAATGCTGCAATCTGTTGCAGATTCTGGGGCTGATCAGCTAGATCAAACGGCTGATGATCACGAGGCCCTAGGCTGCCCATGTATTCACTTTTTTTGTAACATCAAGTTCCATTTAGAGACCCAAACGGCACTATTAAAAGCCGCGTCACCAGTTCTTCTGCATATTCAGGCTCAGCCTACCTCAAAAATCTACCGTTTACAGGCTCGTGGCCCACCGCCCTATCAGCACGCTTTAATCCCATTATTGAACATCACCTAGCGCCCTCATAAATTTTGGGTGCTTAGGTCTATTTAGCCCCAAAATTTGGAAGGATCTTAACCATGTTTGGTTCCAAATCTTTTTATATGTCAGTCTGGCGCTGGCACTTTTTCGCAGGCCTATACGTTGTGCCTTTTTTAATCATGCTATCAGTCACTGGCTTGATAATGCTCTACGCACCATTGCTAGAACGCGCTTTAAACACTCATCTTTTTCATGTGGATGCAGTGACAGATCAAGCCATTACCTATCAGCAACAGTACGAATTGGTACAAGCTCATTATCCTGATAGCACTGTGTCACAATTCTTTTTACCTGCCACAGAAAATGAAAGCACCCGCTTTCAGGTCAAGGCATCCGGTGACACGCTATCAGTATTTGTCGACCCTTATAAAGGCGAAGTGCTGGGTGACCTAAGCATTAGCCAATCCCTGCTGGCTTGGGGAGAAAATACCCATAGCAGTTTTATGGTGGGCGCGACGGGCGAGCGGATGATCGAAGTGGCAGCCAGCCTAACCATCTTACTTATCCTGACAGGGGTGTTTTTATGGTGGCCTGCCAAAGGTGAGTCCAAGGTCAAAGCGGCGACCACCATAAGTAAGCAAGGCGGGCGCGTTTTCTGGCGCGACCTACACAGCGTCGTCGGTGTATGGGCGGCGCTGATTCTATTGTTTTACTGTGTTTCAGGACTTTCTTGGGCCTCTCTTTGGGGTGGTCAAATGACTCAGGCTTGGAGCACATTTCCTATGGAGAAAAGAGCCTCCAGCGTGTCGTCGACTCTTACCCATGAAGACTTAAATGTGAAAGGTCTCAAACAAATGCCTTGGGGACTAGAGCAAGCGCCATTGCCAGAATCCACCAGCACTGGCCCTACCAGCCTTACCCTAGACCAAGTGGTTGCGGATGCCAAAGCGCTAGGCTTCACCCAGTTCCAAGTGCATTTCCCTAAAAATGAGGTGGGTGTTTATACTGCTACCGCCAGCACCATGGGCAAGGACATAACCAATGCTTGGGATGATAGAACAGTGCATTTTGACCAATACTCGGGAGAACTGCTTGTCGATGTGGGCTTTGCGGATTACAACGCTTTTGCAAAATCCATGGCCGCAGGGGTCGCCCTACACATGGGGCAATTTGGCCTATGGAACCTTATCGCCTCCACCTTATTTGCTCTCTCAGTGATTGTGCTGTGTATTTCCGGTGTGATTATGTGGTGGAAGCGTCGTCCTAGTGCTCAATTTGCTCTGTCACCACCGCCAGTACCGAAAAACTTTGCTCGTTGGAAACATGCGGTATGGTTGTTACTGCCAATTTCCTTACTCTTTCCCATGGCGGCAGTGGCCATTGCTGCGGCGGTCGTTTTTGATATTTTGGCGCAAATGATAGTTCCGAAAGTGCGTAATATCTGGGCTTAAACTTAGCTAATAACTCAGCAAATAACCCAGACCATAAACTGTCAGCAAAGTCTTGCTGACAGTTTGCCTTGGTGGCGACCATGGCATCTCTGTGATTAAATAGTCGCTTCATTTGTAAAGAAGAAAAGCTCATGTTTTCCCAGCAAGACCTAGTGCAAGTCGCTCGTCAAACCATGCCTTTTGGTAAATACCAAGGCCGTGTGTTGATTGATTTACCAGAAGCCTATTTGTTGTGGTTTTCTCATGAAGGTTGGCCGAGTGGCAATCTTGGTCAATGGCTGCAATTAGCGCTAGAGATCAAAATCAATGGCTTAGAAAAAATCGTCGACCCATTGCGCGCCCCCGTCACAAAGCAAGCAGATGAGCCCAAAGTGCGGATTCGCTTTGATGAAGAATAAAGCCTAGCTGGCTTTATTGCGTTCAAATTGCAAAACACCGTCAATATCTCCTACACACTGAAAGCCTGAGCGCTCAGCGACTTTAATCGAAGCGACATTGTCTGTTTTGACTTGAGCAGTAAAGGGCTGATCAAACACCACAAAGAGTGCTTGTAGCATGGCCTGCGCTACCCCTCTCCCTCTAGCGGTTGGGGCAACCGTCCAAGATAATTCCCAACTGTCAGCTTCTTTGTCCGCCCGACAACTGCCCACGGCTTCACCCGATAACTCGGCGATCCATATGCGACGCTGCTCTGGCATGGTCAAAGAGGCTTTCAGCCAGGTTAAATGAGACGCCAAGTCGATTTCTGCTGTGGTCAATGAGGCTTGTCGAGTAGAGATATGGTTTCGCCAGCTTAATAACAGCTCAGCGTCGCTAAACTCGGCATCACGCAATTGAATGTCGACTGTATTCACCTAAATCACCTCTATCTCATGCATTTATTTTTGGCTAAAAAAACCTAAAATTAAGTATACACCTGTGAGGATTCCAACTTCACCTAATATGCCAGAGGGATCATTTTAATGGACATTCGCATCGACGATTTAAGCCGCCCAAAAGTTACTGGCGTAAAAAAGCCGACTTGCGTCGGCTTAGGTAAAGCTCAAAGCTAAGATTCGATAAAGCTACAAACCTCCATGGGTAAGCTTGGCAGGATCGAGTAACTTAAGAAGCTCCTCGCGGCTAAGCTCGGTGGCTTCTTCTGCCACATCGACAATAGGTCGACCATCTTTATAAGCTTTTTTAGCAATTTCCGCGGCCTTGGCATAACCAATAATAGGGTTAAGTGCTGTCACCAAAATTGGGTTTCTATGCAAAGCTTCGTTTAGCTTGTCTTCATTGACCGTTAGTGTCGCAATGGCGCTGTCTGCCAATAACTGACCACTGTTTGCCAACAATTTGATACTGCTGAGCAGATTTTTTGCGATCACAGGTAGCATGACATTCAACTCAAAGTTACCTGACTGACCACCGATAGTGATGGCCGCATCGTTACCAATAACTTGTGCCGCCACCATGGCCGTTGCCTCTGGAATCACTGGATTGACCTTGCCCGGCATAATAGAAGAGCCCGGTTGTAAGGCTTGCAGAGTAATTTCACCAAGGCCTGCCAATGGGCCAGAGTTCATCCAACGTAAGTCATTGGCGATTTTCATATAGGTCACCGCCAGCGCTTTAAGCTGGCCCGATAAGGCCACTGCCGTATCTTGTGAGCCGATTAAAGCAAAGAAGTTATCACCAGGGGAAAAGGTCACTTGTGTTAAATCTGATAACTCTTGTGCAAACAAGGCTGCAAACTCAGGGTGAGCATTTATGCCAGTACCTACCGCTGTACCGCCTTGTGCTAAACGGCTAGTTTTCTGAGTCAGCGCACTTAGATTATCAATATTATCTTGCAATTGAGCCGCCCAAGCATCAAAGGTTTGATCCAAGCGTACCGGCATAGCATCCATCAAATGGGTGCGTCCCGTTTTGGTGTAACCCTTTAGGGTCTGGCCTTTTTCAACGATGGTTTGTTTTAAATGCTGCAGTGCAGGCAATAAATGCCCAACCAATTCTAGGGTGGCGCTTACGTGAATAGCACTGGGGATAACATCATTACTACTTTGACCAAAATTCACATGGTCATTGGCGCCAACCGCTTTGTCATAGAAACGGCTCGCCAAGGTGGCAATCACTTCATTGGCATTCATATTAGAACTGGTGCCAGAACCGGTTTGGAACACATCGACCGGAAAGTGTGTCATCAATTGCTCATCATTTAATAGCTCATCACAAGCATTCTGAATGGCTTGGGACAACTCAGGACTAAGGCACTCTAGCTTTTCATTCGCTCGTGCCGCGGCGGCTTTAATCATGATTAAGGAGCGAATAAAGGCTTCCGGCATGGGCTCGTCACTGATCGGGAAATTATTGATCGCTCGCTGGGTTTGGGCACCATATAGGGCCTCAGCAGGAACGTTTAACTCACCCATACTGTCTTTTTCAATGCGCATTTTCATTCTTTAATAGTTTCCTTCTTGCTCAAACGACGACATAAAATAGTGACTCAGCACTCGTAAACTATGCTCCATCTTGAAGTAGCATTTCGCGTCTTGGTAAGTCACGATCAGGTGCTTGATATTCGACAGTGGCACATACACCTTGTCTAAACAAGTTTGACGCCAATGCCTCGATACACTGCTATCACACACAGTATCTAGCAATACGTAAAATACCCGCTGGTGTAACTTAGCCGCTTCGACCACATCCAGTCGTTCAGCGTACTCTTCGGTAAGATTGAGATAGTGATAGAGCACTTCAGGAGAGTCGGCACACTGGCCACCTTGAATGGTTTGCTCAAGAACGGAGAACGGAATGAAATAATGGCTCATAGACTTTACCTGCTGAAGACATTAATGATAACTATTATCAATAATGGACACCCACCCAGAGACTGTCAAGCCGTTGATAACGATTCTTATTAAAATTAATGTAAAGTCCGTTCCAGAAATGTAAAAGCCCCCTAACACTATTACGCATTAGAGGGCTTAAAATTACTTCAAAAGCAATAACTTAGTGGTGGTGACCACCTACGCCATGGGCATGACCATGGGCAATTTCGTCATTCGTTGCTTCACGAGCACTCACAATCTCAACATTGAAAGTAAGGTCTTTGCCAGACAATGGATGGTTTAAATCTACCATGGCATGTTTCAAACCGGCTTTAATCACGGTCACTTGGCGCATGCCTTTGTCGGTTTGCACCATAGCAACCATGCCCGCTTTCCAGCGTTTCGCGCCTTGCAAGTGTTTGACCGGCACTTGTTGAGTACGGTCTTCATGGCGCTCGCCATAAGCGTCAGCACAAGCGACAGTCACTTCAAATTCGTCACCTACTTCACGCCCTTCCATGGCTTTTTCAAGACCAGGAATCACATTGCCATGGCCGTGAAGGTAAGCGGCTGGGTCTTTACCTGCAGATGTTTCTAATAAGTTCTCACCATCACGCAAGGTGTAGTGAAACTGCACAACTTGATTGTCAGCTATGGACATATCATTTCCTCTTAAATATTTCTTAGCCCACTCGTTAAAGAGTATGAGCGGTTATTGATCGCGCCATTATAGAAGTATGTTAGATACTTCACTAGAACAGCGAAAATTCTAAAGAATCTTCGGTCACTATGATGTCTTTGACCATGCTTGCCGCCGTTTTTTCAAATGGCGAATGATCCAGCACATAAACCGGGTGCTGATCGAAATACTGGGCAAGGGCTTTTTCAAAGTCACCGTGTAACGAGCCCAGAACCGAGCGCAACATGTTCTCGCTGAAGCTCGCCCCTTGCACCTGAATATTGGTCACTTTCGGAGCGACTAAATACAAGCGGTCTTCTTCGATACGAACCCCAGATTCAAACGATGGTAACAACTGAGTGGTAATTTCAAACTCTTGTCCGAAAGCCTTTAAGCGCCCCTTCATATCAGACACCATGTCCACCATGACTAAGCCACCATCGCGATCCGTAAGATCAATGCTGGCAGACTTTACCAAGAGCTCAAGGTTTAGCGTGTGGCCATCCAGCAAGACTTCAATCTGATTGGTCTGCGGGTTAGCCAATTGCTTAGCCACCTCTTCATTTAATTCCGTTTCACTGATGCGAAAACTGTTGCAGCCTGAAATCGCCAAAGATGACACCAATACGGCTAACAAAAACCCAAAGCGGGGAAAACTCATAACCTTCTCCTTAAGATCAGCCTAAGACTGACCACGCATTTCATACCAAAAACGCATAAAGTCTTCCGTCACTTTTTGCTCGATATCCACCACTTCATTGGTTGGACAAAACAAAGATACGGTAAATACATTGTAACCTTCTGGGGTGGTGGTGATTCGTACCCTTGGCTCAGGGCCAGAAATATTAATGTCCAAACGCTTTTCGATTAGGCTGTTATAACGAATGGCCACTTCATGAAAGTGTTCGCTGTATTCACGAATTTTGCCCAGGATTTGATCCTTAATCATAAACAAATTCACTTCATCCGACAGTCTAGAAATCGAAAAGGTATGGGTCACATAACGGCGCATATAATTTAAGTTTTGTACCGTATGGGTCAATAGCAAGCTGTTTGGCACCACAGTGGTACGCCCCGTATAACCATAACTGCCGCCTTTCAAATCTACTTCAAAAAGTGTCGTAGAAAGCCAATCGCTGTCGGTCACTTCCCCTTCATAGTTGGCGATGCGCACCCAGTCCCCCACTTGATACGGACGCGTGCTAGCACGATAAAACGCTCCGACGATACAAGCGAGAAACTCTTTCGTGGCAATCACTAACGCCACCATGAAGGCGGCAATAGAAATGGCAATATTTTGTAATTCTGAGGCCCAGATTAAAACAAAACCGACCACCAACAATAGATTAAACAGGTTATCCACGGCATTGATGCGCTGGCGTTTTTTGTCGTGCTCAAATTTAGGATGCTGACGAATGACCCGCTTCGTATAACGACGAATAATATAGGACAAGACAATCCAACTCAGAGTAAGAGTGATTTCAATATTGTCCGTTAAAATGGAGAAATCGATTTGGGACAGATCAATAACCATGCAAAACTTTTCCATGAATAAGCTACGAATTTAGCCCGCCACTTTACCAATCATTGAGGCAATCAACAAATAAAAGCACTAGACAAGGCAAAAAATAATACTGTATATTTGTACAGTATTATTTTTCCACGAGGTGGACCATGCCAGTCGTTATTAAATACGTTGTAGAACGTGATGGAATCGAAAAAATGACCTTTACGTCGAAAGCTGAAGCCGATGCCTATGACAAACTCTTAGACACGGCAGATGCCCTGTATGACCTGTTAGAAGGTAGCGAACTCATTACTGAACCTAAGCAGACGGAAGCCCTTGCTATGTTCCTAGCCGAACAGAAAGAGCCATTACTGGAAGCACTAGGCAGTAAGAAGAAATCCTCTACCAAAACCAAAAAAGCTGCACCGAAAAAATCGCCGCAGCTTGAGTTAGCCGATGAATCACAACGCAAAACCTTGGAAGACATTGTGATTGAGCCAGATGAAGATGCTCTCTACGAAGAGGACAGCAGCACAGGCTTTAGCGATGATACATCATTCGACACAGAGGATGCCGCCTAGCGCTGAACGAGTTTTAGTCTTGTGGCGCTTCAGACTCTGAAGCGTCATCTTCTTCACTCGCAGGACGAGGCTGACGCTGGGCAGGTGTGGCAATGATTTCCACATAAAAGCTTGCCCATTGCTGGCTTTCAGCAAAGCTGATTTTGTCATTAATTTGCGCCACATGAAGTACTTCTGCGCCTTCTTCACGCTCACCAAACTTGCAATCAAAACCCCAATAATCGGCATATTCAGGCAGACGCTTGTTGCGTTCGCGCTTTAGGTACTTGCGGATATCAGCTTTCGCGGCTTCGATCAAACGTGGGTAGGCAATTTTTGGGTGAGACAGTGTGAATGTTTTTTTCATTGGTATCCTAGAGGGTAGGTGGCAAGCTGGATAATTCCTCTTGCTAAGGGAGGCATGATAACGGATTCGCTCTAGAACAGCCATGTATCTGCGGGGCCGAGACCCCACAAATCTACATCACCTAGATGATTAAGCCGCTTTTTTAAGGGCTTTTTTCAACTTAGCGATTTTAGCTTTTTGCTTAACAACTTTTTCTTTACGTGCTGCGATTTCTTTTTTTAGCTCTTTCTTAACTGCTTTAAGATCTTTCTTAGCCACGTTGGACTCCTTATTGTTATAAAAATGTATGACCTCGCAAAAGCGAGACAACCACCATAAATCATCTTGCAGCAGGGGGAAACAGATTAGGTAAAATTGTCATTAAAACTTAATATTGTCGAAATAGCATAGTAACAAACACACAATTTTCACCCTAAGTTATTTATTTCCATCACATTTTTGTATTTTATTCCGCGCTCTAAAAGTAAGCTTTCTTCTCTTGGTAGCTATTTTTTATATGATCAATTAATAAACGCAGCTTTTCAGGAAGGTACTTGGTGTAAGGGTAAAGAGCATAGACCCCTAAACGTCTTGGCTGATAGTCAGGCAATAAACTGATCAAAGTGCCCTGCTGTAAATCCTCATACACGCAACATTTCGGTACGTAAACAATACCGAAACCAGCCAAAGCCGCCTTACGTAACGCTTGGGCATTATTGGTGGCAAAGTTGCCATCGATACGAACACTTTTTTCTTCCCCTTGATGATGAAAGCGCCAATCGAATGAGCCTTTGGCTTGGTAGGTATAAGCCAGACAGTTGTGCTGTTTTAGCGCTTCTAGGTTTTCTGGCGAGCCGTGCTGGTTAAGATATTGTGGCGAGCAACATACCACCCAGCTGGATTCGATCAAGGGCTGGGCAATTAAACTGGAGTCTTCCAAAATACCAGTTCGAATGGCTAAGTCTAGACCCTCACCCACCAGATCGACAAAGTCATTTTCCAAGCGCATGTCCACTTTGATATTAGGGTGCCGCTGACAAAACTCTGCTATTGCTTCGGCCAGCAACAACTCACCCGAAATCGTCGGTACCGACATTTTTATGGTGCCGCTTAAGCCATACCGAAACGCCGATACATTGGCAATGGCATCACTGACTTGGCCATCAATGTTTTTACCTGACACATAAAGACTTTCCCCCGCTTCTGTTAAATTTAGGCGCCGGGTGGTGCGGTGAATAAGTTGCACCCCTAAGTCTTGCTCTAGCTTACTGATACGTTTACTTAGAGCGGGGGTCGATAAACCCACCAGCTTAGCCGCCTTATTAAAAGAGCCTTGCTCCGCTACTCGGACAAACAATGACAAATCACTGGCATTCATATTATTACGTCGCTTTGGGAAATAGTTTATTAGTTTATGTCGTATTTATTATAAATCAACTTGTCGCTATAGTGTGCTTAGGATTAGTAAAAGGAGTCTGTTGATGCGTCTTAAAGATTGTCATAATTTTCATGATTTTCGCACCCTTGCCAAGAAACGCTTGCCAAGCCCCATCTTCAATTACATAGATGGTGGCTCTGATGATGAAAGCACCTATCGCCGTAATACACAGGCTTTTGAGAGCTGTGATCTGGTGCCCAGTGTATTAACAGGCGTACAAGACGTGGATTTGTCTGTGACCGTCATGGGACAAAAGCTGGATCTGCCAATATATTGCTCGCCAACGGCACTACAACGCTTATTTCACCATGAAGGTGAAAGAGCCGTGGCAGGTGCGGCGGAAAAATACGGCACCATGTTTGGCGTCTCCTCCCTTGGTACCGTCAGCATGGAAGAGATCGCCAAGCAGACCAATACCCCACAGGTTTACCAGTTTTACTTTCACAAAGATCGTGACCTAAACCGTGCCATGATGCAGCGCGCCAAAGATGCTGGTGTACAGGTTATGATGCTCACGGTGGACTCCATTACCGGTGGTAACCGTGAACGTGATCTGCGCACAGGTTTTTCCATCCCCTTTCGCCTAACGCTTGGGGGCATGCTGCAATTTGTACTGAAACCCATGTGGGGCATCAACTATGTGACTCACGAGAAATTCCGCCTCCCCCAGCTTGATGAACACATCAATATGGGCAGTGGCGCCACCTCGATAGGTGACTACTTTACCAACATGCTCGACCCTTCCATGAACTGGGATGATGTCGCTGAAATGGTGAAATTCTGGGATGGTCAGTTTTGTCTAAAAGGCGTTATGAGCCGTGAAGATGCGCGCCGCGCCGTCGAAATCGGCTGTACCGGCATTATCATTTCCAATCATGGCGGCCGCCAGCTCGATGGCTCGCGTAGCTCTTTTGATCAACTGGCGGAAATCGTTGATGAGGTGGGCGATGAAATAGACGTTATTTTTGACAGTGGCGTACAGCGTGGCACCCATGTCCTAAAAGCTTTATCTCTCGGCGCGAAAGCGGTCGGCATTGGTCGTATGTACCTTTACCCACTGGCAGCCGCCGGACAACCCGGTGTAGAGCGAGCGTTAGGTCTAATGAAAGCAGAGCTAGAGCGTGACATGAAGCTGATGGGCAAAACCTCCATTGACCAGCTCAGCCCAGAGAATCTACGTTTTAGAAATTAGTCATACTGTCGTCCTTTATGGCGTAACCAACCATGGGGGTGCTTGCCTCTTGGATCTTTATGGGTCCAGTGCAGCACACCGCCATGTTTGTTCCATTCATACTCTCCATAAAAAGCCACCTTGTCTCCCACCCCTAAGCGATTGATACGTGGCGCCAAGTCAATATTGTGGGCCACTAATAAGGTTTGTTTGCTATCCAACTGAAGAATAAATCTTTGATGTTGTGAGCCTTTGGTGTCGTCGGATAACAGTCGAATCACCACACCTTCACCCTGTACCTGTAAATCACTTATTTTATGGTCGAACGCCTGTTTTAGTTGGGCATCATTTGCCCAAACCATTGGACTAAAAAGTGTTAAGCAAAGCATAAAACGCAAAATAAACTTCAACATTACAAGCTTTCTCCTTTATGCTGTTGTGCTCAATATCATTGTTGAGTTGCCCTTAAGCATGCCCTAACGGACCACTCAGCTCCAATAAGAATTATCAGATAGGCTAAGTTTGCAGCACTCTAAGACAAAAAATTTCACCACCATTTCCGATGTCGCCAAATACGCTAAAGTTGGAAAAACCAGCGTTTCTCGCTACCTCAATGGTGAACAGGAAAAAATGTCCAAGGCCCTGCGTGAACGAATTGCCCAAGCGATAGAACAGCTTGATTATCGCCCTAACCATTCCGCAAGAATGCTGCGGGCAGGACAGTCTAAGCTCATCGGCTTGCTACTTGCTGACGTGACCAATCCCTACTCCATTGAAGTCTTGCAAGGCATAGAGCAAGTATGTCGCCGCCAAGGTTACATGCTGATGGTGTGTAACACAGACCATGAGAGCTCTTTGCAAGACCAATATCTAAGCCTACTGGATGCCCACCGCGTTGATGGCATTATTATCAACACCGCCAGCATTAGCTCAGCCCAGATGGACAGTTTCAGCAAGATAGCCTGTCCTATGGTGCTGGTTGATAGAGTGAACACCACCCTAGAAGTAGACTCCGTTGGTTTAAATAATAGAGAAGCGGCCCAGCAAGGCATTGCCCATTTAAAAGCTCAATCTTACCAAGCGGTTTTAGTGGTGAGCGAAACACTGGCCATTGCCCCACGCCAAGAAAGAGCACAAGCCCTTGCCGACTTTGCCAGCGCCAACCCAGACATTCATTACCAGCTCACTGAAGTGGATAAACAAGATGAGGCGTTACTCGTCACCAGCATTGAGCGTTTTCTGGCTGAAAATCCAACCAAGAAATGTGCCATTTTTACCACCAATGGCGTAGCAACCATGTGGGTCGCAAAAGCCCTCAAAAAGCTCAACCTAAAAGTGGGGCAAGACATTGGCCTAAGCGGCATTGATGACCCAGAATGGGCGGAGTTATTTGAAGGCGGTATTACCGTCATGCGCCAGCCCACTCGCCTCATAGGGGAAACCGCCTGCGAGCGTTTACTTAGCCGCATTCAAGGCAATAACGAAGCCCCACAGCACATTGAGCTTAGTGCAGAACTTATCATTCGTCAGTCCACCTAACAGCCACTTTTGCGACTCTTAACCATGCATACAGAGCCTCTAAAAGGCTATTAAATTTGTTTTTGGAACCGATTCCATGATATTGTCCTGCGACTAAAAATTGCTCAATATTATGTAATCTGCGATAAATAGCCCAAGTAACCTCAGGTTACTCAGGATGCAGAGACTAAAACGATAATTACAAATAGGAATCTCATTATGCAAAGCAGCCAAACTAAATCTTTTGTCACCCTAGGTGAAGCAATGGCTTTGTTTGTTGCCAAAACGCCCGGCAAACTTTCTGATGTTGAAGAATTCAGCCGCTCTTTAGCCGGCGCAGAAGTCAACGTTGCGATTGGTATGGCCCGTCTTGGCTTTGAGTCAACGTATCTGAGTAAAGTGGGCGATGACTGCTTTGGTGAGTATGTGCGTAATGCGATCAGCAAAGAAGGCATCAGCACAGATAATATTTCCCTAAGCCCAGAGCAAGCGACTGGCTTTATGTTGAAATCCAACGTTACCGATGGCAGTGATCCGATCACTCAGTATTTCCGTCGTAACTCTGCGGCCAGTACGTTAAGCGCTAGCGACATTAAAGCAGACCTATTCAAGCCCGGTGCTCACCTGCACATTACAGGTGTTGCTGCTGCCATTTCTGAAACCGTACGTGATGCTATCAAGCAGGCGATCAGTTTTGCAAAAGAGCAAGGTTGCAGCATTTCTTTCGATACTAACTTGCGCCCTGCACTTTGGTCCGACAGCCAGGTAATGGTCGATACCATCAATGAATTTGCCTTCAACAGCGATATCATCTTGCCGGGTATCGAAGAAGGCCTGATCCTTATGGGCAGTGAAGAGCCTGAAGAAATTGCGGACTTTTACCTAAACAATGGTGCCAAAGCTGTTGTGGTGAAACTTGGCAGTAAAGGCGCTTACTACAAAACTCGCAGCGGTGATTCCGGCGTTGTTGCAGGCTTCCCAGTTGCTCAAGTGGTAGACACTGTTGGCGCAGGAGACAGTTTTGCGGCCGGCGTGATCTCTGCTCTACTTGATGGCAAAGACATGGAACAAGCGGCACGTCGCGGTAACCTACTAGGTTCCATGACAGTACAAGTGAGCGGTGACAGTGAAGCCTTGCCGACTCGCGCACAGCTGCAACTACTAGAAGGCTAAGTCCTATGAAAAAGAAAGTGCTGCTTTATAAAACGCTTCCCGCCGAGGCCATGGCTCGCTTAGCGCAACATGCTGAGATTAGCCAGTTCACCGGTCTGGATGACAATAATAAAGCCGCTTTCTTTGACGCCCTTGCTACTACAGACGGTATCATCGGCTCTAGTATAATGATGGGGCCTGACATACTTGATCAGGCACCTCAATTGAAAGCCGTATCGACTATTTCCGTTGGTACGGATCAATTTGATCATGATTACCTTGCCAAACGTGGCATTCCCTTAATGCACACCCCAGGGGTTCTTGACGAAACCACGGCCGATACTCTGTTTACACTCATTATGTGCACCGCCCGCCGAGCCGTAGAGTTGGCCAATATGGTTCGCGAAGGTCGCTGGACAAAAAACATAACGTCTGAGCATTTTGGTACGGACATACACGGTAAAACCCTTGGTATTATTGGCATGGGACGCATTGGCTATGCGATCGCCAAACGCGCTCACCTAGGCTTTGATATGCCAATTCAATACTGCAATCGTAGCCGTAAAGTCGAAGCGGAAGAAAACCTCAATGCTGTCTACACAGACATGGCAACGCTACTGAAGACGTCCGACTTTGTCTGTGTGATGACACCTCTCACCCAAGAAACCCAAGGTTTAATTGGCGCCAAAGAATTTGCCATGATGAAACCCAGCGCTATTTTCATTAACGGCTCTCGCGGTAAAGTCATCGATGAAGCAGCTCTGGTTGAGGCGCTAAAAGAAGGCAGCATACGTGCCGCAGGCTTAGATGTTTTTGAGGTGGAACCTCTACCCGCCAGTTCACCACTGTGTGAATTAGACAATGCCGTCCTCTTTCCACACATTGGCTCCGCCACCCAAGAAACCCGAGACAGCATGGCGGCTTGCGCTGTGGACAATCTTATTAATGCCCTCAACGGTGACATCAGCGCTAATTGCGCCAATGGCCACCTGCTGAAACCTTAACCCTACTAAGGGTTACCACTCTTGCGCTAAAAGCTCGTGAATAAAGCTCAATTTTTCGCGTACCGCGGGCACCAAAACGAATGGGTATAAGTCTGGCTGTCCCATACTGCGGTTAAGCGTGTTCACCGCAAAGGTTAAGGGTAGATACTGGGCCAACATATCCTCAAAATTGCTATGTCGATATGGGTTAATATTAACCATTACGGCCAATTGGCTTTGTTGCGGGTCAAGGGGCGACAAGCTAAAGCCAAACTGACTAGCTGTCTCCAAGGTGTCGACAATATGCAGATAGTGCGCCCAAGTTTCCGCCCAATCTTCCCACGGATGTGAAGAGGCATAAACACTAACAAAAGCGTCCTGCCAGTTTTCTAAAGGGGTCTCATAGTGCTTTTCAAGGGACTCACCGTAATCGGCCCTTTCATCACCAAACAATGCTCGAAAGCTTGCCAGAGTTGCCTCATCGGTGGCCACCAGCTGGTCCCAGTAATAATGCCCAACCTCATGACGAAAATGGCCAATCAGTGTGCGATAAGACTCTTTCATGTTCTCACGCATTTCTTCTCGGTCGGACGCTTTCGCCTCGGCAGCATTAATCGTCACCTGACCAAGGGCATGACCTGTTGTCGCTTGGGCATCCTCAGGGATGACGTTTTCTTCCGAAATAAAATCGAACGACAAGCCGTCTTCAGGGTCTTCTTGCTTACTAATAATAGGCAAATCAAGCTGCAATAATGAATACACCAACTGGTGCTTGGCAAACTCTAATTGTTGCCAGGCTTGGCGTTGTTCAATGCGACCTAAATTCGGAATATGGCGGTTTAATTCACAAGCCATACAAAGGTCACCAGCTTCACCTTCTAGTAACCAGTTGCACACATTATGTTGGTGGTTATCACAGTAACGCCATAGTCGTTTCGGCTCGACGTTATCCGCTAAGGCATGAAAACCGTCCGCGACAGGCTCTAGGGCGCTCAATGTCATTAAGTCAGCAATAAAGCCGAGCGGTGAGTTACATTGCTCACAAAGGGTGTTTTCAAACAGCAAGGTTTGCTGACATTTTTGACAACTGAAAATCTTCATAGGGCCCCTTCTTACTAAGCTCAATTAGCCTAATAAGTGATAAATGATTAATGGGCATAGGGAATTAGAAATCCCCTATGCCACGGCTCATCTTTAACACTTCCCTAGAAGACACGCAATGGAAACCGTAGCCGCCACAGAGATAATTTTCTTACCCCTGTCGCGCCAATGCTGTGCGCACATTTTGCCAGAATTTAAGCAAGTGTGGATTGCTATTATCCCGCGAACGGTACAGGCGAATGTCCAGTGGCACATGCCACATAGCCTCGCCAGCAACGGCAATTTTGTTGAAGGTGATGGACTCTTTCACCAGACGTTCCGGCAACCAGCCAATACCATAACCTTCTTTCACCATGGCTTTGATGCTGGCGGAATGCAGGTTACTGGTTAATACCTGCAAATGCGCAGACTCTGGCTGACGCTGTAAATGATGCTGAATGGCCGGCGCCATAAAAGCGGTTTCATCGTAGCTAATGTAAGGCAAAGGCTGCTTACGGTTGCCTGGTAAAGTATGTATCGGCTGGCCAAAGTTGTTCACCCCAGAGCAAGGAATCAACACTTCTCGTGAAAGCGTGATGAACTCAAATTGGCTATCGTCTAAATCGTTCAAAAAGTGCATAGCCGGATGCCAGAAACACATCATCAGGTCACTTTCATTAGACGTCATGGCATTAATAAAGTCACCGCCAGACCAAGCGCTGGATTTCATGTTCGTATCCAGCTCGACCCCAAGCTCATCACACAAAGGTGCTATCACATCTCGGTAATAGCCCAAGAACAAACTCTGGGTAGTAACAAAGCGAATCTGTGATTGCTCATCTTCCTTAATTTGCAAACAGCGGGCTTTGGTTTCTCGCAATTGGCGGGCAATTAATTCGGCACTTTGCAGGAATATTTCCCCTGCTGGCGTAAGCGACAAAGGCAAGGTGTTACGATCCACTAAGGTCACCTTCATTTCTTCTTCTAACAGCTTAATCCTGCGGCTAAAAGTCGGCTGGGTAACGTTCTGCTCATCCGCCGCCCGAGAGAAATGACGAGTGCGGGCTAGGGCAATAAAATCTTCTAACCATCTTATTTCCATATGCGACCCTCCTCTATGGCGTGGCAAGCCACTTGGCTGCCATCTTCGAGGTTTAAGGCCACGGGAATCTGCTCAAAACAGCGCTGAGTCGCATGGGGGCAACGACGACAAAAGCTACAGCCTTCAATGTCTTCATAGACAGTGGGCACTTCCCCCTGCAGAGGAATCGGCGCTTCATCAAGATTATCCAACCTTGGCATAGAAGCTAACAAGGCTTGGGTATATGGGTGTTTAGGGGCTGAAAATAAGGTAGCACGATCGGCAATTTCACAAATCCGCCCTAGGTACATCACCGCCACGCGGCTGGCAAAATGCTCCACCACAGAAAGGTCGTGGGTAATAAACAGATAAGTAAGATTATGCTCTGCTTGTTTATCCATCATTAGGTTTAAAACCTGCGCCTGCACCGATACATCCAGTGCCGCCAAAGGTTCATCCGCTATGATCAATTCCGGCCCCACAGACAAGGCCCGGGCTAATGAAATACGCTGGCGCTGACCTCCCGAAAACTCATGAGGGAAGCGGTCTTCTGCACTTTGGTCCAAGCCTACTGACTCTAGTTGCTGGCGAATGTGTTGATCTTGCCCTTCACGGTTAAGTTCTGGATGATGCAAAGCCACCGCTTCTTGCAAAATTTGATACACAGTCATTCTAGGGTTCAGCGAAGCATAAGGGTTTTGAAACACCATCTGCATTCGTTTGCGAAACTTCATGCGCTGACGATCATTCAAACGACTTATCTCTTCCCCACCGTACCAAACTTCCCCCATGTCAGGCTTTTCTAAGCCCACCAGCACTCGTGCCAAGGTAGACTTACCACAGCCCGTTTCACCGACGATACACAGGGTTTCCCCTTTTTTCAGGCTAATATCAATGCCATTCAGCGCATGCACGCCTTGTTTCAATTGCTGTTTTTTCGAGCGCCAAGGTTTGAACCAATCCCCTCGTACCGGAAAAGCTTTACTCAGACTTTTAATACGAATTAACTCAGACATCAGGTTCTTCCTCATGGCTGACCAACTCTTCTAGCAAGATACAAGCGGCAATGGACACATCGGTGTTAATAAAACTGGGGATTTCTTGGGAACAACGCTCGGTGGCATAACGACATCTAGGGTGAAAAGCACAGCCGCTAGGTCGCTCACTGGGGCTCGGCATATTGCCAGTAATTTGATTCAGCCTTTGTCCGGGCAGTGCCATTTGTGGCAAGGCATTAAGCAAACCTTGGGTATAAGGGTGTTGTGGGTCATTAATGATTTCTAGAGTAGCGCCCTGTTCGACTATCTTGCCTGCGTACATAACCAAGGTACGTTCACTGATCCGAGCCACCACGCCAAAGTCATGGCTGATGAAAATTAAGGCAACACCGTGACTTTCACACACTTCTTTTAGCAGCTGAAGTATCTCCGCTTGAATGGTCACATCCAGCGCTGTGGTCGGCTCGTCGGCAATGATCAGCTCTGGTCGCAGTAACAACACAATAGCGATGATCACTCGCTGGCGCATACCACCAGACAATTCATGGGGATATTGCTCAAACCTTTGGCTAGGGGAAGCTATGCGCACTTGGGCAAGCTTCTCAATGGCCATTTTGCGGGCATCTTTATAGCCAATACGAGTATGGCTACGAATCGCCTCCACCATTTGTGCGCCAATGCTCAGCACAGGGTTCAACGTCATCATGAGGTCTTGAAAGATCATGGCAATGCGCTGACCACGCACTTCCTGCCATTGTTTAGGGGAAAGTTGTGTTAACTCCTTCCCTCTTAAAGTGACGGACCCAGAGGCAATGTAACCCGGTTTCGGTAGCAGCTGAGTGATGGCGGCCCCCAACAAAGACTTACCAGCACCAGACTCCCCCACAATCGCCAAGCGCTCACCGGGTTCAATGGAAAAATTAATGTCCAACAAAGCCTCGATGGGCTGCTGACGCTGGGCAAAATTCACGTTTAAATTGCGTACCGTTAGCAGGCTCATTAGCGACCTCCTAACTGAGGGTTCAAATGGTCTCTTAACCAATCTCCCAACAGGTTCATCACGAAAATCAGTACGATCAAGGTGACACTTGGAAACACACAAATCCACCAGCTACCGGCAAACAAATAGCTAAAACCAGAGGAGATTAAAGCTCCTAACGATGGTTGAGTTGGCGGCATACCCAAGCCTAAGAAAGATAACGCGGCTTCGGCGACAATGGCGTTGGCAATTTGTACGGAGAGAATGACCAGTACTGGAGACACAGTGTTGGGGAATATGTGGCGAAACATGATGCGAGTTTTGCTAACACCAATAATACGCGCCGCATCGACGTATTCTTTCTCCCGCTCGGCCAGCACGCTGGCGCGAATGGTACGGGCAAAGATTGGCCATTCTGCTAAACCTATTACCAAGATCAGCATGAGCATGGCCAGCTCTTGATAGGCTACATGACCGAACATGGCCTGAAACACAGCAAGGGCAATGATAGCCACCATCATGGTAGAAAAAGACAGCTGTATATCGGCACAACGCATTAAGAAGTTATCCACGCGGCCACCCAAATACCCTGCTAACAAGCCCACGCAGACGCCGATGACCACCTGCAGCAATACCGCCATGACACCTATGGTGAGAGACAATCGGGTGCCATGCAAAATGACGGTTAATAGGTCACGACCTTGGGCATCTGTGCCTAGCCAGAAACGACTATCGCCATCTACCCAGTAAGGAGCGATTTCCGCATTCAGCAAATCCAAGAAGGCCGCATCGTTAATATCATAGGGGGACAACAAAGGTGCTAACACTGAGATCAGGCAATAGAAGGCCAAAATCAGCAAAGCAAACAGGGCAAATTTATCCCCTAATAACGCATAACCGATATGGCGTAAACGGCTGGTTGGCAAAGAGGGTGTGGGTCTTGGCGTCATAGGCTATACCCCGAAATTCGAACTCTTGGATTAATCAATCCGTAGACTAAATCGACCAAGGTATTGGTGATCACAAAAATAGCCCCGACTACCATGAGGTAAGCAGAGATCAGCGGCGCATCCACCCGCGTCACCGCATCCATAAACATATAGCCCATGCCTGGCCACTGGAAAATGGTTTCTGTGATCATGGTGTAGGCCACCAAGGTGCCCGCCTGTATACCCCCGACTGTGATTACCGGCAGCATGGTGTTTTTTAAGGCATGAACAAAATAAATACGCGGTGCAGAAATGCCCTTCGCCCAGGCAAAACGCACATAATCACTTTGCAGCACATCAATCATTTCCGCGCGTATCAAGCGCACAAATACAGGGGTCAATACAAAGGCTAGAGAAACACTGGGCAGCAGTAAATGAGCCAAACCGTCTTGGGTAACCAGCCCAGAGTGCCAAAAACCAAACACCTGCTGGGTTTCACCTCGGCCAAAGCTTGGCAACCACTGCCATTCTACGGATATGAAATACACCAAGAAGATGGCGACAATAAAGATAGGCACAGAGAGTCCAAGGGTACTGACAAATAAAATCACCTTACTAAAAGGGTGCTTAGGGTGTATTGCCGCGAACATTCCCGATGGGATCGAGATCAGCAACACTAATAGCAATGCGCAAAAGGCCAACTCAATGGTGGCAGGCATTTTATCTAAAATCACCGTAAGGGTTGGTTGCTTATAATAGTAAGACTCACCAAAATCTCCGTGTAGGGCGTTTTTCACAAAGCGTCCATATTGGGCCAACAAAGGGTCATCAAGCCCAAGGTTTTGTCTTAGCTCCGCCCGTTCCGTTGGGGTAACACTCTGTCCAGCCAATTGCTGCGTCGGGTCACCAAGCTTGCCCTGCACCACAAAACTCACCAAGCTGATGGTTAACAGCACCAAGATGGCTTGAACTAAACGGCGGGCCAAAAAGCTCAGCATCGTTATTGAGTCCCCGCTTCTGAGTGACGCACCAGATCACCAACATATGGGAAATTCTGGAAATTTAGCACTGGATCTATGTCCACATGAGTGTCCGAAGCCCACACAATTGCCTGCCAATGTAGTGGTACGATGACCGCATCTTGCTTAATTTTGCGCTCAATACGCTGCAAAATTCGAATACGACGTTCTGGATTCATTTCACGATTAGCTGAGTCTATGTCGTCATCCACCTGCTTGTTGCAATAGCCATTGGCATTGTACACACCACGTCCAGTACTGGGGTTTTGGCAAGCAAAAAGAAATTCAAAAATATTGTTAGAGTCCAAGGTATCCGACTGCCAGCCCAGCATCATGATGTCGGCAGCACGCTCATCAAACTGTTGAAAATATTGGGCTTTTGGCAGGGTTTTGAGAGCCACTTTAATGTTAATTTTGTCCAACATGCCCACCACAGCTTGCGCGATCTGCTCATCACTCATGTAACGATTGTTCGGTGCCATAAAGCTTAAGCTGAAGCCTTGCTCATAACCCGCCTCCTTCATTAAACGTTTCGCTTCGGCTAAATCATATTCCGGTACTAGGGCATCCACATGCCCTAAAAACTGGCTGGCACTGACTTGTCCAGCAGCTTCCCCATAACCTCGCAAAATTTTCTTCACAATCAACTCTTGGTTGATGGCAAGGTTAATGGCTCGTCTAACCCGCCAGTCTTGAAGCTCTTTACGGCGGGACTGATTGAGCTGCAACATGATAATGCGGCTGCTAATCAAAGACGCTAGGTGAATATTAGGTTTACGCTGTAGGCGCTGAATATCAATCGGTGATAGGGACGCGATGACATCCACATCTCCCGTCATCAAGGCAGCAAGACGGGTGGAGTCGGAACGAATTGGTATCCATTCTAGCTGGTCAATGTTACCGGGGGAGTATTGGTCCCAATAATCAGCATTGCGTGTCAGGGTCAATTTTTGCCCAGGCAAGCGTTCTGTGACCATAAAAGGCCCAGTGCCGGAAGCATTGGCCGAGGCGAACGAGCGGCCAAATTTAGTGATTTCATCCCGTCCTTGGTAATACTCACTGTCGATAGGAAACACAAAGGCCAAGATATTCAGCATTAATGGGTAAGAATGGCGGGTATGAATGGTCACACTATAAGGGTTTTCCACGGTGACATGATCAATCACCCCAAACAGTGCTTTAAAGTCTGTAGATTCTTGCAAGCGTGCAATGGTATAGGCCACATCGTTAGCTGTGAAGTCGTTACCTGAGTGAAACTTTACCCCTTCACGTAGCTGTAAGCGCCAAGTTCGTGAGTCTAGAATTTGCCAACTTTGCACCAAACGTGGTTCGATCTGCCCTGCTGTGTTCCAGCGGACTAAAGGATCAAACACCATGTGGGAGTATTGCAGCGCGCCTTCGGAAAGCTGCTCGTGGGGGTCTAACGACACTGGGTCGGCATCCAGCGCAAGACGCAAGGTTTGCCCTGTGGCCGCCTGAACAGGCACCAACCAGCACAAACACACTAATAAGGTGAAATAACGCAACATAATGAACTGCCCTTTCTACACAACTGCGATTTCCTGCAAAAGATCCACTCTTTTCAATCGCCCTTTTTATCTAGCTCTCACTCAAAATCTTTACCAATGAGTCAAATAGATAAATTCATCTTAACAGCCTCTAGCAAAAAACACACCGAACGAAAAAGGCGTCCGCGAGGGACGCCTTGTCTTTCTGTCGAAAGCAGGCCATGGAAAATCTATGCAGCTCCCGCCACTAAGGCTTCCACACGCCCTTCCTCTACCCCATGACAAGCAATCAGCTGGCCACTTTCTTCTCGTCTTAATACTGGGGTTTCTTGTTTACAGCGCTCATTGGCGAACTGACAACGACCATGGAAAGCACAACCGGATGGCGGATTGAGCGGCGAAGGCAATTCACCTTCGAGCTTAATACGCTTGCGGCGCTTTTCTGGCGACAATTGCGGCGTGCTCGACAACAAGGCTTGGGTGTAGGGGTGGCGGGGGGTTTCAAACAGTTGCTTGGCACTGCCTTGCTCCACTACCTTGCCCAAATACATCACCATCACATCGTCAGCAATGTGCTCGACCACAGACAAATCATGGGAGATAAACACATAGCTAAGGCCAAACTCGTTTTGCAGATCCATCATCAGGTTTAATACCTGAGCTTGCACCGATACGTCCAAGGCGGAAACGGGTTCATCTGCCACTATGACTTGAGGGTCCAACATCAAGCCACGAGCAATGGCAATACGCTGGCGCTGACCACCGGAGAACATGTGCGGGTAGCGATCATAATGTTCGGTTTTTAAGCCGACTTTTTCCATCATCGCCAAGGCTTTGCGCTTACGCTCCGCTTTATTAAGTGGCGTGTTAATCACCAAAGGTTCTTCGAGAATATCGCCGATTTTCTTTCGCGGATTCAAGGAGCCATAAGGGTTCTGAAAGATAATCTGGATCTTTTGACGCAGAGTCTGCTGAGCCGCCTTGGTCAAAGTTAGTAAGTCTTCACCCTCACAGGCGAGTCGACCTTCTGTGGGTGTTTCTATCATGGTAAGCATACGACCTAGGGTCGATTTACCACAACCAGACTCCCCGACTACCGCAAGGGTTTTACCTTTCTCTAGGGTGAAGCTCACCCCATCTACGGCTTTCACTACCGCATCGGGTTTAAATAAGCCCTGCTTCACTTGGTAGTGTTGTTTTAGATTTTCCGCTTTTAATATTAGATTTGACTGACTCATGCGGCTGGTCTCCCCATTTCATCCAAGGGCGTGTGACATTTTACCTGACGGCCAATGGGGCCCTGATTTTCTGGTGCCACGTTATGGCAATGATCGGTGGCATAAGGGCAACGCGGGCTCAACAAACAGCCCTGTGGGCGGTCGTACATGCCAGGTACCACGCCAGACAAGGCATCCAGTCGGGATTTCCCCGCCGCTGACTCTGGCAAGGAAGCCAACAAGGCTTGGGTGTATGGGTGTTTTGGTTGACTAAAAACTTCGCTGGCTGGGCCAGACTCAACGATCTGCCCTGCGTACATCACGATCACCCGTTGTGCCACTTCCGCCACCAGCGCCAAATCATGGGTGATTAATACCAAGCCCATTTTTTTGGTGCGCTGTAGATCGATTAGCAAATCAATGATCTGGGCTTGAATCGTCACATCCAATGCCGTGGTTGGCTCGTCAGCAATCAGCAAACGAGGGTTACAAGCAATGGCAATGGCGATCATCACCCTTTGGCTCATACCGCCAGATAACTGGTGCGGGTACGCCGATAAACGAGTTTCTGGCGCCGGAATGCCCACTTGCGTGAGCAGATCAATAGCGCGCTTACGCAGCTCTTTTTTGCTGCCACCTTGGTGGGTTTTAAGCGCTTCCATGATCTGATAACCCACAGTAAAACAAGGGTTTAAGCTTGTCATTGGGTCCTGAAAGATCATCGCAATTTCAGAGCCGGTGAGTTTACGGCGCTGTGCCTCTGGCATGGACAATAAATCTTGGTCGTCAAAAGACAGCTTATCTGCGCTCACTTTACCCGGATAATCAATCAGCCCCATTACGGACAAAGAGCTGACACTTTTGCCTGAGCCGGATTCTCCAACAATACCTAATACTTCCCCTTCTTCCACCTGATAGCTGATGTTGTCTACCGCACGGAAGTTGCCAAAACTGACGGAAAGGTTCTCCAACTTTAATAATGACATGTTCGCTCCTAGTGCTTCAGCTTAGGGTCAAGGGCATCGCGTAAGCCATCGCCCATGAGGTTAAAGGCCAGTACTGTGATCAAGATCATCAGTCCTGGGAAGGTCACAACCCACCAAGCACGCTGCACAAATTGCAAAGCATCGGCTAGCATACTACCCCACTCTGGCGTGGGTGGTTGTGCACCTAGGCCTAAGAAGCCCAGTGCCGCCATGTCTAAAATAGCGCTGGAAAAACCTAATGTCGCCTGCACAATCAAAGGTGCAAGACAGTTAGGCAGGATACAAATGAACATTAAGCGTAAAGGGCCTGCGCCGATCACTCGCGAAGAAGTCACATAGTCTCGTGACATTTCCGCCATAGTGGCAGCACGGGTCAAACGCACATAATGAGGCAAAGAAACAATGGAAATCGCCAAGGCCGCATTGACAATGCTGGGGCCTAGAACCGCGACGATAGCGATGGCCAACAACAAGCTTGGCATGGCCAACATGATGTCGACAATACGCATGATGATGGTGTCTACCACGCCCTTACAAAAGCCTGCTAACAGACCCAATAAGATGCCCATGCCTAAAGATGCCGTGACGGCAACCAAGCCTACGGACAGGGACAAACGCGCCCCGTGGATAAGGCGCGATAAAATATCACGACCCACATCATCTGTGCCTAGAACATAGGCCCAATTGCCGCCTTCCAACCAAGCCGGTGGTAGCAACAAGGCATCACGCACTTGATCGGACGGTGAATGAGGAGCAACCCAATCGGCAAACAGGGCCATAAAACAAATGATACAAATAAAGATAAGACCCGCGACTGCGCCCTTATTACTACTAAAATAGTGCCAAAATTCTTGCAACGGCGTTCTTGGCGCTGGCGCCGTCAGTGTTTGAGTGGTCATACCGTCTCCTTAGCGACTGTGGCGAATACGAGGGTTTACAACACCGTAAGCGATGTCGACGAGCAGGTTCACGACTATGATAATGGTCGCTACTATCAAGATACCCCCTTGCACAACCGGGTAATCCCGACGGCCAATGGATTCGATTAGCCACTTACCAATGCCCGGCCAAGCGAACACGGTTTCGGTAAGAATCGCGCCAGACAATAAGATACCCACTTGCAAGCCAATCACAGTGATCACTGGAATCAAGGCATTACGTAGGGCATGGATAACAATGACTCGCCAAGGGGCAATGCCCTTCGAGCGCGCGGTACGTATGTAATCTTCACTCAGCACTTCAAGCATGGAAGAGCGTGTCATACGGGCGATTACCGCCATAGGAATGGTACCTAATACGATACTTGGCAGGATAAGATGAGCAACCGCAGAACTGAAAGCGCCCTCTTCATCGGATAACAGAGAATCGACCAACATAAAGCCAGTCACATCATCGATCCAAAACACCACGTCAATTCGCCCAGATACAGGCGTCCAACCTAGCGTCACAGAAAATACCAACATGAGCAGCAAAGCCCACCAGAAAATAGGCATGGAGTAACCGGTTAATGAGAAGGTCATCACCGAATGGTCGAGAATAGTGCCGCGCTTAACGGCGGCAAAAATACCCGCGGGTAGGCCAATCAGAATGGCAAAAATCGCTGCACACACAGCCAATTCAATCGTGGCAGGAAAGAGGGTTAAAAACTCGCTTAGCACCGGCTCTTTGGTAATCAAGGAATTGCCTAGATCTCCCTGTAGCACGCCACCAACATAGCGAAAATATTGAACATATAAAGGTTGATCAAACCCCAGTTGCGCACTCAGCTCGGCATGACGCTCGGCACTGACGCCGCGCTCCCCTGCCATCACTTCAATTGGGTCGCCGGGAATTAATCGAATAAGGGTAAAAGTCAGTAGTGTAATACCGATGAATGTAGGTATTACCAGACTCAGTCTTCGGAAGATAAATTGGAACATAACGCAGTGGCTCTCTTGCTTTAAGAATGATCGGAGCACCCACGCGGTGAGCGCTCCGGTCTACACCACAAACCTATTCCACATAGACTTGGGTGTCATAGCCCAATAAATGGCTTAGTTGCTTAGGCTAACATTGTAGAAATAATGTCCGCCTAGTGGGTCGATCTTGTAACCTTGTACTTCTTTACGAATTGGCTCGTAAACCACCGAGTGAGCTACGGTGATCCAAGGCGCTTCACGCTTGAAGACTACCTGAGACTCTTCGTACAACTTAGTACGCTCAGCTTTATCTGAAGTACGTTTTGCACTCATCAATAAGCTGTTGAACTCGTCGTCACACCACTGGGCACGGTTTGATCCGCCAACCGCATCACAACCTAGCAAGACATGTAGGAAGTTATCTGGGTCACCGTTATCACCTGTCCAACCTAGCAAGACAGTCTCGTGCTCGCCTTTCTTAGAACGGTTTAGGTATTCACCCCATTCGTAAGAAACGATCTCAGCGTTAACACCGACTTTTTTCCAGTCTTCTTGCATGATCTCAGCCATACGACGGGCATTCGGGTTGTAAGGACGCTGTACAGGCATAGCCCAGATATTGGTATCAAAACCATTCTCGTAGCCTGCCTCTTTCAACAACTGCTTCGCTTTCACAGGATCGTAAGAGTAATCCTTCACAGAATTGTTGTAAGACCACATGGTTGGTGGAATTGGGTTCTTAGCGACTTTACCAGCGCCTTGGAAGACAGCATCAATGATGGCAGATTTATCCGTTGCTAGGCTTAGAGCCTGACGAACACGTACATCATCAAACGGTTTTTTCTGTGTGTTGAAGGCTAGGTAACCTACGTTCAAGCCTTCTTGGCTCATTAGGTTGATGTCGCCATCTTTTTCCATTTGCGCCAAATCAGCAGGGTTTGGATAAGGCATCACATGACACTCACCCGCTTTTAGCTTGGCATAACGTACTGAGGCATCTGGAGTGATGGCAAAGACTAGACGGTCAATTTGTGCTTTACCTTTCCAGTAATCTTTAAACGCTGTGTAGCGGATCAAAGAGTCTTTTTGGTACTGCACTTTTTGGAAAGGGCCTGTACCCACTGGGTTGATGTCTAGCTGCTCTGGCGTGCCTTTCTTCATTAGGTAGTCAGCTTGTTCCGCTGAGAAGATAGACGCGAAGTCCATTGCCAAGTTGGCAACGAATGGTGCTTCTGGAGCATTAAGAATAAATTTCACTGTGTAGTCGTCGACTTTCACAATGTCTTTGATCAAGCTTTCCATGCCCATACCGCTGAAGTACTCGTAAGAGCCACCGGATACAGAATGGTAAGGATGATTTTTATCCCACTGACGACCAAAAGTGAAAAGCACATCGTCGGCATTAAAATCACGAGTAGGCTTGAAGTCTTTCGTAGAATGGAACTTAACACCCTTACGTAGGTTGAAAGTGTACTCAAGTCCATCTGGCGTAACGCTGTAGCTTTCCGCCAAGCCTGCTTCAGTTTCTGTCGTACCTAGTTTGAATTCCATCAAACGGTTGAACATGTTCTTGGAGGATGCGTCAAACGTTGTACCGGAAGTGTAAAAAGCCGGGTTGAAACCCTCTGGGCTGCCTTCAGAACAATATACTAACGTTGAGGCGGCATTTGCGGAAGTTGACATGGCACCCGCAGCGACAAGCGCTAAGGATAACGCGGTTAACCCTTTTTTCATGCTAGTTCTCCAATTTCGTATCGATTTAATAGTGGTAGAAAGATTAATTTCTTCTTCATTTTTAGGTGCTTTACACCCGCTATGGGACTGGCCACCTGGGGTAAAAACAGCTCAAACTCGGTAACACTTTGCAAAGAATGCGTAAAAACAGTGTTTTTGAAGAGTACTCAACAGCATCAAAATCACCAATCGAAATAACGAGACAGGCTATGCAAAAGACGCATAGAGAATTTGAATGATGAGAAATAACCTTTCTTATCATAGGGTTAAATAATTTACTAAGGAGCTAACTTTCATCAAGTTGGCATAGAGATACTTAAGGTAGGCATCAAAATATGGGGGTTAGGAGCAGAGCTCAGCTCTCCCTATGAGCACGGTTGCCCTAATCACTACTCAAAGCTTTCTATGATCGCCAAAACAAAAAAGTGACCTAACAAACGCTGTCATTTGCTAGGCCACTTTCTGCATTCTTATGGGTGTATATTAACTAAGAGAAGCACTAATCCTTTTCTACTTCTTTCACCTCTGCTTCAGCAGGTTCGTCGATCCTTTTAATCGTCCAACCCATTACCCCAAATAGGATGGTCACTAATGGCGATAGCCAGCAGAAAAATGCAAAAGGTAGGTAAGCGATGGTTGCCACACCCAAGGTTGCGGCTTGATAAGCACCACCTGAGTTCCAAGGTACTAGATTGGCTGTCACCGTCGCGGAGTCTTCCACCGCCCTTGAAAGGTTCTCTGGGGCCAAGCCTCGATCACGATAAGCTTGGGCATAAGTTCGAGCCCCCATCACAATCGACATATATTGGTCACATAAAATCATGTTTGAACCGATACATGTCAGCACGGTCGATACGATTAGTGAACCATTTGATTTCGCTAACGTCAGCACCTTATCAGCAATCGCTTTTAGCTGGCCTGTGCGTTCCATAATGCCGCCAAACATCATTGCCGTAAAAACTAGGCTTATGGTGTACATCATGGAGTCCATACCACCACGAGTGAGCAAGGCATCTACATCTTCATTGCCTGTTGCCCCTTCAAAACCTGCAAAAGCTGCATTAATTAGCGTCTCATAACCCGCACCCTGTAAGCCTACAGCAATAATAACAGCCGTAAGAATACCAATGGTGATGCCAGGGATAGCGGGCATTTGGCGATAAGAAACAAACATTACCAATAATGGTGGCAGCAGCATCACAATATTAATTGTGAAATGCTCATCCAATAAAGTACGAATAGTTTCAATACGTTCAATATTTCCTGCTGTTCCGGCGTATTGTAGGCTCAGAACCGTTTCAATAATGAGGGTCAAAATAAACGACACACCCGTGGTGTAAGACATATGTTTAATATGGGTAAAAAGATCCGTACCGGCCAAGGCTGGTGCCATATTAGTGGTATCTGAAAGCGGTGACATCTTATCGCCAAAATACGCCCCAGACAGTACGGCACCTGCGACCAAAGGCAGAGGAAAGCCTAAACCCGAACCTATCCCCATTAATGCCACACCAATGGTTCCTGTTGTCCCCCAACTTGTACCGGTCGCTAAAGAAGTAATGGCACAAATGATCACGGTTGCAGGTAAGAAGAAGCTAGGGGAAAGTACGTTTAGACCGTAATAAATTAACGTGGGCACAACACCCGCTAATATCCACACACCAATAAGAATCCCCACCAGAATCAGGATGATCGTCGCCGGAAGCGCGTTGGTAATACCGCTCACCATACCATTCTGTATCACGCTCCAGCTAAACTTACAGCGCATAGCCACAAGTGAGGCAACCACAACCCCCATTAGCATGGGAATCTGAGGGTCAAGTCCATAAACAACAATGGAAACACTGATTCCTATGACAAGTGACACCAAGGAAATTATAGATTCCCAGAAGTAGGGCATACGAGCCCCAGCAGGAATATCTGCATTCATTCTTTCTCTCCTTTAAAAGATAATTTTTATTCGGGTTCTTATCTAAACCTTAACCTTCTATCGCAATTTGAATGCCAAAAAACTTACAGACAAGGCGAATTCGAAAATTAAATAAAATTAGGGAAACACGAAAATCCCTGTAGATAATTCTTTTTTCTTTCATTAAACCAAAAGTAATTAGTTAGGTTAAAAACTGTATTTTTAATACCAAAAACAACGACCCTTTTTAGATCAAAGAAAAGCCATATTGGGTTTTATTAGTGCGTTTTCGTTGAAGCCTGTAACACCACTCTGCTAGATCAAAAAACTAAGTCAGAGTATTCAGTTCGACGTTTGTAAAAGGCTTATTTTCATCCATTACCACATAGCTATTAATGGTAGCTAAGTAATCAGGGCTGCTAATCAACTTGTCATTAATCGCCAAGTAGGCAGGCATATCGCGACAGATAATTTTAAGGATGAAATCGCATTCACCACTGACGGTATAATATTCAACAATTTCGGGGATAGAGGCGACAGCCTCTTTAAACGCTAGGAACTCTTGGTGGGTATGATTCTTTAAGTGCACTCCAGCAATACAAGTAACGAACCGGCAAACCTTATGTAAATCTACTCTTGCATGATAATTACTGATAATGCCCTCATCTTGAAGGTGGCGTAATCGGGACAGGCAAGAGCTCGGCGCTAAATCCACTTGGCGAGCCAATTCTTGATTCGTCACCCTGCCATCTTTCTGCAAAATATCTAAAATTTTATAATCTATATGGTCAAGTTTCTTCACGCCTAGAAAACCCCTATCTTACATTCACTGGAGGTTATTAAACTAAGCGAATTAAGAAACTGGAGCAAAGCCCTTTACCTAAAAGGTCGCATTCAATAAAGAAATCAAACAAAATACTAAAATTTCACACAACAACCCTAACAAAATAAGACAGGCATATTTAATCCCCAGTAAAACCAATAACTTGACTGATCATTCAGACATTAACTACTTTAAGAAAATAGCCTCCAAGTAGGACAGGCATGTTTTCAAATATAAATATTGGTCCTAAAGGACAATTTTTAAATTACGAAAACGACTTGATGGACTTTTGAAGGATAAATAAGTGTGCTTTCTCAAAGCTTCATCCATAAATCTGTCAATATGGCGAGGAGGTGACGCATATAACTCTTGCGGTGATCACAATATAATAGATTCTGCTCTTAGTTTGATTAAGCGAGAAGTTTGGTACTGTTTCTGCTGGGCCTTCGATGCATATGATGAGATTCACAGTAGCTATGAATAGACATTTCTTTGCCCACTACCCTTCCTGTTTTCCCTTCAAACTCTTTTGCGATAGCCAACCAGTTATCCGTGGAGATATTGAGCCTTTGCAATATGGGCAATAGTGAGACATCTATCGAGCCAGATTTATCTGTTCTGATAATGCGTCCGGTAGCATCTACAAGCTCTAAATAGTCCTGCAACCTAAAAGGCAGACCTTTTGACATGTCCTTCTTAGGGTTACCAACAAAAGGATGTAGCATTTTAGACTGATACCCTTCTCTGGCAAAGACTACCCTTTTCTTAATACTGGTATGGTCTGATGTTTCTGGAGTCTTACATATGTTTGATCTTATTGGGTTTAAGTCTACATAGGCCATACACGCCAGCAAGGCAGCTTCATCCAATAAGGCTTGCGTTTTGAAACGCCCTTCCCAAAAGTGACCAGTACATTTCTCTTCGGCATTAGCTTTTCGAGCAATAGGCTCATTAAGCTCTTTCATAAACCAGCTGATGCTTGTTAGTCGCTCCCGATATGTTTTTGCAACTTTTTCAACTATCGATACAACATACTTTGGAAGCTGTTCTCCAGTTACGTATTGTTGTGTAAAAGTCGTCCCTTTATGAAGTTTATGCCAACGTTTCAACACGTCCATCGTTGACCAGTTGCCAGCGTCCTCTAAATCTACATGTACAACCACATGCAGGTGATTACTCATCACTGCATATGCGCAGATATCGATTGAAAATATACTGGCTAGAAACAATAAGCGATTTTCAACCCAAGCTCGGCGATGTTCGTAACTGACGCCTGTTATTGGATTCTCTCCGCATAAAAAGGCATGGCGCACACAGCGTGAGACGCAATGGTAGTAAGGGGTATCTTCCAAGCAGATTTGTTGATTCCTTGGCATTGGCATAATCAGTCTCCTCCATGAGATAACTGATTAAGTATAGAGAGGCTTGGAGAAAAGGCTAAAAATAATTACACCTCCTGAAATTAAAGGCCTCAAGAGGTGCCTGTCTTATTTGATTGGGTTAGAGACTAGCCAACAGCTAATTGGTTTCTGCCTGCGTTTTTTGCCTGATAAAGCAAGGTATCAGCACGTTTTACGATAGCGCTTAGTTCATCTCCGTCTTGGTATTCCGTCACCCCAATACTGACTGTGATATTGGGCAACTCTTCGTGGCGCATATCTTGTAATAACAGCCTTAATCGCTCGGCAGCATGCTCCGCATCATGAACCCTAGTGTCTTTGAATAAGACCACAAATTCTTCGCCCCCTAGGCGAAATAACATGTCTGTCTCGCTAATGGATTGTTCTATTTGTGTCGCTAACTGCTGTAAGACCAGGTCGCCAATATCATGACCGAGCGTGTCATTAATTTGCTTAAAATGATCCACGTCGATCAATGCGATGCTAAAAGGATGGCCAAGCTTCACGAAGTTCATGGATTGTCGTGCTTGCTCATCCCATTTATGTCGATTGAAAACACCCGTTAACTTGTCTTTAGTGGCCAATTCAATCAGCTCTTTTTCTAACTCATACTGGTCACGCATTTTTTTAGAATGTTTTACTACTAGGCTTTTCAACCCTTCTTCGAGATCGGTAAAACTTTCACCAAAACGCTTTTCTTTGGGGTTGGATCTGCTCCCTCCATCCTCAATGGAGCGTTTTAGTAGATCCACATGGTTGCGTACTCGAGCCATTTTTTGGCGGAACATGCGTAGAATATCGTAGGCAAGGTAGAGCCCAATGAATAAAGCGGCGACTACTAAAACCATATTGACGATTAAGAACTCTCGACCTTGCGAAATCACCTCAGAAGACACCTTGGATGTGAGCCTATTTACATCTTTGAGTAATTGATAAGCCTGTTCATCTAACTCTTGGTCTTTACGCTCTAGCTCCTGCCAATGACTAATAAAGGTCTTATGACCCTGTTCAAAAAAGTGATTGGCCAGCTCATTAAAGTGGTTGCGATCGTGATGTAAATTTTGAATCAGCGCCAATAGCTCTTTATGATCAGCCTCGCTGATCTCGGAGCGTCTCATGGTAAGACCTTTTTGTACTGTGCCTTTGGCTTTCTCAAGTAGGAGGGAGAAATGCTCGTTGTATTCGTTCAAGCCATCTAGCGACTCTTTTCTCAAGGCATCGTTTTCAAAAAACTCGACACCTTCGCTGCGGATCACTTCCATTAATAAATGCTGTTTCAGCTGAAGCATTTCTGCATCGGCAATCACTTCCGATAGCGGCAGATCCACCTCCACCACTTCATGTAGGTGACGACCTATTTCATTTATTGTGTAAGCGGAGTACACAATCACGATAAATAACATCAGTAGAAAAAAGAACGAAAAGCTATTTATAGAGCGAGACATAGATTTATCTAACAACTGCTTCATACAACCTTCCTTCTAAAGACAAAACTCGTTAAGAGAAACTTACCCGATTAAGTTCCAAAAAGCTTCTACCATGGGGTTTTTTAAATTTCTTTGGAGGGCAAACAAGCCGATATCGTACGGTTCCAATTCTGGCTGTACCGCAAGGACTTTAATCCGATCCACCAGCGGGCTGTTATCCAAAACGATTTTCGGCACCACTCCAATACCAAAACCCAAGCTCACCATACTCACAATGGCTTCGTTGCCTGTGACTTGGGCATAAATACGTGGCGTAATATTTTGCTGGCGAAACCATTCATCCACATGATCCCGAGAAACGCCACTTTCTGAAAGAATCATAGGGATTTTTGCCCAGTCATCCGGGTTAGTTGGAGCTTCACTTGGCACATTCGGCAACTGCTGCTCTAGCGGTCCGATAAATAGCAAGGGCGAAATAGCGATGGGCTTAAACGCCAAGTTGCGGTTCATTTTGGCAGGCTTGGCAGCAATGGTGATATCTTCTTTGCCATCCAAAATATGTGCGACTGCATGCTCTGGGTCACCCGTGCGCAGCTTGATTTCGATGCCTGGATGAGCATTACGAAACTGACTGAGTAAGTCGTACAAAAAACTGTAGCTTGCGGTCACCGAGCCATACAGACTAATTTCACCCTTCAGCATTTTCGAGTGATCCGTCAATTCATGGCGAATGAGGTTCCACTGGGTGCTGGTGTCTCGGGCGTATTCTACGAATCGCCTGCCCTCTTGAGTCAAGCTCACTGTACGATTGTCTCGGTGAAAAAGTGTTACTCCCAGCTCTTCTTCTAACTGACGAATGTTACGGGATAAGGCAGAAATACTAATATGACATTCTTCACTGGCACGGCCAAAATGCAGGCTTTCCGCCAAGGCCAAAAAGTGTTTTAACATCTTAATATTCATAATTTTCTAACCAGTGCCTTCGTTGCATAATTTGGGATATTATATTGCAAATATATCAATTTACGAAAGGAATACATTTGCTTATAGTGGCATCATTCTTAGCAAGACGGCTTTATTAAGCTAACCGCTAAGTAACCAAATTAACCTATCAAGCCTCATAATGACTTGATAACGAACTCAAAAATAGGTGCAACAATGTCTAATAACTATTTCAATACTTTGCCGCTACGTGAGCAATTGGCTCAACTAGCAAAATGTCGTTTCATGGATAGCTCTGAATTTTCTGATGGCGTAGATGCGCTTAAAGGCAAAAAAATTGTAGTTATTGGTTGTGGTGCTCAAGGTCTTAACCAAGGTTTGAACCTACGCGACAGCGGCCTAGACGTTTCTTACACTTTGCGTGCTGCGGCCATCGCTGAAAAACGCCAATCTTGGAAAAACGCGACTGAAAACGGTTTCGTTGTTGGTACATACGAAGAGCTTATCCCAACGGCTGACGTTGTATTGAACCTAACACCTGATAAGCAACACACTCCTGTTGTTAACGAAATCATGCCGCTTATGAAGCAAGGCGCTTGCCTATCTTACTCTCACGGTTTCAACATCGTTGAAGAAGGCATGAAAATCCGCGAAGACTTAACCGTAATCATGGTTGCACCTAAGTGCCCAGGTTCTGAAGTACGTGCTGAATACGTTCGTGGTTTCGGTGTTCCAACACTGATCGCAGTTCACGAAGACAACGACCCTAAAGGCGAAGGTCTTGCTCTAGCGAAAGCTTACGCAGTAGGTACTGGCGGTCACAAAGCAGGCGTTCTAATGTCTTCTTTCATTGCCGAAGTTAAATCTGACCTTATGGGTGAGCAAACTATCCTTTGTGGTATGTTGCAAACTGGCTCTATCCTTTGCTTCGACAAAATGGTTGAAGAGGGTATTGATGCAGGTTACGCGTCTAAGCTTATCCAATACGGTTGGGAAACTATCACTGAAGCATTGAAATACGGCGGCGTGACCAACATGCTAGATCGTCTTTCTAACCCAGCTAAGATCAAAGCATTTGATCTTGCAGAAGAGCTTAAAGTGATTATGCGTCCTTTGTACAACAAGCACCAAGATGACATCATCAACGGTACTTTCTCTCGCGTTATGATGGAAGACTGGGCGAACGATGACAAAAACCTTCTTGGCTGGCGTGCAGAAACAGCTGAAACTAACTTTGAAAAAACGCCTGCTGGCGATGTAGAAATCTCTGAACAAGAATTCTTCGATAACGGTATCTTGATGGTTGCTATGGTTAAAGCCGGTGTTGAGCTTGCTTTCGAAACTATGACAGCTGCGGGCATCATTGCTGAGTCTGCTTACTACGAGTCTCTACACGAAACGCCACTAATCGCTAACACCATCGCTCGTAAGAAACTTTACGAAATGAACGCGACTATCTCTGATACAGCGGAATACGGTTGTTACCTATACAACCACGCTTGTCTTCCATTGCTAGGCGACTTCATGAAAGGCATTAAAACTGACGTGATCGGTAAAGGCCTAGAGCTAGACGACACAGGTGTTGATAACGCTCGTCTAATCGAAGTAAACGCAGCACTACGTTCTCACCCAGTTGAAGCAATCGGTGCCGTACTTCGTGGCCACATGGCTGACATGAAGAAAATCGTTTAATCTTTAATTAAAAGATAAAACTTCAAAAGCCAAGGCTCTATGCCTTGGCTTTTTTGTTTGTGCCGATCGGATATTAGAAGATTTTTTTGCAGCTAATTTAACAGGACAGGCACCTTTGTAAGCCCCATAGTTACTGGACTTTAGGGAATTTTCTATGGGTAAGGGCAAGTCTGAGGGACAGTATAGCTACTGAACAATGAGGCACACTTTTCCGCAATGAGGATACTTTCTCTCACTCAAACGTCAGCTAGGATTACGAGGAATTTGTAAAGCTGATTTAACAGGACAGGCACCTTTTAAAATTTAACAGGACAGGCACCTCTAGAGAAGCCCTTTCACCGCCCCTCGTAGGTGCGGCTTCAGTCGCAGGCGGAAATGATGTGACCAATCGGTTTTTCATCATTGCCTAGGGCTTTAATTCTGGTACTTTCCCCCTAAAGGGGGACCTACATGCGGGCCGGAAATCATTCTGCCAAGCAGGGTGACATCATTTCCTAGGGCTTTAATTCATGCACCTTTCCTCCTAAAGGGGGACCTACATGTGGCGCGTAAATGATGTTACCAAAAAGTGCTTAACAAGACAGGCATGTTTAAAAGCTATATAACCATTGGCTTTTGGGTGTCTAGTTGGCAAAATGAATTCAGCATAAGGTCGTTTTTCATACAGGCAATGTCATCGTTCATTGGGAGAAAGAAATGAAGTATCTAAGCGCTTCGTTGTTAAGCTGTGTTTTATCGTTCAGTCTGAGTACGGCTCAGGCAGAGACACCTTTGATAGATACCCACATTCATTACAGCCATGATGCTTGGCAGGTTACGCCTCCCGAAAAAGCTATTGGCATTCTTCGTGAAGCGGGCTTGAGCAAAGCTTTTGTTTCCAGTTCCAGTGATGAAGGCACCCAGTTACTTTATAAGGAAGCACCAGATTTGATTGTGCCTGTGTTGCGCCCTTACCGTAAGCGCGGCGAGACGGCCAGTTGGCTGCACGATGAGACTGTGATTCCTATGCTGGAAAATCTGCTGGCCAAAAATACGTACGCAGGCATTGGGGAGTTTCATGTATATGGTGATGATGCCAAGCTGCCAGTGCTTCGCCGAGTGGTAGAGCTGGCCAAGGAATACCATATCTTTTTGCATTTACATGGCGATGCCGAAGCGGTAGAGGAAGTTTTTGTTCAACACCCCAAAGCGCGAATTTTATGGGCGCACTCTGGCTTTGATGACCCAGAAACCATTGCGGCCTTGCTAGATAAATACCCCACTCTCAGTGCGGATCTCGCCTTTCGTAGCGAGCACGCTTTTAACGACAAGGTAGATGAGCGCTGGCGCACGTTATTTTTAGCGCACCCTGACCGAATTATGGTGGGCACAGACACCTTCACTCCCGAACGCTGGTATTACATTATTGACCACGCCCAATGGAACCGATCTTGGTTGGCGGACCTCCCTCAAGACGTTGCAGAGCAAATCGCCTACAAAAATGCCATGGCGTTAGCTGAGTGGGCGATGCCGTGAAAGCCATAGGCTGGTTAGGCTTGCTTTGCTGTACTGGACTTAATGCTGCGGAAGGTTCTATATGCTCAGCCGCTAGCGACACAGCAATGGTGCAAGAAAACAATGGCTATAGTATGGCCGTGCAATTTCAACCAGAAGCCGTACAGGTGGGGCAATTGCACAGTCTAGTCGTTCATGTATGCGATGATGCACAACAGCCTTATGTAGGAAGCATTGATGCCACCGCCATTATGCCGGCTCACAATCATGGCATGAATTATCGACCACGTTTCAGCATGTCGGCACCGGGGCAATATTTGGGCACTGGTTTTCTGTTTCACATGCCGGGGGATTGGCAATTAAAAGTCTCAATCAACCCCACGGGTGAGCGACAACATTTTGCCTATGATTTGTCTTTATGAAAGCTTGGATCATGATACTGGCGATGATGACCAGTCAGTTCTTTGCCATGAATAGCTTCGCTGACACGTCCCAGCAAGATGAAGTGACCTACAGCCTCCAAGAAATCACCACTATCCGTTCTTTTGGCCCTTGGCCTATCGAACCACAAGCCGAACCAAGCAATCGATTTTCACAACAAGCTCAAGCTATCGAATTAGGGCGACAGCTATTTTTTGATCGTCGTTTGTCTCGTGAAGGCGAGTTGTCTTGTGCCGACTGCCACCAGCCAACGCAAGCTTTTCAAGACGGCATCGCCCTAAATAAAGGGTTAAATCCGTTACATAGAAATACCAGCAGCTTGCTAAACCTCGCTCATCGACCTTGGTATGGCTGGGGCGGCGAACATGATAGTTTGTGGTCACAAAGCATTCGCCCTATGCTGTCTGCCAGCGAGATGCACACAGACTTGGCTCGGCTAAAAAGCCAGTTGCAGCAAGACAAGTACTTCCAATGTGCTTTTGAACAAACCACAGGGCAAACCATAGACTCGTTAGATCAAGAAGCTTGGCTGGTTAGCGTAGGAAAACTACTGGCCAGTTATCAGGAAACCATTCGCAGTGGCTCCAGCCCGTTCGATCATTTTCGGGAACAATTGTTAGCATCATCCGCTAATGACAAGCCAATTGTGCCAGCGCAAAGCGCGCTTTCGATCCAGCAACAACAGGGATTAAAGATTTTTATTGGCGAGGGTCGCTGCCAGCTGTGCCATTCAGGACCACAATTTAGCAGCGGTGAATTTGGTGATATTGGCGTGCGCTTCTTTACGGCAGAGGGTGTCGATAAAGGCCGCTATCAAGGTATACAATCATTAAAGGACGATCCTTTCAGTTTGCTTGGCCAATACAATGACGATGAAACGAAAAACAACAGCCTACGCACCAGTCATTTGCAGTTATTACACCGAAATTGGGGAGAATTTAAAATTCCATCCCTACGTAATGTGGCACAAACCGCTCCTTATATGCACAATGGTAGCTTGAATAATTTAGCTCAGGTTATCGACTTTTATTCTGAGCTAGACGAAGAAAGGCTCCATGCAGACGGAGAAAAAATTCTACGCCCGCTGCATTTAAGCGCGACAAAAAAACAAGCTTTAGAGGCCTTTCTAACATCATTAACTGGCCCAGTTATGGCCGCCACTGACAATTCGGCAATTTTCCAGCACTGTCAGATACATTCACCCTAACAATGAGACCCCGTTATGCTTGCTAAGGCAATTTCCTTTCACGACGCCACTGTTCATTTTGATGAAAAATTTACTCTCAACAAAATTAATTGGGCCATTACTGCCGGCCAGCATTGGGTGATTACGGGAGCCAATGGCTCGGGAAAATCTGCACTGGCCGCTGTGTTAGCGAGCATTGGTGAGCTAAGCGAAGGTCAGGTTGAACATCGCCCTACTAAGGTTGAATTAGTCTCTTTTGAAGCCCAAGCTCAGTTGATTGCCGCGGAATTGAAAAAAGACGACGCCGACATTATGGATGTGATCGCCATTGGCACACCTGTCAGTGAGATGATTTTCGATTATTGTTGCGATAAAGAGCTAGCAGCCAGCTTGGTGGAAAAGTTTGGTTTAACCGCCTTATTGGATCGAGCCTTTCGTAAGCTTTCTACCGGCGAAACCCGCAAGGTTATGCTCATTCGAGCCCTCGCGAATCAACCAGATTTGTTGGTACTCGATGAGCCCTTCGATGGCTTAGATGCGGACACACTGGCCATGCTACAAGAGCATTTGGCGTCCATTGTGGATACTACGCCTATGGTGTTGGTATTGAACCGCTTTGATGAAATGCCAAGCTTTATCAGCCATGTAGCCTTTATGAACAAGCTCGCGGATGATCAAGCGGAACTGGCCTTTACTGTCGATAAACAAGATGAAGCCGCCTTTAATGAGCTTTATCAATTGCTGCACTTGAAAACCACAGATTTAGAAGTGCCACCAGCAGATGTCCATGCCAAGCTTCCTGCCCTCGCCCCTAACCAGCCTTTGGTGAAATTAACAAAAGCGACCATTAAATACGGCGATACTGTCATTGTCGATAAGCTCAATTGGACCATCCAACCCGGCCAACACTGGCAGTTGAGTGGCCCGAATGGCTCCGGTAAAACGGGTGTCTTGTCATTGATTACCGGCGACCACCCGCAATGTTATGTGAACGACATTTTTGTGTTTGGTTTTCAGCGTGGCAAGGGCGAAAGCATTTGGCAGATTAAGCAGTTTATTGGTTATGTTTCCACCGCCTTACAGTGGGAATATCGTGTCAGCACCAGCTGCAAGAACGTCATTATTTCGGGATTTTACGACAGCATTGGCATGTATTCTAAATCCACCGATAGCCAGAAGAAGATCGCCGATCAATGGCTGACATTATTGGGCATGTCGGACCGTGCCGATCAGCCATTTAATAAACTGTCCTATGGTGACCAACGCTTATTACTGATCGCCAGAGCCATGGTGAAGCACCCTTCGCTGCTGATTCTTGATGAACCTTGCCTTGGCCTAGACGATATGAACCGCCAATTAGTATTAGCGCTTATCGAGAAGATTTGCGCGGCATCACAAACGACTGTGCTGTATGTGAACCACCATGCAGAAGACAAGATTCAAGGCATAGAGCATCACCTTGCCTTAGAGAAACCCAAAACATAGACCAGCCTCAGGCTGAGTAGGCACAGCCTACTTCCCAATCCCCATAAACAACGGAATCAAAATCGGCGCTAGGATACTCATGATAAAACCGCTGGCGATGCACACAGGGATGATCTGCGCCCCATGGAACTTACCTAAGATAGGCAGGGTAAAATCCATGGCGGTTGCGCCAGAATAGCCTACGGACATGTGGCTATTAATACGCGCCAACAGTGGAATAAGGCTTAAAGCGATGATCTCACGACCAAGGTCGAGCAAAAACGCGGTGGTGCCGAGCACAGGGTCGCCAAGCCCTGTGATTAAAATGCCAGACAAGCTATACCAACCAAAGCCTGACACCACGGCTAATCCGTGATACCAGTCTAAACCCAATATTAGACTCCCCAACCAACCGCCTAATAAGGTGGTGAATATAGTCACCCCAGCAATAATCACCCCTTGGGCGTTGAGGAAGAGTTTACGCAGTCGATAATTACCTTGGCGCAGCTGACACCCTACCAAAAACAAGAGCACATATAAGAGGCCCGTGACGAGCTCATCCACATGACTAGCCCAGTCTTTTCCTAGATAGCCGCAAGCGATGCCACCAAATACCCAAGCGAGGGTTTTCAGGGCATCCATTAAGGCTCTTACGCCACTGTCTTTGGGTTGCTGAGCGTCTTCGCCAGCATGGTGTCCACCAAGGCATCTGCCACTAAAATACAAGGCGATTAGGCTAATACTGCTGATAAGAAGCAATAGAATAAAGGCTTGATAACCAGCGATAAGCAGTTTATCGAGAAGGCTGTCTAATGCGCCAAGGCTGAAACCGATCAGTCCAAGAATGACATACACCAAGCCTTCCAAACCACTGGCGACTCGGCTAGGAGTTAGTGGCTTTAGGTTGATCCAATAACCCAATAAAAGTGCGAGCAGCAAGGGCCCAAGTGTCGCAATAATTGTCATGTATGAAAGTCATCCTAGACTGGTAAAAAATGAAAGGCGGCATTTTGTCGTGAATCGGTCACAAGCGCAAGTTAACAGGCGCATTCTAAGGTGAGCGACCGCCCTAAAATCCAGTCTATGGCTTGCATGGCAAAATGGCCAAGGTGTGGTGCATTATGCAGGCGGTAGTGATAAATTACCGCCTTGTTTTTTCTCTAGGTCGTTATTTACAAAAATCACGTCGAGTAGTGAAATCTAAAGATTGGAATGGACTGTTCAAGGTCTCATGGATTGTTGGTGGTACGGTGTGGTTAAGCGTTTTGATGCGTTAAAAGAAATTCTTCATTTATTATTCCCTATGGTCTTAACCATCACACTGGAGCTGTCGATCAGCGTGGTGGATACCATAATGTTGGGGCATTACAGCGCCCAGCATTTGGCGGCGGTTGGCTTAGCATCGAGCCTATGGATGCCGATTGGTTGCTTCCTGATCGGTGTCACCTTTGGTTTAACGCCTTTGGTTACCCGCCACCTACATGGCCGTCAGGCAAAACTGGTCAACCTTTATATGTCTCAAGCGGTGGGGCTTTCTGTCATCTTAGGCTTAGTCGCATCGGCCCTGACCGTGACTATTTTGCCCTACTTCGCAGAACTGATGGCCGAAGAAGCCGAAACCCGAGCGGTGACAGTCAATTACTTGTACTTATTCGCCCCTGCCCTGCCTATGCTGGCGCTAATGACTTCCTATAAAAACCTGTTCGAAGCGGCTGGTCGCCCTGGCCTACCTTTATTGGTAGCAAGCATTGGTTTGGTGCTGAACATCATTTTTAACTACGTGCTGATTTACGGCAAGCTTGGCTTCCCTGCTATGGGGGCGCAAGGGGCGGCGATTGCTTCCTGTTTGTCTTTGTACTTGGCTGTGCTGTTCTTTTTCGTTTACGACCGATTCTTCAACAAACGCCCTTTATTCACCCGACTAGTACTGAAATACACACATAAATTCGGCATTCTATTGGGCGTTGGCGCACCAGCAGGTTTTGCTTTTGCCTTTGAAATTGGCTTGTTCTCCTCCATGACGTGGCTGATCTCGTCCTTTGGGGACGTGGCGTTAGGCGCAGGGCAAATTGTTATGTCTTATGTATCCTTCCTCTTTACTCCTCTCATGGCCATGAGTGCGGTGGCGGCTATCGTAGTGGCGAAAAGTATGTCAAAAGAAGGTCCTGAAGGGGCGAAACAACGCATTGGCATCATCGCCAAACTTGGCCTTGGTTATGTTTTCGTTTGCTTCATCGTCACCCAAAGCTTTCATGATGTGATCCCATTGATCTACAGCAGCGATCAAGAAGTTGTTGCCCTAGCGGCCAGCATATTAGTGATCTCCGCCAGCTACCAGCTACCAGACATGTTGCAAACTATCTACACCGGAGCCCTGCGCGGTGTGCGCGATACCCGAGCGACCATGTTTGCCTTTGGTATTTCGTTATTTGGCTTAAGTATGCCCCTTGGCTTCTGGCTATCTCACTACAGCCCTTGGGCAGAAACCCTTTCACTGCGCGGCTTCTACCTTGGCCTCGGGGCAGGACTCAGCCTACTGGCGATGATACTCATCACCCGATTCTATCGTGTGATTAATCGCGACATGTAGATTAGCGGAAATGATGTGACCAATCGGGTTTTCATCATTGCCTAGGGCTTAATTCAGGCACCTTTCCCCCTAAAGGGGGACCTACAAAAGCAGGCGGAAATGATGCAACCAATCAAATTTTCATCATTGCCTAGGGCTTTAATTCAGGCACCTTTTCCCCTAAAGGGGGGATCTACAAATGCGGGAGGAAATAATTAATCAGTTATTTTATTATAACCATTATTACAAATTATCTTTCCCTCCTTAACTTTTTGATCATAAAGCTCTCCGCTAATCTCCCAAGCTCTACTTCTATCTTTCAGCGGATGATGCAAATGATACTGAATTGTATGAAATTTCGTGCATTTAAGCTTAATATTATTTAAACGTAGCCGCCTTTCTATATCCGTATCCTCACCGAATAAAGGGGTCTCAAAGTCTTCATCAAATCCATTAATATCAATAAGATTTTTTCGTAAAACACTAAAATTACATCCAAGCATACCTGTTTTCCTATGAGATATAAGGAATGGCAGGTGCACAGCACACTCAAGGTGCCTAGTTTTTGCCAATATAAGTCTATATAGCGAAAGCAGCTTGAAGTCGTTAGTTTCGATTAAACTTTCTGTTGTTTTTTGTGTAAGCATCACTCTTCGACCAAAGTTACAAACACTCGGGGAAGAAAGTTTCACATGATCCTTGATAAAATCCTTATGAAGAATACAATCACCATCAATAAAAACAGTGTATTCGCCACTGGACACCCTCAACGCTTCGTTCAATATTTTATTTTTCCTAAAACCATCATCATCTTGATTTATATGTTTGATAGATAAAGAAGTTTTAGTTTTCCAGTCAAGAACAAAATCATTAACCTCTGGCGACCTATCATCCTCAGCAATGATAATCTCAAAATTTCTAAAAGTTTGCATTTCAATAGATTTAGATACAAGCGTTAGAAAATCAACTCTTTTATATACCGCGACAATTAAAGAAACCTTAAAATCTTTTTTCACTGTTCAACCTTTTTTATTAGGACTAGATGATACGAGGGGTTGATTAATAATAAAACAAGCACTAAATAGAGCCAAGTAAAATACAGTGCTACCATACGAGTAAAGATCATTGTGAAAAAATTGAGCAACCATAAATGCAATCGAAGACACCATTGCAGAAACCAAATATTTCTTGCTTCCTTCATCTGACAATCTAATACGTTTAAATGAGAAAAATATTACTAAAAAAACACCAATCATAAACATAATGAGAAATAATGCGCCAGCTTCAATTAAAATTTGAAGGTAGCTATTATGAAATTCGTTTGGATATCTAATCGCATAACTATATTTATCTTGATAGTCGATTTCTTTACTGTAAAAAAATTTCTTAAATGGCTCTTCAGCTCGCTTTGCACCAACACCAAAAAGGAACTGCTCCTTAGAAAACTCGAAACCTGATTTCCAAAGCTGAATCCTAGTTTCATTAGATTCATTATTCTCAGTGGCTGATATTGACTTTATTTGTTCACCAATCCTCCCGATATTATCTTTCATTCCTCCAGCATTTGAAATATAAATTAAAAGCATTACTGAAAAAGAAAGGATCAATATTTTAATGGCGAGAAGTTTTTCTTTTGAGAACAGCAAAAAAAACCACATAATTAAAAAACCTACAAACAGCCCTAACCAAGTACCTCTTATTTCACTCATTAATATTGCCCAACCAAATATCCCAACAAGCAAGAATAAAGAGACTTTAATTAAAATATTTTTTTTATCATAAACAAAAAAAGTTAAACTAGATAAACATGCGATCAGCATCATATCAGCTGTTCGACCAATCTTATGAAAACCATGAAAACCTCCATAGGTTTGCTTATCCAATACACCATAAAGAATGCTAAACATTGCAGACAAAAAAAACATCGCGTAAACGATCTTTAATTGTTTTTTGCTTTTTACAAAGGCTGCCAAAGGGACTACGAGCAGCATAAACTTAAACCGGTTTAAAAACTCTAGCGCACTCTCTGCTCCTGACGTCGATAAAAATGAAAACAAAAAACCTAACACGTATGGAATCAAAAAAAGTAGAACATATTTATTTTTTTTAAAAAAACCCCTATCACAAGCAACCACATAAAAAATCGACAGAGAAATCAAAATAAACCCTGTCATATTTATCAATGGCTTAGATATAAAAGAAAAAATAAAAAAAGAGCACAATAAAAAAAAACCAGTTTTTTCTACCCTCCCTCTGCCCTGGCCCTCAATATTAAAAAGCAAATTCATTCTATCTAAAACCTTCAAACCTAATTACATTTAAAAATAACATTGACCACTTTTATTATTCAGTCAAATGCTTCAAAAAAAAAACAATAAACTCTATATTATATATTAACTCCTGAAAGCGTAACTAGGTACCGAAAAGAACTCCACTCACACTATCACAACACACTCATTTAAACTAAAGCATTATAAAATGCTAGCAATATCACTCAATAAACGCCCCAAACACCAAAAAAGGTGAAGAACAAATAGCCTCTGATTACACCTTTAACGCTTCATCTAAGCCTGAGGTTTAAGATCACTTAAAGATGAACAACATAATACTACATAGTTAGTAACAAAGGCACAGCAATCTTTGTAGGCATGCAGATAAAATTCATAATTATAGGTGTCAATGGTAGAGATAAGCACCAATTAAAGACAACTTACCTCCATGGTCTGTATGCGATTTTCATGATTATTAAACCATAACCATTCAACTACATAGCCTTAAGTCTTTAAGCATATCAAACAAGTACTTACTTATGACCCAGTTCACAAAATCATATTGGTTACACCTCCCATCACCCTAGCAGTTGACCTAGGGCGCGAATGACTCCGTATGTCAGTAAGGAAAAGCTGACTTTTACCGCCTTTCTCACTTTTAAATTATCAATTTCATTATGCAATCGGTATTCACGCAAATCTGCCGTTTGGACTTACATTAACGACATTGATCAAATTGGATTTGGTCTTACGGGCTCCTTCAACGATTCCGACAGCTGTTTCACTGACCGAAAACACTGAACAAACCAAATGAAAACACACTTTTTATTCACAGTAGCATCCCGCACCTCCATATTCGCCACACCATCTATCAAATGATACCCCTCTCATACCTTGTTTACTCCTAAGCTCTGAAACAGAGGCCCAGGTTTCGGCCTACTTTAAAATTGTGATAATCTAGCTATTGGTATAGCGTACCCTTTTAATGCTGAACTTCCTGAATTTGGATTACGAGAACTCTTAGTTGTTACAACCCTGAAAGCATTACTGATAGAGTCATCTCCCAACCGTCATGTTTTTGTAAATCCCAACGGTAAAAGAATGTCCTTTGATAAACACCGTAATCATTGTGTAAAAGCCTTTGCTGAGCGCTAAATACTGGGTCTATGATGACGTCACGTTTTGTACTTTGTTGAACTTTTCAATCTATTGGAACTCAAACAAAGTGTGCAGGTGAAGGGGTCGCTTTGATAAGCTTTTAACATAAAGTTGGCATAAACAACCCGCAATATGTTAGAACAGTATCAACGGATCTGAATTGAGCAAAGTACAAAACGTATATCCTTGTTTCTACTTTGTTTTCATCCTAATTAATGCTTACTAAAGCATCGTGAAATCAAACCTTATCTCGAGCGCTTTTTTAAAGCCAAAATGATAAATCAATAAACGAATGGAACGCTTTTTATGAAAAAAACTCTTATTGCGGCGCTAGTAATGTCTTCAGTTTCTTTAGCGCACGCGGACGATTCATCAGTAACGCTAGACAGCAAAGAACAGAAACTTGGCTACAGTATCGGCACCATGTTTGGTTCTCGCATGGCGCAAGATTTTTCTGACCTAGACATGGAAACCTTCGTTGCAGGCTTCAAAGATTCTTTCTCTGGTGAAGAAGGTCAAATGACCCTAGAAGAAGTTTCAAGCACCATTCAAGCTTACCAACAAGAGCAAGCCGCAGCGGCACAAGCTGAGCAAGAAAAACTTGCTAAAGAACAAGCTGAAAAGGCCAACGCCTGGTTGAGCGAAAAAGAAGCCGAAGACGGCGTGATGAAAACTGAATCTGGCCTAATGTATAAAGTCATCACCGAAGGTTCTGGTGACAAGCCCAGCGCTACCGATACCGTAAAAGTGGATTACGAAGGCTCCCTTGTTGACGGCACAGTGTTTGACAGCTCTTACCAACGCGGTGAGTCTATTACCTTCCCACTAAACCAAGTGATTCCTGGTTGGACTGAAGGCCTACAACTGATGTCTGTTGGCTCTAAATACGAGCTATACATCCCGTCTGATCTTGCCTACGGCCCTGGCGGCACAGGCCCTATCCCGCCAAACTCACCATTGAAGTTTGTGGTAGAACTGCATGAGATCGAAAAAGCAGAGGCAGCTGAATAAGCTTAGCTAATCGCATAAACAAAAACGGCCGATATGAAAATATCGGCCGTTTTTTTATGTTTTAATCTTTATGATTCAAAACTAATTTCACACACAATCTAGCGATGTTAGGGAACTAGCGTAGAAAAGTAATCAGAATATTACTAATCAACTCACCTTGACGCTTAAAGCCTGTTTTTTGATAAATCTGTTTAAGATAAGTTCTCAGGGTAAGTTCACTTTTATTGGTTTTATTCGCAATACATTTTAATGAGAGCCCTTCCAGCAAATGAACACATAGCTTTGCTTCCGCTGAAGATATATTGTAGAACTCCATGATCATTTTTTCGGAGGGTATTTTATTTTGAACATAATTCAAAACCTCCAATAAAGATAACTCACCATCCTCATGACTCTGAGATAAGGGTGAAACATGACATACCCACGCAGGGCCGCCATCTTTCCTTTTGATTAGGATTTCTTTGCTTTGCTTTAAAGCGATAGTAGCTTCGAGCGAAACTATGTCTTCAGATGAATGTAAAACTAATGAATTATTGTCAATTAGGAGGTCTGATTGTTCGGCTAAAAACGTCTTAGCTAAATTATTGCTGTAAATAACATGGAATGAATCCGATAAAATGATCGCTGGTAAAGGCAAGGTTTCTACAATCGCTTCAGCCTTTAATGCATCACCCTGTTCGAATTGAGCCACCACAGCACTACATCCTTATTAGTGTTTCTATGAATATTATTGTGAGAACCCATATAAGATATATAAGTCACCATTCTCAGCATGATATTCATCAATTACTTTAGCATCGGAGAAATTTGTGATTAATAACGACTTGTGCACACCACGATCTGAGATATAACTTGAGTGTATATTTGACCCATTTCTACTCGAGACCGTTTCAAGCTCGTTACTCACTTGCACTGAACGATTCTTAGCTAGCTGAGCTTTGGCTTCAAGAATAGCAACCCTCAACTGCTGTTCAGGATCAGACTGTTTCGGAACGATCGCTACTGCCAACTCTCCCGTATTAGGTGGGGAAGTTACCCAGTCAGGAAGAGTTGGTTTTACGACCTCATTGTCTTTTGTTGGCTGGCTATTACAGGCAACCAACAAAAGTGCGAAGAAACAAATACAATATCTGATCATAGGAACACGTAAGTTAAACTAGCACTCAAACGAGAACGTTCATCTTCTAATTCGACGGCATCATTATCGTAAATAGCATCAAAATTAATTTTCTGAACTTCATACTTAACTGAATAAGCCAAGCCAGATGTACCTAGAGGACCAGCAAGACCAAAGCCATAAAAATAACCAAACGTGCTATCGTAGTCTACATCATAGGTGTACGTACTATTGATATAAGCCTGTGACAATTCCGCATCAGCCATCAATCCACCAAAACCGTACTGGAAGACATGGCCTTGTGTACCCAGAGGTGTCTGGAATTTTAGACCAGCTGTGAACCCTTGCAAGTCATAGGTTACAGAGCCTGCACCAGAAGTTCGGGTGTCAGGAGCCAAGATGTCTGTACTGTATTGTAAGTAGCCAACATAAAAGTTTTCCCCACCAACAGATATTCCTAACCTAGTATCATCTAAATCAGAAGGCGCTTTTTCACCTAAATCATCGGTGAAAGTTGTATGCTCTGCGCTCTGCGCTACTCGATAGTCAGCACTAAAAAAAATACCGTCGTCACTAACACCGACAAAAGTTAGACTCAAATCAGTCCAGTCACTAGACGTGAAATTAGAGTTTGTACGTGTTGGTATATTCAATTCGAAATTTGTTTTACCTAAACCCACAGTGAGGGAACTGGTCCCTGCATAAGACATTACAGGAAAACAAGCACTTATCAGAAGTAAGCTTTTAAGTTTCGTATTCATAAACATTCCTTATATTAATTAATACTTAGAAAACAATTGCTGGAGCTCGAATTTTTTTCTTTAACAGTCGCTCTTGTTGCTCTTTATAGCGCAAGGCCTGCGCAGCCCTTTCTTCAGCTTGCCGTTTTTCTAGCTCAGCTAACCTTCTTTCTTCTTCCGCTTTAGCTCTTGCTTCAGCTTCCAAGCGTTTAGCCTCAGCTTCCAAACGTTTAGCCTCTGCTAATCTAGCTTGGTGTTCACGCTCAATTTCAGCTAAATAATCATTATCAGAGGAGACGCCTTCACTTGAATCTTGTCGTGAAAAGTAATTGATATGTCTTCCATAAACCTCAAGCGCTATTTCACTTCGGAAACCTTGTAACATTGAGTCTGGCAGATATGCTTGAACCGTTGCGCGCATTTCATAATGTATACCACCATACTCACCGCCCATAACAGGGGACATCAATACATTTTGTCTATCAATAATCTTGCCATTCACTTCACTTGTCGTACTGTCAGATGAAATTTGAAAATTACGTATTTCTGTGGTGGAGCTAATTGTTACTACCGCACCTTTTTCGATGGCTTCTCTATCTGCTTTTTGAATAGCCGCTTGTCGGCAAGTTTTGAAGGTTTCATTTTCGGTACAAAAATAATCTAAGCTAACTTCAACAACCTGACGCCTTTCAAAAGCATCTTTTTGTTGACTTACCCTACGCTCCACTTCTTCGATTCCAGCACTCTTCAATGCTGAGATAGCAGTGTTAAGGTCAATCTCAGATTGTCTTAACGCTCGAGCAGATTCTGCTAGCTGAGCCTCAGCCCGTGTAACCTCTCCAAGTGACTCTTGATAAGCAAGATATGCACGACTATTCTCTGCTCGCTTTGCAGAAAGCTGCTCAAAACTTACCGAGCCTGGATTTTCCGCATCAAAGCTAATAAGTCGTTGATACTCGCTCTTTGCATCGTCATATTCTCTACTGAGGTTCTCACTTATACTCTTAACACGACTTAAAGCGTTGGACTCGTCAATAACGCTTTGCTTGGCCCCCTCCACTCGACTGTCAGCAATATCCACAGCTTGCTTGTAAGTCGCCAAAGTATCCGCTGCAGAAACAGAGCTTTGAAAAGTTAAAAAAACAATAAAACTAAAGAGCAACCGGCATATTGTTATCATGCGTTAAAATCATCCATTAAAACGAGCACCTGCAGCATCAAGTCGCTCTCTAGCTTGCTGAGCTTTAAATTGTTGGTACAAAACTGCTTCATCATCAGCAGATAGTTTTCTATCGCTCGCTTTAACAATGGCATCAAATAGCTCTTTGGTTCTTCCTTCTTCTATACCGACCATCACACAAAGATTGTTTTGACCATCAATATCAATAATGTCGGTTTTTAAGGTACGGCTGCCATTCAAAGTTTGATTAACATATTGTCGTGAAACACTTGAGAAAGATGTTCCAGAAGTTGACTCGTTATCGATCTGGTTTTTGTCCGTATAAGTTTCATCTAAGCTTTCAACCTTAGATTCAATTTCTGCGGCTAACAATACTCGCGCATTGGCAATCGCTTGCTTGCGGTCAATAGACAGATTACCGGAATAAATAGTGCAATCACTGACTGCTATTCCATTTTCAATACTTGGGCTCATAACCCACTCAGGAATATCACCAATTGAAGTTTCCTGGACGTCATTGGAAGAACAAGCAAACAAAAACAGCGAAGCAACAGGATAGAAAGCCAACTTTTTCATTTTATTTCCTTAAAACTGCATAATATTTACCTATTATTCGAAGATTTAAGAATTTTTAATACCCTCAAATGAGGGTAATTTGATGGTGTTTTTATGACCATCTGAGTTATAAGTCAAACTCATCAGCGATTTTATATTTTGGAATACAGTTCTACGGCTTTAAGCGGAAGCAGCGGCTGTTGTTTTGATGGGTTCTTACTTTTCAGAAGTAACAAATGATAAATTTGTTACTTCATTGCTTAGCGACTAGAAGCATTCGACACCATAGTACTGGTATCCACTTGGTAATATGACACCTAAAAAAAGCGCACCACCCAAACAGTTCGTTCTATGATTAATCTGAGACCAAAACTATAACCATAAGCTACCAGCGACAATTCTTACTTACGGGAAAACTTACATAAGTGATTAGCAGGAAGCTCTCTTAGAGCTGAGGAATTAACACAGACTTAAAATACGTTTACACTGATAGATCTGCAACCTTTTTAGAGTATCATTTTTCATTTTAAAACGTCTGGTCTGCATCTCTAAATCACAAACTCGACACTACTAAACTGGCTTAAAAAGTGATTTGCTTTCCAGCTGGACTAACTACTCATCAGCAATAAGATATGATCAAAACTGCTAACTGGATGTTTCAACTCTCTAATAGCAATCAATAGATCGCAATCAACGTAATTCAACCTAATTTATTACTAGCCCATTTATTATCAGGATCTAGGTCTAAAATTTTATCAACACACTTCCTAAACCTACCGCCATCGTCTCCATGCTTTTCATAAAATTTGGCAAGAAAAATAAACGAGCGTTCTTGGTGTGGGGCTAACTGGCACAATTTAAGAAGTTCTTTCTCTGCCGCTACTAGATCTCCATTGGACTCATAAATCCGAGATTTGTTAATAGCAACAAGAGGGTGCCTAGAACAAACATCCAGCCAGGCGTCCGACTCAACATCCAAAAAACTCTTAGCAGACTCGGATTTAGAGGCATCAAGCACTATCTGAGACAATGGACTAATAGCTATTTTTGACTTAATTTTATCAAACGGAATAAATTTATAGATATCAAATATATTCATAGAATCACACTCTTCAAGATCATCAATACACTCCAAGAATTCAAAAGCAAAGAAACTGTGATCGTCTTTTAAAATGGAGGTCAGAATTTTACTTTGCTTAGTAGATGATTTGAGACTTTCCAACCTTTCATAAGCAATTACTTTATCAGATTCGGATGTATTCTTATTATTATATATAGCGACATTTGCATTAGATTTATTTAAAATCGACAAATACCATTTGTGGTAGGAGTAGACTTCATCTGGAATTATCCTTTTTACATTAGAATTATTATAAAAATGATCATAGAGAATAAAATCATTTTTTAAAAATTTTTTATAACATGAATTTTTTTCACTAGTAGTGTTTTTAGGGTATGATATTCCCGATCGATTTTTAGACAAAGAAGAGTCAAAACTTCCACCAATTAGAGCCATAAACCTTTCATAATCAACATCAATTTTCTCTTGGAAATAGACATCTGAAAAGTGTTCCAAAATATTAATTGCCTGATCAACACATGGATCAAAGGGATCTGAAATAAAAGAAGGAAAAAGAGCACAATACCATTTACAAATGTACGAGTGCCTTTTTTTAACATAATTTTCCAGCTCAATATGGCTACCCAGCTCTGGAAAAGCATTAACCTTCATATTATAACTAGAAATAACCCTATCTAATGGCGACCTCAAGGAGGTAAACAATGAAACATCTGGATCAGAAATCTTTAAAAGCAACCCCTCATCAACGTTATGCCCAAAAAGGATAAGATCATTGTACGAATCCTTGAACTCTAGCTGCATTTTTAATGCATCAAGGGCCCTTCCATTTGGAGCGAGGTGATAAAACTCATCACCAACCCCCTTGCAGGATTTTATATTTTCTACAAGAGTTTGTCCTGCTGTTTTAGGCAAATGCGGAAACAAAATTGTCATAAATACACCCAAGATAATATAAAAATTAAAAATAGCTAAAACTTAATTTTTATGAAATGAAACATTAAGGAAACACACAAAAGTAGTAAAAACGTCTAGTTGCAAGATAACACTCCATGCAACGATATAACGACTAGCAATCAGAAAAATCACCTAATATTATTATTAGCCCATTTGTTGTCAGGATCTAGATCTAAAATTTTATCAACACATTTCCTAAAGCTATCCTCATTGTCTCCATGCTTTTTATAAAACTTAGCAAGAGAAATAAAAGACCGTTCTTGGTGTGGAGCTAACTTACACAATTTGAGAAGTTGCTTTTCGGCCTCTATAAAGTCTCCATTTTTCTCATAAATACGGGACTTCTTTAAAGCAACAAGCGGATGCCTAGAGCATACATCCAGCCAGGCATCCGATTCGACATCCAGAAAACTCTTAGCACTCTCAGATTTAGAGGCATCAAGAACAATTTGAGATAACGGATTTTTAACTACAGTTGACTTGATTTTATCGAATGGAATATATTTAAAAATATCAAGTATATTAATAGAATCAATGGGGTCAATAGATTCAAGCTCATCAAGATACTGCAAAAAACTAAACTCAAAAAAAACCTCATCTTCATTCATAATGGAATGCAGTATTAGATTATCTTTTACTGACTCCTTAATCACCCCTAACCGGCTATAAATCGTACCCTCCTTCGCCAAGTTATTCAGCTCACCACTTACGACCCTTTTAGATTGCTGATCGATATTCAATATTGAGTCATACCATTTATGATAAGATAATATTTCAGGAACTCTATTGCGCTTCACACTATTTTTATTCTTAAAATACTCATATAAAGCATAGTCATCATTTAAAAACCGCTTGAACTCAGAAAAATCAGCACTCCGAACAACCTCTTTATAATTTTCCCCTACACGATTTTTGGACAAAGAAGCATCAAATTTTCCACCAATTAGATTCATAAACCTTTCATAATCAAGATCAATGTTTTCTTGAAAATAGATATCTGAAAAGTGTTCCAAAATATAAATCGCCTGCTCAACACATGAATCAAAAGGATCAGAAATAAAAGAAGGAAAAAGAGCACAATACCATTTACAAATATACGAATTCCTTTTACTTACATATTTTTCTAGTTCATTATGATGACCTAATTCAGGAAAAGCTTTAACCTTCATGTTATAACTAGAAATAACTCGATCTAAGGGGGATCTCAAAGAAGTGTAAAGAGACACATTTGGATCAGAAACCTTTAAAAGCAGTCCCTCATCAACATTATGACCAAAAATTAAAAAGCTATCGTATGAGTCATTAAACTCTAATTGCTTTTGTAAATTATCACGAAGTCGACCATTCGGGGCCAGATGATAAAAGTCAACACCAACATTCTTGAAAACCTTTATATTTTCAACAAGCGCTTGACCTGCTGTCTTAGGTAAATGAGGAAACAAAATAGTCATAAATAAACCCGGGGAATTATAAAAAACAAGAAAACAAACAAAAGTAGTTAATAAACATCTAGTTTCAAATTAACTCACAATGCAACGATATAACGACTGACAATCAGAAAAAATCACCTAATATTTTTATTAGCCCATTTGTTGTCAGGATCTAGATCTAAAATTTTATCAACACATTTCCTAAAGCTATCCTCATTGTCTCCATGCTTTTTATAAAACTTAGCAAGAGAAATAAAAGACCGTTCTTGGTGTGGAGCTAACTTACACAATTTGAGAAGTTGCTTTTCGGCCTCTATAAAGTCTCCACTTTTCTCATAAATACGGGACTTCTTTAAAGCAACAAGCGGATGCCTAGAGCATACATCCAGCCAGGCATCCGACTCCACATCTAAAAAACTCTCATTAGACTCAGACTTTGAGGCATCAAGCACAATTTTAGACAATGGGCTTTTAGCTATAGTTGACTTAATTTTATTGAATGGAATATATTTAAAAATATCAAAAATATTCATTGAATCGATAGAATCAAGATCATCAATAGACAGCAAAAACTCATTTTTAAAGAAAGGTTCGTCCTCACTTATAATAGAGCTCAATATTAAATCGTCCTGTGTTGATTCTTTAATTGTCCCTATAAATCTATCAATATCAATTTTCTTATATGGATTTAAAGCTTCCTTATTTAAAACCCCTTTGACCTGTTGAAGCACATTAAATATTGAGTCATACCACTTGTGATAAGACAATATTTCAGGGAACTCATTACGCTTCGCATGTTTTTCACCTTTGAAATAATCATATAAAATATAGTCATTATTTAAAAGGGGTTTAAAACTAGAAAATTCCTCACTATGAGCAACTTGCTTATAGCTTGAGCCAGCACGATTTCTAGACACAGAAGCATCAAAGCTTCCGCCAATTTGATTCATAAACCTCTCGTAATCAATATCAATATTTTCTTGAAAATAAATATCAGAAAAGTGTTCCAAAATATATATTGCTTGATCAACACAAGAGTCAAAAGGGTTAGAAATAAAAGAAGGAAAAAGAGCACAATACCACTTACAAATAAATGAATGCCTTTTACTTACATACTTTTCTAACTTACTATCATCACCTAATTCAGGAAAGGCTTTGACCTTCATGTTATAACTAGAAATCACTCGATCTAAGGGCGATCTCAAAGAAGTATGAAGAGACACATTTGGATCAGAAACCTTTAAAAGCAGCCCCTCGTCAACATTATGACCGAAAATCACAAAACCATTGTATGAACTATTTAACTCCAACTGTTTATTTAAATTATCACGAATACGTCCATTTGGTGCTAAATGATAGAAATCATCACCAACACTTTTATACATCTTTATATTTTTAACAAGAGTTTGACCTGCAGTCTTAGGTAAGTGAGGAAATAATATTGTCATAAAAATCCTTAGATAGTCGTTCCATTTATTTTATACGCTTAGAAGAGGGCATAGTAAAGACAGATAGTTTAGCCATTATTGATCATTTTTTCATATAGCCGGTCATACGAACCAACCATTCGATCAAGAGTAAAGAGTGACATCAAACGATTGTATCCGTTATTACCATAACTCTTACATAACCCGACATCCCTTTCTAGTAAATTAATAGCATCACTTAACTGTGCAGAATTTCCAGGTTCAACTGAAATACCTGTAACACCGTGAACATTAACATAATTAGCCCCCGTGGATATATCACAACAAATGATTGCTTTACTAAAAACCTGAGCCTCAAGTAAGGATACGCCAAACGCTTCAGATCTTAAATGGGAAGGAAATACAAAGGCCTTACAGTTCTTCAACAACTTTAGCTTTGTTTTTTCATCAACAAAACCAGTAAGAATAACATTTTTTATTTCCTCAACTTCAATTTTATTTTTTATTTTTTCATACATTGGGCCATCCCCAGCTATTACAACTCTGGCGCCAGTCTCTTTAGCCGCTTCAATTAAAAACATCAACCCTTTGTAATACCGAAGAACACCTAAAAAAAGAAAATAGCCCTGCCCCAAAAAATTAAATTCATCATCTAATTCCCACTCATTATTTTTTGAAAGGTAACACTCATGATCTATGCCTAATGGAATTATCTCTACTTTATCTGAAAATTTTAATAAGTTTTTACTGGTTTTTGCATAATTAGGTGACGTGGAAACTATCAGGTCGACTTTATTTAAGAAAATATATTCCAATGGTTGATAAAAAAACTTTAGAATTTTTTGCTTAACTATATCTGAGTGATAAGTGACTAGCATTTTCTTATTCGAAACAAGCGACAGTAAATCACCTGTTGGCCATGGGTAGTGAAAATGAATGACGTCAGCCCAATTTGAAAGTTCTTTAAACTTTATAAAAAGTTCAAAAGAAAAGGTATTAGATGCGACTTCTACTTGAGATGAGCATAGGTGATGCTCAACCCCTTCACAAACAAAAACTCTAGATCTCCCTGATGTTGTGGCCAAAACTCGACTTTCTCCACCTTTAGCCCTTATTCCCGTAGAAATAGCCTTAATAACCTGCTCTACTCCGCCAAATGTTTCTGGATAGAAAGTTTTATACACATGTAAAATTTTCATTTGTTCGGCATATAAACAGTTGGTGTTTTTTTCAAAAGAGTCAAAATTTCTTCTACCATACCTTCATCACAATATAAGATTAATTCATCCAACAAAACTTTCATTTCCTCCCAGGCCAAAGAGTACTCTTTAGCCGTCATTATTTTTTTGTGGGAAGTGCCCTCTACAACACCACCAATTAACAACTCCTCATAGAGCTTCTCACCCTGCCTCAATCCAGTGTAATGAATCTCAATATCACCATTCATTGAGTCATCTTTTTCTCTCAAGCCAGATAGGTGAATCATACGCTTTGCTAAGTCTAATATTTTGATTGGTTCTCCCATATCCAACACATAAACTTGACCACTACCACCTAACGCTCCGGCTTGTATTACAAGTTGGGCAGCCTCTGGAATGAGCATAAAATAGCGAGTTATATCCTTATGAGTAACCGTTACAGGTCCTCCCACTCTTATCTGCTTCTTAAATAAAGGAACCACAGACCCAGATGAGCCCAAAACATTTCCAAATCTAACTATTGTGAATTTGGTATTATGATCTTGGGTGGACAATGACTGAAGAACAAGCTCAGCCATCCTTTTTGTGGCCCCCATTATATTCGTGGGCCGAACCGCCTTGTCTGTTGAAATAAGGGTAAAATGCTCAACACCAGCAGATATAGCAGCCTCAGCAGAAGCTAATGTTCCAAAAACATTATTTCGAATTCCTCCAACAACGTTACTTTCAACTAAAGGGACATGCTTGTAAGCTGCTGCGTGGTACACAGTTTGTACCTTAAAGCTCGACATGATTTTTGCAAGTTCACTTTTCCTTTGAACCGATCCGAGCATAGCAACTATTATTGTATCAAGCCCTTGTTTTAATTTAGTATTTTGAAGCTCTTGCTCTACTTGGTATAAATTAAACTCATTTAATTCAAATAAAATAAGCATATGTGGCTTTTGAAGTACGATTTGACGACATAGTTCAGACCCTATCGAACCGCCAGCACCAGTTACCAGTACAACTTTCCCAACAATATTTTTCTTTAACAATTCCAGGTCGGGATCAACTGGTGCTCGACCTAACAGGTCAGAAACATCAAGATCTTTAATTTTGTTTGCATCAGCCCTTCCTGCTGCGATATCTTCCACTGATGGTACGGATTGAACTTCTATAGGCCAATGTGAAACTTTATCAAGAAGCCTTAGACGCTCTCCTTTGTTGATATTATTAATTGCCAAAAGTAGTTTAACTGGCTGATATAGTTTTTGGAGCTGGGCAAAATCACAAGAATTATAAACCCTAACACCCGCTAGAATTTGACCACTCTTCGGCGCATAATCATCAATAAAAGCCGCTGGGTGATACTCGTTCCCATGAAGCAAAGAATGGGCTAAATCCCTGCCTGTCGCACCAGCACCATAAATAATCACGTTTGGCTTCTGTCTTTTATAGTGGTTGTAATAAATTATCCGAAAGAAAACCCTAGGAGCACCCAGTGTAATTAGAGCCAAACCTGAGTATATGAATGGCACACTACGGGGGACAAATGATTGAAAGAAAAAACCAGAAAGACTTAAGGCTAACGATGACAACATGACACTGATGAACATATGGCCAATGGCAGGAAAAACCATATATCTGATTACAGCTCTATACATGCCCAACTTAATAAAGCAACAAATTGTCACTAAAAGTGTAACCAACCAACTGAAAAGTTCGTCAACACCAACAGTAAATTCTGTAGTGCCCAGTCGAAAAAAAACTGCTAAGTATAAAGAGACAGTTATTGCAAATATGTCATATACTATACTAATTATACGTTTGTTTTGTCTTTTGGTATTCAGTAGATTTTTAACTAATACGTACATCAAGCAACACACAGCCCGTTAAATGAAGATATAGTAACTATATCTGATTCCAACCCTCAAGGGAAAAATATGTATCTATTTCAAGACAATATCAAGGATTTCTTAGTGTGAAAATCTTGCTAACAGGCGGCACTGGCTATGTAGGCTCTAGAGTTGAAAGCCATTTCGAACAGAAAGGAGTAAAAGTACGGACAGTAAAGAGGTTTAGTAACAATGCAGAAGACTTTATTGCCCCTAACATAGACTCTGAAACTGACTGGACTGGTGCTTTCTCTGGAGTAGAGTGCGTTATACATTGTGCAGCCAAAACGTCAACAACTGATGATGACAAACAAGAAATGCATAACACTTTTAACAATACTAATTTTCTCGGCACCTTAAATCTCGCACAACAAGCATCTTTAGCAGGGGTGAAGAAATTTATTTTTCTCAGTTCTGTAAAAGCTCAATTAATAAGCTCCACTGCCTCTACTGAGGCAAAGCAAAACAGTTATGATTACAGCAAATATCTAGCAGAAAAATCCCTACAAAAAATGTCAACCGATATGGAAATAATCATTATTAGATCGCCGCTGGTATATGGGCCAGGCGTAAAAGGGAACTTTTTTACTTTACTTAAAATTGCAAGTTGGCCAATTCCACTCCCCTTAGGGTCGATAAACAACCAGAGAAGCCTCGTATATATAGGTAACTTAATAGATTTTATCTTTTTTGTTGCTAGCCAACCATCTAAAAAATCAAAATTACTTAATATTTCCGATGATCATAATGTATCCACTTCTAATTTATTACAAATGATAGCTGAGAAAATGAATAAGAGCATATGTCTAATACCAGCCCCTCGTAGAATAATATTTTTTATACTTTCCCTTTGCAAAAAATTAGGCATATACAATCGTCTTTTTGAAGACTTAACAGTAGACATTTCAGAAGCAAAAAATATGGGATGGAACCCGCCAGTTACCTTTGAAGAAGCTATCGAAGTTACAGTCCAAGATTACTTACAGCAGAACAAATAATTTAGAGCGTAAAAATGATTAGAGTATTTGATGTTTTTTTTTCGATCCTAGGAATAATTCTTCTTTCTCCGATATTCTTAATATTGATACTGGTTTGTTTTCATGAGAATCGCTCCCCTATTTTTCAGCAAGAACGTCTTGGTAAAGACATGAAGGTTTTCATTCTATATAAGTTCCGAAGCATGCCTATTAGCACCCCATCAATAGCCACTCACTTAATCGAGAGTCGAAGCATAACAAAACTAGGTCATTTCTTAAGAGCTTCTAAATTAGACGAACTACCACAATTAATTAACGTCCTAAAAGGAGATATGAGCCTAGTAGGACCTAGGCCATGTCTTCCCAACCAAATAGAGCTAATAGAAGAACGCTGTAAAAGTAGTATTTTTAGGGTTCGACCTGGAATAACAGGCTTAGCACAAATTAACAATGTAGATATGTCCACCCCTCATTGTTTAACTGAGCTAGACTTAGCCCTAGTTAACAACTTAAATTTATTTATGTATTTTAAATACATATATTCAACCCTTCTTGGCAAGGGTAAAGGAGATGCGCTGAAATAAACTAGCGCTATACGAACTCTAATATTCCTTATTTTTCTATAAATTTTAAAGTCAATTACTGATTTTTCATATCCTTGAGTTTAAACAAAAAGGTGCATAAAATCGAAAGTTGAATAAGAGTCCTATTTGATCTGATTAAGGAATTTTCTGGCGACATCATCCCAGCTTGCAGGGGAGATATTTTTTCTTGAATCAAAAGGCTTACTTAGCGCCTCATTAATAGACTCAAGTAGTGAGTGTGAATCCGTGTTAGTTACTGTTACATTAGCATTATAATGAGACATTTCAGCAATAGCACATTTTTCACTCACCACCACTTTTTTACCTAACATCAAGGCTTCGAGAGCAGGAAAGCCAAAACCCTCATATAGGGAAGGCATTAGAAGCAACTCACAACCTAAATACAGCATGTTAAGCTCATCATCTTCTACAAAACCTTTAACAATCACATCATTTTTTCCTAGTGAATTTTTAACAAGAAGTTTATTTAAATCAATATTCCATCCTTCTTTCCCTACAATTATTAACTTCATATTTTTGTTACGAACTCTAAACAGTGAAAAGGCCTCAAGTATATTGCCAATATTTTTTCTAGGTTCAATCGTTCCTACAAACAAAAGGTAAGGGTCTGATTCCCCATAGTGTTTTTTGGGGTTTAAGTTAAATGTAATCGCCCCATAACCAGAATTAACAACTTTCTCAGGCGCTACATCAGTGCAAGTCAAAAGCTCACTCTCAGTAAATTTAGAGAGCACAAAAACCTTATGAGCTAGTTGTAAACTGGGTTTAAATAGTAGCTGCTCAAGCAGCAACCCCAATTTACTCATTGTTTCTGGACAACGTATCCAGACTACATCATGTACAGTAACAAATTTTTTTAACTTTTTATTAAGAATAAAGAGTAGAGGCAAATGGTGGCGAGGTGACCAGAACAGATCGATTGAATATTTAATTGCCCAGCATGGAAAAAACACTTGAGCGAAAAGAGTACCTGAAAGGCGTCCTTTTGAACCACCTACAACTACCACAACATTATTAAATTCGGCGTAGTCAATAACTAGCTCTCTATCTGAAAATAAATAATAAGTATTTACTGTATCTAATTTTAGTAAAGATTTTAGTAAACAGTCTAAATAACGCCCTATACCTGTCAAACTAACTGACAGGGGGCGTGCATCAATAGCTATATTCATAGAGCTCCAATAGACTTAAAAACTATAGTTAAAAAATTCAATTTATTCTTTGAAATTTTTAATTACTAAAGCGATAATCTCATCATAATAGTCTCGATAACTTCGCATCCCTGATTTAACACAGGGAGTTAGGATTTAGATTTAACTTTTTCTCTCCTCGTCAAACCCTTCATTCATAGACGCAAATCTGATGATTAAATCCATATTCTCATCCAACTTTTCATCCCCTAAGTAAATAAAACCTCTGAGTTTTTGCTTGATTATGATCTTTATATACTCTTCTCTTATAAACTCATCACTTCCTTTATTTAAAATTTGATGAGGCGAAAAGTATGCAGAAACTAACCGACTAAAAGGGTTTCTAATTACAGCAAACTTTTAGAATGACCTTAGCTCAATTTTAGGGTCATTTCCTAGGTATGTAGCCCCCCCTGATGCCTCCTAACATCAAGCAAATCACTTACAGGCTCAAATCTATTTACTCAATCTTGATGGCCAGGCTTTTTATTATTGACAAACCCTTACACTCTTCGACCAAAACCGTTAAAATGCAGTTTCCTCAAGATTTCTCGATGTATAAAAATAATTTTTCCTCATCCAAAATCAAATCATATTGCTTAATCAAGCTTCAATTAGTTTGCCTTTAGAAAAAGTTATTATTCTGTCACAGTTTCGTTCAATTAATTTCATATTATGTGAAGCGAGAACAACTGTACCAGCCTCTTCAACAAAGTTTTTCATTCTTTCCCTGGCCTTCTCTTGGAAACTTGCATCCCCTACACCAAGCCACTCATCCAGTAAAAGAATATCTGGTTTAAAAGATGTCGATATCGCAAAACCTAACCTTGCTTTCATTCCAGGGGAGTAATATTTAATCGGCATATTTATATGCTCTGCCAAACCAGTGAAGTTTACTATTTCTTCGTAAATATTTTGAATTTCTCTTTTGGTTTGACCTAAAAACACCCCACGCCCAAATATATTTTCTTTACCTGAAAGCTCCTGATCCATACCCATCATTTTATCAAAAACAGCACTTACAATACCTTTTCTATAAACCTTTCCTTCCTGAGGTTGATAAATACCAGCCATTGTTCGTAACAATGTACTTTTTCCAGCGCCATTATGTCCAAGGATACCGACCCTTTCACCTTTTCTAACGGTAAAAGAGACGTTATCTAACGCTTTAATAACGACCTTATTCTTTCTTTTCTGAAAGTGCCCTCCAAGTTCGGAGGTCATTTTTTTCTCATTGTAATCAATTTTTTCAAAGATACGGTAATACAATGAAACATTTTCTAACGAAATCGAAATATCATCACACATAAAAAGCTATATCTCTTTTATTAATTTGGTAAAGAGAGTAACTAATAATACTTAAAAAAATCAGCATAGAAGCCACGACTATATATGAATCAAAAGGCACAACCCCATCCAGCAATGGAGCCCTTATTAACTCAAGAACATGAAATATTGGGTTGTATTCCGCAACCCACCGATTATCTCCCAGTTTATCAACGTGCCACAATATAGGAGTTGATAGATATGTCAGTAGCAATACATTAGGCATAAAACGAGAAAAGTCCCTTACTTTCAAATTTAGAAAACTTAAAACAACTGAGAGTAAGAAACCAAAAAATAAAAACAAGATAACACCCAAAACGGAATAAACTACATTTAAAAAAGCAATATCTCCATAATAATAATTCAAAACAATTGGAAAAGGTAAGTTTAAACACAAAATAAATATAAAACGAGCAACATGTGCATACAAAAAAACATATAAATTAACAACAGAGTTTTTTATGTACTTTTCATTTGAGGGCCAGATCATACAGGACTCTGATACCATAGAAGAAAACACATACCAAACTGTGTAGCTGATGCTAAAATATTTCAAATGTCCAATTATATTATCTGGGCTAAATATGTATCCAAAAACCACACCAATGATAACTATATGCAAGAAGCAATTAATAAATAACCAAGAAAATCCTAATTTCGTACGGGTAAATTGACTTCTTAACTTAGCAAAGACTAAGAACTTAATTATCTCTCTCTCATTTACCACAGCTTACATACCTCATTGTAAAGAATAACATCTTTTTTATTAAATTCTTCTATTTCCTCACGAACTTCTTGATTTAGAAGATATGAGTAATTCCCTGTATTTAATGCTGAGTTATTTAGCTGATAATTTAAATTAAATCTATCAGCTAAAGCCGTATAAAAAGCGTCAATCTTTTCAAGGACACCAATCATATTAAAGCTGGCTATAATCTCATCTATACTTTTATCTTTTTCACCACTAGATAACATTTTGAATTGATGATCTTTAAAGTTAAAATCTATATTTTCATCGCTTAACTTAAGCACATCCTTCAAATCATTTGATCTGACGATATCTATCATTTTTTTTTGCGCTTCTGATGATCGAATATAATCTTGTTCCGGGGTGGATTTCAAGTGATTATATCTAGAAATAACTCTTTTAACAGGATCTCGTAACAAGCTTATTTTATAATAGTCATTCTTCTCGAATACAGACCACCCTTTAAGATGCCCCATTATCAATTTGTATTTTTCCATAACATAAGCTCTCTCGTTCAGCAATTCTTCCTGTCCTAGATATTCAAATGTATGGTTAAAATAGTCCTGCGGGAGTATATCTTCAAAATCAAAATTATTAGAAATAAACGACATAAGCGAAGTCCCTCCAACTTTGAAGGGATGAATAAAAATTATCTTATCATTCATATTTCGCTTCAATTTTATTAATTGCGATCGATTTTTTTCTCTTATCTGGACAATTTGGATCTAGGTCATTATGACTGATTAGCAGTGGTGAATAAATTGTAAACTCCCCTACCCCATAGTTATCTGGAATATTTTTAAACCGCACTCTAAAAACATCTAAGCCATCTTTAGAGCCTATAAATTTAACTGAATCGGAGTAGGTCCCATTCATTAAAAACCTACATACGTCAAACATTTTTTCTTGCATTCTACTTATCGAATACACTTCAACAACAAAATCCCCCTTACCTCTTTTTTTAGGTAACGGAAAGAAGACTTTGCTTTCATCACATTGCCCAGCCCATCGATAAATTTTTCGTAGATCAATCCCTTCTCGCTCATGAAAGCCTATTGCTTTGTGACCTTTCTCAAAATCAACTATGCTAACTATATGATCTCTATCACCATATTTAAATGTTAGACTTTTATTCATTAGGTATTTTGAGCTTGCCCATTGTTTTTGTCTTGACTCAAATTCACCGTAGAATTTTTCAAATTTCATCATTGCATATTCATATATTTTTATATCTACATTTAAATAAGATTCCATCTGAGACTCCATATCTTTATCAATTTTGAGTCTAGACGAATCTCGTCTATTCGAGTGTATTAAATTGTTAGGTGGACACCAAGAAAATAAATCACATATACAATCTATTGATTTCGGAAGTTCTTCTATTACACCAACAAAATCAAGTCTATCCAATGTACATTTAGCTTTTTCCAATAATTCATCATCACTTAGGTCATTTAACCCATTGACGCCCTTTACGGTAGACGAATCGATTAACATTTTCGTCATTCCATTTTTAAAGAGTTTCAGAATTCTTGGATCACTTGATTGCAAAAAACCTGACACACCTCTCTCTTGCATTTCAAATTTAATTGCAACATTTTCTTTAGGGCCGGAGTGAATTTCGTTCTCTGTAAAATCTAACCAATGATTTATTTGCGATATCAAGCGCGTCTTTGGATCCCTAAGAATAGTGAACGTTTTAAACTCTTCACCAATACGATCTATCACATTAGTATGACCATGGTAGACCTTAAATCCATCAATATCGATATTTTTTTCTTGTTTAGATAGTACCCCCAGCCCCTTAGTATAAACATCTTTTTGATCGTAATTATTGTCTATCAAGTGATGAATTGAGGTTCCACCACACTTCGGAACATGCATGAAATAAACTTTTTCACTCACTGACCATCTCCCAATAAAACCTTTTTATAAAAAAGAACATTTGTTTTTAAACTGTGATTTTTATTAAAAGTATTATCTTTTAAATCATCTTCTAACATTAGCCTTTCAATTAGGCCAGATAGCTCAACATAATTACCAATATCGCACATAACCATTTCATTACCACAGAACTTATTTAATTCTGAAAAGACATGTGCATTTGAATATATAGCCCTTCCGCCAAACTCTAACTGCATGCTCGCTGGCCCAGAAGCTGATTGACCAACTTCTAAGTAAGGAAAAATTGAGACATCAGATAGTTTCATTATATCCTTGAGTCTTTCATCAGTGACATTACCAGCAAAGACCACCCGATCTACCAATTCATTTGTCTTTATAAGTTTGATCACCGATTCGATATATCCATCAATTTCCTTCATTTTTTTTACTGATGCAGGGTGCTGACTCCCTACGATCAAAATTTTATAATTATCCGGCAATAAAGAAAGCGCCTTTAATGCTGTTAAATGCCCTTTATATTTTGATATAAAACCAAAAATTGATATGCATACATCATCATCACTTATCCCATACCCTTTTAGAACATGATCCCTTAATGGCAACGACTCACGCTCTTCTTTATCTGTAAAGGCTAGAGGATGAACATAAACCTGGTTAAAGTCATAATAACTTGAAAGGTTTTTTTGCTCCCTCTTCGTATGCACTATTAACTTCACACCACTAGTTTTTTTTATCAACTTCATAAATTGATCTAAGAAGCCAGACCTTAATACTCTATATACACCACCAAATGCGGCCTTAAACTTGAACTTTAGTGCCAGTTTGATTATATCAACAGAATTAATATCATTTTCACTTCCATAATCAACAGTATGCATTGTGATTGTTACATTATCCGTACTTGAAACAAGTATGTTGATATGCCTTAGCACTTCCAAGTTATTTGAACCAAAAATACCATTTTCAAACTGAATATTTACAGCGTCATATTGCTTTAGTTTCGCCGCAATTTCTTTAATATGATCAACTTTCCGTTTGCGATGTATTTTCCTCTTACTTTTCATTAGGTGTGAGTCTATTTGTAATACATCTACAGCTATTGATGGATCATGTCTATTAAACCCATTTAGTAAATTTTCAGTATACTGGGCTATCCCACATTTTTCGGAATAATTAGAAACAACCGCTATTTTCTTTGCATCCATTTAAAATTCTCCTTTTTACTAAAGCACAATATACTTATTATCAGTTAAATAACGGACAACTTGATCTGCACACTCTTCTGCAGTCTTGTCATGTGTCATTAACTTACATTCCGGTTCATTTGGCTCTTCATAAGGAGAGTCAATACCTGTAAAGTTTTTCAGCTCCCCTTTTCTTGCTTTATTATAAAGGCCTTTAACATCCCTTTTTTCAGCTATTTCTAAAGAAGTATGCACATACACTTCAACAAACTCATTGCTTTCAAACAAGTCTCTTGCCATGTCTCGTTCTGCCCTAAATGGCGAAATAAATGCAGATATAACAATAAGCCCTGCATCAACCATCAACCTGGCAACCTCAGCTACACGACGGATGTTTTCCACACGATCTTCATCTTTGAAACCAAGATCTTTATTCAAGCCGTGACGCACATTATCGCCATCCAGTAGATAAGTATGCTGACCCATTGAGAAAAGCTTCTTCTCAACAAGGTTTGCAATAGTTGATTTACCTGCGCCTGATAATCCTGTCAACCAAATAACACATGGCTTTTGTGCTTTCTGCTGAGATCGCGCTTCTTTTGACACATCTACATGCTGCATTATGATGTTTTGGCTACGGCGCAACGCAAAGCTAATCATACCCGCACCAACTGTATTATTAGACAAGCGGTCAATCAGAATAAAGCCACCAGTATCAGAGTTATCTAAATACTTATCAAATGCGATTGACTGATCCAAGCTCACAGTACACACACCGATGCCATTCAACTCAAGATGCTTTGCCGCCAAATGCTCCATAGTATTGATATTTACCTGATGTTTAATTTCAGTGATTGTTGCTGAAACAGTCTTGGCACCAACTTTCATCAAGTAGGTACGACCTGGCATCAAAGCATCTTCATGCATCCAAACAATCGTGGTCTCAAATTGCTTCGCCACTTCGGCTGGCTGCTTACTCTCAACTAGAATATCACCACGAGAAACATCTATTTCATCCGCGAGTGTAATGGTAACAGACTGGCCCGCTACAGCCTGCTTTAAATCACCATCCAAGGTTACGATTCTAGCAACACTACTTTCTTTGCCTGATGGTAAAACACGCATTTTATCACCAGGACAAACAACACCACTTGCGATTTGCCCAGAGAAACCACGAAAATCTAAATTCGGACGGTTTACCCATTGAACTGGCATACGAAAAGCTTGTTTTTGCAGACGCTGTTCATCAATCTCAACCGTTTCCAAGAAACCCATTAAAGTTGTACCACGATACCAAGCCATGGCTTCGCTTTGTGATGTAATATTGTCACCTTTGAATGCCGACATCGGAATAAAGGTAACATTCTCAACTCCAATTTGCTTAGCGAATGCAGCGTATTCTTCAACAATCTCGGAATAGACTCTCTCTGAATAATCCATTAAATCCATCTTGTTGATGGCAACAACAATATGACGAATTCCAATCAAAGAAACTAAATAACTATGACGACGAGTTTGTGGCAAAATACCTTTACGAGCATCCACCATTAAAATTGCCACATCAGCAGTGGAAGCTCCTGTCACCATATTGCGGGTATATTGCTCGTGCCCAGGAGTGTCAGCCACGATAAATTTGCGACGATCCGTAGAGAAAAAGCGATATGCCACATCAATAGTGATACCCTGTTCTCGCTCAGCCGCTAAACCATCTACCAATAAAGCAAAGTCAATATTTTCACCTTGAGTACCAAACTTACGAGAGTCCGACTCTACAGCTGAAAGCTGATCTTCAAACAGCATTTTTGAATCGTATAGCAAGCGTCCAATCAACGTACTTTTACCATCATCCACGCTGCCGCATGTAATAAACCGTAATAAGCTTTTATGCTGATGATGCTCCAAATATTGGTTAATGTCCGTTTCGATCAAATCAGATACATGAGCCATTAGAAGTACCCCTCTTGCTTTTTCTTCTCCATAGATGCAGCAGAATCGTGGTCGATCATACGGCCTTGGCGTTCAGATGTTTTGGTCAATAGCATTTCTTGAATAATGGATGGCAAAGTGTCCGCATCTGATTCCACAGCACCAGTTAGTGGATAACAGCCTAACGTTCTGAAACGGACATTTTTCATCATCGGCACCTCACCTTCTTTTAGCGGCATACGCTCATCATCCACCATAATCAAAGTTCCGTCACGCTCCACCACAGGGCGCTCTTTTGAGTAATACAGGGGTACAATTGGGATGTTTTCCAGGTGAATATATTGCCAGATATCCAGCTCAGTCCAATTTGAAATAGGAAAAACACGAATAGATTCACCCGGGTTCTTACGAGTATTATATTGCTTCCAAATTTCAGGGCGCTGATTTTTCGGATCCCAACGATGGTCAGATGTACGAAAAGAGAAAATACGCTCTTTTGCACGGGACTTTTCTTCATCTCGACGAGCACCACCAAATGCCACGTCGAACTTATACTTGTTCAACGCCTGCTTAAGGCCTTCTGTTTTCATAATATCTGTATGAGTTGCAGAACCATGAGTGAAAGGGTTAATGTCCTTTTCAATACCATCTGGATTGATATGAGTAATCAATTCTAAACCTAAATCTTTCACCATTTTATCGCGGAATTGATACATCTCCTGGAACTTCCAACGAGTATCAACATGCAATAAAGGAAAAGGCGGTAAAGAAGGATAGAAAGCCTTCATAGCAATGTGCAGCATAACCGCGCTATCTTTACCGATAGAATACAACATAACGGGATTTTCCGTTTCAGCAACAACCTCTCGCATAATCTGGATACTTTCCGCTTCAAGACGCTGTAAGTGTGTTAACAACATATACGTACCTTCTTCCATTATTTTTCATATTTTAATGCTTTCTGAATTATACATTAAATTTTTGATTTAAATCCCACTGAGCAAACAACTCACACTCAGCTTCATGCTGCTTTCTCCAAGACTGCAACTGGAGGTATCTGGATAAACAGTCGGTTTTTATTACAATAGCCAATTGAGAACCTATATAATCAGAAAGTATCAACCGATCTAGCTGCTGAATTAGAGTTCTTTCAGACAGCTGTTCTTCAGCCCAAAAAAAACGTCGCTCCCCCCTTTTATCTTGGACATAAAACACACAACCCTCATTCTGAGGGTAAAAACCAAGCACCAGACACTTTATATTTACTTTTTTACGCCCACTAGCAGGACAGCTTTCATTGAGGACCTGGTCAAGCTGCTCAAACAAAACTCGATTGTTTTGCTCAACAAATGTCTTTTTAAGCCTCCGTAACAAGGTTTTTTTGCTCAACTGAACATTATTCTTCAAATACCCCCTCAGCAAATCGTCTGTTCTGCAAAACCCGAATAAGGTCTTCGAGCTGTTCATTAAGATTTTTTTTAAGAGCTTTTGGTTACAGTTAGCCCTTAACTCTGAGGATTTGCGACCGCGAACTTCATAACCTACACCATTCCACCCATGCAGCCGAAACGACTCATAGGCTTTAACAATTGTTGGCACTGACAACCCCGTCGCACCTCGAATCTCAGCCAAACTTAAGCCTCTCAAACGATAACGAATTGCCTCGCGCTTCTTAATCGCCAATTCATTGACCGATAGCACTTTAATTGCTCCAACGATTATTTAGCACTCTAAAGATTGAGATGTTAAAGGTTATTACGTAGTATCTCAACTCAACTATAAAAGTTATTTTGTCTCGAATTAAAACTTAGTGAAAACAAGTACAATAGAGCCAGACCAACATACTCATAGAAATCATGCACAGAAGTATAAGTCGAAGATCAATATGGAAATTTTGTTTACACTAGCACTAGTATTTAGCGTTTTCATTGCCCTTGCCACCACAAAAATAGCTGCAGACCTCATACTAACAGGCGCCATGGGCGTTTTGATGATTAGCGGAATACTTACCGTTAACGAAGCCTTAGCTGGCTTTGCTAACCCGGGAGTTATTACTATCGCAACCTTATACATAGTTTCTGCTGGTTTACAAGAAACCGGAGCTATTCAATGGCTGAGCAAATATTTATTTGGAACCCCTAAAGGGCTTAAAGGGGCCCTATTAAGACTTGCAATACCAAGCTCTCTTCTTAGTGCATTTATGAACAATACTGCTATCGTCGCAATGCTCATCCCATCCATACAAGACTGGTCTAAAAGAATAAAGCAACCGGCATCCAAACTTCTGATCCCCTTGAGCTATTCAGCTATTTTAGGCGGGACTTGCACACTCATAGGCACAAGTACAAACTTGATTGTTGACGGGCTCCTCCAGGAACAGCTTAACATCCACTTGAACATTTTCTCATTACTGTGGATAGGACTACCCATTACCATTATAGGAGGAGGTTTATTAATCCTTTTTTCAGAGATTCTACTTCCAAATAGAAAAAGCTCACTTGAAAAATTAGACAACGTTCGCCAATACGGCGTGGAAATGCTCATTAGAGATAAAAGCGATTTAATTGGAAAATCAATAGAGCAAGCAGGACTACGAGCCTTACAACACGGCTATTTATTTGAAATACGTCGAGACAACATACTTTTATCCGCCGTAGGATCTGAAACCCAACTTTATGCTGGTGACACCCTTGTATTCATTGGCTCCCCCGAATGCGCGCGTGAACTTCAAAAAATACACGGACTCAAACCCGCCGAGGGTGGAGCCGATACACTCGAGATTGATCATAATCAGCGCTGCCTAGTAGAAGCAGTCATAGGGCCCGACTTCATAGGCCTTGGGCTAACCATTAAAGAAGCCAGATTCCGCAGTAGATTCCAAGCCGCCGTATTATCTGTATCTCGCAAAGGGCATCGCATAAACAGTAAAATAGGAAATATAAAAATTCAAATTGGTGACACCCTTTTGCTTGAAACAAGTGAAGGCTTTGTTGACCAATATCGCTCTCGCCGAGACTTTCTCCTAGTCAGTGCAATTAACAACTCTACCCCTCCAAACTTTAAGAAAGCCCCAATTGCATTAGCACTATTACTATGTCTAATTCTATTCAGTGCTACGGGTATAATAAGTATCCTAGAAGCTGCCATGCTATGCGCTGCCGCAATGATCATTACCAGATGTATAACTGCGACCAAAGCTCGCCGTAGTATCAATTTAAACGTAATCACAGTAATCGCCACATCTTTCTCTTTAGGCGTCGCAATGACAAAAACTGGAGCAGCACAACTAATCGCGGAGAACATTGTATCGCTAACACCTTACACACCCTGGCTAACACTCGCCCTTATATACTTTATTACAACAATATTTACAGAATTGATCACCAACAATGCAGCCGCCGTATTAATGTTCCCTATATCTATTGCGACCGCACAACAATTAAACACGGACCCCCTACCATTCGTAATCACTATCATGATAGCCGCCTCGGCCAGTTTTATAACACCAATAGGATACCAAACGAATCTAATGATTATGGGACCAGGAGGTTATAAAACTCTAGACTTCATTAAAGCTGGCCTTCCAATCAGCTTAGCGATAGGGGTTACCAGTGTAATATTAATCCCGTTCATTTGGCCATTTTAAAGAACACATAAAAAAAATCACAACCCACAAAAGGAACTCAGATGAGAAATACCAACAAGCAAGACATCATCGACCTAGCTCGTCGCGCGGGCAACGCTATAATGGAGATCTACCAAAAAGATTTCGCAGTTTATGACAAAACTGATGCCAGCCCATTAACAGAAGCAGATCTCGCTGCACATCATATTTTAGTTGAAGGGTTAAAACGCCTAACTGACTACCCAGTGCTTTCGGAAGAATCATCTGAAGAAGATAAGAAAGATCGCCTGAACTGGGATCAATACTGGCTAATTGATCCACTTGATGGCACTAAAGAGTTTATTAAAAAGAATGGCGAATTCACTGTCAATGTAGCCTTTATCGACAACGGCAAACCAACTTTTGGTGTAGTGTACGCGCCCGCACTAGACGTTCTTTATCTAGGCGAAGTGGGCTTTCAAGCACAGAAACAAACTGGAACAGCCCCCCTAGAACGCATCAGCGTACGAGAAAAGCCCGCTAGAGCTAGCGATTACGTAATCGTCGGAAGCCGCTCCCATCAAAGCGACGAATTCAAAACCTTTATATCAGACTACCCAGATGCTGATATTATCAGCATGGGAAGCTCTCTTAAACTATGCTTAGTCGCAGAAGGAAAAGCGGACATTTACCCTCGACTTGGTCTCACTTGCGAATGGGACACCGCTGCAGCACATGCTATTGTTGAAGCCGCTGGAGGTGTTGTACTTCAAGCTCTCACAAATCAAAATTTAGAATACAACAAAGAGAACTTATTAAATCCATATTTTATAGTGAAAGCTAAATAGTCACCTCACTTAACATACTGCTGGATTGAAGTATCAAAATTAAACTAAAAAGCAATATATAACACTTCACCCCAGCAGAACCCAAATTTAAGCGGCGACCTGATCGCGTCAGCAACTACAACAAGCCACTCTCCTTTAAAGCACGAACCTTGCCAAGAACGCTTTCAACCTGCTTCGCCGCCTTAACAGGACAGTTTGACTCAACGTAACACCTAAGCTCTGGGGCATTCCCCGAAGGCCTTAAGTGCACTATATCCTTATCAAGAAATTCAATTCTCAACCCATCAGTCTCATCCATGACCAACACATTACGTCTCTCCGCCCCTTCACTAACGCTTTCCATTAGCTCAGCTATCTTTGGTTCACTATCTTTAAGCATCTGAATAAGCTCAAAACTGCACTCTTGTGATATATTTCGAACACGATCACTTGCAGTAAACCTCGGAGGGTAATCAGCTAACAGATCGCTTACTCTTTTATTCTCCAAGGCAGCCTTCGCCAACACAATCATGATTGGCAATATTGAATCCCTTGTAGGCAGCGGCTTTATCGACTTACCATTTTCAATTAAAAGTTCACTTCCAACTAAAAAGCCACCATTTGCCTCATAACCAACAACCTTAGCCAAGTAATTATCACTTGCTAATTGAGACATACCCTTAATGACATAAGGAGAACCTATCTTGGTTCGTATACAAATTCGCTTAGCATCCGACAACTCTAAAACAGTATTAACATTCACTGGGGCTGCGACATGCGTAGCCTTTAAAAAATCAGCACAGAGCACACCAACCACATCCCCACGAAGCCATTTACCATTTTCATCGGATATAAGTGGTCGATCACCATCTCCATCAGTCGAAACTATGGCATCTAGCTTAAATTCCCTGGCCCAAGAAATACCTTTAGCAGCATCTTCTTTCGACACTGCCTCTGTATCAATCGGAACAAAGCTATCCTTTCTCTCCAGTGAAACGACCTCTGCACCAAAATACCTAAGCAGTTTTTTAATAATATCTCTAGCAACGCTTGAATGCTCATAAACACCAATACGCTTACCGAGCAAGACACCAGCAGGAAAAAGATTAGTGTATCTTTCCTCAAATAATCTAATTGCGTCCAAACTAGGGTCAACCAAATCAGCAAGCACCAAATGAGCCAAATTATTAGGTATCAAGACTTCACCTGACATAATTATAGATTCATCAGACTTACTAATCTCTCCGTCAGGGCGATAAAATTTGATCCCATTACGATCGAATGGGATGTGACTCCCAGTAATCATCACCGCAGGAATTGAATTTTGCATAGCATAGAAAGCCAAGGCAGGAGTGGGAAGATCTCCACAATAAATCGCCTTTGCTCCATGCGCCTCCACAGCTGCGACAACCGCTTTTGCTATTGCAGGGCTGCTTGGTCTAAGATCAACACCAATAGCAACCTCTTTCACCTCAAAACATACACCCTGAAGAAAGGATTTTGTAAAAGCAAAACATAACTCTGGCGTTAAACCTTCAACTAAACCACGAACCCCACTAGTACCAAAGGCTACACCATGATTATCACTTAAGCTTTTAACCTTTATTTTTTGAGAGTCTGACATTATTTTGATCGCCCATATCTATCACTGAAACGGACAATATCGTCTTCACCAAGATAACTTCCCGATTGAACCTCCACCAATTCCAACGGAATTTTTCCAGGGTTCTCTAAAGCATGAATAACACCCACTGGAATATACGTCGATTCATTTTCGGTCAATAAAATCTCTTCATCGCCATTTTGCACTTTGGCAGTACCAGATACAACAACCCAATGCTCGGCCCTATGATGATGCATTTGCACACTTAATTTTTCACCCGGCTTTACCATAATGCGCTTAACTTGATGACGACCGCCCAAGTCAACAGTTTGATAACTACCCCAGGGGCGATGAACTGTTGTGTGGAACATATGCTCCTCGCGCCCCTCCGCATGTATGCGCTTAACAATATTTTTTACATCTTGGGCACGATCTTTACTCATAACCAATACAGCATCTGCTGTTTCAACAACTACAAGGTTATCAACCCCCACTGTTGCAACCAAACGAGATTCAGATCGAACAAACGAGTTCGTGGTACTTTCAGACATTACGTCTCCAAACAATACGTTTGCACTCTCATCCTTTTCCGAATAATCGTATAGGGAGTCCCAAGCACCAATATCACTCCAATCCCCTGAGTAAGGCACCACCTTTGCCTTCTTAGTAGATTCCATTACAGCAAAATCAATGGATTCCTCAGGACAGTTGCTGAAAGCATTTTCATCGACACGAACAAAGTCTAAATCTTGACTTCTCTGCTCAAACGCTAAATTAACAGCTTGAAAAATATCTGATCTATAGTAGGATAACTCTTCAAGGTACGCTTTTGCGCTGAATAAGAACATGCCACTATTCCAAAGATAATCACCTGAGGCTACATAAGCTTTTGCAGTTTCTACATCAGGCTTTTCAACAAACTCCACCACATCATTATTTTCACCTGAACGAATATAACCATAACCAGTCTCAGGACGAGTTGGTTTAACACCAAAAGTTACAAGAGTGTTTTCTTTAGCTAGCTCAATTGCTCGCTGAATAGCAAGTTCAAATTCATCGATATCTCGAATAACATGATCTGCAGGCAGCACTAAAAGTAGCGAGTCATCTTGCTTTCTATTTTGAGCTTCAAGTGCAGCTAGTGCGATGGCTGGAGCTGTATTTTTCCCTACGGGCTCCAAAACAATACTAGATTTAGCAACGCCTAATTTTTTCAATTGTTGCGCGATCAAAAAACGATGATCTTCATTACACACAACAATCGGAGACAAAACTTCTAAAGCATTAGTTCTTTTGACTGTATTCTGTAACAGACTAAATTCTTTATCAGTCAAAGCTAAGCATTGTTTAGGGAAGTGCTCTCGAGATAAGGGCCATAAGCGACTCCCAACACCACCAGACAAAATAACAGGTATAATTTTCACGTAACAAAATCCTTTATTAAACAGCTTGTAACCACTACATGACATAATAAGACATACAGTTAATTAGCCTATGAAAGTTGCAGAATAATAAACTAGCGGCCAATTTTATGCAAAGGACAAGAAAATAGAAATTCACTCCTTTGCCATATTCATGAAAAACTTTCATTAGACTTTATAGAGTTAAAATATTTCAGCCTTTTTATAAAAAATAATCGTCAACCATTGATAAATTATCAATTTGATTGCTTATATTCCAATCAATGGGTACTTTCTATTACGAAAATCATTTAAAGATACGGGGCATCAAGAAAACATACGCCTAGCTCATCTTTTAAAGATAAGTGAGGCCCCTCCCCTTCTACTAAAGGCCAGCTTACCCCGATAAACTCATCATCCCATTTTATTGATACTTCAGAATCAGGGTCGTAGTAATTCGTACACTTGTAAACAAACTCTGCTTCTTCACTCGTCACATAAAACCCATGAGCAAACCCTTCTGGTACCCACAGCTGTTTTTTGTTTTTAGCAGAGAGATAAACCCCGACCCAATGCCCAAATGTGGGGGAGTTTTTACGAACATCTACGGCCACATCAAACACTTCACCCGATATTACTCGTACAAGCTTACCTTGAGTATTTTTAACTTGGAAGTGAAGCCCACGCAAAATACCACTCTTTGATTTTGAATGATTATCTTGCACAAACCTCGTTGGCTGACCCGTTACCATCTCTTCAAACTTCTCCTGCTGCCAGGTCTCCATAAAAAAGCCTCGCTCATCTCCAAAAACAGCAGGCTCGATAACTTTCACGTCTGGGATTTTTGTTTCAATTATCTTCATCGATATCACTTATATGCTTCAATATTATCTAAAGACGCCTGCCAATCACTTGGCTTCACACCAAACTGCTGCTCAATTTTCCTACAGTCTAGTCGTGAATTAGCAGGGCGCTTCGCAGGAGTTGGGTAGGTAGAAGTTGGAACTGAATAAAGACTCGGCAGGTTGTCCAACAAAGACTTTTTCTTGGCAGCTGCAAAAATATAATCAGCAAATTCAAACCAACTCACATAGGGCATACCTGAGAAGTGGTAAACCCCCCATTCTGGTTCATTTCCATTCTCTATAAATTCAACCATCGAAATTAGGGCTTTGGCAATATCGCCAGCATATGTCGGCCCACCTATTTGATCATCCACAATACTCAACTCGTCTCGAGTCTGCGCTAGTTTTAACATAGTTTTTACAAAATTATTGCCATGCTCACAAAACACCCAAGCAGTTCTAACGATCAAATATTTTGTACACACCTCGGCCACAGCGAGTTCCCCGGCCAATTTACTTTCTCCGTAAACACTTTGAGGAGCAGTCAAATCATTTTCTACATATTCATCCTCACCATTACCATCAAACACATAATCTGTTGATATATGTAAAAAAACTGCACCACAATCTTCAGCAGCTCTAGCAAGATATTTAGGGCCATCACAGTTAATTGCAAAAGAGTTCTCAATATCATCTTCCGCTTGATCTACGGAAGTATATGCAGCTGCATTAATAATAAAGTCTGGGGAAAAACCTAAAACCGTTTTCATAACGTCTACTTGATTTGAAATATCCAAACTCTTTTTATCAACAGCAAGAACTAGAATCTTCTTTTTCTTCAACAATTTGACAAGGCAGGAGCCAACCTGGCCATTCACCCCTGTAACAAGAACTTTCATCCCCCCCCCTACTTTCGAATTAAAGAATAAAGATAACGGCCATATTCATTTTTAATCATTGCTTTCGACAAATTTTCAACCTCACGATCTGAAAGCCAACCGTTGCGCCACGCAATTTCTTCTAAACAAGCGATTTTAAGTCCTTGAACATTCTCTATCGTTTGCACAAATGAAGAGGCTTCATGCAGACTTTCATGAGTTCCAGTATCCAGCCACGCGAAGCCTCGCCCCAGCAACTCAACATTTAACAAACCTTCATTTAAATACATTTCATTAATCGAGGTAATCTCCAACTCTCCACGAGATGACGGGGTCACTTTTTTTGCAAAATCTACAACACGACTATCATAAAAATATAGACCAGTCACAGCATAGTTTGATTTCGGCTTCTTTGGTTTCTCTTCAATCGAAATTGCCTTCCTATTCTCATCAAACTCAACCACTCCAAATCTCTCAGGATCTCTAACTTGATAACCAAACACAGTCGCACCGCTCTGTTTTGCAGCAGCTTTTTTCAAACTCTCACTGAAGTGCTGCCCATAGAAAACATTGTCACCCAAGACCAAACAAACTGAATCCCCCCCAATAAACTCTTCACCAATTAAAAAGGCCTGCGCTAGACCATCAGGGCTTGATTGAATAGCGTAATCGAGGTTTATGCCAAAGCCGCTACCATCTCCCAGTAATCGCTTAAAACTCTCACTGTCCTCCGGTGTCGTAATGATTAAAATATCTCGAACACCAGCAAGCATTAATGTTGAAATAGGGTAAAACACCATTGGTTTATCGTAGATAGGCAGGAGCTGCTTTGATACACCTCGGGTTAATGGATACAACCTTGTCCCAGAGCCACCAGCTAAAACAATACCCTTCATGCGCTATTCCCCTGAACCTAAACGTTCCATACTATACGAACCACTTAGCACGCGGCTCCACCATGTTTTATTATTCAAATACCACTCAACGGTCTTACGAATACCAGATTCAAACGTCTCTTCAGGCTTCCATCCAAGCTCACGCTCGATTTTGCTTGCATCAATTGCATACCGCACATCATGCCCTGGACGGTCTTTTACATAAGTAACGAGATCTATATACTGCTTAACACCTTCAGCTTTTTCAGGGGCCAACTCTTCAAGTAAACTACAAATAGCCTTCACAACTTCTATATTCGCTTTCTCATTATGTCCTCCGATATTATAGGTTTCGCCAACCTCACCTTCAGTCACAACTTTGTATAGTGCACGTGCATGATCTTCGACAAATAGCCAATCACGTACTTGCATTCCATCACCATATATAGGCAATGCTTTACCCTCTAACGCATTAAGAATCATGAGAGGGATAAGTTTTTCTGGAAAGTGAAATGGGCCATAATTATTTGAGCAATTAGTAACCAGAGTAGGAAAACCATAAGTACGTTGCCAAGCTCTAACCAAATGATCTGATGAGGCTTTTGAGGCCGAATAAGGACTAGAAGGTTCATAAGAGGTATCTTCGGTGAACAAATCATCAATTCCTTCTAAATCTCCATACACCTCATCAGTAGAAATATGATGAAATCTGAAGGTAGATTTTTTTTCAGTATCTAGACTATTCCAATACTGGCGCGCAGCCTCCAGTAACGTGTAAGTCCCTACGATATTTGTTTCGATAAATGCAGCAGGGCCATCTATAGAGCGATCAACATGAGATTCTGCAGCCAAGTGCATAACAGCATCAGGTTTATGCTGAGAAAATATACGATCAAGTGCCGCGCGATTACAAATATCAGCGTGTTCAAAAATATACCTGCTGCTACCTTCAATTGATAAGAGGGATTCAAGGTTTCCAGCATACGTTAACTTATCTAAGTTAATAACAGTATCTTGTGTTCTGCCAATAATATGTCTTACTACAGCAGAGCCGATGAAACCAGCCCCTCCAGTAACCAGAAGTCTCATACATCACTCCGATCTAATGTGTTCATTTTTGAAATCAAAACCCTACTATAACACTAACACTAGACATCTAACCCCTTTATCAGAAGTGATTATACATTGCGTCTCGTATCAGAGAAGAAATATCAAAGTCGCAGGGTAGGATAAAAAACAAAATCATCTTGAATAAGTAAAAAGCATTAATCACATTACCTTATGTTCAACAAAGCTGCTTACCCCTATGAGTCACTACCAAACAAATCTCTTGTATATACTTTTTCAGCAACATCCCTCAGACCATCTGCCATACGATTAGCAATGATGACATGAGCTGCAACCTTAAAGGCGTCTAAATCACGATAATTTTTCGAGTTAAAGAAGCGGTCTTCTTCAAGTTCAGGCTCGAACAACACAACCTCAACACCTTTAGCTTTGATACGTTTCATCACTCCTTGAATAGCCGAGGCTCGAAAATTATCTGAGCCAGATTTCATCACTAAGCGATAAATACCTACAACTTTAGGGTTTTGTTTTAATACACTTTCTGCGATGAAGTCCTTACGAGTCGTATTAGAATCCACAATGGCACGAATCAGGTTATTTGGGACATTTTCATAGTTTGCTAACAGTTGCTTGGTATCTTTCGGCAAACAATAGCCACCATAACCAAAAGAGGGGTTGTTGTAGTGATTACCGATTCTAGGGTCTAATCCGACGCCTTCTATCACTTGCTTTGTGCTTAATCCATGAGACTCACAATAAGAGTCCAGCTCGTTAAAGTACGCAACTCTCATGGCAAGATAAGTATTGGAAAACAGCTTCACAGCTTCGGCTTCAGTTGAATCAGTAAACAACAGCTCAACATCTTGTTTAATGGCTCCTTGTTGCAATAAACCTGCAAAAACTTTCGCTCGCTCAGACACTTCACCCACAATGATACGAGAAGGGTATAAATTATCGTAAAGGGCTTTACCTTCGCGTAGAAATTCAGGAGAGAAAAGGATGTTATTGGTATCAAACTGCTTGTTGATACTCTTTGTGTAGCCTACTGGCACAGTCGACTTAATGACCATCACGGCACTAGGGTTAATTGCTAGTACATCAGTAATGACGCTTTCCACAGAGGATGTATTAAAGTAATTGGTTTCAGGGTCATAGTCTGTTGGCGTTGCAATAACAACAAAGTCAGCACCGATATATGCCAGCTCTATATCTGTTGTCGCAGTAAAATCCAACTCCTTTGAAACTAGAAAATCCTGTATTTCTTCATCCTGTATAGGGGAAACTCTTTCATTTAACAGGTCAATTTTCTTAGCATCAATATCCATGGCGACCACAGAATGATTCTGTGATAACAACATAGACATCGATAGACCAACATAGCCTGTACCAGCCACTGCAATTTTGTACTTTCTCATCTAGCTTCACCCAAATTTAGAACATGTAACTGCCATACGGCACCTGCTCACAGGGTAAAGCTCTTCTATTAAGGAAATAATACAGCCAAATTTGAAAAAACTAGCCAACCAACTCTTAACTTCCCTCTTCGAAATTCATCTACACTTGATTTAAAAAGCAACTGTATAAAGAAGTATGCATGCTAACCATAAAACACCAAGGAGCGGTGCAAGGCGTAACGGGCTCATGTCATGAGCTGTTTATTGATGATAACCATTCCATCTTAATAGACTGCGGGCTTTTTCAAGGGGCCGAAATTTCAGGTAAAAGAGCGAGTAGTAAGTACTTAGCGATTGAGTTTGATATCCACTGTGTACAAGCTCTGTTCATCACTCATGTGCACATTGATCATGTTGGTCGAGTGCCCTATTTATTAGCCGCAGGCTTTAAAGGGCCGATTTACTGCTCTATGCCCAGTGCGGAGCTACTGCCTTTAGTGATAGAAGATGCGTTAAAAGTCGGTGTGACGCGCAATGCCAGCATTATAAAAGCCTGCTTACAGCGCTTAGCCTCACAGCTGCACCCGATTGAATATGGTGAATGGCAGAGCATCCCGCTACCGAGCCAAGCCACCAGCACCGTCAAACTGAAATTAGGCCAAGCAGGTCATATTCTAGGCTCTGCCTATGGCGTATTTCGTGTTAGCAATGACAAGCTCAAAGCTCAAGGTAAACGCTATCATGATGTGCTGTTTTCAGGGGATTTAGGCGCGCCCTACTCACCTTTGCTCTGTTCACCAAAGCCGCCTTATCGGGCCGATCAGCTAGTAATAGAGAGCACTTATGGAGATAAAAATCATGAAAACCGTGCTAGCAGGCGTCACAAGTTACAACAAGCCATAGAGCATGCCCTGCAGGACTCTGGATGCGTATTAATTCCTGCCTTTAGCATTGGCCGTACTCAAGAGCTACTTTATGAGCTTGAGCACATCATCCACCTTAATCAGAACAAAGCTGTGAGCCGCACTCGCTCTGGAAAACGCCTCAATTGGCAAGACATCGACATCATCATTGATTCGCCTCTGGCCAGTCGCTTTACTAGCGTTTACCAGTCTTTAGCACAATATTGGGATAAAGAAGCCAATCGTCGTGTTCGTTCAGGGCGACATCCGCTAGATTTTGAGCAAGTAACAACCATCAATAGCCATCAAGAACATTTGCAAACCGTGGCTTACCTTCAGCGCCAAACCCGCCCAGCCATTGTTATTGCCGCCTCCGGAATGTGCGCCGGTGGGGGTATCGTTAATTATCTAAAAGCTTTACTCACAGATAAACGCAATGATCTATTGTTTGTGGGATATCAAGCCGCAGGCACACCGGGTCGAGATATATTGCGTTATCACAACAAGCCCAATGGTTATGTCATGCTAGATAGCCAAGCTTATGCAATAAACGCCAAGGTTCAGCAGATCAGTGGTTATTCAGCCCATGCGGGGCAAAAAGATTTATTAAATTTCATAAAACGCATGAGGGTAAAGCCACAAAGGGTTCATATCGTCCATGGGGATGAGCAGGCCAAGCGGGCGTTACAGGCATTAATTCATCAAACGTTTGAAGGTGTTGAAGCCGTGATCCCCACCGAATAAACCCCTGAATAAGAGTACAGAAGGCAAGCTTACATTTAGGTTGGCTGTTTTAGGTGAATCCGCTATATTGTATTACAAATAAAAATACTAACGTTGCGAATACATCATTACTCTTTAGGGACGCCCAATGGTTCAGTCATTATTGCCGAATATCCTCGAATTCATCTCTCATATTGACCCTTTTGATAAGCTCCCACCAGAATTACAACGCCAGCTAGCAGGCTGTGTGAGCATTACCTATTTGAGCCGTGGTGAGCAAATTGATTTTCACCCTGATGATACTCGCCGCTTTCTTTACATTATTCGTACTGGGGTAATGGAGCAGCGCAAAGCCAATGGCGTGTTACGTGCCAAACTTGGCCCCCAAGACTTGTTTGGATTTACCTTTTTGGAAAACAACGCCGGTGGTGAAGACGAGTACAGTGTCGCCATTGCCGCTGAATCCACTCTGCTGTATTTAATACCCCATACAGATCTACATACATTATTAGAAGAACACCCTCAATACGCCGAGCACTTTGCATCTCAAGCACAAATTCGCTTACAGAATGCCCTCAATGTCGTCTGGTCCGATAATGACAAAGGCATCTTTGTGAAAAAAGTCTCCGAAGTGGCCACCAGCTTTCCCGCGGTTGTCACTTCAGATATGACGATAAAACAAGTCGCCCATGAAATGCGCAATGTGCTGCGCATCTCGACCGCCGTCGTCAAAAACAAAGGCCGTATTGTTGGGGTGATTACCGACCGAGACATGACCAAGCGAGTCATTGCCGATGGCGTCAGCACCGATCGCCCAATCAGCGAAGTGATGACCAAGTCTCCTCTGACGATTGGACCAAATGATTTGGTGCTCACCGCCGCCGCACTGATGATGCAAAACAACATTCGTAGCTTGCCTGTAGTCAGTGGCCATAAGGTGCATGGTTTACTCACCACCACCCACATGGTGCAAAAGAACCGCATTCAAGCGATATTCTTAATCGATACTATAAAGCACACCAACACCATTAAAGGCTTGTCTGATCTTACCCAAGAGCGCCAAGCCATTTTCGAAGCTATGGTGGAGGGCAAGGTTAGCTCCGAAATCATCGGGCAAGTGATGGGGATGATCTATGATGCGTACAATCGCCGCCTTATCCAAATCGCTGAAGAGAAGTTCGGCAAAGCCCCTTGTAAATTTGCTTGGATAGTGGCCGGTTCCCATGCCCGAAATGAAGTGCATATCTCTTCCGACCAAGACAGCGCCTTAATCGTCGAAGACAATGCCAGTGAAGAAGATATGAAGTACTTTAAACGCATGGCAAATTATGTATGTGGTTCACTCGGCCAATGCGGCTTCCAACTCTGCCCCGGCAACTTCATGGCTGCCAATCCAAAATGGTTACAAAAACTCAGTACTTGGAAGCATTACTACACAAAATGGGTCACAGTACCGGACCACGAGACATTGCTAAATACCAGTGTGTTTTTAGAAACTCGCAGCATCTACGGGGAAGCCGACTTCAACGACAAGCTTCAGCAACATTTATATAAGCTGATCAGCCAAAACCGTAATTTCCTAGCAACCCTGATTAGCGATGCGGTATCCGTCAACCCACCTCTGGGCATCTTTAATAGCTTGGTACTGGAAAAAAGCGGTGAGAATTCTAACACCCTAAACATCAAACGTTACGCCATTACCCTAGTGGTAGATCTGGCTCGTATCTATGGACTATCCGTTGGCTGTACTTCCACTAATACCGCAGAGCGTTTCAAATTCGCCCATAAAAAAGGCGTGCTCAGTGAAGATGCCTTTAAAAACATCACTGGGGCTTACCGCTTTATTAACCAATTACGCTATCTGCATCAACTAGAAGCACTAAAGAAAGGGGAAAGCCCGGGGAACAACATCGACCCGAACTTCTTTGGCAGTTTCGAACGCACCCACCTGAAAGACGCCTTTAGGATTATCTCGAATCTGCAAGATGCAGCGAAATTGAAGTTTAGCGGGGTATAAAGCGATGAAAAGCCTACTCAACCGCTTTCACCCTATTTCTCTGCTAGAAAAAAAGCGCTTAGCTCGATTAAATGAAGGTAACTTGCCTGAACACATAGTCGACCTACTCAGTGAGCCTTACCCGTCACCTGAAGCTAAGTTAAAAGACCTAGAGTTCTTGGTGTTTGACTTAGAAACCACAGGACTAGACCCAAAGACAGATAGAATATTGAGCATTGGTTACCTGTCTATCAAAGAAATGCGGGTGGACATAAGCACGTCGGTGCACACCTACGTTCAGGCGGAGAAATATGTCAAAGCGGAAGCAGCGGTTATTAACCACATAGTACCAGAGATGCTCTCCTCAGGTCAGCCCTTTGATGACGCCATGGAAGATTTGTTTCGTGCCATGAAAGGCAAAATACTCATAGCCCACGGCACAGTGGTTGAGAAACACTTTATCGATGCTTACCTGAAACACCGCTATGGTTTGCCACCCTTGCCGCTGATTTGGCTAGACACACTAGTGATCGAGAAATCCTTGCTGCGTAATAAAAACGATGCCGCCAGCGGCGACTTTCAGCTCGCCTCAGTACGAGAACGACACAAACTTCCCCCCTACTTGGCCCACAATGCCCTATCAGACTCCATTGCCACAGGTGAATTGTTTCTCGTGCTGACCAAAATCATCTACGGTAAAACACCTCCTTTATTAAGCGGCGTGTATAAACCGATTCATTAAAGCGATGAGTATCATTACGATACGCTTGCTCGGTCTCCCGTAGGTGCGGCTTTAGCCGCAGGCGGAAATGATGTTGCCAAACAAGGTAGCATTATTTCCTAGGGTTTTAATTTAGGCACCTTTCCCCCTAAAGGGGGACCTACAAAGGGATGTAAAAATAATGCGACCAATCTGGTTTTCATTATTGTCTGTGGGATGATTTTTGGCATCTTTCCCCCTAAAGGGGGACCTACAAAGGGATGTGAAAATAATGTGGCCTATCGGTTTTTCATCATTGCCTGTGTGATGATTTTTGCACCCTTCCCCCTAAAGGGGGACCTACAAAGGGATGTGAAAATAATGCGGCCAATCGGGTTTTCATCATTGTCTGTGGGATGGTTTTTGGCACCTTTCCCCCTAAAGGGGGACCTACAGACGGTGGGTTATTCGACCGTTACGGACTTTGCTAGGTTCCTCGGCTGATCAACATCGGTGCCTTTCACCACGGCTACATGGTATGACAATAGCTGTAGTGGAATGGTATGCACTATAGGTTCTAGTATGCTTTCAACCTTAGGCACTTCAGTGAAGGTAATGTTCTCTTCATTATCGAGCTCCGTGTCTTTGTCAGCGAAGACATAAAGTTCCCCACCACGGGCAGCGACTTCCTGTAAATTGGACTTTAATTTATCCAACATGTCGTTATGAGGCACCATGGTGATGATTGGCATGTTTTCGTCCACCAGCGCTAATGGACCATGTTTAAGTTCCCCTGCTGGGTAAGCTTCAGCGTGAATGTAAGAAATTTCTTTAAGTTTCAATGAGCCTTCTAGGGCAATCGGGAACATAGCGCCACGACCAAGGAAAAGAGCATTATGTTTATTCGCAAAACGGTCAGCCAATCGCTTAATATTGGCATCTTGTTTTAGCGCAGCATCCACATGAGCCGGTAGCGAACGCATGGCTTGCACTAGCTCTTTTTCTCGCTCTGCTGATAAGCCGTTTTCAACTGCTATCGCCACGCTAGTAATCAACAATGCCGTCAACTGGGTGGTAAAGGCTTTGGTCGATGCCACACCTATTTCAGCGCCCGCATTGGTTAGCAGAGTAAGTGCTGACTCGCGCACTAGCGTACTGGATGGGACATTACAGATGGCCAAGGTGGTTAAATAGCCAAGCTGTTTGGCCATGCGCAACGCCGCTAGGGTGTCCGCTGTTTCCCCAGATTGAGACAAGGTTAGGAACAAGGTATTTTTCGGTACCGCCACTTTACGATAGCGATATTCACTGGCAACCTCGACGCTACAAGGTAGTCCCGCTAAGTCTTCGAGCCAATATTTCGCCACCATGCCTGCGTGGTAACTGGTACCACAGGCAACAATGTGTATGTTTTCCACGTCTTTGAGGAACTGCGAATCGGCCCCAAAGCAGCTGGTCAGCACTTTTGTCTCGCTAATACGACCTTCAAGACAGGCACTGATCACACTTGGCTGCTCGTAGATCTCTTTAATCATGTAGTGACGGTATTCGCCTTTATCTGTCGCATCTACGTTGTGATTAAACACACTGATTGGGCGCTCTTGCACTTCGCCATTGATGTCATAAATCACCACAGCATCACGGCTAACGTCGACCACATCCCCTTCTTCTAGGAAGATAAACTGGTCAGTGACATGTAATAGTGCTAACTGGTCAGAGGCCACGAAGTTTTCTTCGATACCAACACCTACGACAAGAGGACTACCTTTACGAGCGGCAATAAACCGCTCGTTATCATCTTTTTGCACCACACCAATGGCAAATGCACCTTCTAATTTCAGTAAGCTAGCTTGCACGGCTTTTAATAGATCTGGCTCGCTTTGCAGCGCATCGTGAATAAGGTGAACAATCACTTCAGTGTCGGTTTCTGACTTGAATTCATAACCCTTGGCTTGTAATTCACGGCGTAATGGCTCGTGATTTTCAATAATACCATTATGTACCAAGGCTAGGTCGTCGCCAGAAAAGTGCGGGTGGGCATTGGCTTCGGTTGGTTTTCCATGTGTGGCCCAGCGAGTGTGAGCAATACCAATTTTTCCATCCAGCGGTTGTTCGGCAAACTTATCTTTAAGCGCTTGCACCTTGCCCACAGCGCGGTGTGCGAATACGCCAGTTTCATTGTTAATCGCTACGCCAGCAGAGTCATAACCACGATATTCTAAGCGACTCAGGCCTTCTACTAATATTTTTGCTACGTTACGACGCGCGATGGCACCAACTATTCCACACATATCTCTTCCCTCTGCCTGCGTCGACGCTTTCGCCCCACAGCCTTTTATCTTTAAGTTTAAATTGCTTTATTTGTTTAAGGAGTCTCGTTTAAGGTTAGAGACCCTTTTGAATTATTTTTTAGTTGGCCGCGGCCAATTGTCTTTATTGGCTTGGTGCGCGCGCGCAAAAGCTAATTTTTTCTCACCCACGGCTTTAGTAATGGTCGAACCTGCGGCAATTGTCGCCCCTTCGGCCACTTGCACCGGTGCCACCAAAGAGGTGTTCGAACCAATAAAAACGTTATCGGCCACCTGGGTAAGATGTTTATTTACCCCATCGTAATTACAGGTAATGGTGCCAGCACCCACATTCACATGAGCACCCATTTCCGTATCACCAATGTAACTTAAGTGGTTTACCTTGCTGCCCTCGCCAATAATGGCTTTTTTCGTCTCAACAAAATTACCAATTTTGGCTTTATTCGCCAGCTCAGTACCGGGGCGTAAACGGGCAAATGGCCCAATATCACAACTCTCCCCCACACGGCTATCATCGATTAGGCTATTGCTCTTAATAATTGTGTTATCACCAACGGTACAATCTTTTAGGTGGCAGTTAGCGCCGATTTGTACGCCATCACCCAACACTACCTTGCCTTCAAAAATACAGTTCACATCGATCACTACATCTTGTCCGGTAGTCAACTCACCACGTACATCTATACGTGCTGGATCTAACAAAGTGGCACCATTTTGCATTAGAGTAATGGCTTGCTGAGTTTGTAGTTCACGTTCTAAAGCAGCCAGTTGCACGCGATCATTCACCCCAGCTACTTCTGCTTCACTTTCTGGCTGCACAGTCACAATTTCTACACCCGCTTGGGCCGCCATAGCAATAATGTCCGTCAGGTAATATTCCCCTTGGGCATTATCATTGGTTAGAGATGCTAACCAACCTTGAAGGTGTTCATTTGGCGCTAGCAAAATCCCGGTATTTACTTCTTGGATGGCTAGTTGTTCTGGCGTGGCATCTTTTTGCTCGACAATGGCTTCAACTTGGCCCTGTGCATTACGTACGATACGACCATAGCCAGTTGGATTAACAAGCGAAATAGTGAGTAACACCAAGGTGTTTGGGGTGGATAAAGCCATCATCTTTTCAAGTGTGGCCTGACGTATAAGCGGCACATCACCATAAAGCGTCAGTGTTGCGCCTGTCGATTGCAAACTAGGGGCCACACGACGCAGGGCATCACCTGTACCTTGCGGGTCATTTTGCCAAACTACATTGGCAGAAAAATCTTGACAAGCTGCAGCGACTTGCTCGCCTTGATGCCCGACCACTAGGTGTAAATTAGCACCAGATAACGCACTAGCGGTTTTCAACACTCGGCACACCATGGCCTCGCCCGCGATTTTATGCAGTACTTTTGAAAAAGCCGATTTCATGCGGCTGCCTTTACCTGCCGCCAGAATTACAATATCTTGGTTCATTCGCCATCCTTGAGAGTGGAATTTTAGGTAATAAATTGATTGTGTTAATTAGACCGCGTTAACGAAAATCGAACAAGCGAAATTGTCACAAAAAAAATGACAAAATTTAATATAAGGGAGTAGAGTTTCCTAGGTCGGCATTTATGCTGACAATTGATTCGCATGAATTGGCGAACAATTTTACGTTTATGAGATTCTACTTCAGCCTGAAGGCTGACCTACGGGGTTTAGTTATTGGTTTTATATCTATTAAATTGATGCTTTGTATAGATTTTTTGCGCTTTTACATCTTCTTTATAGATATTAATATGCTGCCATTGCATCATTAATTTAAAAAGGAATGACACATGACAACATTACTTCGAATCGACTCAAGCGCCGCTGGCGAGCAATCTAAATCTCGTCAATTGGCAGATATTTTTATCAACAAATGGTTAGCAGATAATCCAAATGGTGAGGTGTTAGAACGCGATGTAAACGCTCAGCCGCTACCTCATTTCACTAGCCAGACATTAGCAGCTTTATTTACCCCTGAAGAGCAACGTACAGCTGAGCAACAAGCGATTGTCGCGATCAGTGACGAGCTGATTGAAGAGTTAGAAAAAGTAGATGTGCTGGTCATCTCAGCGCCGATTTATAACTTCAGCATCCCCTCGACCTTGAAAACTTACTTCGATCATATCGCTCGTGCTGGGCGCACCTTTAAATACACAGAAACAGGTCCAGTGGGTTTACTAGACAAAGATGCCTACGTGTTCACCGCTAGTGGTAGCTTTTTGGAAGGCACACCTGTTGATCATCAATTACCTTACATCAAAACTTTTTTGAATTTCTTGGGTATTCAGGTGAAAAACGTCGCCACAGCGGGTGGCCAAGCTATGGGAGAGCCTGGCGCAGAAGCCTTTAATAAAGCGAAAGATCAAATCGTCGCTTGGTAACTATTTCCCCTTCAAGCGATAAAGGTTGCATTAACCCTGCAACCTTTATCGCCCCTAGTAAGTCACCAAGCCAAGGCCAGCAATTAGTTGCGACCTTGACTTGGACACTTACGACATTCAGCTTGTAACAATTCCACTAATAGTCGTGCGGCGGGGCCGGTTCTTTCCCCTTTGCCCAATATGGCATAAACCTGAATGCGCTTTTCCGCTCCTGAAACAAGCGGCAAAGGTTTCAACAGCCCTTTTTCTAAAGCTTCGCCAATATCCGCTTTTGGCAACCAAGCAAAACCTATCCCACTTTCGACTATTTCTAGAGCTGACTGCACGCTGGAAACCGTCCAACGGCGATTGCTCCCCAACCAACCAGCATCCATAGAGGTTTCAACAGCCGAATCTCGTATAACTAACTGCAGCTCTCGACTAAGTCGTTCATTATCAATAGGAAGACTTTCTTGAAATAGATCATGTCCAGTGCCCGCCACCGCCACCAGCTCGACCGCAACAATAGGGTCTGCCAAATAGCCTTTTGGGACAACCGAACATAACACGATATCTGGATGGCCATTTTTTAACGCTTCAACACCACCACTTAATACCATTTCTTTAAGTTGCACCAAGGTTCCTTGGCTCTGGGGCTCGAACATTTTTAAGGCTCGCAATAGTGCCGGAGTTGGAAAAATCTGGTCGACCACCACCTCAAGCTCTGGCTCCCAGCCCTTACCTAACGTATGGGCTAACTCTTCCAGCTCAATAGCCTCTTTTATTAAATGACGAGAACGCCTTAACAACACTTCACCACGCTCGGTAAGTTGGGCTTTACGCCCCTCGATGGATAACAAGGGATAACCTAACTGCTCCTGCAACTTAGACACGGTATAGCTAACGGACGATTGACTCTTATGCAGAGCGTCGGCCGCTTGGGCAAAACCACCTCGGTCGATAACCGCTTGCAGCACACGCCATTGATCTAAAGTGACTCTTGGGGCTTTCACTAGGGATTCCTTAGAAAATTAACATTTCATAGACATATCGTATTTTTAGATTATTTGAGAGAAAAAGCCACCATTCATATCAAATTAATGGTTGTTTTTATAGATATTATCGCGGGAACGGAAGCCATACTATCAAGCAGAATTACATCATTGACTGGGGTTTGAATTCAGGCACTTTCCCCCTAAAGGGGGACCTACAAAATCTGCCTCATTTATATTGATGCCCATTGTAGGTACCGCTTTAGCGGGACACGGAAATCATGCTACCAAGCAGGATCATATTATTACCTAGAGTTTGAATTCAGGCACTTTCCCCCTAAAGGGGGACCTACATTTGGATACAGAAATCATGTAGCCAGGCAGAATTACATTATTACCTAGAGTTTGAATTCAGGCACTTTCCCCTAAAGGGGGACCTACGCTTGGAACGTCTGGAATAATCTAAGTTATTTTATACTTATAAATACACCGAGTCCCAAAACGGATATTGTTTTACACTTGCCACCAAACCTTTTCGAACTGGGTTGGCCACGATATATCTTGCGACCTTTATTCTATCGTCCTCCACTCTTAACGCCCTATCGTAGAATGATTTTTGCCAAAACTTTCCACCTTTATTTAGTTTTCTATTAAGAGCTAATGCACTATTTCCTTTTAATATAGCAATCACTTTCGCAAGCTCTATTGAGGAAGAGTTTAGCCTTAATAATCCATGAAAATGATCCGGCATAAGTACCCAAGTTAACCACTCGCAATTGCATGTCTTTTCATGACCCGCAAGCTGACGACAAAACAACATTGCTAGTTCATAGTCATCAAAATAGTTAATACGGGATTGAGTGTTGAAGGTAATGAAATATTCGCCATGATGGGTCGTATGACGACCAATCCTATGGTTCGTCCAAGGCATAAAGGCCTCGCTGTACAAGAAAGATTAGGTATTCTAGAAAGGAAAAGAAGCGACAGAGCCCCCATCCTGGAGGCTAAGGCATCCGTGCCCTCTGTCTGATTTAAATTTACTCTAAGATTGCCCGATTGAATGTAAGGAATGGTAAAACCTTCGGTGTATATTTGCTGCTGAGTTTTCATTTGATCACACGTTCACGGGTGTCACTTACAGAAACATCCATTTTATTTAATGAGATAGTTCTTCCGTAACTTATTGTGATAATTCTCTGTTGTTTTTATGAGAACCATCTTTTGTAGAAACCGTTTCAGCGGAAAGCCGAGATCATGCAGCTTAACTGAGTCACAGTTAAGCCTATGGTTTAAATTCAGGCACTTTCCCCCCTAACGGGGGACCTACATTTGGACACGGAGATCATGCTATCAAGCAGGATTACATCATTGCCTAGGGGTTGAATTCAGGTACTTTCCCCCCTAAAGGGGGACCTACAAAATCCGCCTCATTTATATTGATGCTCCATTGCAGGTACCGCTTTAGCGGGACACGGAAATTATGTGGCCAATCGGAATTTCATCATTTTCTATGGTTTGAATTCTGGCACTTTCCCCCTAAAGAGGGACCTACAAAATTTGCCTCATTTATATTGATGCTCCATTGTAGGTACCGCTTTAGCGGGACACGGAAATTATGTGGCCAATCGGAATTTCATCATTTTCTATGGTTTGAATTCTGGCACTTTCCCCCTAAAGGGGGACCTACAAAATCTGCCTCATTTATATTGATGCCCCATTGTAGGTACCGCTTTAGCGGGACACGGAAATTATGTGACCAATCGGAATTTCATCATTTTCTATGGTTTTAATTCAGGTACTTTTCCCCCTAAAGGGGGATCTACGCTTGGAAGCTGAGATCATGAATTCAAAAATAACCATTATCGTCCGACGCTTCCATAGGACACTTACATCTATAGACCATTAGCTTTTAGGGCTATGCGTTTACGCTGAACATCGATCTCTAGTACAGTGACTTTTACAACCTGCCCCACTCGCACTAGGTCTCTAGGGTCTTTTACAAAGCGATTTGCCAGTTGAGATATGTGGATCAACCCATCTTGATGAACACCTAGGTCAACAAAGGCACCGAAAGCGGCGACGTTCGTGACGACGCCTTCCAACTCCATATCTGGCTGTAAGTCCTCGATAGACTGAACTTGCTGGTCAAAGGAAGCATAGTGAAACTCAGGACGAGGGTCTCGCCCTGGCTTAGCTAGCTCACTTAAGATATCCTGATAGGTGAAGCTTCCCTCATTAGCAAACTCTGGCATTTGCTGTTTAATTTGAGCAATGGCTACCGTGTTCGCCAGGAGTTGTCTACTTTGCATTCCTAAGCGCGCCGCCATCGATTCCACTACAATATAAGATTCTGGGTGAACCCCAGATTGATCCAAAACCTCTTTACCATTTAAAATTCTTAAAAAGCCGGCACATTGTTCGAAGCATTTCTCGCCGATGCCTTTTACTTTTAATAGCTCACGACGAGATTCAATACGGCCTTTTTGTTGTCGATAATCCAATATATTCTTCGCTAGCCGCTCACTTAGCCCGGAAACATAAGAAAGTAACGAAGCCGAGGCGAGGTTTAAGTCTACCCCCACACTATTAACACAATCTTCTACCACATTGCTAAGGGCTTGACTTAAGTTCGACGCTTTTACATCGTGTTGATATTGCCCGACACCTATCGCCTGCGGATCGATTTTAACCAGCTCTGCTAACGGGTCCTGAAAACGGCGCGCAATGGAAATCGCCCCCCGTATGGTGACATCAAGGTCAGGGAATTCTTCGATCGCGACAGGTGACGCTGAGTATACAGAAGCGCCAGCTTCACTGACCACGACAGCCTGACAATTTAATTCAAACTGGCTTATAACCTTCCGCAAAAGTGTTTCAGTTTCTCTTGAAGCTGTGCCATTTCCGATAGCAGCCCAATTGACTTGATGATGTTGAATTAAGTGCCTAAGGGTCTCACTGGCTTCAGTTAAGCGATTTTGAGGCGGGTGAGGGTAAATAACCTGATGATCTAGAACATCACCCTGTTCATTAATCACCGCAAGTTTAACACCATTTCGGAAGCCTGGGTCCACACCGATTACTCGATGCCCTCCAGCAGGTGCAGCCATTAGAAGGTCTTTTAAATTATCACTAAAGACTTTAATCGCGCCCTCTTCTGCTTTCTCCTTTAATGTACCAAGAACATCGCTTTCTAATTTACTATGTAATTTATTCTTCCAAACTATATCTAAATAATTTCTTTGCAATGGGCTAAGAGGCTGATTCTTCTGTTCTGAGTGAAATAAAGTATTTAAATTAGACAAATAAAGTTCATTTGGAAAGCCATCATCATTTCGTAAAGAAATAGTAATTTTTAATAAACCTTCTTTTTTCCCTCGAAACAATGCCAGCAATCTATGAGGAGGGGTTTTACTTACTCTTTCATCGTATTGAAAGTAGTCGCGGAATTTCTCGGCCGCACTCGCCTTTCCCCTTAATACTCGGCTCGCTATGTAGCCTTGCTTTAGCAGTAACTCCCTACCCCGCTTTAATATTTCACTGTCATCTAGCATAGCTTGCGTATAGATAGATTCTATGCCGTCTAATGCAGCGTCTGCCTTCATCTTGATATTGTTTTGTTGGCACCATTGAGCAACAGATACAGGATGAGGGGAAGTTTCACCAGACCAGATAGCTGCGGCCAAAGACTTTAAACCCCTTTGAATCGCTTCATCGGCTTTATTTTTTCGAGTCTTTTTGTAGGGTGAATAAAGGTCTTCCAGCTCTACTTTTGAACTTGCGCTTTGCACCTTCTTTTTAAGAATCTCAGGCACTTCATCTATTGCATCTAATAGATTCAGTATTGCGGCTTTTCGCTTTTCTAAATCTGTTAGGTATTGCCAGCGCTCGTGAAATAATCGTAAATCTAAATCACTCATTCCTCCGCTGCTTTCTTTTCGGTAACGAGCGATGAAAGGTACTGTGGCACCCTCGTCAAACAAAGAAATAATGTTATCGCTATATTTCTTTAATATCCCAAACTCTTCACTAAGTGCTTTTGATATTGAATACATAAATTACTTATTCCTTACACTTTCAGTCTGCATTTTCACGGTTATTTTATTAGCATGTTGTTAATTTTTTTATTAGAATCCTACTCGAAGACAATAAGTGTTTTTTCTATTTTCCAATTATCTATGGTTTTTATTTGGTCAAAGGCAAGCAAACAGCTTATCTTAGCCTACACTAATGCTTACAGATAATGATAGAAACAACCGTCATACGCTTTTTTATTGGTAGACACGTTCATCCATAAATTAGTTTTAAGCACTTTTCACTGAGTGTACAGGATGGATCTCGTTTTTCAGTGCAAGATAATATTTTAACAGCTCTTAACCGATCAATAGGGGATATCCATGAGTTTATTACTAGAATTAGCAGGCAACAAAGCAAAAGCTCGCGCTGCAGCCAAAGAACTAACCGTAGCACAACTTGAAAACCTTATCGCAGGCTTCACTAAAGCCCTAGAGAAAGCGAAAGAAGAAGAGCAAGCTCAACAAGAAGAGCAACGTATCAAGTCTGCTCGTGCTGAAGAGATATCACGCCTAATCGCAGAAAGCGGCCTTACATTAGACGAACTTAGCGCTTTAACAGCACCTAAAGTTGGCGCAACGAAAGGTAAAACCGTTGATCCTAAATACCGTCTAGAAAAAGACGGCGAAGTCTATGAGTGGACAGGCCGTGGCCGCACACCTAAAGTATTCCAAGAATACTTCGATGCTGGTAACAGCCGTGATAGCGTAGAAATTAAATAAGAATCTTTCTTATTTAAATAAACTAATGCTCGATTAGTTCCGTAAATAAAAAAGCGACTTTATGTCGCTTTTTTATTTAATCATACAAATACAATTTGGTATTTATTTAACACTGTATATTAAATCCCAAACACCGTGCCCAAGCTTTTCGCCACGTTGCTCAAACTTAGTAAATGGACGCCACTCCGGACGCGGATGATATTGCCCAAGGCCCGCCGCATTGGCATATTCACCCTGCTCTTCCATAACTTCAAGCATATGCTCTGCATAGGGCTCCCAGTCGGTTGCCATATGAAAATAGCCACCAGCCTTTAAAACACTGGCCACTTGTTGCGCAAATAATGGCTGCACAATACGGCGTTTATTGTGTTTCTTCTTATGCCAAGGATCTGGAAAGAATAATTGAAAAGCGGAAGCGGCTTTTTGTGGCAGGCATTTGTCCATGACTTCAATAGCGTCGTCACAGTAAACACGAAGGTTCGTCACTCCTTGTTCTTGTGCCAGCATCATAAGTTTTGCCACACCTGGCGGGTGAACTTCAATACCGATGAAATCTTTTTCTGGCGCTAAGCGGGCCATTTCAACTAGAGACGCCCCCATACCAAAGCCCACTTCAAGCACCACGTCTGACTCACGGCCAAAGACTTCTGTATAATCGATACGCCCTGCGGCTAATTCAAGACCATATACGGCCCAGTTTGCATCATAAGTTTTTTGCTGCCCTTCGGTCATACGACCACCACGAACCACAAAACTGCGTATAGTACGTTTTTTTACCGGTTCTTTATTTTCTGTATTTTGATCTTGCATGGTCTTGTCGTGTTCACACTTTCGTAGAATAAAATAGGGGTCAGAATGAAGGTTGGCGATTAACGCTCAGCTCTATCATTTGAATGGCGCTAATGCTAACCGAAATAAAAGTTTTTGTCCTGCTCAAAGCGCAGGTAGAAGTATTCAGAATGGTTATATTTAGTTGCTAGAACTGCGAACAAAGCGCCATACGAATAACCCCCAGCCAATTAGATAGGCTAAACCACCTAATGGGGTAATCATGCCAAGCCATGTGAAACCTGTAAGCGTCATTATATAAAGGCTTCCAGCGAAAAGAAAATTACCGAGGAAAAACCAACGCAATATTCCCACGGGATGATGTATGTGAGAAATTAAAGCAATGACGAGTAAGCCTGCCAAGCTGTGATACATGAGATATTCACTGCCCGTTTGCCACCAAACTAATGCTTGAGGGTTCACTTTATGAGCCAAACCATGGGCACCAAAAGCGCCCATGACCACAGACAATGCTGCTTGAAGGGCGAATATCGCGCCCCAAACAGGTAATCGTGTCATTGAATTTTTGTTCATGAAGACTTATTGCAGCTCGTTCAGATAACCATTACTGCCAATGGCAAAATATTTACCGCCGGTACCAAACGCAAGGGCGAGAACTCTCGCGCCAGTTGGTCGAGTGGTGTCCTTAAGATGCAAATCCCAAGTTTTTTCGACTTCTCCAGTGCTAATACTCAGCAAACTGACACGTCGGTTAACCGTGCCCATCAGTAAGCGTCGGCGATCTTGAGAAAAGACTGCCTGACTAATGGTGACATTACGAGACTCTAGCGCACCGGTATCAATATCCAACACTTCACGGCCCGTCACGGTAGACCAAATTTTTGCATTACCTAACTGAGCAGCACCAAAGGCATATTGCCCATCGGCAGACAAAGCGACACTGGCAATACGGTTATTTAATGTCCATTCATGTTTTTTCTCGCCGGTTTGCATGTCCCATAAGATAACCTTGTAGTTATCATCGCCAGTTAAGCCCAACCTACTATCAGGTGACACATCAACGGCTCGAACCACAGCACCGGTTCTCAGTGTTTGTTTGATGCCACCATTTTTCACATCAAAGAAACGTGCGGTCTGATCATCCAAACCCACCAAGGCTAGATCACCATTTTGAGTCAGCTTAAGGGAACGAACATCCCCCGGAGTATTCCAAAAACCTGCTGATTGACCATTGCTTGTATTCCATAACACCAAGGTGCGTGCCCCACCCGTTAAAGCAAAACTACCACTCGGGTCGATATCCACACTGATTAGCGGAGTGTACTCTCCTTGCTGATGATTCCAGTTATAAAGACGCTCACCTCTTGGGTTGTCCCAATAACTGCCTCCATGCTGAATCGAAGCCACGACTGAACTGCGGCCATCATCACTCAAGACCGCCGAATATAAGCCTTGTACCGCATACTCTGCGGTTCTGCTTGGTGCTTCCGCCGAGCAAGACCAGAGCACAGTGGCACTCAAGGTAACCAGCGACATTTTAGTTAGAGATTTAGTGAGCGTTTTCACTGTGGGCTTCATGCAATTCCTTGATCAACTTATCTTCAAATTGAAACCGTTCGGTCATTACTAGGCTTAGCGCTTGAATGGAAATCGGAAAATCCGTTAGCTGTTGGTCGCAATGGTCAGCATTATCAAATTTATCGTTAAACTCTATCGCCAACTGAGTGCTGCTTTCGATTTCTGGCAATAGGCTTTTAAGCATTTGTAAGGCGCTGTTATCACCAAAATCTTGTGCTTCTAACGCCAACTGCTCATAAAGGGTGAAATGCCCTGCCGACACATAATCCATTAGCAACTCACACAAAGACTGAATGTCTGGCGTATCTTTGGGTGTTAAATGTTTTTTCTCTTTCAGTGGCTGACATGCTTCGACCAAGGCACGACGCCCTGCCAATAAGCGATCAATGATATCATGCACACCACCCCATCGTTCTTGCGCTGTCTTGCAACCTTCTAACATATCGAATCTCCACCAAAAAATGTGAGGGCATGACCAAGCTTAAGGAAAACATCCATCGTTTGGTCCATGTCTTCAAGCATATTCCGATCTATTTATCCCTGCAAGGCAACAATAAGTAGCAATAAGTAACCTTAAGTAATCACCCCTTTGTGCGAGACGATTGAATAGCGATCCATATATTTACAATGGCCATGCCTGCAAACGCCACTAGGGTCCAAGCCGGAATACTCAAACCTAAGAAGGTCCACACCACATCACCACACTCCCCTGTTCCCATAATCATGGACTCCATGATTTCCTGCCAAGGGAAGACTTCAAACATATAACTCAAGCCTGGCAGACACGCTGGTAGTTCATCTGCAGGTAAGCTTTGTAAATACAAATGACGCATCGCCAAGGCCGCCCCTAAACTGGAAAAGAGCACGACAGCCCATGCTGAAAAACGACGAACCTTTTGATTCTGAGTCAACGCAGACCCTAACGACATAATACCCACAGCAAAAAAGGCAATTCGCTGCATCATACAGAGTGGGCAAGGTTCTAAACCCATTTGATATTCCATATAAAAAGCCACGGCTAACAAAGCAAATGCTGCAAAAGCAACCAAACCATGGAAGCGACGTGCTGTTACAAATTCGAACATTAGGTATCCTTAACAAGAAGAAGCGATAGATGAAGGGGATTATTACAGACATTCTCTACTAGAAGAAGTTCCTCAACCACAAAATACTGCTGACATGAGCCTTAAAGGGCGGTTAGTATACGAACTAACATAACGAACACGAGACTTACCCATGTCATTAGGCTTTACCTCATACAACAAATACCTTTTATTGACGCTTTTTGTATTAGCAGCATCGTTACTAAGTACCAACATTAAAGCGGAAGACGAGCCAGCTCCAACACCTGTCTACGTTGAATTACTACCCGATTTTATTGTGAACTATGGTGAACCTGCCGCACGTTTAAAATACATTAAAACAAAAATAAACCTGAGAACTGATAGCAACCATGAAGGTTTGATTATCCTAAACATGCCATTAGTTAGAGACACCCTAGTCATGTTTTTGAGCACTCGTACACCAGAGCAAGTGTCAGGTGCGATTGCTCGTGAACAAACCCGAAAAGATGCTGCTGTGGCAATCAATGAGGTATTAAAAGAAGAGACAGGTCAAGAGCCTGTTATTGATGTGTTATTCGCAAGTTTTGTCACTCAGTAAGAAACAAAATGAGCAAGCTTTGGTTACCAGTTTTTTATTTTATAAAGCTGGCAGTCAAAGCTTAATAGATTTAAAGCTCAACAATATCATTCGGATCAACATAGCCGCTTAACTTATCTGTCGGCTCGTTATTAAAGAACTTATCCATTTGCTCCATCACGTACTTGCGCGATTCTGGTAGCATGAGATTCAATTGCTTCTCGTTAATCATCATAGTTTGTAAAAGCTGCCACTCTTGCCAAGCTTGTTTAGAAACCGTTTGCAGCACTTCCTGCCCTTTCGCCCCAGGCAATGGCGCTCGATCTAGCGCTTCCAACTCTTTATTGAACTTCTTACAAAATACGGTATTCGCCATAACAACAACTCATAAAATAAAAGATTAATTCCATAATGGTGTCACCGCCATCAAAAAACAAGGCGGGCTTTTTCTTTTATGGGTTCCCCATGAGTAGGAATGATCTTGCCTATAACCATAATTGAGAGACCCTTCCCCCTAAAGGGGGACCTACAAAAGCAGGCGGAAATCATGTTGCCAAACAGGGTGGCATCATTGCCTAGGGTTTTAATTGAGGCATCTTTCCCTCTAAAGGGGGACCTACAAAAGCAGGCGGAATTGATGTTGCCAAACAGGGTAACATCATTGCCTAGAGTCTTAATTGAGGCACTCTTCCCCCTGAAGGGGGACCTACATTTGGGGCAGAGATCAAGCGACACGTTTCCCCGTCCCTCGTAGGTGCGGCTTTAGCCGCAGGCGGAAATGATGTTGCCTAGGAACATCATTGAGGCACCTTTCCCCCTAAAGGGGGACCTTGTGGGGGGTGGAAATCATGCATGTCGTTAAGTTGTGTTTACCGTGTCGATGCCACTTCCAATAATATGCTGCGCACTGGTGCGGGGATCCCCATTTCTAATGCGCCTTCAAGGCTAAACCATTGATATTTATTGCTTTCCATCACGCCCTCTATTTTTCCGATGTCGACTCGGCTAGGGCTAATGTCTAAATGGTAATGGCTGAATGTATGTCGAAAGGAGCTTAAAGCCGTCACATTTTGCACTTGCGTCAAAAACCTTTGTTCCGCATGCATCACGATAGACTCGTCTTCGGCAAGCTCAGGAAGGCTCCATAAGCCGCCCCAAATTCCTGTTTGCGGGCGCTTTTCCAACAGTAACTGCTGCGCTTGATTACACACCACCAGCAGTTGAATGGATTTTTCTGGCTTAGCGGCCTTTTTTGGCTTACGCACAGGAAAAGCCGTTGGATCTGGGCTCATTCTCGCCAAGCAATCATCTTGCAAAGGACACAACAAGCATTGAGGTTTAGAACGAGTACACAAGGTAGCACCAAGATCCATCATGGCTTGAGTGTAATCCCCACATCGACTTGCAGGCATATAAGCTTCCGCTAAATCCCACATAGCCGCTTCTGTTTTGCGCTCTCCTGGCCAAACTGCTACCGCATGAAATCGCGCTAAAACTCGTTTCACATTGCCATCAAGAATAGCCGTCTGCGCCCCACGTGAAATGGACAGAATCGCCGCCCCAGTCGAGCGTCCAATACCCGGCAATTCACAGATTCCTTCGAGGGTTTGTGGGAATTCTCCATCAAACTCCGCGACCAGTTTTTGCGCCGCTTTATGCATATTCCTCGCTCGAGCGTAATAGCCTAACCCACTCCAATGGGCCAGAACCTCATCTTGGGGTGCTGCCGCTAAGTCTTCTACAGAAGGAAATGAGTTCATAAACTTATGGTAATAAGGAATCACAGTCGTCACTTGGGTCTGCTGCAACATGATTTCAGAGATCCAAACACGATAAGGGGTTTTGTTCTGTTGCCAAGGGAGGTTTTTACGGCCATGCTCGTCAAACCATGCCAGCACTCGGTGAGCAAATTGCTCAACCGGTGCAATATAAGTCGCATTATCCATGAAGTATTAAAATAGACTCTTAAGTTTGTTTTTCAGCTTATCTTTTAACGCATCCTGCTCAGCTTCTAACTTAGCTTTTAAAGCTTCCCGCTCGGCTTCAAGTTCTGCTTCAAGCTTAGCCTCTAACGCTTTCTGCTCTGCTTCGAGCTTTGCTTTTAATCGCGCTTTTTCAGCTTCCGCTTTTTCCGCCAATTCAGCCTTGATTTCTTCCTTGGCCAAATCCGTGAACAACTTGCCAAAACCAGCTAGGTCAGGACCACATAAGCTCGCAGGGTCATCGCTAAAGTTGCCACGGCAAATTAGAGGAAACGTTAATTTCTGTACTTTCTCATTCACCACACAGGCGTCATCTAATTGACTGCCAGACACACCCACATTTGTTTGATAATCCAGTGATGAGTTAGGCAATGAAATCTCACCATTACCTGTCACAGACAAACCCACTGACTGAATTTTTAAGCCGGGAGTAGAAACAACGCCATTTACGATATGCGCAGGGAAGGTCATGGTTTCAAACGGTGTATTCTCGCCAAAGGCATTACTGTTAAGGGTTTTATTACGCACTTTAGCGATCCCTTCACAAACGCTCTTGGTCAGGTTCATTCCCACCAATGCCCCTTCATGAATGTCGACCAATAAGTCACCATTAAGTGAGTTCATCAGGGTATCGATTTGATTCCCTTGAGTGTGCAAATCCCCCGTTAGATATGTCGCTCCGGATACTTTATCCATCTCCATAAAGTCTATTAACAAAGGCTGGATTTGTATTCCTTTCACTGCGGGCAAAATGTCTATCTTGGGGACATTCCCTCGAGCATCTAGTGTCACATCAGCCGAAACTGAGCCATCGTATAAAGTAGCATTGAGGGGAGCGACAGTGACCAAACCTTTATTTTGGGTAGAATCCAGCTCTAGCTCATCGATTTGCAGGTTCTTTATCTTAATGTCCTTAAACAAGACACCAATATGACCGTTTAATGAGCGTACTAGCTCCATTGGGATCAAACCTTCAGCTGTGTCTGCGACTTTTTTATCCGCCGAGACTACATTTGCAGTTTGCCCGCTTGATGCCTGCTGTGCCTTTGATTGCTGACTTGGCCGTGGCACATCATTAGCTTCTTCCTCTACAGGCTCAGGTAAATAGCGGTCTAAATCTAGCCCCGCACCTGCTAAACGCACATCCCAATTAAGTGGCGACAAGCCAATCACAGCATTGGCTTCCATGGTCGTATCATCTAATACAATCGAAATAGGCTGTGCTGTTATGGTTCGACTGTCTCCCTCTAGACTCATATCTAAAGAGATGTTTTTTAGGGTTTCTGGGTCAGCCATTTCAGGCAGCTCAATGTTGAGTTTTTGCAGCAGTTCGCGGCCATTAAATGCTCCCAAAGACATGGTCGCCGTGAACTCAGGGTTACTCAAAACTTGGTAAGCTTCCACGCTGGCATCAAGATTTAAATCCAGCGCACTAATCGCCAGCCCCTCAATCAGTAAATTTTCTTGAGGCAAGTCTGCCGCGATATTTAAAACATTCAACTTGGCGGTTAAAGGGCTCACCGGTAAAGCGTCTGACGTCACTTCTGTCGTTAACACCACAGAGTCTAATGACAAGGCTTCACGGCTTGGGAAAAGCGTTAAGTTTGCGTTTAAATCCAAGGTGCCTTCTAAAGCATTCTGCCCTTGTAGGTCACTCTGTTTAAAAGCCATGTCCATGACCATGGGCCAAGCTTTATCCCACTGCACATTCGCCAATTCCACATTGGCGGTAGCCGTGATCAGTTGCTGGCTCATTTCATCACGGTAGCTTAACTTCGCGTTCTCTATTTGAAGGGATTCCAGGTGAATTTCTGGCAATGTAAAGGGCGCAGTGTCATCAGAACTAGGCGTTACTGGAACCTGACTTGATCCAGTACCAGAAGCCACCGCAGGCTGGGCTGATGGGGGCGTCACTGGGCTCTCGGCTGACCCTTGATATTGCCAATTGGCTTTACCTTGGGCGTCCACCACTAGATTCGCTTGAAGATTTACCAAACGGACTTTATCTACTTGAATGCTTTGTTTCAGCAAAGGCATAACCGCTAAGCCAAATTCCGCTCGATCAAACTGCATGACTTCAGTTTCACCAGCAAAGGCAACGCCGACGTTTTCCAGCTCTAGTCCTAACCAAGGATAAAACGACCAGCCTATGTCACCATCTAAGCGCAAGGCGATATTGGCTTTGTCTAAGGCTACGCTCTGTAGCTCATCTTTGAAGCTGTTTGGGTTCACAAACAACATGATGTAGGCCACCAGCAATAAGACTACAGCCAGTAACCCTGTCATTAACCACAACAATCGCTTTATCCACAGCATGTAACACTCCTAAAAGTTATCGCCTGCTTTGATTCAAATGCCGATAAGCAGGACAATTCAACATAATTGCCCATCATCATACCATTCGTAGCTGGGCTTTATCGACGTAATAGCTAAGCATCATTAAAAACAAGTGCACAAAGCGTAGATGCTAAACCGCCCACGTTCTATAATAGCGCTTTAATGTCATATCTAGCGGCTCTTGTCATGAAAGGGACAAGACCACTACCAACGTGGAGAAAGCAATCAATGTCCGATCGCATTGCCAGTGTCGAGCGCAATACGCTTGAAACTCAGATCAAGGTGTCGATAAACCTAGACGGTACCGGTAAATTTAACTGTGTCACAGGTGTTCCCTTCCTTGACCACATGCTTGATCAAGTGGCACGCCACGGTTTGATTGATTTAGACATACACGCTGTTGGCGATTTGCACATTGACGCTCACCACACGGTTGAAGACCTTGGCATCACCCTAGGCCAAGCGTTCGACAAAGCGGTTGGCGATAAGAAAGGTATTAAACGCTACGGCCATGCTTATGTGCCACTGGACGAAGCGCTTTCTCGCGTTGTTATCGACTTTTCAGGCCGCCCTGGCTTAGAAATGCACGTGCCATTTACTCGTGGTTCCGTTGGCGGCTTCGACGTTGATCTATTCTCCGAGTTTTTCCACGGCTTCATCAACCACGCAAAAGTTACTCTGCATTTGGACAACTTACGCGGTAAAAACACTCACCACCAAGCCGAAACCATCTTTAAAGCCTTCGGCCGTGCTTTGCGCATGGCGCTAGAAGTCGATGAGCGTATGGCTGGGCAAATGCCGTCTACCAAAGGCTGCTTGTAATCCAGTACCCATGACATTGTAATAGATGTGGAAAACAGTATGAGCGAAGTAAAAAAATCCACGGTTGCCGTGATTGATTATGGCATGGGCAACCTTCACTCTGTCGCGAAAGCGCTAGAGCACGTAGCAGACGAAAACACCCAAGTGGTGGTCACCAGCGACCCTGCCGTGATTGATGCCGCCGACCGAGTATTATTACCCGGTGTTGGCGCCATTCGTGACTGTATCGGTGAAATGCACAACACAGGCTTAGTGCCGAGCATTCGCAAAGCCATGGCGGAAAAACCTTTTCTGGCGATCTGTGTCGGCATTCAGTCCCTTATGTCACACAGTGAAGAGAACGGCGGCGTTGACTGCCTGAATCACTTCCAAGGTAACGCCTTGTTTTTTGGCGAAAACCACACTGATCACGATGGCAGCAAATTAAAAGTCCCTCACATGGGTTGGAATCAGGTAAAACAAACCATCCAGCACCCTCTATGGCAAGGCATCCCAGACCAAGCTCGCTTCTATTTTGTACACAGTTTTTACGTGGTACCAGAAGAGCAAACAGAAGTCGCTGGTACTTGTGACTACGGATTAGAATTCTGTGTGGCCTTAGCACGCAACAACGTGTTTGCCGTGCAATTTCACCCAGAAAAGAGCCATAAAGATGGTCTGCAGCTGTATAAAAACTTCATCCATTGGGATGGCAAACCCTAAACGCCAATTACTCCCCGAACAACTTAGGAGCCAGTCATGGGCTTAGCTAAACGAATTATTCCTTGCCTAGACGTGGACAATGGCCGCGTTGTGAAAGGCGTACAATTTGTCGACATTCGCGATGCGGGTGACCCAGTGGAAGTCGCCAAACGTTATGACGAACAAGGGGCGGATGAAATCACCTTCTTGGACATCACGGCCAGTTCCGACGACCGAGCCACCACAGTCCACATGGTGGAAGCCATTGCCAGTCAGGTGTTTATCCCGCTGACCGTTGGCGGTGGTATTCGTACCTGTGACGATATCCGCCGCATGCTCAATGCGGGGGCTGACAAAGTAGGTATTAATACTGCTGCAGTGTTTAACCCTGAATTTGTCCGCGAAGCCGCACAACGCTTCGGTTCTCAATGTATCGTAGTGGCCATTGACGCGAAAAAAGTAAGCGCTGAAGGCGAGACGGATAAATGGGAAATCTTCACACACGGCGGACGTAAGCCGACCGGTCTCGATGCCGTCGAATGGGCGAAGAAAATGGTGGACTACGGTGCGGGCGAGATTCTGCTTACCAGCATGGACCGTGACGGCACCAAAAATGGCTTCGATCTGGGCGTGACCCGTGCCATCAGTGAAGCCGTACACGTACCCGTGATTGCTTCTGGTGGCGTGGGCAACCTTGACCACCTTGTGGATGGGGTTACCCAAGGCAAAGCGGACGCTGTATTAGCGGCCAGCATTTTCCACTTTGGTGAATACAGCGTCCAACAAGCGAAACAACGCATGGCCGATGCCGGCATAGAAATGCGCCTGTAATCCCGCACCACATGTAGGTCCCCCTTTAGGGGGAAAAGTGCCTGAATCAAGACCCTAGGCAACATCATTTCTGCCTGCGGCTAAAGCCGCACCTACGAGGGATGGGGAAATAAATTACATAATTTCCACTTCCCGCTGAATCCGCATCAACAAACCCCTGATTCCTCTGACTTATTAATTCTGCAATTAATGTGTACTAGGCAAGTGTTACTTGCCGATGCCAAGCCTAGACTAGTACAATCTTGGAAATTTTATTCTTGGCTTACATTTCTCAGAAGGAACTCTTCTTGACCACTTTAACTGATGCTTTACGCGCACTTGCGCTTCATTGCCAGCAAGAAAATGGCTCATCGGCACTGACTTTTCACCGCGGTGTAGAACGAGAAGCATTACGTGTGAATCGCAAAGATGGTCGCATCTCCCATTTGCCTCACCCTAAGCGTTTAGGCTCTGCCCTTACCCATGGCTCCATCACCACGGACTACTCTGAATCCTTGATGGAATTCATTACCGGCGTACACCCAAATGTGGAAGGCGTGATCACTGAGCTAGAGAATATTCATAATGTGGTCAACCATGAGCTGACCGCACAAGACGAGTGTTTATGGCCTGCCAGTATGCCTTGCTTTCTGGAAGATAACGCCGATGTGCCTATCGCTTACTATGGCGAATCCAATACCGGCAAACTCAAGCGTGTTTATCGTGAAGGCCTGTCCAATCGCTATGGTCGCATCATGCAATGCATTGCAGGCATGCATTACAACTTTTCCTTCGATGAAAGTTTCTGGTCTTTCTTAGCCAATCACAAAGGTCAAAATCTGCAAAACGCAGCAGAGAAGCAAGCTTTTCAGTCAGAAAATTACTTCACCCTAATTCGTAATTTCCGCCGTAAATCATGGATGCTGTCACTATTATTTGGCGCCTCCCCTGCCGTTGACGAAAGCTTCTTGAAAGAAAAGCCAAGCAGCCTAACCACTTTAAAAGAAAATACTTGGCTTGGGTCTCAAGCAACGTCTTTACGCATGAGTGATCTGGGCTATCAGAACAAAGCTCAGGCGGGGCTATACGTTTGTTATAACGAAGTGGATACCTATATCCAAACCGTGAAGCAGGCGCTTCGCACTCCTTATCCGGATTATCAAAAGATTGGCGTGAAAGTAAACGGTGAATACCGCCAACTTAACGACAACTTGCTACAAATCGAAAATGAGTACTACAGCGACATTCGTCCAAAACGTGTAACTCAACCGGGCGAGCACCCTAGCGCCGCTTTGCAAGCGCGAGGGGTGGAATACATTGAAGTGCGCATTATGGATCTTGACCCTGAATCGCCTATTGGTATGACACCGGAGACGTTATATTTCATCGATGTCTTCCTGCTTTACTGCATGTTACGCAGTGATGCACCGCTGACAGCCGATGAGTGCAAAAAGCTACGTAACACCCAGCAAGAAATCGCTCTCTATGGCCGAGACCTAAGCCGAACCTTTGAATTTGGCGAAGGCCCAGTGGAATTGCGCGATAAAGCCAACCAGGTTTTAGATGATCTCGCCGTGGTGGCCGACTTCTTAGTTGAACAGACAGGGAATGCTTTGTACCGTCAGGCTATTTTGCAACAGCGAGCAAAACTAGAAAACGAAGCGACGTTACCAGCGGCTCGTATGCTAGAACGCTGCCAGCAAGCTCAAGGCTTTCAAACAGCCATGTTAGCTTTAGCAAAAGAGCAGCAGAGCCAATGGCTGGCCGCCCCATTAAACGATGAGCTGACAACAAGCTTTAATCGACAAGCCGAGGAATCCCTTGAGCAACAGGCTAACATTGAAGCTGCAGACGAAGTGGACTTCGACCAATTCCTAACAGCTTACCTACAGCCTCAGTAAGCCAAAGTTTGTTGCATAAAAAAGCCTCTCCCGAGGCTTTTTTCGTTTATATACAAGGCTTAGGCATTGGGCGAAACGGGGATTTCATCTAGATTATCAAACACCAGCCATTCTGCTAATTTGATGCGTAGGGCATCTACCCCATCGCCATTTAGTGCGGAGAAGGTTTGTACAGACCCATCCACACCCAACTCTTTCAAAGCTTTTTGAACAGAAAATTTCGACGCTTGGGCAGGCCCACGCTTTAGCTTGTCTGACTTGGTTAATAGAACATGCACCTTCATATTATTGGCACAGGCCCAATCTAGCATCATGGCATCAAATTCTTTTAAAGGATGGCGAATGTCCATCACCAAAACGACCCCAGCCAAAGAACGGCGGTTCATTAGGTAATCTTGCATGTGGGCTTGCCAGACTTTTTTCATCTCGATCGGCACTTTTGCGAAGCCATAACCCGGCAAATCGATTAAACGACGATCGTCCACATTTAAGCCAAAGCAGTTAATCAGCTGAGTACGACCTGGTGTTTTTGACGTACGCGCCAGCTTCTTTTGATTGGTCAGCGTATTAAGCGCGGTAGATTTGCCCGCATTCGAGCGGCCAGCAAACGCCACTTCAATACCTTGGTCTAGTGGGCATTGGGACAGTTTCTCGGCACTCTTGATAAAGTGGGCAGATTGGAATATTGAGTCAAAAGGGGTCATATATTGGATTAATCGTCTGTCGATAAGGGTGAACAAAAAAGTCTTTCTAATAACTGCGTATGATGCCAGCAATTGCTATTTTTTGCCATTAAAACCCCAATTAAGAGCACAAATACTGAACACAGTGCTCTTGCTACCATCATGCTACCTAAGTCCTTAATTCGGCACCTGTACCCATATAGGGAAATCTACATGATTGTCATAATAAAATGCCACCCTAAAGATATAAGGTGAATAGCGGCTTCTATATTGGCGTAAGAAAATTAACGGCTTGTAAGTTTCTTGTAAACTTGTTGAAATAGCTGAACTTTATTTAATAGAAAGAATCGTAATTTGATGTATTAGTATGCATGATAACATTCATTACTTTCTTTATTCGACTCTAGGAGTTCTTTCATGAGCAAATTGCTTTCTGCTTTCATTGTTTCCTTACTGTTACCTTTGGCTGCAATGGCTGCCGACTACAGTGATGGCAATGGCTACACAACAATCAAAAATCCAGTGCGCACCGCTAACCCAGATAAAATCGAAGTAACAGAGATTTTTTGGTACGGCTGTCCACATTGTTACAGCTTAGAGCCTATCACTCACGCTTGGGCTGCCAATGCACCGAGCGATGTTGAATTTAACTTCTTACCAGCCGTTTTTGGCCGTGGTTGGTTAGACCACGCAAAAGCTTTCTACGTTGCTGACTTATTAGGTATTGAGTCTGATATTCGTGACGATTTATTTAATGCCATTCATGTTGAAAAGAAACGTCTAAACTCTGAAGATGCTTTGGCTGAATTCTTTGTTGCCCATGGTGTAAACGAAGATGAATTTCACAAACTTTATAACTCTTTCGCAGTTAACAGCCGTTTGAGCCAAGCGGACGCTAAAATTCGTGCCTACGGCGCTCGTGGCGTACCAGGTCTTGTCGTAAATGGTAAATACCTAGTTACAGCACAAACCGCAAATGGTAATAATAACATCTACAAGGTTGTCGACTTTTTGATTGAGAAAGAGCGCAACCAATAAATCAACAAAGAGAGGCAATATGGCGGAGTCCCCAAATGGAAAGCTGGTCGAAGCACTGCGTAAAGCCGTGTCGAGAACCAGCATGTTGGCCGAAGGACATGACCCAGAACTGGACTCCGTTGTTCGACAAGTTCGTCAGAAAATCACCACAGGTGATGACGCCAAAGAGATACAAAAAGCGCTGACGAGTGTCGAGCCTCTCATTCTTAAAATAGACGAATCTCGGATTCATCGAGCCAAGCAAGTCCGCGACACCTTACACGATCTGTTGGATATGCTGGAGCAACTTGATAATCCAGTTCCTCAAAAAGGTAAGCGTCAACTTGAAGGTGCGATTCGCACCCACTGGAACACCCCTTCTAAATGGCCTGAATTATTTCAGCTTTATCTGGAATTGGCGCAAAGCACTCTGGATAACAATGTTGACCAGCAAGAATCGAGCTTTTCTTTTAAACGCTTGTTTCGACGCCCAGAAAAAATTGCCGAACAAAAAACACCTCAAGAAATTAGCGCACAAATTGCCCATAGTTTTACCGCACTGCTCAGTAACTTATCCTTACCTAGCCATTATGACGATGATATTAGTCAGCTAAAACGCGCACTGAGCAGCAACCAAGATTTTAATCAACTACCTCAACTGCTTGATGATGCGATTAACCTCATCAGTCTTGCTATTACGGGCTCCCAAACAGGGCTAACCAATTATTTAACTCAGCTAAATAAACAACTCGCCAGCATCAATAACAGCATAGTTACCAGTTATAAAAAGCAGCGTAATCTGTCTAGCAGCCGAGAAAATTTTGATCAACAGCTAAAAACACAAATGGCTGGCACGAAAAAAGAAGTGCACGAAGCCACAAACTTGGAGGCTCTAAAAGGGTTAATTGATGAGCGAATGACGACCATCACCCAAACCATGTCTCAGTATCGAACCGAAATGATCGAGCAAGAAAAGCAGGCCAATCAATCAATTTCCTTACTGAAGAACAAAGTAAATCATATGGAAAAAGATGCCGAATCCTTACGTGGCTTGTTGCAGCAACGCCTTGCCCAAGCCATGACGGACTCTTTAACCAACTTGCCAAATCGCGCTGCTTATCAAGAAGCCATTACCACACTCTTTGATTTAATGAACAAGCAAGGCCAACCCCTCTGCTTAGCTGTGTGTGATATTGACCACTTTAAAAAGATAAATGATTCGTGGGGACATTTGGCTGGCGACAAGGTGTTGCGCCTAGTTCCGCGCCAAGTACGCAACATTCTCGCCAAAGATGACCTAATGTTCCGCTACGGTGGCGAAGAATTTGTCATTGTCTTGCCGAACACCAGCTTAGAGCAAGCCGTAGCGAGAGCCGAACAAGTGCGCTTAGAAGTCGAAAAGACCCCTTTCAATATGGAAGGCGAGCCCGTTTCTGTCTCTATTTCCATTGGTGTCGCTCAGGCTCAACCGAATGAAGAACCCAATAACTTATTTGCTAGAGCCGACAAACAGCTCTACCAAGCGAAAAACTCAGGACGAAATCGAGTCAGCGCAGATAAATAGATGATACAAAGCAGTACCAGAGGCAAGCTGACACAGTTACAATAGAGCACCTATTTACAACCAAGTTAACTATCTCTGATAAAGAATTCGGCGAATATAACGCCCGTAGGATGACCTAGTTTATGCAAGATGATCAGAACAAAACCACCCACTTCGGCTTTAAAGAAGTTCCTACCGATGAGAAAGTGGCCGCTGTTGCGCAAGTTTTTCACTCAGTAGCCGCCAAATACGACATCATGAACGATCTTATGTCCGGTGGGGTTCATCGTCTTTGGAAGCGTCATACTATTAGTCAGTCCGGCGTACGCGCAGGCAACCAAGTGTTGGATATTGCTGGCGGCACAGGGGACCTTACCCTTCAGTTCTCACGACTAGTAGGCAGTACTGGTCAAGTTATCTTGGCGGACATCAACGACTCCATGCTCAAAGTTGGCCGCGACAAACTGGCCAACAAAGGTGTCGTAGGCAATGTTAAATTTGTACAAGCTAACGCCGAAGCTCTTCCTTTCCCTGACGACTCGTTTGATTGCATCACCATTGCATTTGGCTTGCGTAATGTAACCGATAAGTCCAAGGCGTTGGCCTCCATGTACCGAGTTCTGAAGCCCGGCGGCCGCCTATTGGTACTAGAGTTTTCCAAACCTGAATCCGAAATGCTTTCTACGGTTTATGATCAATACTCTTTCCGTTTATTACCTATGATGGGCAAACTGATTGCCAACGATGCTGACAGTTACCGTTACTTGGCCGAATCGATCCGTATGCACCCTGACCAAGAAACGCTAAAAGGCATGATGGACGAAGTAGGTTTTGAGCGCACCAGTTTCCAAAACCTCACCGGCGGTATTGTGGCACTGCACAAAGGGTTCAAATTCTAATTATGTTCACCAGTGCTTTTCGCTTATTACGTATTGTCTACACCATTATTCGCTATCGCTTAGACGCTTTTATCCCTCTGCATCTTTTGCCATGGCACCTTAGATACACCCTAGGCCTTTTATGTTTAATTGGCCGTAACAGAGCGTCCAAAAACAAGGCAGAGCGTTTGCGCCTCGCCTTAGAATCTCTTGGTCCTATCTTTGTAAAATTCGGTCAAATTCTTTCGACTCGACGTGACCTTTTGGATGATGACCTTGCAGATGAACTCGCTAAGCTGCAAGACAAAGTCCCTGCCTTTTCCGGGGAAGTGGCTCAAGCCATCATAGAAAGAGACCTTAAATCCCCTGTCAGTGAACTGTTTGCCCAATTCGACAGTACGCCACTGGCTTCTGCCTCCATCGCGCAAGTACACACTGCGACCTTACACTCGGGTGAAGAGGTCGTGGTTAAGGTTATTCGACCGAATATTGAAAAAACCATCCGCCAAGATATAGGCTTGCTATACAGTTTGGCAAATTTGGTCGCGAAAACCAGTGAAGATGGCCGACGTTTACGCCCTGTCGAAGTGGTCACAGACTATGAATACACCATTTTAGATGAGCTAGACCTAGCCAAAGAAGCAGCCAACACAGGTTTATTACAGCGTAACTTCACAAACTCTGACTTACTCTATGTTCCACAAGTTTATTGGGACTATTGCCACCGTAACGTCATGGTAATGGAACGTATTTCTGGCATTCCCGTGGCGAATATCGACGCTCTAAACCAAGCCAACACGGACATGAAGTGTCTTGCAGAGCGTGGTGTGGAGATCTTCTTCACCCAGGTGTTCTCGCACAGTTTTTTCCATGCAGACATGCACCCTGGCAATATTTTTGTTGATGTTAGTAACCCGCAGAAGCCTAAGTACATCGCTATTGACTGCGCCATCATGGGCAGCTTGGACGATGCAGATAAAAGCTACCTTGCCCGCAACCTACTAGCCTTCTTTAAGCGTGACTATCGCTTAGTAGCTGAGCTGCATGTAGAAAGTGGCTGGGTACCCAAAGGCACACCTGTACACGCTTTTGAGTCGGCTATTCGCAGTGTTTGTGAGCCGATGTTCGCCAAGCCGTTAAAAGACATCTCGTTTGGACAAGTTCTTATTGGTCTATTCCAAACGGCACGTCGCTTTAATATGGAAGTGCAGCCTCAGTTAGTGTTGCTCGAAAAAACCCTTCTAAACATTGAAGGTTTAGGACGACAACTCTATCCAGACCTCGACCTTTGGGTAACGGCTAAACCTTTCCTAGAGCGTTGGATGAAGGAACAAATGGGGCCAAAGCGCGTCATGGAAGAAGTTTCCAAACAAGCGCCAGAATGGGCGGGACAACTGCCACAAATTCCAAACTTGGTCTTCTCTGCCCTGCAACAAATTTCCTTACAACAGGAGCAAACCAAGGCTCAAACAGAAGCCATCACCAAGCTTGGCAAATACATCAAAAAAGACCGTCAAGGCATCCCCTTTAGATTGCTAGGTTTAATCAGTCTAGGGGCGGCTTGGGTGACCACAGATCCTTCTTCCTTAGAGCACTTGAAGAATGTCGACATCATGAGTGGCGGGCTATTTCTACTCGGTTTATACCTTATTGTATTAAAACCGTAACATCTTGGAGATTATAATGAACACTGATATATTGGCTGAACTTGCCGTAACACTTGAACAACGTAAAAGCGCTGCAGCCGACTCTTCATATGTTGCTAGCCTCCATGCAAAGGGCTTAAACAAAATCCTTGAAAAGGTAGGCGAAGAAAGCATAGAAACCATTCTTGCTGCGAAAGATGCGGCCACGTCCGAAGACAAAACAGACCTCGTTTATGAAACCGCTGACTTATGGTTCCATACACTCGTAATGTTATCGCATTTAGATTTGGGGCCTGAAGACGTTATCAACGAACTGGCGCGACGCTTTAACTTGTCTGGCTTAGAAGAAAAAGCCAATCGAACGAAATAACCAGGAGAAAGATTATGTTAGGTGGTATTAGTATTTGGCAACTATTGATCGTATTGGCGATTTTGGTTCTTATTTTCGGCACTAAGAAATTAAAGAACCTAGGTTCGGATCTTGGTGGCGCTGTGAAGGGTTTTAAAGAAGCCGTAAACAAGGAAGAAGATGAAAACGCCCCACAGCAAACAGCACAAGCGAAAGTCATTGATGTGGAAGCTAAAAAAGACGATAAGAGCGCTTAATCTGTGTTTGATATCGGTATTTCAGAGCTACTCGTTGTCTTTGTTGTTGGTCTCCTAATTTTAGGACCAGAGCGTTTGCCTCATGCGGCCAAAACCGCAGGCTTATGGATACGCAAAATTCGTCGCAGCATCAACTCGGTGCAAAGAGAGATTAATGCTCAACTAGATGACGAAGAAATGCAGCGCAAAATCCTTGAGACCAACAAGAAAGAACTGGCGGAGCAACCCGCTAAGCCTGCCGACGAAAGTAATGGTGAGCGCGTCATTCAAAATACCATCACTCCGTTACCCGAAAAAGTCCCGGAGCCTGTTGAGCCAGCTCAAGCAGAAGATGATGCCAACAAAATTGCACCAGAACCTTTAAACGCGGAACATATCGACACCAGCAAGAACGCTAGTTAACAACCGCCTTAAACAACTACTTGTGGACTATTGACGCTTTATGGATTCTCCTTCTTCAACTCCAGCACCTCTTGTTACCCATTTAATCGAATTAAGAAATAGATTGCTGAAAGCTGTTTTGGTGATCTTGGTGTTGTTTGTTGGGCTGTATACGTTTGCTAACGATTTGTACCTGATAGTTTCTGAGCCGTTAAGACTCCTGCTACCGAGCGGTAGTTCACTTATCGCCACAGAAGTGGCTTCGCCTTTTCTCGCGCCGCTAAAACTGACCTTTGCTATCGCTATCCTTATCTCTGTTCCCTACACCTTGTTTCAAGCTTGGTCTTTTATTGCCCCTGCCTTATACAAAAATGAAAAGCAGATCGCGATCCCATTGCTGATCTCCAGCATCTTCCTTTTCTACGCAGGGGTACTGTTTGCTTACTTCGTGGTTTTGCCCTTAATTTTCAGCTTCTTCACCACGGTTGGTCCTGGTGAAGTGACCGTGATGACAGACATCAACAACTACTTAAACTTTGTGTTAAAGCTATTCTTTGCCTTTGGCGTGACCTTTGAGATCCCTGTGGCCACGTATCTACTGATTAAAGCTGGTGTTACCAATGTTGCCGCTTTATCAAAGAAACGCCCTTACATCTTCTTAGGCTGCTTTGTCATTGGCATGCTGATCACGCCTCCAGACATCTTCTCTCAGACGTTACTGGCTATTCCTATGTTCCTATTGTTCGAACTAGGACTCATCGCCGGCAGAACCGTAAAAGTCGAGCCAGAAGAAACGGACGAAGCTGATCAAGCGGCATAAAACCCTGATAAGCAAAATCCCTCCCTGTTTTCCAAATATAATTCCCTCTTTTTGGGGGAATTGAGCCTTAATTAACGCCCAGCATCTCCGCAACCCAGTCAAATGGGATCTGCAAACTGCCCCACAATAGGAAATGTCGCTTAAACGCTATAACTGGTCGATTCGATTTAACGCTCCGGACTTAGCTGTAAATGAGAGGCTCACAGCATTAGCTCACCAATATATCCAGTTGTGATCGAACATAATCACAGATTTTTGAATAGAGAATTCCACCTTCTTCTGTGACATTAAAGCCATGTAAACCACCATGAACTAAACCGCGAATAATACACAACTGGACAGAAACGTTTGCCGCCTGCAGTGCTTGCTGATAATTACGAGCATCGTCTACTAGTGGGTCGAACTCGGCGGCAAACAGCATGGTATTGGGTAAAAGTTCATGACTTTGCGCTTCAAGAGGCATCAACTCTTCCACTTCCAAAGCAGATACATTGGGTGTTTGAATGTATTGCTCCCAGCAAAAATTCAAACTATCCAAATCCAATAAGGGAGCATCAGACATAGCCCCGTGGGAGACTAACGTGCCAATTTTTGATAAGGCAGGATAAATAAAACATTGCCCATAAGCCCCAGCCTGCCCTTTACGTCGAAGACGCAGGGATAAAGCCGCCATTAAATTTGCTCCTGCACTGTCCCCCATCAACATGATCGCTGGCGAGCTATTTATCGCTAGGGATTGATAAACGCACTCAATGTCATCAAGGCCTGCAGGAAATGGCGACTCTGGTGCCAGCGAATAATCAATGGCAATCACTTCTACACCACAGTCATTGGCTAAATGGGCACAGAAGCTATCATGGCTATCCAAGTTGCCCAAATACCAACCACCACCATGAGCAAAGAGTATTCGAAGGTTATTTGAAGAGTTTTCAGTTATGTAACGCCTAACCGGAACACTTCCAATATCACTGTCTTCAACCGCCAAACTCGAAGGTGGAGAACAGGCAAAATGGGAGGTCATTGCCTGATAAGCGAGCCTTTGAGCATCAATTCCTTGTGTCACAACGTCTGTAGGAAAAAATGACAAACTTTGATTCACAAAGTTTGTCATTGATACACTTAATGGGTATTTTTTAACCATTTATTGGTTCAACCCCTTATTAAATTCCAAACTTAAGGTAACCAGGTTTCGACGATTTTCGAATTGTTTTTCACCCACTCTTCCGCCATATCGATAGGGTCTTCATTTTCACTGGCAATTTTATATACCCACTCACTTACGTAACCAGCATCTAGAGAAACCTTGCTCAAGAATTCTGCCACTTTAGGAGCTCTTTCCTCAAGGGAGACAGAGTACCCAATGAAAATCTCAGTTTCTGGAATATTACAGGTAATATCGCTGTCTTCTAGCCAGTTTTCTGTGTCATTAAATTTGTAGCAACCTTCTGGATTGTAGTCTTCATGTTGCTTTTTGCTGTCACCGGCATAGCCTGTAAACTTAGGTTCTTCGAGCTTTCTAAGGTCATACGCGTAGTGAAGCCACTCTGGCGTCCAGTAGTAAAACAAGATCCCTTCTTTCTTACGATACGCCGTTTTCAACTGTGCTTTGATAATGGAGTCTGAAACCACAACAGGCTCAAAGTATTCATCAAAGCCATAACTTTTTGCTTTTACTTGGTTGATCTTCACCCCTGTCCAACCCGGTGCACCAGGCCAGTATTCACCTAAACCATCACCGTCAGAATCAAACAGTTTTGCAATTTCAGGCTTTTTCAAATCATAAACAGATTTCACGTTGTATTCGTCTTGAATATAACCCGGTATATAAAAACCATCTGTTCCCAAATAAGGGTGTTGATTGACCTTCACACTTTCTCTACTTCCTTTCGCAACAAATTTAGCTAAAGGCTCTGTTTGTGAAGAGCTCCAGATATCAGGGTGAATATCCACGCTTCCTTTACCTTTATCCATTGCTGACCAAATTGCGGCTTGATCGGCGGCGATGATTTCCACATCCACATCGAAGTTTTCTTCCATGATTACTTTCAATATATTCTCAATCGCAATCGAAGCATCCCAGCTCACTTCACCAATTACTATGGTCTCTTTCGCCACAGCGACCTGAGGTAAAATTAAGCCTACTGCAGCGGTTAATCCTAATGTTGATAGTACTTTTTTCATCGATTTTTCCTCTTTAATGTTCCATTAACAGTTCAGGGAGAAACTAACTTTCTAATACTTATTCACACACTTAACTCAACTCATGCTTTGGAATGATGACCTTGGATAATCTTGTCGAGGATCATGGCACATAGCACAATCGCCAAACCTGCCAGCAGACCTTTGCCCGCATCAAGATGCTGCAAGGACGTCAAAACATCATAACCAAGCCCACCCGCACCGATTAATGCGGCGACCACCACCATTGATAGACTCATCATGATGCTCTGATTGATCCCCGCCATAATCGATGGCATTGCCAAGGGCAGCTGCGCCTTAAATAGAATCTGTCGAGGGCTTGCGCCAAAGGCCAACATAGCTTCAATTACGGAGGGGTTAACTTGCTGTATACCTAACGCCGTTAAGCGAATCATTGGTGGCATGGCGAATACCACCGTCGCTAACACTGCTGGCGGCTTACCAATCGAAAAGAAAGCAATGGCTGGTATGAGATAGACAAAACTCGGCATGGTTTGCATGACGTCTAAAATTGGATTCAGAAAACGGTTAAAAGCGGGTTTCTTAGCAGCCAACACGCCTAGCGGTGCACCTATAATTAGACAGATAAATACCGAAGCCCCAACCAATGCCATGGTACTCATGGATTTATCCCAAAAACCAAACGCGCCAAGGTAAGTTAGCGCCGCGGCCGTAAACATTACCACTCTCCAGCCCGCCATCTTCCACGAAAGCAGCAGTAGTAGCAGCGCCATAACAGGCCAAGGTGTGCCGATAAACAACAACTCTAAAAAATCCAACATGCCACGAATGGCCCAAGTAATAGAGTCAAAAATGTCTTCAAATGAAATGGTCAGCCATTCAACAAATGCGTCGATACTTCTCGCCGTTGAGGAGGCAATTTTACGACTGGTTGGGAAGGTATCTAAGATTTCAACAACCTGTGAGGCACTAAATTTGTATACGGTCACAGGAAGAATGGCCGCTATTAGCGCTGCGCCTTTGAGGACTCTATTATTGCTTGTACCGCTTAACAGACCTTTATTCACTCGCCACTTACAGTAAAGCTTGTAGTACATACTGTTCGCAACACAACCAGCTATTAGATGACTGACAATGAGCACACCTAACCCAACGGCAGCGCTTGCTTCTGGGTAGGTTTCTGCACTCCAAAAACTCCTCGCCATGGAAATACAAGCTAGAGTATCCGTTACCAATAACAGCCAGAATAAAACCCATACATTTCGGCTTGCTGCCCATAAGGGGCCATAAAGCGCAACCGCTAAGTTGAGTTTATATTTTTCTCCACCGATGATTTCCTTAAATGACTGAGAGTAGTACTCGGTCGAACTTCCTAGAAACTGCTTTAAGTCTTCGATCTCCTTCTTATTCAGAGACTTATCTTGGTTATCCGTTGCGTTGACGCTTGCACCTTGCTTCGTAGCATTACTCATTAACATCTCTCCCCTGTATTCCGCGCAATAACTGTCGCTTAGTAATCACCCCAATTTCTATGTCCTGTTTGACGACTAGAATTGGGCTTTCATGATCAATCGCTAAGTTAATGAGCTCATCTAGGTCTGCGTCATGAGCGGCTATTGGACATAGACCTTTATCTAACACGTTATCTTTCAAATATTCGTCAATGGGACGCATGATGGACTGGGCGGAAACCAGTTTTAAACGTGAGATGTCTTTCACAAAGTCGGCGACATATTCGTTCGCAGGCTCAGTGACAATTTGCTCAGGAGTACCGATTTGAACAATCTCGCCGTCTTTCATGATTGCGATGCGGTTACCAATACGGATGGCCTCATCCAAGTCATGGGTGATAAAGATGGTGGTTTTCTTCATTTCTCGAGACAGCTCTAGGAACTGATCCTGTAACTGTCGGCGAATTAGAGGGTCTAGGGCACTGAACGGCTCATCCATCAACAAAATGGAAGGATCAGCCGCCATCGCCCGTGCTAGGCCTACCCTTTGCTGCATGCCGCCAGAAAGCTCTGAAGGCAAACGATCTTCCCAGCCATCAAGTTGCACTAACTCAAGTTTTTGTTGGGCGACTCGCAAGCGCTTAGACTCTTCCACGTGTCGCAATTCAAGCCCTAGCGCCACATTATCTCGAACCGTACGATGGGGGAGTAAGGCGGTATGCTGGAAGACCATACCTATCTTTTCTGCACGAACTCTTCGAAGCTCATTCGCGTCTAGGGCATTGATATCTTCACTTTCTATGAAGATATCCCCTGAGGTGGGCTCAATTAAGCGATTGATGTGACGTACTAAGGTTGACTTGCCGCTTCCAGAAAGCCCCATAATACAAAATATCTCTCCCGGTAATGCCTGAAAGCTTGCGTTGGCGACTCCCACCACGCAGCCGTATTCTTCCCGCACCTGATCTTTTGTTAGCCCTTGGCTTTTGACGGCCTGCAAGGCTTCAAGGGATCGCTCGCCAAATATTTTCCAGACATTCCTACACTCTATTGCAGGTTGTTCAGTATTGGTCTCTGACATCTAACTTAGCCCACCTATTTTGATTGGATGATATCCACAAACATCGTATTTTTATCGTGAGGTTTTTTGTTAGCCTTCCCTCGCTCATCATCTGATAGCAACTAGCTTATCTCTCCATAAACTGGCCACACGATTAACGCTTAATGCCTTTCTCTTTACGGTATTCATCTAAGGTTTGCATGATGCGAATCAAGCAATCATCGCGCTCTTCAATCAGTTCATTGATTGAAGCACCGTTCGCTTGAGTCAAACAGCCTGCCACCATGTCGTCTTTCAGCTCTTGTGTTAATTTCGGCGCTTTCAAGCGTGTCCAAGGCGCTTCCAAAGACTCTTCAAAATGATCGAGCAAATGCGCCATACCACCTTGCCCACCCCCTAGGTGATAAGTCAGACAGTGACCCATGATCGCCCAGCGTAAGCCCGGACCATAAGCAATGGCCTTATCGATATCCTCAACTGAACACTCTTTGTTTTTCACCATATGTAAGGCTTCTCGCCATAAGGCTTCTTGTAAGCGGTTACCAATAAAGCCTGGCAACTCCTTATCCATTTTTGCGACTTGTTTTTCTATGGCTTCATAGAAATCCGCCGTCCAATCCACCACCTCTTGACTGGTTCTTTCGCCACCACAAACTTCACAGAAAGGCATGAGATAAGGAGGGTTAAATGGGTGTCCGACAACGAACCTGCCAGGATTGTCTTGTAATTCCGACGCCATATCCGTCATTGGAAAACCTGATGTGCTGGAAATAATCACCACTTCAGGTGGCGCTATAGCATCCAGTTTTGCAAACAATACCTGCTTTGCATCTAACCTCTCTGGAGTGCTTTCTTGGATCACTTCAACGCAGTCAACCATGTCTTCTAAAGAATCAACGAAGCGTAATTTTTGTTTACCTGCCCCCTCTCTGAGCCCAAGCTTTTCTATGGTTGGCCAAACATGATCAACCATAGCCAGTAGCTTTTCTTTTGAGTTAGGGCCTGGGTCATAGGCAACCACTTCCATGCCCATGCGCAAGAAATGCAGCGCCCAAGCGCCACCAATAACACCTGTACCAATGACACCAATTTTCGTTACTTCATTTGGGTTTGGACGAGTCATACCTACCTCCAAGGATTATTGAGTGCCACGTAAGCGTAATTTTTCACGAGCTTCTGTCGGAGTAAGGATGCGCGACCCCATGCCCTCAATAATGCCCACTGAACGCTCAACAAGTTGACCATTGGTCGCCAATACGCCTTTGCCCAAGTACAAGTTATCCTCTAAACCTACTCGTACATGGCCCCCTAATAACGCTGATTGAGCCGCCCATGGGAGTTGATTACGGCCTAGAGCAAATGCTGTCCAATTGGTCTTCGCAGGTAGCATATCGACCATACCTTTTAAAATGCCGATATTTGGTGGCGCGCCCCATGGAATCCCTTGGCACAGCTGAAACATGGCATTGTCGTCTAACAAGCCTTCTTTCATCATTTGTAATGAGAACCATAAGTTACCGGTATCGAAAATCTCTAGCTCGACAGTCACACCAAGTTCTTTGATGCGAGCAGCACCAATTCTCAGCATGTCAGGTGTGGAGATATAAACCAGATTGTTATCACCAAAATTTAATGAGCCACAATCCAGTGTACAAATCTCAGGCTTAAGCAGCTCTATGTGCTTCAAGCGCTCTAGTGCACCCACCAAATCAGTTTCTGGACCAAATTCTGCAGGGTTTTCTTCTGGGCCAATATAAAGGTCGCCCCCCATCCCTGCGGTTAAATTGAGAATGATGTCGCAACTTGATGAGCGCACACGCTCACAAACTTCAGCGTATAAATCGACTCTTCTTGAGCCTTGGGTGGTCTCAGGGTCTCGAACATGAATATGGGCAATGGCTGCGCCCGCATTCCATGCTTCTATGACCGAGTTCGCGATTTGTTCAGGAGTAACAGGAACGTTGGGGTTACGACTAGCGGTATCTGCCGCACCATTTATTGCACAGGTAATAATGACGTCTTGGTTCATGTTTTCAATCTTCAGGTAAAGTAAATACACAACGGGAACCTAGTAAAATACGCTCCCCCTCAACTCACCTAATAAAATCTACGCTTAAAAATCCTTTTGAATTATCCAAATACGATCATTATTAACCTAAATCAGACAAAAATTGACACATGTCGTAATTGGATAACTTGTCGCAAGTTGTCACTAAAATTGCGTTTCAATGAATATTTCTAAAAAATCATAGGAAGACCCTAACGCTCTTGGCTGGGCTTTTTCGAGAATAACTGCTGATAACTACGGGTGAAGTGAGAAAGTGAAGCAAAACCACATGCCGTAGAAATAGCGGTGATACTGTCATGGGTTTGCTGTAGCATCCAGCGTGCTTTTTCTAAACGAAGCTGGCGGTAGAAAGCTTTTGGGGTCTGCTGAAGGTGCTGCTTAAACAATCGTTCTAACTCACGACTCGAGATGCCAAGGTGTTCGACCAAATCACTGATGAGTAAAGGCTCTTCTATATTCCTTTCCATTAACTGTACCGCTTCGATTAAGTTGGCATTACGACTATTCAATCTAATCTGTAGAGATCGCCTTTGAGGGTCCGTATGAGAGCGCTGCTGGGTGTACACCAATTCATCAGCAACACTGGTGGCAAGTTCATTGTTATGTTGAGAGCTAATCAGGTGCAGCATCATATCCAAACCAGACAGTGCCCCGGGGCACGAGAACCGCTTTCTATCGATAACAAGGAGCTCTTGGACAAAATCCACTTTTGGGTAGTTTTCAACGGTACTCGCATAGTTTTCCCAGTGGGTCGTAACACGATAACCGTCGAGAATACCCGCTGCGGCAGCGATATAAGCACCGGTATCCTGACATCCAATATCCGCGCCGTATTGGCTCTGCTTACGAATAAAAGCCAGAATCCCTGGTGTTAAAACCGTATGAGGTTGTGTACCAGAACAAATCACCAACATATTGCATTTATCAACAGCACTAATACTTGAGTTGCAATGTATCTCTATTTCATCGCTGCTTGAGATCATCCCACCGTGCTCAGAAAGCAAATACCACTCATAAAGCGTCTCATTACTGGTGCGATTAGCATGCCGAAGCGGTGCTAGCATGGAAGTTAGACCAAACAGAGAAAAGCCCGGCACTAATAGGAAATAAATCTTCTGAGGGCCGCTTTTTAAAGAGTCACCAAACATTAACATCACCCCTCATTGATTAGAAAAACATCATACATCATGCGAATTTGATCAAGTACTGTCCTTTTTTACCACTAATATAATCAAAATACTGCCTATTACGCATCAAACCTAAAAGGTCACACTAATGATTACATTATTTGAAAGTAAAGTTTTACCCGAGTGGATTGATTACAACGGCCACATGAATGACGCTTATTATGTGGTGGCTTTTAGCCAAGGCATTGAAGGCTTCATGGCCTGCATTGACCTTCATGACTCTTTTCGCGAAGAGTATGAGGTATCAATTTATACCTTACAGACTATGGTGACCTACCTAAAAGAAGTGTCAGAGGGAGAAGACATCGTTATAAAGGGACAACTGCTTGAAAGCGATGCTAAAAAATTGCGTTTGTTTTTAACCATGTACCATGCCACCACTCAGGATGAGTTGGCGACGATGGAAACCTTGCTGCTGCACATGGACATGAAAAACCACCGACCAGCGCCTTTTTTACCCCATACACTCTCTTTAGTGGAGAGAATACAAACTGCCCACAATACGCTAGAAATGCCAGCGAGCGCCGGTCAACCCATCCAAATGAGAAGACCTAAGCCTCAGAGCTAAGCTACTCCAGCATAAAGGTAACAGGGCCATCGTTGGTGAAGGACACTTTCATGTCAGCACCAAATTGCCCTGTTGCAACCTTATCGTATTGTTGGCGCACCTTATTCACAAAGTCGTTAAATAAACGTTCTGCTTCGCTTGGCTCTGCGGCACTGGAAAACCCTGGGCGCAGGCCTTTTTTGGTCTCAGCCGCTAGGGTGAATTGCGACACTAAGAGCACGCCGCCACCCACTTGCTGAACATTCAGGTTCATCTTGCCTGCATCGTCCGAGAACATCCGGTATTTCAATAACTTATCCGCAAGGCGCTGGGTATCTGCTTCGCTGTCGCCCTTTTCGATGCCCACTAAGACCATTTGTCCATGATCTATCGCACCTATAGTTTCACCCTCAACAACCACGCTGGCGTTCAATGCTCTTTGTACCAGTACTTTCACGAATCTCTCCTTATGGAAGCAAAGCCCAGAAAAAACAAAAGCGCCCGAAGGCGCTTCTGTCGCTCACAAACCCGCATGACGCAGGTCTATTTGCTGCTGCTCTGTTTACAGATTAGCTTACTTACGACCAGCGCGTTTACGCTCGTTTTCAGTCAATAGTTTCTTACGAATACGGATGCTTTCTGGTGTTACTTCAACCAACTCATCGTCTTCGATAAACTCAAGCGCTTGCTCAAGAGTGTGACGAATTGGTGGCGTCAAAGTCAACGCTTCGTCTGTACCAGAAGCACGTACGTTAGTCAGCTGCTTACCTTTAACAGGGTTAACCGCTAGATCGTTATCACGTGAGTGAATACCGATGATCTGACCTTCGTAAATGTCTACCGCATGGCCTAGGAACATACGACCACGGCTTTGTAGGTTGTACAAAGCGTAAGCGGCTGTTTTACCTGTTAGCATACTTACCAATACACCGTTCTGACGGCTACTTACTTCACCATCTTTCACAGGGCCGTAGTGGTCGAATACGCTGGTCATGATGCCTGAACCAGACGTCAATGTTAGGAACAAGCCACGGAAACCGATCAAGCCACGAGAAGGTACAACGAACTCAAGGCGTACACGGCCTTTACCATCTGGCTCCATGTTAGTAAGTTCAGCTTTACGCAAGCCAAGCTCTTCCATGATAGAACCTTGGTGCTGTTCTTCTACGTCGATAACCACTTGTTCGAATGGTTCTTGTACTTTGCCGTCAACAATTTTTTGTACTACTTCAGGACGAGATACACCCATCTCGAAGCCTTCGCGACGCATGGTTTCGATCAATACAGAAAGGTGCAATTCACCACGACCAGATACGATGAACTTGTCTGGTGTGTCACCTTGCTTAACACGCAATGCTACGTTGTGGATAAGCTCTTGGTCTAGACGGTCTTTGATGTTACGAGTAGTTACGTACTTACCTTCTTTACCTGCGAACGGAGAATCGTTAACAATGAAAGTCATGCTTACCGTTGGCTCATCTACTGTTAGAACAGGCAATGATTCAACGCAAGTTGGGTCACACAAAGTATCAGAGATACTTAGACCGTCGATACCGTTAATACATACGATATCACCCGCTGTTGCTTTGTTTGTGTCAACACGTTGTAGACCATGGTAGCCCTTAACGTTTAGCACTTTACCTTTACGCTCTTTACCATCTGCAGATTTTACAACTACTTGTTGGTTAGGCGACAAAGTACCACGAGTGATACGGCCAACACCGATTACACCTACGTAGCTATCGTAATCCAATGCAGAAACCTGCATTTGGAAGGTACCTTCTGGGTCAACGTCTGGCACAGGTACACTGTCAACGATCATTTGGTAAAGCGGCGTCATGTCTTCTGCCATTTCTTCTGGGTCGTTACCCGAAATACCATTGATCGCAGAGGCGTAAATAACAGGGAAGTCTAATTGCTCTTCGTTTGCGCCTAGGCTATCGAACAAGTCAAATACTTGGTCCATTACCCAATCAGGACGTGCGCCTGGGCGGTCAATTTTGTTGATAACAACAATTGGACGCAAGCCACGTTCGAAGGCTTTAGAGGTTACGAAACGAGTTTGAGGCATTGGGCCATCAACCGCATCAACCAACAACAATACAGAGTCAACCATAGACAATACACGCTCAACCTCACCACCGAAGTCGGCGTGTCCAGGTGTGTCTACGATGTTGATACGGTAATCATTCCATTTAATGGCGGTGTTTTTCGCCAAAATGGTGATGCCGCGCTCTTTTTCTTGATCGTTAGAGTCCATGATGCGTTCTGCACCCTCATCTTTACGGTCAAGTGTTCCTGACTGGCTTAATAGCTGGTCAACCAAAGTAGTTTTACCATGGTCAACGTGAGCAATAATCGCTACGTTACGTAACTTACTGATATCATTAGACATTTATAGTTCTCTGCATAGGCGTGAGCAAAAAGATATACCGCCGCTTGCCTTGGGCGGTTATGCCTTCAAGCGCGTCAAAATCTTGCTGCGGGGTAAAATTCGCGCAATTGTACCCTTATATTGATGAATATCCCATTAAAGTGATCAAAAAAATCACACAAATAATATTCAGCTCAGGGTAATTGCGACATTTTTAGAAAGGGTAGCACGACAATAAGACAGTCCTGCTACCCGTTAAAATTATTTTCTAAGGGAGGTAGATGCCCACATTTGTGTGCCCTTTACCTAATAAGTAGGAGGCATGAATTCGGCTCATGACGCCTTTGCCACAGTACAAAAGGTGCGGCACGTTCGGATCGAGATCTTGCCAATTCGATGATAAAGCAAAAAACGGAATCACTTTGACTGGACGACCACTTACTTTAAGTGGGCGATTAGCCGCTTCATCTGGGTGACGAATATCGATAATGATCTCTTCGCCCACTGGCATGCGCACAACCGGCACTTCCCCTTGGTATTGCTTTTCCACATCGTCCATCACGTTCTGGATAGACATGACCTTTGCTTCTGCTACAGCTTTGTCCAACACAGCAAAGTCAAAATTGGCTTCTTGCTTATCGACACGGTGCATTTTCGCACGAGTGGTTGGCTTAACCGAAATCACCCCACAAAACTCTGGCATGCTGGCCGCAAACGGCGCCGTACCAATTTTTACCGCAGTATCGATAATATCTTGTTTGTTGGTGGTAATAAGAGGACGAATGACCAATTCTTCAGTGACCTGATCAATCACCTTTAGGTTGATCAGGGTTTGGCTCGATACCTGAGCGACACTTTCACCGGTGACCAGTGCTTTCGCCCCCACACCTTCCATCACTTGCGAAGCCGCACGTAGCATCATGCGCTTTAAGATCACGCCCATTTCCGCGTTATCGACCTTGGTCAGGATTTCACCCACGACTTCTTCAAAAGGCACAGTAATGAATTTTACATTGATGGCCGAGCCGTACTTTTCCCAAATATAGTTAGAGACCTGCTTCACACCAATTTCGTGGGCATCGCCACCAAGGTTGAAAAAGCAAAAATGGGTTTTCAAACCACGGCTCATGGTTAGATAGGAGCTCACGGTAGAATCATAACCACCAGACATCAAGGACAATACTGAGTCTTGTGAGCCAATCGGGTAGCCACCTAAGCCTTCTATGCGTTGTTCAATCATCCATACGCGGTCATCACGAATATCGATCGGCACCAAGACTTCAGGGTCTTTTAAGCGCACAGCAAGTGCTTCACAGCGGGCCTTCAAGCAACCGCCAACGTAACGCTCGGCCTCCACTGAACTAAAGTTATGTTGGCCGACACGTTTCACTCGTACCGCAAACACGGCGCCCTTAATTTGCTCACCGTAAGACACCACGGCTTGGTCAACAATATCGTCTAGGCTGACAAAGGGGAATTCACGCACGTATTGAAAATGAGCAATACCCGCAATGTTTGAAATGGCTTCAATAAACTCATCACGCAATTCATCTCGCTCTGAATGTATTTCAATGAAGTCCCAGTTCCCTGTGACCTTTACATCGTCATCATACTTTCGCAACACCAAGCGAATATTGTGACGTAGCTGTTTCACGAACGCTTTACGTACAGGGCGACTTTTAATAGTGATTTCAGAGAAGAATTTAACAATAAATTTCATAGCGGATTTGCGTGGCAACCAGTTGGGGATTAAGGAGGCGCAAGTATAAAGAAAAGTCCGCCTAGGCGAAAACAATAATTAACGCACCACAAAAGAACAAAACAACATTATACGCACCAAAAAGATTCACTTTATGTGATATTGGATTGAGTTATGCTCTTTAAAAAAGCAAAGCCTTTTGCGAAAAGCTTTTATCTTGTTGTTATTTAAAAGAATATTTGTCCGCACAGATTTCTGGCACAGGAAATGCTTTATAAAACCCAAATTGCGCTTCTTAGTGAAGCACTCTATTTAACGAAAGTAATTTTACTTATTTCATTGGAGAACAATTATGTCAAACATGACCCTTGCCTTGATTGCTGAGCACGAAGCGAAGTGGGTAGACCTTCGTTTTACCGATTTTAAAGGTAAAGAACAGCATGTAACTATCCCAGCAGCTTCTGTAGATGAAGAATTTTTTGAAACTGGTCAAATGTTTGACGGTTCTTCTATCGCTGGTTGGAAAGGCATTAACGAATCTGACATGATCATGATGCCTCAGCCTGAAACGGCTCTATTAGATCCTTTCACTGAAGAAGTGACTGTTATTGTTCGTTGTAACATCATCGAACCTGCAACTATGCAAGGCTACGACCGTGACCCACGCTCTGTTGCATTGCGCGCAGAAGAGTTCTTGAAGTCTACAGGTCTAGGTGACACAGCATTCTTCGGCCCAGAGCCAGAATTCTTCATCTTTGACGATGTTAAATGGAAAGCAGACATGTCTGGTTGTTCTGTAGAGATCAACTCTGAAGAAGCAGCATGGTCTTCTAACAAGTCTATCGAAGGCGGTAACATGGGTCACCGTCCATTCGTTAAAGGCGGTTACTTCCCAGTACCACCAGTTGATTCTCACCATGACCTACGTGGCGCTATGTGTAACGCTATCGAAGCAATGGGCCAAACAATCGAGGTTCATCACCACGAAGTAGCAACAGCTGGTCAGAACGAAATCGGTGTTAAATTCAACACTCTAGTTAAGAAAGCCGACGAAGTACAAGTAATGAAGTACTGTGTACACAACGTTGCTCACGCTTACGGCAAAACAGCGACTTTCATGCCGAAACCAATCGTTGGCGATAACGGTTCTGGTATGCACGTTCACCAATCTTTCTGGAAAGACGGCGTTAACCAATTTGCTGGTGACCAATACGCAGGCCTTTCTGAAACAGCGCTTTACTACATCGGTGGTATCATCAAGCACGCTAAAGCATTGAACGCGTTCACTAACGCTTCAACTAACTCTTACAAGCGTCTTGTTCCAGGTTTCGAAGCACCAGTTATGTTGGCATACTCTGCTCGTAACCGTTCTGCTTCTATCCGTATTCCTTACGTTGCGAGCCCTAAAGGCAAGCGTATCGAAGCACGTTTCCCTGATCCAACCGCTAACCCATACCTAGCTTTCGCATCTATGTTGATGGCTGGTCTTGACGGTATCAAGAACAAGATCCACCCTGGCGATGCTGCAGACAAAGATTTGTACGATCTTCCAGCAGAAGAAGCGTTGGCAATCCCAACAGTTGCTTCAAGCCTAGAAGAAGCTCTGAAATCTCTAAGCGAAGACCGCGCATTCCTAACAGAAGGCGGTGTATTCACTGACGAAATGATCGATGCTTACATCGACCTTAAGTCTGGCGATGCTCAGCGCGTTTCTATGACAACTCACCCTGTAGAATTCGAACTTTACTACAGCGTATAAGTTTTCATAGCACTAAAAACTCTAAAAGGCCTCGATTCATATCGGGGCTTTTTTTTGCCCTAAAATAAACAACACTAGACAGTCGCACCAAAATAGAGCAATCATTCCTGACCCAATCCTGATCTACCTAGACAAATAGGCGCTTTCAAATTGCCCAATGTTGGTTCGTTTTTTGCAGTTAGATAGGATCACTAGAGAGGCTCACCGTGCATAGTTTATTAATTGACCATTTGTCGACTGCTGTTATTCAGATCAATCAGCAACTCGAAATTGTATACCTTAATCCGGCCGCAGAGATTTTATTGGCGATTAGCCGTCGCCGCATATACGGACAAAGTGTCAGTAGCGCTTTCAGCGATGACGACAGTAGTCTTGATGCTCTGCGTAATGCCTTGGAAACAGGCTACCCCTTCACCAAGCGTGAAGCGGAAGTGGTGCGCATTAATGGCAAAAAACTGTTTTGTGATTACACGGTGACCCCTGTTTTAGGCAGCGCCCACCTAGCCGAAAGCTTATTGATTGAGTTCTACCCTAGAGACAGAATGAAGCGCATCTTCCAAGAAGGTGAACTCATTGCCAATCACCAAAGCAGTAAAGAACTGGTTCGCGGCCTTGCCCATGAAATCAAAAACCCACTAGGCGGTATTCGTGGTGCCGCCCAGTTGATCAGCCGCGCCTTTACCGACGAAGCGCTTAACGATTACACCCAAGTAATTATTGAAGAATCCGATCGCCTGCGGGATCTAGTGGATCGTCTATTAGGACCGCGACAGTTACCGAAAAACAAACCGCTCAATATCCACAAGGTGATTGAACGGGTTCGCCAACTAATCTTGGTGGAGTCGGACGGTAAAATCGAAATTATCCGTGACTATGACCCAAGTATTCCAGACATTGTGGGAGACGAGTCTCAGCTCATCCAAGCTCTTCTTAATGTTACACGCAATGCTATGCAAGCCTTGCTTGAAGGAAATCCGAACGACTACAAAGAAATACGCATTGTTACCCGTGCCTTGCGCCAATTTACCATAGGGGCTAGCCGCCATCGTCTAGTGTGCAAGATCAGCATTATCGACAACGGCCCGGGCATTCCACCCCATATTTTGAAAACCTTATTTTACCCAATGGTTAGCGGACGTGCCGACGGTACAGGACTGGGATTGTCCATTTCTCAATCTGTTGTCCACCAACATGAAGGCATCATCGAATGCAACAGCAACGCTAAATCCACCGAATTTAACATCTTAATACCTATTGAGACGAAAGCCACCGCTCAGGAGACAAACCCATGACACCAGAAGACACTGTATGGATCGTAGATGACGATCGCTCTATCCGTTGGGTGCTAGAGAAAACCCTAGAACAAGAAGGCATTCAGTGTAAGCTGTTCGATTCTGCCGAAAACCTCGTTAGCATGTTAGCCAAGGACCAACCTAGCGCCATCATTAGTGATATTCGCATGCCGGGCATGGATGGTTTAACACTGCTGAATAAACTCCAAAAAGATCACCCTTATTTACCGGTGATTATCATGACGGCGCACTCCGACCTAGAAAGTGCAGTGGCCTCTTATCAAGGTGGCGCATTTGAATATCTACCAAAGCCATTTGATGTAGAAGATGCTGTCAGCCTAGTGAAGCGTGCCATGTTGCATCACCGCAACTCGCGTCCAGATCCAGAAGCGGCCGCCATCGAACTTGAAGTGGAAGCCGACAAAGAGATCATAGGTGAAGCACCAGCCATGCAAGAGGTGTTTCGCGCCATCGGCCGCTTAGCCAACTCCAACATTACAGTACTGATTAACGGTGAATCAGGTACCGGTAAAGAATTGGTTGCCCAAGCTCTGCATACCCATAGTCCACGAGCGGCCAACCCATTTATCGCCCTGAATATGGCGGCGATTCCACACGATTTGATCGAGTCGGAATTATTCGGCCATGAGAAAGGCGCTTTTACTGGCGCCAACACCCAACGCCGCGGGCGCTTTGAACAGGCCAACGGCGGTACACTATTTTTAGATGAAATTGGTGATATGCCAGCGGAAACTCAAACACGTTTGTTACGTGTTTTAGCGGACGGTGAATTTTATCGCGTGGGCGGTCACACCCCTGTCAAAGTGGATGTACGCATTATTGCTGCAACCCACCAAAACCTTGAAGGCTTGGTGCAAAACGGCTCGTTCCGTGAGGATTTATTCCATCGTTTGAATGTTATCCGCATTCACTTACCGAAACTTGCGGAACGTCGTGAAGACATCGCCAAGTTGGCGCGTCACTTCCTCAGCCGTGCGGCAGAAGAATTAGCGGTTGAGCCTAAAGTGTTAACCAAAGAAACAGAGGCCTACCTAACTCAACTGGATTGGCCGGGTAACGTAAGACAACTAGAAAACACCTGTCGCTGGTTAATCGTCATGGCATCTGGTCGTGAAGTACTGGTGGAAGATTTACCACCTGAACTCTTGTCGACACCACCAAGTGAGCAGCCGTTTAACTCTTGGGAAGAAGCCCTGAAAAACTGGGTAGACAGCAGTTTGGCATCGGGTCAAAAAGGCATTTTGGAACAAGCTGTGCCTAAGTTTGAACGCATCATGATTGAAACGGCTCTAGCTCATACTGGCGGACGCCGTCGCGATGCTTCGTTATTGCTTGGTTGGGGGCGCAACACCCTCACACGCAAAATCAAAGAGCTCAACATAGATCACTCAGAGCAAGACGACGAGTAATACGCCTAGCCTAGGCCAATAAGCCGAAACCCTATACTCACTCATTTATTGTGAGATATATTCGCAGCTTGTTGGCCTTTGGGGCTTGCATTTAGCCAAACAATCCCCTACTAATAAATGTCTATCAACTCATCAACATAAAGTAGGGAATTATTATGTATCCAACGCTCGAATCCATGGGCATCACTAGTATCCAAGACATTGAAAAATTCACCTTGCGCTACGAAGGTGGTCACGATGTATTAAAAGTTTATTACCGTCGTGAAAAAGGCTCTCTATTACCAAAAAGCAAAAAATTCAAATTCGGTCGTTCCACTAAAACTGTTTTAGCGGATGGTGGTCAACAGACTTACCGTCAAGTGCAAGAGCCTTCTTTGATCGTGCTACGCGCAACAGAAGAGCTAAGCAAAATCGTCGGTAAACAAGCTGAAGATAAAGTCTCTAAAGAAGAGTTGATTGTTGAGCTGGAACACCTAGAAAAAGTCATGAGCAGCAAGATCAAAGAGATCAAAGAAAAAATCAACGCAATTTCTTAAGCTGTGTTGTGATGGGTGCATTTTAGGAATTCCTTCCGGTTGGCCGAGATATTTTCGGTCAACTTGCACCACACTTAGCCAACCTATTTATTACCCTGATATTTCCCTATGCAACTTATTCGCTGTGAATTCGAACTCGCTAAACTCCTTAAGCAAGGAGCGGTTATCGCCTATCCAACTGAAGCCGTATGGGGCTTAGGCTGCGATCCTTTTAATGAAAGTGCAGTACGTCGGATACTGACGTTAAAATCTCGTCCAGAAGCCAAAGGACTGATCCTCATTGGCGGCCACCCAAGCCATCTACAGCCATGGGTAGACACCTTAGATAGCGAGGCTGCGACACGCTTGTTAAGCCAAACCGAACGCCCTACCTCTTGGATAGTGCCAGATACCAAGATCACCCCAAGCTGGGTGCGCGGCGAGCACCAAAGTGTTGCCATTCGCCTTTCTCAGCACACGGGTGTACAACGTATCTGCCAAGCCTTTAATGGTGTCATTGTCTCGACTTCCGCCAACCCAGCAGGCCTAGATCCCGCCTTGACCCAACAGCAGCTCACAGAGTATTTCGGCGACCAAATTGACGCTATTTTTGATGCACCGTTGGGCGATGCTGGTCAACCTTCGCAAATACTCGACCTTCTTAACGGCAAGCTGTTCCGCGATTAAGCCATCAAAAGCTGTGCAGAACTGAGCAGGTTATGCACATTGCAAAAAAAACGCGACCCTGTGAATAAACACAAGGTCGCGTTTTTGATCATAAAACAGCTCTAAAAAACTTAGTGGCCTCCTAAATATGCCTCACGCACTTCAGGGTTAAGCAATAGTTCATCACCACTGACCGACATACGAATTTCACCATCCACCATAACCACATGTCGACAAGTTCAGCAGCTTTAATCAAATCACCAACAAATTTTAAACTTATCAATATTAATTATAAGTGGTTAGATATTGTCTGATCACTACTTGAAATTTTATCATAATCAGAAAAAACACGATCTAAAACCTTATGAGCACCATGATTACTCAAATGTGAACCCTGATTATACAAACCACCATTAGGATCTACTACTTTACATCCGAGCTTATTTTCACAAAAAACTTTATGGGGATATATATTAATCAATCTTTCATCACTAGGTAATAAATCTTCCAACTTCTTGGATAACACTTTAACTTTATTATAGTTCACATAATCAGAGTAAAAAGTTTTATAATCAAATTCTGATCGGTAAATTTTTCTAAGCATTAATTTTTTAACATCAACATCTGAAGCAGGTACCGGGTGTATTAAATATACTGTATGACCCATATCAAGTAGTACTTTTATATTTTCAATATAACTACTCCACGCGACCTCTTTGGGTAATTTCTTTCCCCCTGAATAATTCCCCATATTTTCCCCCACTAACTCTGGGATATTTTTCTTTGATTTCGATAACAATCTGTAATTTGCAGCTAAAATAAAATTCTTCGGCGATTTGAAATTAGATATTAAATCCATCCGATCTTTATTTATTATTGAACAACCAGGAAATCTACGAAACCACATTTCCGGTGAGACAAAAGGGCAAGCTGAAGCTGTTAAGGTCAGCATTCCATCATCACGACTGTCCAATTTTTCTTTTAAGGCATAACCCAATTGACCAGCGTGGCTATCCCCAATTAGAACCCATTTCGAGTTACCAAACTTACAGCTAGTATCTACAGTTCTATTATTACACTTAGCAATAAATTCTTCTTTTCGCGCGCTCCTTCCTAAATAATGAGGGTTCTCCAATCGACCATACTCTACACTATGATAGTCTTGGTATACCTCATTTTGTTTTTCTGTAAGCCTATACTTTAAACCTTCACCTCTTACTATCACTTCCGAATAAATAAATAACATTACAACACAGACTGTAAGAGTTATTAAAAAAATTTTCGGCTTCAATTTTTTTCTAAAATAAACTTCAACATAGTGATAAGACCCTATTGATACACCTAAGGTCAATACCAACAGGCTAGATAACTGTACTATATTGAACTTTTCATTCTCAAGAAACCGGAAAAATACAAATATCGGATTGTGCCATAGGTAAAGAGAATATGATATTAACCCTATATAAACGATCGGCTTTAATGATAGTAACTTACCAATAAACTCATTATGATGAGAGTAAGCTATAATCAAAAGTGTACCTAAAATTGGTATTAACGTAATGAATGAGGGGTGAGGAGCCTGGTGATCGATGAAAAATATACTTAGAAATATTAATGACAAACCGAATTTTGGAGCAAAACGGTAAATGGCATTTGATCCTAAAATATTCTTCCTGTCTATAAAAGTAATAATACCCCCAACCGTAAACTCCCACGATCGGGCTGGCAACAAATAGAATGCCAAGTCTGGATATGACCTTACAATAATATTGGAATATAAAAAAGAAAACATAGATAAAAACACTAAAAAAGGAAGCAAAAAACTATCTATTTTTTTTCTTATAAAAAACACAATCACAGGAAAAAGCAAATAAAACTGCCATTCCAAAGATAAACTCCAAGTATGTAGCAATACCTTATACATACTTAAATCAGATGTATAACTATCCTCACCAAAAAAATAAAAATTAGAACCAAAATATAATGAAGACTTAAGCTGTCCTGAATACTTAACATAATCACTTGGTAACAGAAAGAAATATGCAAACACAGAAACCAATAAAAGCATCACTATCATTGCAGGTATGATTCGCTTCACTCTTCTCCAGTAGAAGCTAGTAAACGAAAAAGATTTTTTTCTAAAACTTTCTCGAATAATACCAGTAATAAGGTATCCTGATAAAACAAAAAAAATATCAACCCCAAAGAAACCTCCCTTAAATAAAACCCTCCCAAACACTTCCATATTAGCGTGATATATAATAACTGAAATAACTGCGATAGCCCTTAAACCATCAATCTCTTTCCTGTAATTCAAATTTTAACCTTAAATAATAAAATTATCCCAATCTCTAGTTTTGTCTTAATCACATATTTTAAAAAAAACAGATCATAGTCGGCATAAAAAATTCAGGACACATGGAACTTTTACAAGCATAAATTTTGATTTCGCCTAATGAACGTGAATTAAGATAACAATTATACTACTTATGGTTGAGTCAATGGCAAGAAATTAACTGCTCATAATTGGTATCCTAACGTCGACAGACAATTAGAACATTACCATGAGCTATAAGCAGTGGATCGAAGGACAATGAAGCGAAATTCAGGCGTATCTGAGCCAACATTTAAGTTACAGGAAGATTAACAGGCAACTCAATATCAGTCATTCGTTAAAGCCTCTTGTCACTAATCGAGCTTATGAACACAAGGCCACGCAGCATCAAAGACACTATGCTGTGAAAAGCCAGATATCACAAAATACCATCGATTATGTTGAGTTTGGTATAGTGCTAAAGTGGAACCCAGAACGAATATCAAGCGCAAGCCACTTAATAGGCTTACCTGTCAGGCAAAACAGATTTATGACTATGTGCAAAGAGACAAGTGTCAAGGTAAAAAGCTATACAAGCATATACGACATAACGATAACCGATACCATTTTAGGTAAAAAAGATACTGGAGTGATTCTTAGCTTAGTTAAGCGGAATTGTAATATGTACTTAATCTCGTAAAGCACCCAAGAAAAGTGCTAAAGAGATATAACGAGCTGTTGGTGCTATGCTGTAGAACTATCGTCATCATGTGCCTATGATTACCGTAGACAACAGCGTAGAGTTTTAGCCCTTGAAAGCATCACTCAAAAACTAAAGGCCGATACGTATTTTGAAAACCCTTATGCTTCTTGGGAGCGAAGCATAGATAAACGATTTAAAGGTCTGCTAAGGTAATATATCCCTAAGGTGACTGATCTTACTGCGCGAAATAATGAAGTGATTGCAAGGGTTAAAAGGTCACGAAACCTACAGACCAAGAAAGTGCCTCGCTATAAATAACTGCGACTGTGTTCAATGAAGTACAAATCGTAGCATAATTTAGGTTGTAGCGAACTTTGAAGTTGAATTCGATTTTTACTATATCCACTTCAAATAATTACTTAACCCCTACATCAAAAGCTGTGTAGAACTGAGCAGGTTATGCACATTGCAAAAAAACGCGACCCTGTGAATAAACACAAGGTCGCGTTTTCAAGTTATAAAACAGCTCTAAAAAACTTAGTGGCCTCCTAAATATGCCTCACGCACTTCAGGGTTAAGCAATAGTTCATCACCACTGACCGACATACGAATTTCACCATTCACCATAACCACATGTCGACAAGTTCAGCGGCTTTCATCAAATCACCAACAAATTTTAAACTTATCAATATTAATTATAAGTGGTTAGATATTGTCTGATCACTACTTGAAATTTTATCATAATCAGAAAAAACACGATCTAAAACCTTATGAGCACCATGATTACTCAAATGTGAACCCTGATTATACAAACCACCATTAGGATCTACTACTTTACATCCGAGCTTATTTTCACAAAAAACTTTATGGGGATATATATTAATCAATCTTTTATTACTAGGTAATAAATTTTCCAACTTCTTAGATAACACTTTAACTTTATTATAGTTCATATAATCAGAGTAAAGAGTTTTATAATCAAATTCTGATCGGTAAATTTTTCTAAGCATTAATTTTTTAACATCAACATCTGAAGCAGGTACCGGGTGTATTAAATATACTGTATGACCCATATCAAGCAGTGATTTTATATTTTTAACATAACTACTCCAAGCAACCTCCTTAGGTAATTTTTTACCTCCTGAATATCTACTTAAACTTTCACCTACTAAGCCTGGGATATTTTTCTTTGGATTCGATAACAATCTGTAATTTGCAGCTAAAATAAAATTCTTCGGTGATTTGAAATTAGATATTAAATCCATCCGATCTTTATTTATTATTGAACATCCAGGAAATCTACCAAACCACATTTCCGGTGAGACAAAAGGACAAGTTGAAGCAGTTAAGGTCAGCATTCCATCATCACGACTGTCCAATTTTTCTTTTAAGGCATAACCCAATTGACCTGCGTGGCTATCCCCAATTAGAACCCATTTCGAATTACCAAACTTACAGCTAGTATCTACAGTTCTATTATTACACATAGCAATAAACTCTTCTTCTCGCGCGCTCCTTCCTAAATAATGGGGGTTCTCCAATCGACCATACTCTACACTATGATAGTCTTGGTATACCTCATTTTGTTTTTCTGTAAGCCTATACTTTAAACCTTCACCTCTTACTATCACTTCCGAATAAATAAATGACATTACAACACAGACTGTAAGAGTTATTAAAACAATTTTCGGCTTCAATTTTTTTCTAAAATAAACTTCAACATAGTGATAAGACCCTATTGATACACCTAAGGTCAATACCAACAGGCTAGATAACTGTACTATATTGAACTTTTCATTCTCAAGAAACCGGAAAAATACAAATATCGGATTGTGCCATAGGTAAAGAGAATATGATATTAACCCTATATAAACGATCGGCTTTAATGATAGTAACTTACCAATAAACTCATTATGATGAGAGTAAGCTATAATCAAAAGTGTACCTAAAATTGGTATTAACGTAATGAATGAGGGGTGAGGAGCCTGGTGATCGATGAAAAATATACTTAGAAATATTAATGACAAACCGACTTTTGGAGCAAAACGGTAAATGGCATTTGATCCTAAAATATTCTTCCTGTCTATAAAAGTAATAATACCCCCAACCGTAAACTCCCACGATCGGGCTGGCAACAAATAGAATGCCAAGTCTGGATATGACCTTACAATAATATTGGAATATAAAAAAGAAAACATAGATAAAAACACTAAAAAAGGAAGCAAAAAACTATCTATTTTTTTTCTTATAAAAAACACAATCACAGGAAAAAGCAAATAAAACTGCCATTCCAAAGATAAACTCCAAGTATGTAGCAATACCTTATACATACTTAAATCAGATGTATAACTATCCTCACCAAAAAAATAAAAATTAGAACCAAAATATAATGAAGACTTAAGCTGTTCTGAATACTTAACATAATCACTTGGTAACAGAAAGAAATATGCAAACACAGAAACCACTAAAAGCATCACTATCATTGCAGGTATGATTCGCTTCACTCTTCTCCAGTAGAAGCTAGTAAACGAAAAAGATTTTTTTCTAAAACTTTCTCGAATAATACCAGTAATAAGGTATCCTGATAAAACAAAAAAAATATCAACCCCAAAGAAACCTCCCTTAAATAAAACCCTCCCAAACACTTCCATATTAGCGTGATATATAATAACTGAAATAACTGCGATAGCCCTTAAACCATCAATCTCTTTCCTGTAATTCAAATTTTAACCTTAAATAATAAAATTATCCCAATCTCTAGTTTTGTCTTAATCACATATTTTAATAAAAACAGATCATAGTCGGCATAAAAAATTCAGGACACATGGAACTTTTACAAGCATAAATTTTGATTTCGCCTAATGAACGTGAATTAAGATAACAATTATACTACTTATGGTTGAGTCAATGGCAAGAAATTAACTGCTCATAATTGGTATCCTAACGTCGACAGACAATTAGAACATTACCATGAGCTATAAGCAGTGGATCGAAGGACAATGAAGCGAAATTCAGGCGTATCTGAGCCAACATTTAAGTTACAGGAAGATTAACAGGCAACTCAATATCAGTCATTCGTTAAAGCCTCTTGTCACTAATCGAGCTTATGAACACAAGGCCACGCAGCATCAAAGACACTATGCTGTGAAAAGCCAGATATCACAAAATACCATCGATTATGTTGAGTTTGGTATAGTGCTAAAGTGGAGCCCAGAACGAATATCAAGCGCAAGCCACTTAATAGGCTTACCTGTCAGGCAAAACAGATTTATGACTATGTGCAAAGAGACAAGTGTCAAGGTAAAAAGCTATACAAGCATATACGACATAACGATAACCGATACCATTTTAGGTAAAAAAGATACTGGAGTGATTCTTAGCTTAGTTAAGCGGAATTGTAATATGTACTTAATCCCGTAAAGCACCCAAGAAAAGTGCTAAAGAGATATAACGAGCTGTTGGTGCTATGCTGTAGAACTATCGTCATCATGTGCCTATGATTACCGTAGACAACAGCGTAGAGTTTTAGCCCTTGAAAGCATCACTCAAAAACTAAAGGCCGATACGTATTTGAAAACCCCTATGCTTCTTTGGAGCGAAGCCTAGATAAACGATTTAAAGGTCTGCTAAGGTAATATATCCCTAAGGTGACTGATCTTACTGCGCGAAATAATGAAGTGATTGCAAGGGTTAAAAGGTCACTAAACCTACAGACCAAGAAAGTGCCTCGCTATAAATAACTGCGACTGTGTTCAATGAACCACAAATCGTAGCATAATTTAGGTTCTAGCGAACTTTGAAGTTGAATTCGATTCTTACTATATCTACTTCAAATAATTACTTAACCCCTACATCAAAAGCTGTGCAGAACTGAGCAGGTAATGCACATCGTAAAAAAAACGCGACCCTGTGCATAACACCAGGTCGCGTTGTTTTATCTTAGATCAGCACAACTAGGCTTAATGTCCGCCTAAATACGCTTCACGCACTTCAGGGTTAACCAACAGCTCATCGCCACTGCCCGACATACGAATTTCACCATTCACCATCACATAGCCACGGTCGGCAAGTTTTAAGGCGTGGTTGGCATTTTGCTCCACCAAGAAGATCGTCATGCCGGTACTGGCCACGTCTTCAAGGATTTTAAAGATTTGCTTCACTATGATCGGCGCTAATCCCAAGCTGGGTTCGTCCAACAACAGTAATTTAGGACGGCTCATTAACGCTCGGGCAATGGCCAGCATTTGCTGCTCACCACCCGACATAGTGGACGCCCTTTGATTACGACGCTCTAATAGGCGCGGAAACAATTCAAACATCTTTTGCATGTCTTCTTCCGCATGATCCATACCAATCGGAATCGTGCCCATCAAGAGGTTTTCTTCTACCGACATGCCAGGGAAAATACGTCGCCCTTCTGGTGATTGTGCCAAGCCATTCGAGGCTACATAGTGGGCAGATTTCTGGGAAATATCTTCTCCACGATAAATGATCTCACCCGCCGAAATGCGCGGCTGACCAAAGATCGACATTAACAGAGTGGATTTACCAGCACCATTGGCACCGATAAGTGTCGCTATTTCCCCTTCGTTAACGCTTAACGATACCTTCTTCAACGCCTGAATCGGCCCGTAATGGACATCGACGTTTTTAAATTCCATTAACGCGCTCATAGGGACACCTCTTCACCTTCTTCTGCGCCAAGATACGCGGCAATTACTTTGCTGTTGTTCTTAATGTCGTCTGGGCCACCTTTGGCGATCACTTCCCCATGGTCTAACACCACTATGTAGTCCGAGATATCCATCACCATGCCCATATCATGCTCGATCAATAGCACGGTAGTATTGTGCTCATCGCGCAACACTCGGATCATCTTGGTTAAGGCTTCAGTTTCCGAAGGGTTAAGACCCGCAGCAGGCTCATCCAAACAGACAATTTCTGGGTTGGTACACATGGCCCGAGCAATTTCCAAACGTCTTTGCTGACCATAGGAAAGCTCACCCGCCAGGCGATTAGCAAAGTCCGCCAGATCCACAACCCCTAACCAGTAAAACGCTCTTTCCAGCGCTTCTTCTTCCGCTTGTTGATAAGCCTTGGTGTTTAAAATACCTGCCATCATGCTGCGATTAGCCTGCATATGCTGGGCAACCAGCAGGTTTTCCACCACGGACATTTCTTTAAACAAGCGAATATTTTGGAAAGTTCGAGATAAACCAGCACGGTTTACCAAGTGAGATCCCCCAAACATCTTATATTTAAGACGCCCGAAAAACGCCACCGGAGAAAAGTAATCACTGGTTTTAAAGGGCTCACCAAGCACTTTAATAATACTGGTTTCACGACCACAGGCCGACAAATTAATGTCACCTCCGGTGGCCTTATAAAAACCTGTTAGGCAGTTAAAAACAGTTGTTTTACCCGCACCGTTAGGGCCAATTAGCGCTGAGACTGAGCCACGTTTAATATCAAAAGTGACATCGTTAAGGGCTTTAATGCCGCCAAAATGCATCACTAAATTTTTTACGGCTAAGATATTTTCTTGGCTCATTTGATGACTCCTTTTCTTGCGGCAAAACCAGTTCGTGTTACGCGCACTATGCCTCTAGGTTTCCAAATCATCATGACAACCATCAAGATACCAAACATCAGCACTCGATATTCCGCAAACTCCCGCAGTAACTCTGGCAATACGGTCAAACAAAAAGCCGCGATTACCACACCTAAAGTAGAGCCCATGCCGCCCAATACCACGATGGCAAGAATCAAAGCCGACTCAAAAAAGGTGAAGGAAGATGGGTTAACAAAGCCTTGGTAAGTCGCAAAGAAAACCCCTGCAAGACCTGCTGTAGAAGCCCCCAACATAAAGGCAGACAACTTCACCAACACATGGTTTAGCCCAAGGGAACGACATGCAATTTCGTCTTCACGAAGAGCTTCCCACGCACGTCCAATCGGCATTTTTACCAGTCGATGCTTCACAAACAATACCGCCCACACCACGATGAATAGAATCAAGTAGACGAACATGTATTTGTAAGCGGAGTCATAAGGGATATTAAAAAATTCATGGAAGGTCTCCCCATCGCGGGAGCGCCGTTTAAATTCCAATCCAAAGAAAGTCGGTAGCGGCGCTGAAACACCATTCGGCCCATGAGTAAAAGATGCCCAGTTGGTTAGCACAAGACGGATAATCTCACCAAAACCTAGGGTTACGATGGCCAGATAGTCCCCGTGCATTCGCAATACCGGAAAGCCCAGAATGGCCCCAGCAATAGCGGCCAGTATCGCAGCGATAGGCAGCATGGACCAGAAGCCCAAACCAAGGTTTTCATACCCTAACGCCAAGCCATAAGCACCTATGGCATAAAAGCCCACAAAGCCTAGGTCTAGCAAACCTGCCAAGCCCACCACTATGTTTAGCCCCAAGCCTAACAGCACATAAATCAGCCCGAGGATAATGACCGTCAATACATACTTAGAGGCGACAAAGGGCACCAATAAGCCAATGGCGATCACCACAGGAATCACCCAGACAAGCTTCGACTTGTGATCTGGCGAACGAACCACCACACCGTCGTCATTATTCGCATACTGAAACGCTAACGCTTGGCCTTTGGCGGTTTGGAAAAAACATGACACCACAAAGCGGCCAATGGCGACGATACCCACCATCCAAGCCACACGATCAAACTGGGCGTTAAACTCATAGCCGTCTAACACTACACCGACAATCGGGCCAAAGACGATTAAAGCCAATAAACCAGCTAATAGGCCATCAATCAGGCTTTTATTAAAGTTAATTGAACTGGATGCACTCATCTATACTTTCTCCACTTCAGGTTTACCCAGTAGACCACTCGGACGAATGATTAGAATAAGTACCAACAAGGAGAAGGAGAAAACATCCTTATAATCCGAGCTAATTAAGCCTGCAAACAAAGCTTCTGATAGACCAAGAATCAGTCCACCCAACATAGCGCCCGGTAACGAGCCGATGCCACCCAATACCGCTGCGGTAAAGGCTTTGATACCGATAATAAAGCCCACATAGAAGTCGAAAGCACCGTAATCTAACGTGATCAAAACACCAGCAAGGGCTGCCATGGTGGCACCAATCACGAAAACGATGGAGATAATGCGGTCTGTGTTAATGCCCAAAATAGACGCCATCTTACGGTCTTGCTGAGTCGCACGACACATACGGCCTAATTTGGTTTTTTGAATAATATAGGTAAGTACTCCCATGCCTAAGAAAGAGGCAATCAGGATAAAGACCTTCATGTAAGTGATTTGCACAAAACCATCACCCACATCAAAGCGCAGAGCACCAGTCAGTAAGGTTGGTACACCCTGCTGGTTCGCCCCCTGACTTAATTGAACATAGTTCTGTAAGATCAATGACATACCAATCGCAGAGATTAATACCGATAGACGACTCGAATTACGCAATGGGCGATAAGCAACCCGCTCAATAACCCAACCGTAGGTTCCCGTCACAACAATGGTGATGAACAGCGTCCCGAGGATAATAATAGGGAAAGATTCCAGACCAAAAAAAGTCAGTAACGCAATGGCAATAGCCGTGATGTAAGAAGACACCATATAAACATCACCATGGGCAAAGTTAATCATGCCAATGATGCCGTATACCATGGTATACCCGATCGCAATAAGTCCATAAACCGAGCCAAGAGTCAGGCCGTTTACCAGCTGCTGGAGAACGATATCCATCGTAAGACCTCGTGAGAGTGGTAGAAAATAGAAAGGAGGCTTATCAACCGCGTGAGTTGATAAGCCTAGATCGACTAAATATTAGTTGAGTTGAGTGTAAGCGCCTGTGCCGTCCCATTCGTACATTACGTAGTCGGACACAGTTAAGTCACCTTTGGAATCGAAGGTCTTAGTACCCATTACCGTATCAACGGAATGAGATTTCAACCAATCAGCACCCTTGATCGGGTCAAGGTCGTTATTTGAAAGTGCAGCAGCCACCACTTGCATGGCAGTGTATGAGTAAAGTGTGTAACCTTCTGGCTCATAGCCGGAATCACGGAATTCTTTAATGACTTTTTTACCTGTTGGGTAAGAGGTTGGATCCGCACCAAATGTCATTAGTACGCCATCTACGTATTGTGGGGAGCCCGCAACGGATACAAACTCATCCGATACGATACCGTCACCCGACATAAAGATGGCTTTTGATCCTTGCTCACGCAACTGGCGAACCAATGGGCCAGCTTCTGAATGCAGACCACCGAAGTAAACCACGTCAGCATCAACCGAACGTATCTTAGTGATCAGGGCGTTAAAGTCTTTTTCACCACGAGTTAGACCTTCGTACATCACTTCGTTTACACCAAGTGAGTTCAAAGTAGATTTGGTCGCATCCGCAAGACCTTTACCGTAAGTGTCTTTATCGTGAATAATCGCTACGCGTTTAGCGCCCAATGTGTCAACAATGTAGCTTGCTGCCACATCACCTTGCTGGTCATCACGACCACACACACGGAAAACGTTATCTAAACCACGCTCTGTAATTTGAGGGTTAGTAGAGGCTGGCGTAACCACCATCACACCGGCTTCTTCATAAATATTAGAAGCAGGCAAAGTAGAAGATGAACAGAAGTGACCAACTACAGCCACAGCTTCGTCAGAGTCAACTAAGCGGTTAGCAACCGATACCGCTTGCTTAGGCTCACAAGCATCGTCCGCTTTGATTAGCTTGATCATTTCGCCATTTAGACCACCAGCAGCGTTAATGTCCGCTGCGGCTTTCTCAGCCCCTTTCCACAGTTGTTCACCGAAAGCAGCGTAAGCGCCTGTGTGCGGTCCCGCAACACCAATGACGACATCGGCTTGGGCCAATGTAACAGTACCCGCAACAGCAATTGATAGCAGTGTTCTTTTAACAAGCATATTTGACATAAGAAGAGCCTCTATTCATTTTGGGTTTTATCGTTATTATTCAAAAGCAAGAAGCGTTCCAAAAAAACAAACCAGTGAATCGTCTATCTTCCGGAACTGTGATGGCCGCAGTCGTTCATAATTTGCGCACCATAACGTCGCTAGAGATTAAGCTTTGGCCTATCACCGGTCAATAGATGAGCACTCAAATGGGGCACGACCTGCTACATTTTTTTACCAAAAGTACAAATTTTGCGATGTAATCAACCACAGAAGAAAATAAAAAGCGCGGTTCTCTGCATGAAAGACAGACTGCACGCTTAAACCATGCAATCTGTCTTTTTAACATTAGAACAATGAGTTAATTAGATAGGAAAAGACCCGAAATACGCCTTAATGCTGGGCTTGAGCCAGCTTTTTGGACGGCACTATTAAGATATCCGTTAAAGGCGCAAGTTGAACGCCATCACCGTCGATTTGCTGAAGGCGCTTATGCAAATAGGCCATGGTTTCAGGATATGGATGACCAATGGCTAAGGCGACACCCTGTGATCGAGCCGTTTTTAGTAAACGATTGAACTGTTTATCTATGGCTTTTTCATTGCGTATGTTATCCAAGAAAACATCACGGCTCACAGTTCTTAAGCCATAGTCTTGGGCTGTTTGCTGAGCAACACTCTTTGGACTCGTCAAACTATCAATGAAGAACAAAGAACGTTCTTGCAACGTTTCCATCACCCAATTCATAGAAGTTTGCTTGGTCGTCAGTAAACTACCCATGTGATTATTGACACCAACAATCCCCGGCAAGCTGTCGATGTCTTTGATTAGAGAGTTTTTTAGCTCTTGCTCCGTCATATTGGCGTACAAGCCACCAGGCCCTAATTTCAGCTCGCGCTGATTCTCCATGGGCGCATGCAATAAGGTGATACGCTTTTGTTGCTGAGAAACCTCTGCAGTCTTCAACGCGAAAGGCGTGCTTGGCAAAATAGCCAAGGCGACCTCTGGAGGTAAATCTAATGCTGCTTCCATGCCTTTACGGTTATAGCCTAGATCATCTATCAGGATAACTATCTTAGGTAATTGAGGCGCTTCTTTTTCTGCAGGCTTAACCGCTAAAGAGGTCGACTTCTCCTCTAGCTCATCCGTAGCCTGCTCAGCCACCTCACTTTGATCCTTTGTCGGTTCTTGTTTTGAAGCGTTAGCAGTAGCTTCTGGTGTGAGATCGCTCAAGCTTTCTAATAGAGGTGAAACAACGGGAGTCCATGGCGTCACCGGCCCAAGCACTCTGGGCGAGGTCTTCTCAGGATCACTAGCATAGCTGCCATCAAGAACGATAGGCCCAAGCCAATGGAGTAAGTCAGCAGTCGTTTTAGCAGAAGTCGCCTTATCTCTTGCCTTTTGTAACACAACAGGACCTGCCGTGTTCGTTTCGATTCTAGGCTCTGCTTGGTCCTGTGCGCCACTTGTCATCGCCACAAATACTAGGGGGATTAACAGCACCTTTCTTAGTAAATTCAGGCCTTTCTCTTTTCGTGTTAACGCATTTTTCAAAAAAAACATCACTGGGTTTTATACAACTTGGGTAAGGACTGCAGAATTAAGGTAGCTTGATAAAGCTGATAGTCGGTTTGCGACAACTCGTTAATACCGGTTGCCACATGAGAACTTTTATACTCTTCACCGCCTGTGCCATTGCTAAGGTGGCCTTTCAGTTCAGACTCTTTTACGAAAAAGTGATTGGTGTCCACCGTCAGCTTAGCTTGAGGCACAGTTAGATCAGGCACAATGCCTTGCGCCTGAATCGAGCGGCGGTTGGGGGTGTAATACAAAGCAGTGGTGATTTTAACCGCATCACCATTGGATAAGGGCACTATGGTTTGCACCGAGCCTTTACCGAAGGTTTCAACCCCTATAATGATAGCCCGGCCGTGATCCTGCAAAGCCCCTGCAACAATTTCCGAAGCGGACGCCGAACCTTCATTCACCAAAACCACCATGGGTGCTTTCAATAATCGAGTGTTAGCAAGGGAAGCCAGATATTGGTTTTTAGATATTTCATGACGACCATCTGTATAGACAATCAAGCCTTTATCGATAAAAGCATCCACCACCCCAACGGCACTTTGCAAAATACCCCCAGGGTTATTACGAAGGTCCAGCACTAGGCTTTCTATTTCCCCTTCGCTTTGTAAATCCTCAATAGCTTGGTAAAGGTCTTCATCACTATTGCTCTGGAACTGGCTAATTCGGAAGTAAGCTAATCCAGGTTTTAGCCATTTCGAGGTCACGCTGTTTTCTTGTACCAAGCGACGCTCAACGTCGAACTCTAAGCTTTCGTCACCACGTTCGATATCCAGATGTACTGTAGAGCCAATTTCACCACGCATTAAGTTGACGATATCTTGCATGGTTAAATCTGTGATCAGTGTGTGGTCGATTTTAACGATCACATCACCAGGTAATATGCCTGCATGAGCTGCAGAAGAATTATCAATCGGTGTAATGATGGTTAATCGCTTATCTTTAAACTCAACCTCAATACCGATACCCGCGTATTTACCTGAAGTCAGTTCGTTAAATTCGGCTAGTTCTTCTTCAGTGAAGTATTCTGAGTGTGGGTCGAGGGCGGAAACCATACCCTTCAAAGCTTTTTGCATGACTTCTTCGTCGCTTAGCACTTCCACATAACCTTCACGAATGGTTTCAAAGGCTTCTACAAACGATTGGATTTTTATGATGGGGGATTGCCCTTCTGCCGCCGTTGCAGACACAGACAGCAATAGAGCGAAAGACAAGCTGGCAAAAGCACGAATACATGTCGATTTAATACTCATTAGCAATTTTTCTCCGTATGCTTTACGCCTTGTAATCGCTTAGGAACGAACCCAAGCGAGGGGTTTGAGCGGTGTACCATTATGTCGAATGGCGAAAAATAAACCGGCATCCGCACGACCACCTGAGCGACCGACTGTTGCCACTCTATCATTTGCGCCGACCCACTCACCAACCTCTTTCAATAAACTTTGGTTATAGCCATACAAGGACATATAACCGTCACCATGGTCCAATATTAACAGAAAACCGAAGCCACGCATCCAATCAGAAAAAACGACTCGTCCTTGATAGATAGCATGAACGTATTCGCCCTCTTCAGCCCTTAAGGTAACACCACCTAGATTAACTCGACCATCGGTGGGTAGAGCCGCAAGTTTTGGTAAAGGTTTAATAAGTTTTCCGCGTTGGGAAGAAAAAGGGACATCCTGATCAGGTATTTGGATTTCGGCCAGGGCCAAAGCTTCTTCAAGCTGCTGTAATAGGGACTGTACATTCTTTTGGTCTTGGGCAATTTGTGCGGTGCGCTGCCCACCGGTCTGCAAGTCTTTATCGATTTTCGCCAATATTTGACGACGCTCTTGTTGTTGCGCCTTCAGTCTTTGGCGCTCCTCCACCAGCACGGCTTTTTCTCTTACTTGCTGGGCACTGTGGCTACGAATGCTTTTTTCGACCAGTTCTAAATCCCCCACCTCGTTAATAAAACCATTTATCAAGGAGGCACGAGCATTGGAAAAGTAACGGTTATATTGCACCAAGCGCTGCGCTTGTTCGGCACTGGTGCCATTTAGCAATAGTTTGACACCTTCTTCATCACCAGAACGATAAACCGCCCTCAATTGGGCGGCTATTTGTTCATTCTGTTGTTGGATGCTCCTCTGCAGCGACTTTTGCTGCAGGCGGAGGTCACCAAGCTGTTGCTCACTTTTCTGTATGTTCTGCTCTATCTGTTGCAGCTTCTTAATCAAGTCTTGAATAGCCTGCTCTTTCTCTTCCAGCTGGCTTTCTACTCCCGATCGTTCCGACTTCAGCTCTTTCATCCAACTATTGAGCTTTTTCAGATCTTTCTGCAAAGCTTCAATTTGCTGTTTGGCTTCTTCTGGCGTTTGCGGCTCCCCTGCCGCCCAGCTCACACTGGGCAGTAGGGTGATTAGCAAACCACAGATGATGGCACGAAAAGCTAACAACATTGAGTTTCTCACTGGCGAGTCAACAAGCTTACGCCTGTCATTTCTTCAGGTTTTTCCATGCCCATCATATCCAACAAAGTTGGCGCGATATCACATAGAGCACCAGTTTGAATGCCTAGACCCGCAGTTGGCGTAACCAAAACTAATGGCACAGGCTCGATCGTGTGAGACGTTAATGGCTGAGTACCATCATCACTTAGCATCTGCTCAACGTTACCGTGGTCGGCTGTGATAAGACACTGGCCACCATTCACTTCTAGCGCTTTTAGGATACGACCAATACAAGCATCTACCGCTTCTACCGCTGCAACCGCTGCTTCAAAGATACCACTGTGTCCAACCATGTCGCCGTTGGCAAAGTTACAGATAATCGTATCGTATTTACCCGCTTCAATGACTTCGACTAGTTTGTCGGTCACTTCTGGCGCGCTCATTTCAGGTTGTAAGTCGTAAGTGGCAACGTTTGGTGAAGGAATCAGCTCGCGCTCTTCTCCATCAAACAAAGCTTCTTCGCCGCCATTAAAGAAGAAAGTAACGTGAGCGTACTTTTCAGTTTCAGCAATACGAAGCTGTTTTTTGCCCGCTTTCGCTAACACTTCACCCAAGGTGTTGCTTAGCGCCACAGGCGGGAAGGCAACGTCCGCTTTGATGTCAGAGGCAAATTCAGTGAAAGTAATGAAAGCAGATAGCTCAGGTGTGGCTGCACGTTCAAAACCAGCAAAATCGGCATCAGTGAAAGCACGAGTCAACTGACGAGCGCGGTCAGGGCGGAAGTTAGCAAACACAATTGTATCGCCATCTTCTACGCTTACAGCATCACCAATAACGGTTGCTGTCACGAACTCATCGTTTTCATCCCGAGCATAAGCTTCTTGTACCGCTTCTTTAGCACTTGCTGCTTGATGAACACCTTTACCCAGTACAATGGCATCGTAGGCGGCCTGAACACGGTCCCAACGGTTATCACGGTCTAGGGCGAAGTAACGGCCAGTCAAGGTAGCAATTTTACCTGTACCTAACTCAGCTAATTTCGCTTCAAGGTCGGCAATAGGATCTTGTGCAGAACGTGGCGGCGTATCACGACCGTCGGTGAAACCGTGAACATAAACGGCTTTCGCGCCACGCTTCACGGCCATTTCACACATTGCCATGATTTGCTCGTGATGGCTGTGTACACCACCCGCAGAGAGCAAACCTAGAATGTGTACCGCTTTACCAGCCTGTACGGCTTTATCAATCCCAGCAACCAAAGCTGGGTTTTCAAAGAAGCTACCATCTTCTATGGCTTTGCCAATGCGAGTGAAGTTTTGGTAAACCACTCGACCTGCGCCCAAATTCATATGACCCACTTCGGAGTTACCCATTTGACCTTCTGGCAAACCTACGGCTAAACCAGAGGTTTTAATCAGGGCATGAGGCTTGTTTGCCCAAAGCGCATCCCAGTTCGGCGTATTGGCAGCGGCAATGGCATTAGACTTAGAGGTTTCGCTATAGCCCCAACCATCTAGAATAAAGAGTGCTGTTGTCTGCTTTTTCATATGAACTTAATCCCATAGATTGATGATGACAATGGCTTGATACTAACAAGATTTGTAATTTTATTACATATCCGTTTAACTATTCGGACCATTAATTCTCTTTATGGTTCGCGGCATTTTGCCAATAGCCAATCCCTAAATGTCACCACTTGCTCTAGGTCTGCCTTATCGGCTGGGTAGGACAAAAGGTACTCATGTGTGGTGGGTACAGGCTCTCCAAAAGGTGCAACCAGCTCACCGCTGGCTAAGCTTCGCTCTGCGATTATGGTCGGTATCACCGCGATGCCCATGGTGTTTTTCGCCGCTTCCAACAACATATGAAAATGCGCGAATGAAGTACCTACGTAGGAACCACTTTCTAAGCCTTGTGAGACCATCCAGTCTGGCCAAGCATTAATACGGGATGACAAATGTAATAATTGAAATTGAGTGACATCTTCTGCCCGCCAACCGCCCTGCGGCCCAGAACCTTTAGCCGTTGTCAGCAGTTGCGGGGAACATACGGCCACCACCTGTTCCCGCAACAATTGATGAGACACAGCCCTAGGCCAATGGTCGCCACCATAATGCAAAATAATATCAATGTTTTCAGGGTCAATCTTTGCGGCGTCGTCTAATGACCGAACCTTGATCTGAAATTGCGGATGGGACGCCTGAAATTCCGCAAGCCGAGGCATCAACCAATGGGAAGCAAAGGTTGGCAAGGTTGAAATCGTTAATGTGGTTTTTTCGTCTTCTCTATGGAGCATACGCAAACAGGCGTTCTCCATGCCATCTAAGAGGGGTACAACTTCTTTATAATAAGCCGCCCCAGTTCCAGTGAGCACTAAACGTTTATTAAGACGAATAAACAAGTCTCTGGCTAGAAACTCTTCGAGATTACGGATTTGACGACTCACAGCACTTTGAGTCAGATGCAGTTCCTCTGCAGCACGGGTAAAACTTAAATGTCGAACCGACGCTTCAAAACACTTGAGCGCTGTGGAGGACGGGATATAACGCCGCATGTAGTTTCCATCTTTTGCTGAGTATGAGAGAAATATTAACTGTACCGTATAACCCACATATCCCCAAACAGAAAACCGAGGATATTCTGAAAAGCTTATTATTTTACCCGCTGATGACAAAGACATTGCCATTTAGGGAATGAATAATTACAGGTTATAGGCAAAGCCTGAAACAAAAAAAGTGCGACCTAAAAAGGACGCACTTTTAAAACGCTAACTTTTAGCCAGCTTAAGCTGCAGCATCTTCAATGAGCGCACAACCTTGTAGGTTAGCTTGAGCAAGTTTTTCCATTAAGCGTACAACCTGGCAGCTGTAGCCGTATTCGTTATCGTACCAAACGTACAGGATAGCTTGGTTGTCACGAACTTTCGTTGACAAGGAATCCACCACCCCAGCCTGCTGAGAACCAATGAAATCAGAACTTACCGCATCGGCACCATCACTGTAGCCAATTTGTCCTGTCAGCTCAGCACTTTGAGAAGCCGCTTTAAGCAACTGATTAATCTCGTCAACGCTTGCCGCAGCTTTAAGGTTCAAGCTTAGTACGGCAATGGATACGTTAATTACTGGAACGCGAATGGCACTTCCGCTCAGCTTGCCTTCTAAGGAAGGAATGGCTTTGGAAACCGCTTTCGCAGCGCCCGTTTCTGTCATCACCATATTCATGCCCGCAGCGCGGCCACGACGATCGCCTTTATGGATATTATCAATCAGGTTTTGGTCATTGGTGTAAGCGTGTACGGTTTCCACATGACCGGACTCGATACCGTATTTGTCTTCCAACACAGACAAGATTGGCGTAATCGCATTAGTGGTACAAGACGCCGCAGAGACAATACGATCGTCATCTGTTAGGTCTTGATCATTGACACCGAAGACAATGTTTTTCATTTCCTTACCCGGTGCGGTTAAGACAACTCGCTCAATACCTGGACGATTCAAGTGAACACTCAAACCATCATGGTCACGCCAGCGGCCTGTGTTATCCACCAATAACGCTTGGTCAATGCCATGAGACTGGTAGTCCACCTGAGCAGGATCGCTTGCGTAAATGATTTTTACGCTTTGACCATTGATGATCAAGGCTTGATTCGCTTCATCGACCTTTACTACTCCGTCGTAGGTACCGTGTACTGAGTCGTATTTCAGTAAGCTGGCACGTTTCGCTAAGTCGTTATCACAGGCTTTGCGAACCACAATTGCCGCCAACGCCATGCCTGGCGTGGTATGACCTAATGTACACATACGACGCGCTAATAAACGACCAATTCGGCCGAAACCATACAATACAACCGGTGTAGTATCTGTGTTGGTCAAAGACTGAGCATTGATCAAGGTTTTCACATCTTGCTCAGCAATAAGACTTTCAAGCTCAACAGAAGTGTGCTGCACATCGCTGGCAAGCAACTGCTCCAACACTTGATAGACTTGCACAAGATCTAGTTCTGGATATTGTTCAAAAGTCGCCATCAGTGCGGTCACTGAATCAGCCATTAGGGTATTCCCCGCAAGCTGAACTTTAACCGCTTTTTCACGACCAAGTTTACCCAACAGTGGAATCATAGATTCCGCTTGTGAAAGTGCTTGTAACCAAGTGTTTGTCATTTTCTGCCCCCGAAAAAAGACGCTGTGTGATCAAGATGAGCGCAGTCTAACGTCTGTTTTTGGCAAAAACAAATTGTAATAAGGCAACAAAAAATCCTTATTAATCCGTAATTTAGAAGTTATTTTATATTAATAACGAAATACTCTGACAGGTTTAGAAACTTTACTACATTCGTAAGATTGATAAGCCTAGAAGGAAGGGTTTAGTTGCTCAATTTCGTAATTCGGCAACAAAAAATGTGAGGAACTTTCATGAAATATTTTTTATAAATAGCGTTTTCTTTCTGCCAGCACCCCTAGCAGACAGAAACTGGCGAAAATAGCTAACGGACGATATACCAGATCCACCTGGGTGATCGCCCAATAAATAACCGGCTGCCCCCACAGAGTAAGTAACCCATAGCCGAAGGTGCACATCAAGATAAACGCCATAATGCGGGCAATGAAAACCCAAGCAGATACCTGACGCTTAACAAAGCCATTTACTTTATCCCCATAAATCACCAAACAGGTCGCCATCAAGGCCAAGGAAATATCATCAAGATAAGGCTGTAAGAAGTACGCTAGGCGTAAGTTAAGGTCGAGCAGCAACATAACAGGCGTCGTCTAGCAAAAGATGGATATTAACGGGATTGTCTTGATAAGGCGTGAACGTCGATAGAGCCGGAACGGGATTCAATTTTCGGGCGCTCATCAACATAACTTACTGACACATCGAACGTTGTGTTATGCAGTTCAATATAGTTACCTTCATCAAACAACCATTTGGCTCGGCCGTAGCCATCGTTTACGTAGCCAACATCTGGCTCACCGTATTTTTTCACCAATAGAGTGCCTAGTAAGCGGCGTTTTTCATTGTCTTCTACTATGCCTGCCATAATGGCTTGGCGGAAGTAATCCGATTGATTGAAATACACGGACAATATCTTGATGCCTAAAATACCTTCGGTACCTAAGCTATAGCTCACCACGTCGTTTTTGTAAGAAGGGAAAGATTGCAGACCCATGGCAGAAAGCTGGGCTTCAAGTTGCTCTTTGCTCAAGTCATTAATTCGTAGGCCGAATAGCTCAGCACTGTTCGAAACACTCTCTACATTGGCTTCATCAGCTGATAATTCACCGCTTTGCGCCCATGAGACAGTGGCAAAGAGCAAGCTATAAAGGTAGATAAAACACAGAGTCAATCGCTGAAAGTGCATTGCATTCCTCGCAATAGTAACAACTAGAAAGCTGGTAAACAGACCAAAATTCACACTTATCTTTAGCATAGCAAAGTTAAATAACTTCCATAAGGTGCGTTAACGCAATGAAACAATCCTTTTTTAATACTTTCTTTGCCAGCCACAAAAAGCACTGGCAATAACTGGTTGCTACTCTGTGATATCTGCTAATATTGCGCCATCACCCTCTCCGTTAAGGACAGGTACTCTCTCACTCTATTTTTTGAGGTAAAACATGGCGCTTATTATTGGCGTTACTGGCGTATCCGGCAGTGGCAAAAGCCGACTTTGCTCCCTTCTTGCTGAAGGCCAAGGTGACAAAATAACCCTTCTATGTCAGGACGACTTTTATAATGGCTGCGGTAGCATCGACCCAGACGTATACAACTTTGATGATCTAAGTTCGTTAGACATAGAAAGTTTGACCCTCGCCATTCACAATTGTAAGAACCGTCAACAACCTAATGAAATTCCAGTTTATGACCACTCTCAACACAAACGTGTCGGTTACCGTAATCTTGATTCTACCCATGTAGTGTTGGTGGAAGGTCACATGATGTTCCAAGACTCTGGGGTACGTGATGCCGTGGATTATCTGCTGTACGTGGATACGGATATGGACATTGCAGTCGTGCGTCGTTTGAAACGTGATATTGCAGAACGTGGTCGTAATGTGAACGAAGTGACCAGCCGCTACATGCGTCATGTCCGTCAAGCCGCACTGAAAACCATCGACATTCGTAGCAAAGCCGATTTTATTATCCCAAATAATAAAAGCTTCACGAATGCCGCGAACCTATTAAGAAGTCACATCGATTTCTTACTCAAAGAAAAAGGCGCCAAATAGGCGCCTTTTTCTTATATCTGGACAAGTCCTAATTGACTCGTCCCATAATGGCTTGAACCGTTATTTTTTGATGTCGTCAAAGAAACGTTTTACGCCATCAAACCAGCTTTTTTGCTTAGGAGAATGGTTTGTGCCTTCTCCCATGCTGCCAGCTAACTCTTCAAACAATTCTTTCTGACGCGCCGTCAGGTTGACCGGTGTTTCCACCACAACCTTACAGATCAAGTCACCCACTGGGCCACCGCGTACCGGCTTAACACCTTTGTTACGCAGACGGAACAACTTACCTGTCTGACACTCAGCCGTGACTTTCAAACGTACTCGACCATCTAGGGTTGGTACATCAATTTCACCACCTAGCGCCGCGGTAGTGAAGCTAATTGGCACTTCACAGTACAGGTTCGCACCGTCACGTTCGAAGATGTTGTGCTCTTTTACCGAGACTTGCACGAACAAGTCACCAGAAGGGCCACCATGTGGTCCAGCTTCGCCTTCACCTGATAGACGAATACGGTCACCCGTATCCACGCCTGCAGGAATTTTCACAGACAAAGTTTTGTATTCTTGCTTACGGCCTTGGCCATGACAGTCATTACATGGGTCACTGATAATCTGACCTTGACCATGACACTGTGGACAGGTTTGCTGTACGGAGAAAAAGCCCTGTGAAACACGAACTTGCCCTTGACCCTGACAGGTAGGACAGGTCACTGGCTTAGTGCCTTTTTTCGCACCAGTACCATCACATGTCTTACAGTTTACCGCCGTTGGAATGCGAATTTTTTCATCACAACCCCATACCGCTTGTTCTAGGTCTAGCTCTAGGGTGTAACGTAGATCGGAGCCACGACGAGTACGGCTTTGTTGACCGCCACCACCGCCAAAGATATCTCCAAATACATCACCGAAGATGTCACTAAAGCCGCCTGCACCCGCGCCACCGCCATAGCCACCTTGACCATTTACGCCTTCATGACCGAAACGGTCATAAGCTTCACGCTTTTCTTCAGAAGACAAAATTTCGTAGGCTTCCGCCAACTCTTTGAATTTCTCAAGGGCTTCTGCGTTGTCTGGGTTTTTATCAGGGTGGTATTTATTGGCTAACGAGCGATACGCTTTCTTGATTGCTTTTTTATCCGCGTCTTTGGCAACGCCAAGAACCTCGTAATAGTCTCTTTTGCTCATCGCAGGTATTCCTGAATCATTAGTCTGGGTCGTAAAAAATGTTAGCTTTACAATGTCTTGTTATAGAGATTGTAAATAGCAAAACACGGTCCTAAAACCGTGTTCGCTATAACTGGCCCTATTAAAAGGGCGACAAGAATAAGCGTTTAAGGCTTATTTTTTCTCGTCTTTTACTTCTTCAAATTCAGCGTCTACTGCATCATCTTGTGGCTTAGCTTCGCCTTCTGGCGCTTGTTCAGCCGCTTCTGCTTCTGCGTACATCTTCTGAGCCAAAGTGCCAGATGCTTGAGTCAACGCATTGGTTTTCTCTTCGATCTTCTCTTTGTCGTTAGACGTTAGCGCTTCTTCCAATTCAGTGATTGCTGTTTCAATCGCTGTTTTCTCTTCTTCTGTCGCTTTATCGCCAGCGTCAGTCAAAGTTTTGCGAGTTGCGTGGATCATGCCGTCAGCTGTGTTGCGAACCTGTACAAGTTCTTCGAACTTGCGGTCTTCTTCCGCATTCGCTTCAGCGTCCTGAACCATTTTTTCGACTTCTTCATCACTCAAACCAGAAGAGGCTTTGATGACGATAGATTGCTCTTTGCCTGTCGCTTTATCTTTCGCAGAAACACTCAAGATACCGTTCGCATCAATGTCGAAGCTTACTTCGATTTGTGGCACACCACGTGGTGCTGGTGGGATATCTGCCAAGTCGAAACGACCTAGAGATTTGTTTTGTGCCGCTTGCTTACGCTCACCCTGCAATGCGTGGATAGTTACCGCATTCTGGTTGTCTTCTGCTGTTGAGAAAGTTTGTGATTTCTTCGTTGGGATCGTAGTGTTTTTCTCGATCAAGGCTGTCATCACGCCACCCATAGTCTCGATACCTAGAGACAGTGGTGTAACGTCTAGAAGAAGAACGTCTTTTACATCACCTGCTAGTACCGCACCTTGGATAGAAGCACCAATCGCTACCGCTTCATCTGGGTTAACGTCTTTACGTGGCTCTTTGCCGAAGAATTCAGACACTTTAGCTTGTACTAGTGGCATACGAGTCTGACCACCAACCAAGATAACTTCATCGATTTCAGAAGCAGAAAGCTCTGCATCTTTAAGTGCTTGGCGGCAAGGCTCAAGAGACTTAACAACCAATTCTTCAACCAAAGATTCCAACTTAGAACGAGTCAATTTCACGTTCAAGTGCTTAGGACCAGTCGCATCCGCAGTGATGTAAGGCAAGTTAACTTCTGTTTGAGAAGAAGAAGACAACTCAACTTTCGCTTTCTCACCAGCTTCTTTAAGACGCTGAAGCGCTAATGGATCACTGTGTAGATCGATACCAGACTGTTTCTTGAATTCGTCTGCTAGGTATTCGATAACGCGCATGTCGAAATCTTCACCACCTAGGAAAGTATCACCGTTTGTCGACAATACTTCGAATTGCTTCTCGCCATCTACGTCAGCGATTTCGATGATAGAGATATCGAATGTACCACCACCAAGGTCATATACCGCAATGGTAGAATCGCCAGCGTTTTTGTCTAGGCCGTAAGCCAAGGCAGCTGCTGTTGGCTCGTTGATAATACGTTTAACTTCTAAACCAGCGATTTTACCCGCATCTTTTGTTGCTTGACGCTGAGAGTCGTTAAAGTAAGCAGGCACAGTGATAACTGCTTCTGTTACTTTTTCGCCTAGGAAGTCTTCCGCTGTTTTCTTCATTTTCTTAAGAATTTCAGCAGATACTTGTGGTGGCGCTTTCTTGTCGCCTTTTACTTCTACCCAAGCATCACCGTTTTCAGCACCAATGATTTTGTATGGCACCATAGAGATGTCTTTCTGTACAACATCATCTTTAAAGCGACGACCGATAAGGCGCTTAACCGCGAAGATAGTGTTGTTTGGGTTGGTAACCGCTTGACGCTTAGCAGACTGACCCACCAATGTTTCGCCATCGTCTGTGTAAGCTACGATGGATGGAGTGGTGCGATCGCCTTCAGCGTTTTCGATTACGCGTGCTTTTTCGCCGTCTAAGACAGCAACACAAGAGTTAGTTGTACCTAAGTCAATACCAATGATTTTACCCATGGTGTGTATCTCCGTTAAATTCGTTTGTTTCGTTGATAATCTGTATTTGGGTACGCTTTTGAGCTTTTCAAGCGACCAGTGTCAAAAAAATGACAGTATTTTATGCTGCGCTTGAAACCACGACCATTGCTGGGCGCAACAAGCGTCCATGAAGCGTGTAACCCTTCTGGATAACATCCATAACAGTGTTAGGCTCCATTTCTGGGTTCGGTACCATAGTCATCGCCTGATGCAGATCAGGGTTGAAAGGTTCACCGTGTGGATCGACAACCTTCACTTCAAAACGAGCAAGGGTTTCAATCAAATCTTTCAGCGTTAACTCTACACCTTCACGAACAGGGTCAGCTTCACCTGTACTCGGAGCAGATGCCAAAGCACGCTCAAGATTGTCCGCCACGTTTACAACAGACTTGGCAAACTTCTCTAGGCCGAATTTGTGGGCTTTTTCAACATCCAGTTCAGCACGACGACGAACGTTTTGCGCATCGGCTTGAGCACGAAGGGCCGCTTCTTTATATTGAGCTGCTTCTTCTAACGCTTTTGCCAGCTCTTCGTTCTCTGGTGCGTCTTCAAATATTTCCGCTTCTGGCTCTAGGATGCCTTCCGCTGCTTGACCTTCTGTTTCGCTATTCAAAACTTGCTCCGCTTCTACCGTGGTTTTTTCTTGCTGATCACTCATTTTTTACTCCAAATAACAGAAATAGTTCACTCTGTCAGGGCTATATGGGGTCTGCTTTTTACCTTTCAACACTAAATCCGCATTAATTTTAAGGGATTCCTCCCTTTAATAATGACATGACGGAAATTCGCCAATGCATCATATGGTTAAAGGTGTTTTTTAAAGCGCTACAAGCAAAAGAGCGGGGCAACACCACCTATTTCCCTCCCAATAAAAAACCTAAAAAACAAAACTGGCACAATTATAGCTTATGATTGTATACAAAAAGGAGGCTCCATGAACAACAAAACTTATTCAATTGATTTCTCTTCCATCACAGCACAAGAGCGATACAAAATTTTATCAGCCAGCGTTGTACCAAGGCCAATAGCGTTAGTCACAAGCATTAATCTCAAAGGGGTGTTGAATGCAGCCCCCTTCAGCTTTTTTAATGCCCTTTCCGTCAACCCCCCATTAGTCGGTTTCGGAATACAACGCATGCCAGACGGCCAACTAAAAGATACCTATAAGAATATTATCGAGAGCGAAGAATTCACGGTAAACATAGTGTCTGATGCACTGGTAGAGGCAATGAATATCTGTGCAGTTCAATTTGAAAGCAGTGTCGATGAAGCCTGTATGGCTGGCCTTTCAGTCCACCCAGGGACTTTAATTAATACACCAAGAATAAAGGAATCAATGGTATCTCTCGAATGCAGGCTGTTTAGCAACATATCAACAGGTGAGTATGGGGACTTATTATTAGGTGAAGTAGTTATGGTCCATGTCAATGAATCAATCATAGATAAAGACAATCTTTATATTAATCAAATTGGTCTTGATGCCGTGGGCCGTATGGGCGGACAGGGATATGTCAGAACAAGAGAATACTTTGATTTAAAGACAATAAAAAAAGAAGAATTTGGCAAGGTTAATCAATTACGCGTTTGGGCAGAAAAAGCCAGCAATGGCGACTAATCATGGTGCAAAATACAATTGTATGCACCTTTATAGATCTTTTGCATACAAAAAAACCTAAAAATTCAAGATAAAAACAGACAGAAAAATCATATCTATTTGTTTGTAAAAGATTTTTTAAAATTGGCACATATCATGCCTTAAATTAAACGTCTTAAATTGTATACAATGGTGTCCACAATGAATAAATCAAAGATGAATGGTTGGTCCCGTAGGGACTTCATAAAAGCCGGTGCAGCAATGGGAGCAACAGCAGCTGTTGCGCCTTATTCTAACTTTGCTTACTCCGATTCACCTAGAGTTCTAAACTATTTAGCTTGGCCAGGTAATGCAGACCCCTACCTAATAGCTGAGTTTGAAAAAGCCCACAATGTGAAGGTGAGAATAAAAGAGTACGTTGGTGGTGATCAGATGCTGGCGCTATTGCATCAAGCACCGCCAGGTTCTTTCGATGTCGTTATGGCAGATGCAGAATATATGCACCTATTGAAAGAAGCCGATTTCCTTCAAAAGCTTAACCCTGACGACTATCCACTCGACGACTACTGGCCAGAATTCCAAGAGTTTCCATTACATTGGTTTGATGGTGACCTGTACTCTGTTATGACGGATTTTGGCTACCTAGGGCTTTCTTATAACACCGAGATATTCCGCCCTGAAGAAGTTGAGTCCTATGATGTTATGTGGAGCGACAAAGCAAAAGACAAAGTTGGTTTCTTCGACTTTTACTTACCTTCAATGGGTTGTGTCAGCCTAGCAGCAGGGAACAAAACACCATTCGATTTATCTGGTGCAGAATTTGACCTAATGTCAAACAAGTTAATGTCTCTAAGAGGGCAAGCTTCAGGCTTTTATACCATTGCAGACATTTTCTCTTCCTTCTCTAACCGCCAAGCAACTTTAATCCCTGGTATTGGGGAATGGATTACTCTTGGCCTAAGAGAAAGTGGAGTACCTGTAGACACTATTATTCCAAATGAAGGTGGCCTACAGTGGACTGAGTCCATGTCCATTTTAAAGTCCTCCCCCAAACAAGATCTTGCTCGTAAATTCATTCAGTGGACGACATCACCTAAAGGGCAAGCTTTGATGGCAACTAAGCCTGACAACAAGAAAAGCATACCGAGCAAAGCCGGCTGGGAGCTGCTGAATAAGACCATGCCAGCCGAAGCAGAACTACTACGAATGCAGCTTAATGCACCGAATGTGATGGATGAATTTAGAACGAAAAAAATTGCATATCGTCAGCTACCTTCTAATCAGTCTATAGAAACATGGAATGATTTATGGACAGACTTTAAAAGCGCGTGACAAATGAGGGGATTATGGATAATTGTTCAGATAACTTAACCCTATCAAAAGACATATCAATAAAACCCTCAATTAAAGTTAGGAAGGGCCGCTGGTTTCCAGCTGCCTTAGCCCTTCCCCCTTTATTGTGGCAATTTATGTTTTTTGTATTACCTATGTTTTTCCTGTTGGCTTTAACCTTTTGGGAGGTAAAGTTCTACAAGCCCGTTCCAGCTTTTGTGATGGATAACTGGATTAGAATTTTAGGATCTAATTCTTTTCAGAAAGCATTAGCTTATACAGTTCAGATGTCTGCTCTCAGCTCAATTATTGCAATAATTATTGCATTGCCGGCGGCGTGCATCTTGGCATTTAGAATCAATAAGAAATACCAACCCATTTTAATCGCTTTATTAGTAGTACCTGTTTTTACCAGCTATGTGCTTCGTGCATACGCTTGGCAAGTCGTATTGAGCCCACAAGGGTTGATTAATTGGGCGTTTAGCCATTTAGGTTTTGCTTCAATAGACATGCTAGGAGGTACTTTTGCATTACAAATAGGCTATTTAACCTTATGTCTACCTGTCGTCGTATTAATTCTGACTTTTTCATTACTCGGAGTTGACCGAAGCCAACTAGAGGCGGCCTCAAATTTAGGCTGTCGTTCATATCAAGTATTTTGGCATGTATTACTACCCTCTATCCGAAATGGCATTTTATTGGCTATTACAACTGTATTCATGCTGACTTTCTCGGACTACATTGCCCCTTTATTACTGTCGGGAAGCAACCCTCCGACTTTGAGTATTTTGATCGTTGATACGATTAAGTCTGGTGCTCAATGGCCAAGAGCAGCCGTTATTGGCATTGTAATGATGCTTTTTATTGGCCTCGTATTACTGCTATCTCAACTTTTATCAAGCAAGGAGAAAAGATAATGCAGGCACGCTGTATCTATTTTTTGGAGCGATTATATCTACTTTTAATATTTGGGTTTATCGCCACTCCAATCACGATGATTGTTATATTTTCCTTTAACGAAGATCGCTTTCCCGGCTTCCCTTGGTCAGGCTTTAGCCTTCGTTGGTACGAAGCAATTTTAAACGAGCCTATGGTGATAGAAAGTGCAATAAACAGTATATCTGTTGGGCTTTCAACCGCTCTTGGAGCCACTATTATCGGCTTTTTAGCCGCATATGTTGACTATAGATATAAGTTTCGTGGCAAGACTACACTTAATTTAATCGTTGCCATACCGCCAGCCATACCACCAACAGTTATGGGGATAGCTCTGCTTGCATTTTTTGCTCGTTTTGGTCTGTTCGGTGAATTAAAAGCCATTGCCATTGCACACATTGCTATAGCTTCATCCTTTTCCATGGCTTTAATCAGCTTACGCTTAAAGGAGTTAGATGCCTCAATAGAGTCTGCTGCTTGGAATTTAGGCGCTAGCCGAATACAAGGCATCATTTTCGTTATTCTACCTCACTGTCGTACTGCAATTTTTGCGGCATTCTTTTTGTCTTTTGCCATTTCCTTTGACGAATTCATGATCGCATGGTTTGTCGGTGGGTTGAATGAAACACTGCCCGTACGAATTTTGAACCTATTGCAAGGTCAAGTCAGTCCTAGGATTAATGCGATTGGAACACTAGTATTCGCACTTACTTTTAGCCTGGTAGCTAGCACACTCTGGCTGATGAGAAAGAAACAGCCAACAACTTAAACTCATTCTACATTGGAGCCAGACATGACTGCTGCATTATTAAGTTTGAAAAACATTTCTATGGAATATTCTAATTTTATCGCTGTAGACGACTTAAACTTAGATATTAAAAAGGGAGAGTTCATTTCTTTAATGGGACCAAGTGGATGCGGTAAATCGACCACTCTAAGAATGATGGCCGGGCTAGATAACCCAACTTCTGGAGCACTTTATTTGGATGGAGAGTCCCAGTTAGAAGTCCCTACTGAAAAGCGAGGGATGCCTATGGTCTGGCAAAATTTTGCTTTATTTCCATTTCTCAATGTACAAGAAAACATCGAATTCCCACTGCGAATGAAAGGCGTTCCAAGCGAAGTGCGCACAAAAAAAGCAGCTGAGTGGATTAAACGAATGGGCTTAACCGAATTCTCTAAGCGCAACATTTCACAACTATCTGGGGGCCAGAGACAACGCGTTGCCCTTGCACGAGCACTGGTCACAGAGCCAAGGATATTATTACTAGATGAACCGTTAAGCGCCCTAGATTCACACCTTAGAATCAAAATGCAAACTGAGCTAGTGCGCTTACATAAGGAATTAGGCATTACTTTTATATATGTCACTCACTCACAATCGGAAGCCTTCACTATGTCTGATCGTGTTGTAATTATGAATCAGGGTAAAGTGCAACAGATAGGGACGCCCAAGCAAATTTATCGAGCCCCCAATAACTCCTTTGTTGCTGAATTCATAGGCATGAACAACTTAATTTCTGGAACGATTTTTCAGACCAAAAATCAAACATCTGAAATTCAAACAGACTTGGGGGTATTTAATGCTAAGTCTTTTATCGGAGCTCAAAAAGGCACTCCATCTAAGCTTGTTATTGCAGCTGACTGTATTTACCTAGATGACAGTGGGGATCAAAAAGTCAAAGGTAAGATTAGTGGTGAAGAGTTTGTTGGCTCAGTGATCACTCTTTTTATTGAGCTCGAAAATGGTCAAGAATTTAAAGTACAAAAACAGCAACATGAAGTTGAGTCGTTAAACTTAAGATATGGTGCAGATCTTACATTATCATGGAATGCAGAAAACGCATTTCTTTTAGCTTCTTAAGCCTAATAGGAGACCCTTAACTATGTATAAACAAGAGTTCATGCTTAAAGCATTAGAGCTATCCAAGAAGAGTGTATGCCATAAACACGGTCAACCTTTTGGCGCCGTGGTAGTAAAAGAAGGAGAGATCGTAGGATTAGGTTACAATCAAGTCCTTAGTAAACTGGACCCTACTGCTCACGGCGAAGTTGAGGCAATAAGAGACGCTTGCCAAAAGCTTGATACTGTTAATTTGTCTGGGTGTCAGCTTTACACCTCATGCGAACCCTGCTCTATCTGTGTCGCCACAATGTATGTAGTAGGTATTGAAGCTATTTATTATGCATCCAATCTTACTTCTTGCACTGAGCACTTTAAGCCTCTTGAGAATACAATTTATAAGAACGTTGATACTGATGATTTAAGAGAACAAGTCGGTATGCGGATAGAAGAAAGGCGTATTACCTCTTCACAGCATGAATCAGAGGAAGCCCTCGCCATTATCAAGCATTGGGCAAAGGAAGCAGCTTCAGAAGAAGCAAATTGAGTAGCACACCCACTAAAAATAACAACACGGTACTAAGCATTTGTGTACGTACCTTAATAGAAACACAAGTAATGGAAAACAAATGTCTAGCGATGTAGAAATCTACCAAAAAATTCTAAATGCAATTGTCGAGCATCAACTTCCACCTGGTGTTCGATTACCTGAAGACAAATTATCTGAAGCGTTTGGAGTTAGTCGCACAGGTATTCGTAAGGTTCTTCAGCGTTTAGCTTTAGAGCGTTTTGTGACGATACAAGCCAATAAAGGTGCTCATGTAAGCAAACCCAGTGAAAAAGAGGCAAAAGAAGTATTTGCGAGTCGCATTCTATTAGAGCCTCAGCTTATCCAAGATGTCATTTCAAATTGGGATAAGAACTTATCTTCTCAATTTAGGGAGCAAGTGAAACAAGAAAAAGTCGCAGATAGAGATAAAGATCTCGCACGAGGAATACAGCTCACAGCACAATTTCATTACGAGCTAGCTAAGTTAGCAAATAACACAGTGTTGGCCGAATTTATTGAGCAACTCTGCTATCGTTCTTCTCTCGTTGTCGCCGCATATGGCTCCAAAAACAGTATCAGTTGTGAATGTGGTGACCATGAGGAGCTATTAGACCTACTCGATAAAGGGCAAGCTAAAGAGGCTAAAGTATGGATGAAACATCATCTAGAACATATTAGAGACTCACTTAACTTAAATGTTGCTACAGAAGCCTCTATTAATTTTAAAACACTATTTTCAAAATAGGATTTTTAAATGGAATTGCATCTAATAAACCCCAATACCAGTCAACTGATGACGCAAAAAATATCAGAGTCAGCTCAATCGGTGGCACTCCCTAATACCAATGTTATCGCGGTGTCAGCCACTCATGGTCCAGCTAGTATTGAGAGCGCTTTTGATGATGTCATCGCTGGTGCAGCTTTATTAGATGCAATTAGGCTAGGAGAACAGCAAGGTGTGGATGCTCATATTATAGCGTGCTTCGGTGACCCAGCTCTGGATGCTGCGAGAGAGTTAGCATCTGTACCTGTTATTGGTATTGCTGAGGCTGCATTTCAACTTGCTAGCTTGGTGTCATACCGATTCGGTATAGTAACTACTATGCAAAAAACGTTACCAGCAAGCGAGCACTTGTTAAAACGATATGGATACGAACATTTATGTAGCGGAGTAAGAGCAACGAATATTGCGGTACTGAATTTTGAAGATTTGCAAGAAGACGTATATATACGCTTAAAATCTGAGTGCGAAAAAGCCATTCTTTTAGATGGCGCTGAAGCCATAGTGCTAGGGTGCGCAGGGATGTCTAAATTAGCGCACCAACTAACCCTAGAATTAGATGTCCCTGTTGTCGACGGTGTCACCGCTGCCGTAAAATTAGCAGAGTCCCTTTATCAGCTAAATCTAAATACATCTAAGAAAGGTTTGTACTCCTCTCCTCTTCCTAAATATTTTCGCGGCCGTTACGAGCATTGGAGTGCTTAGTCAACAGACAATCTAGCCGAATGACCCAGCAAGAATTTATATAACAACCTGGTTTCTGCCATTTTTCTTGGCTTGATATAACTTACCATCTGCTTCGATGATCATTTTGTCTGGTGTTTCGCCAGTGCGACAGCTAATACCGCCACTAATTGTAATGGCTCGATCAATGCCTGTTATGGTCAGATTTTCGACTGTTTGGCGAATGCGTTCAGCCAAAGCGAGTGCTTCATCATTAGAAATGTCCGGCAGAATAACGAGTATTTCTTCTCCACCAAAGCGCCCAACAAAATCCTGTTTGCGGGTTTGAGACTGGATACATTTTGCGATTTCACATAAGGCAACATCCCCAACCACGTGACCATACTCATCGTTAACTCTTTTAAAGTGGTCAATATCAAAGAGGATCAATACCAACGATTGTTGATCAGATATGGGAGCGCTCAATAAGACTTGCAGCTTAGCGTCAACAAAGCGGCGGTTAAACAAGCCCGTTAAATCATCTTGATGCAGTAGCCTATTTATTTTTCCTGTCTTTTCATTAAAGACTTTCGCAAGCCCATCAAACTCTTGATACGTCACATCATCATGATTAATGAGATTCATACGTTCAGAGCTTTGTTGGATATGCTCCGCAAAAAACTCAATTCCTCGCCGAATCCGCTTCGTCGTAAAATGAGCCACTATGACTCCGAGCACACCCAATGCGCACATCAGCAGTAGGATATTTAAAACACTCGACTGCAATCGGTCTGTCAGCTCTTGTTGGTTGGTTTCTATTGCGGCTTGCAAGGCAGTCATATCCACATTGGAACCAACCACCCAATCCCACTCGGGTATCGAAGCGACGTAGGTTAGGGAGTTATAGTACCCCTGAGGGTCAGACATGGTGTTTTTTGGCCACAAATGGGAGAAGAAACCATAGAAAGGGGCTTTTTCTGTGAGCGCCAGTTGCTGTTGAATAATTTTTACGCCGTTGCCATCGGTCAGGTCGAGGTTCGCTTTGCCTATTAACTCAGGGTAAACCCCATTGGCAATCTGTACGCCATCTCGATCATGGATAAAAGCATACTCTTCATTGCTATCACCGAATCTTAGCTGATCAACATAGTGCAGTATTTCTTCTTGCACCGACTCTCTAACCACATCAACGTACTCGCCCGTTCCAAAGTACCAATCATAGGGGGCAAACTTTTGTACATAGACAATTTTTTTGAAGCTATTAACAGTGTCGCCAGGCTTTTTCCAATAACCTTCTGTAAAGCCATGGCCGTAGCGTTTTACGATATCTATCTCATCGCGCAGAGGGTAATTGCCCATATCATCCTGAAGGTCATATAAATTGGTGCCTTCTGATTTAGGATAAACAGGGTACAAAATTACATCCCCCTGTAACGTATCGATAAAGTAATAGCCCCGCCCTTGGTTATACCTAAGACCCCGCACAGTTTCTCGAATCAGCTGCTTGATCTCGTCATCCGACTTAATACCTTGATTAGTGGTATAGATGTCCATCATCAGACTGTTGAGCTCGTAGACACGATTCTTTAAATCATTTTTGAGGTCTTGTTCTATTTTATCGTTACGATAGTGGGCGAGGTTTACCAAGGTGTCTACGCGGTTTTTCAGCTGTGAGCGAACTTGACTGATATGGGCTCGCTCTAAGCGTATGGAGTCCAGCTCGTATTTTTCATAGATACTCTCTATCCATAAAGCAGAGGTGATCAGTAGGGCAATAGCGCCTAGGGAAAGTGCATTGGTAAACACTAACAAGGTCAGTCTTTTTTTCTTCGCTTGCAAGCTCATCCTTAGCCCTATTCCCTAAATATGTTAACGAGATACCTAATACTACCCTGTTTCCCTAAGCATCTGCTAGCGCTATAAAGTACTTTTAAAAAATGCAAAACAAGAGAAATAAATCACTCTGCTACTTGTCAAAAAACAACCAAATACTGTATAAATAACCATATAAATAGTTACTCTCTTTTGGAGCTTATTATGCTGTCCAGCATCGCTATATCCAACTTCGCTATTGTGGAATCCTTAGACTTGGAATTTAAAACCGGTATGACGGTTATTTCTGGGGAAACAGGAGCCGGTAAGTCCATCATGGTGGACGCCCTATCCCTATGTTTAGGCGGGCGAACGGATGCAGGCGTAGTGCGCCACGGAGAGAAGCGTGCCGATATTAGTGCCACTTTTGATATCCAAGCCTACCCACATGTGCACGACTGGCTAGAAGAAAGAGAGCTCGACCAAGATCAGCACTGTATTTTACGTCGCGTTATTAGCAAAGAGGGTCGATCTAAGGCTTATATCAATGGCCGTCCTTGCACCTTAGGCGATTTAAAAGAAGTGGGCAGCCACCTAGTAGACATACATGGCCAGCACGAGCATCAATCTTTATTGAAAAAAAGTGCCCAGCGCCAGCAATTGGACGAGTTTGGTCAATTGACCGAACTAAGCAAACAAGTCGCCCAGCAATATGGCACCTGGAAACAACTAAAAGAAGAACTGAGCGCACAACAAAACCGTTCGAGTGAACAGGAAGCCAAAATACAGCTATTGGCCTATCAATCTCAGGAATTAGAACAACTCGACCTAAAAGAAGGCGAAATCGAATCGCTAGAAAAAGAACAAGCCTTCCTGTCTAACATTGCAGACTCCCAATTTAAGGCCTATCAAGCGAGCGGAATATTAGCGGACAACGACGAGGGCAATATCTGCTCTTTGCTCAATCAAGCTCTTCAGAGCGCATCACAAATCACCCCAGCCACCAAAGAGCTGGAAAACGCCCTGGAAATGATGAACGCTGCCCTAATTCAAGCCCAAGAAGCCGCCGATAGTCTGCATCATTATCAGGACACCTTAGAGCAAGACCCAGCTCGCCTTGCGCAAGTTGAAGAACGTTTGAGTCATATTTACGACACGGCCCGCAAACACAAACAATTGCCAGAAGCATTGCTTATCTTGCGTGAAAGCGTCGATGCTGAACTCGCAGAGCTGCAAGGCAGCGAAGAAAGCATCGATGTTTTAAAAGAAAAAGAAGAGCAAGCCTACGAAAAACTTACCGCTCTCGCCACGAATCTGACCGAGCAACGCATTGCAACAAAAGACAAACTGGCCAAACAAGTGGAAGAACAGCTACATGGATTAGGCATGCCTCATGCGCGCTTCTTCATTCAATGTCAGCCATTGAACCAAGTCAGCGCCAATGGTTTTGAAGAAGTCGAATACCTTATTGCTTCTAACCCAGGGCAGCCAGCCCAGGCCATTAGAAAGGTGGCTTCTGGAGGGGAGTTATCACGTATTAGTCTTGGTATTCAGGTAGTTACAGCTAATACCTCTGTTATCCCAACCCTAGTGTTTGATGAGGTCGATGTGGGCATTAGCGGTGGTGTAGCAGAAGTGGTTGGCCGCATGCTGCGATCTGTCGGTGCTCGTGGACAAGTCTTCTGTGTGACGCACTTGGCGCAAGTAGCGGCTCAAGGTAACCAGCATTTACGAGTGAGCAAACAAGTCGCCAATGAAGCGACTTCTTCACAAGTGGAACAACTCAAAGACACCCAGCGCACTCATGAGATCGCCCGCTTACTCGGCGGCATAGAGTTAACAGAACAAACTCTTGCCCATGCCCGAGAGATGCTGGGTAATGTACAACTCCAGTAACCCTAGCCCATCACTATTCGTTCAAAACAAAAAAAGTGGAGCTCTCGGTAAAGAGAAACTCCACTTTTCAAACTCTTTACACCCTTAGCTTTTTTTAGGGCGCACGTACATGATTAGGCTGTGATCTTCGATTTCGAAGCCATATTCTTCAGCAATTTCGTGTTGGCGTTTTTCAATAACAGGGTCAACAAACTCAATCACACGGCCACTTTCTAGGCAGATCATGTGGTCGTGGTGATCACCTTTAGCCAACTCAAACACAGCAGTACCAGCTTCAAAGTGGTGGCGCATCACCAAACCAGCGGTTTCAAATTGAGTAAGCACTCGGTAAACTGTTGCCAAACCAACATCTTCACCTTGATCTAGCAAAGTACGATACACATCGTCCGCACTCAAATGATGCTCGCCAGCATTCTCAAGAATTTGTAAAATTTTCACTCGTGGAAGAGTTACCTTGAGTCCGGCTTTCTTTAGTTCTTGATTTTCACTGCTCATGAGTCATTCTCTATTCGATCTTGTTGATATTTACTTTATCATTAGCACACCCGTTTTAGGATATTACCGATGAAAAAATCAATTTTTGTACTATGCGCCGCATTAACACTAAGCGCATGCAGTTTATTTCCATCACCTTACAAGGTCCCTGTAGAGCAAGGCAATCTTATAACAGAGGAGCAGCTATCCCAACTTAAAGTAGGAATGTCTGAATCCCAAGTCACTTACCTACTAGGTAACCCTATGGTAAAAGACTTATTTAAGCCAAACGAATGGCATTATTTGTACACCAGTCTTTACCCTACTCCAGAAACACCTACCAGCGCAGCAGATGATTTGATTCTGACCTTCGATAACGGTGTCTTGGTAAAAATAGAAAACGACTAACCTTTGGTCGCTTTCGCAGCTCGGTTGGCTCTAGCTTGTTTAGGGTCAACCAACAGCTCGCGATAAATCTCTACTCGCTCACCTTCTTTTAATGCCTGACTTTCAGGGTTACGAACGGCTTTGCCAAAAATACCCAGCTTTGCGTTCTCAACATCCACTTCAGGAAAAAATGCATTAATGTTCGAGCGACGTACAGCCTCTCTTACAGAGCAACCTTCTTCTACGTCTAGGGCAATAATTTTTTGTTTATTCAGTAAAGCGTAAGCCACTTCTACGTTCATTCTACTCACCATAAACCACTTTTGCACGTTGGCAGAAAGCCTCAACCATAGAGTTAGCGATCTGGCTAAACACTCCACCAAAGGCAAATTTTAACATACCGCTTAATTCAAATTCGATACTTAACGAAATTTTACAACTGCTTGGAGACAGTTCTGTGAAAGTCCAAACACCGTGTAGCTTTTTAAACGGACCTTCCAGTAATGTCATCTCAACTTGTTGATTTGTCTTTAAAAAATTCTTGGTAGTGAAGGACTGACGGACTGGCCCTTTGCCCACATCCAAAGAAGCAACAATTTCACTTGGGGATTCGGAGATTAACTTAGAACCTAAACATCCAGGCAAAAACTCAGGGTAACCTTTCACATCATTCACCAGCTGAAACATCTGTGCACAGCTGTAATTCACATGAGCAAAACGCTCTATACGACTCAAATCAAACTCCTATCCAGCCGGCCACAGTGATCAACACCATGACAGGGATACTTATATACTTCAATACGTTATGCCACCACTGGAAGTGATTCACTTGCTGGGTGATTAACTCTTTCTGCAACATATCCCGCGGCAAGGCCCAAGCCACTAATACAGATAATAAAATAGCCACCACAGGAAGCATAATTAGGGTTGTAAATTTATCTAATAGCTCAAATCCATTAAGGCCAAAAATCAGCTTACTGTCCCAGTCAGCAAACGACATCAACACCGCAATGCCGATAAACCAAACCGCGCCACCCAACATAGTGGCGGCTTGCAATCGGCCGATATAATATTTTTCATGCATCCAAGCGACAAATAACTCCAACATGGAAATTGCCGAAGTAAGCGCCGCAATCACCAACAATAAGAAAAAGATCGCGCCAACAAAGGGTCCTGCTGGCAAAGCCCCTAAAATAATCGGTAAAGACACAAAGGTTAAGCTTGGCCCTGCTTCCACATCAATTTGGAAGGCAAATACCAAGGGGAAAATCACCAAGCCTGCCAACAGCGCCACCAAGAGATCCACACCCACCACAATGGCACATGCTCTGGCGATGGACATACGCTTACTCATGTAAGCACCGTAGGCAAACATTGCCCCCATCCCCACACTCAAGCTAAATAACGCGTGGCCGACCGCGGCCAACACCACATCGAAGGTAAGATCTTGCCAAGACCAGCGAAACAGAAAATCAATCGCTTCAGCGGCATTACCCACCAGCATGGAGTAACTGGCTAAAAACAATAAAATGATAATAAGCGCAGGCAGTAGAATACGCACAAGGGTCGATAAGCCACGGGTGACTGATTGACCTACGGTTAAAATCACTAAGAACATAAACAAGGAATGCCAGAACAGCATTTCCCCTGGAGAGCTAAGCAAGGTATCAAACATGCTTTGGGCACTACTTTGATCCAAACCAGCAAATTGTCCTGCCACTGCGCGCTCTAAATACGCCATGGACCAGCCAGAAATCACACTGTAGAAAGTCAAAATTAAAAAGCCAGTAATCCCAGCCAACCAAGGCACAATGACCCATCGAGAATGCAAAAGGTTGCGTTCACTTAAATCATTAACCGTATCTATGGGGTTGGAACGGACAGTGCGCCCTAAGGATACCTCGGCAATCAACACAGGAAGACCCACTGCCAATAAGCATAGGCAGTACACCATCAAAAAAGCGCCGCCGCCATTCTCGCCTAATACATAGGGAAATTTCCAAATATTCCCCAAACCAACCGCCGAACCGCCGGCTGCAAAAATAAAGATCCAAGGACTTGACCAAATCCCTTGTAAACAACGATTTTCAGGCATAAATTACGGCTCTAAATAAACGAATAATGTGTCGTCAGTGAAACAAAAATACGCAAAGCAAAAAACCTAGCTTTGTCCGCCGACACAATTTAATTAATAAGATTGAATTTTCTAACATTCAGCCGCATACCTCAAGAAAAGCATAGGTTTTTGCGTGTATCGACCGTATAATTTGGCACTATGAGTAAAGTAAAGAAGAAATCTAACAGCACAGGCACCATCGCGCTCAACAAACGCGCTAAACATGACTACTTTGTTGACCAAAAATTTGAAGCCGGTTTGGTTTTATCTGGTTGGGAAGTAAAAAGTTTACGCGAAGGCAAAGCACAACTGGTTGACTCCTTTGTCATCATCCACCAAAACGAAGCTTGGCTAGTCGGCGCACGTATTACGCCCCTACTAAGTGCTTCCACACATGTGGTGTGCGAACCCTTGCGACAACGCAAATTGCTGCTCAATCGCAAAGAGCTTGATCGGATCATTCAAGTAACGGAACAAAAAGGTAAAACCTGTGCCGCCATGGCACTCTACTGGAAAGGCAACAAAATCAAATGTGAAGTCGCCTTGGTAACAGGTAAAAAAGATCACGATAAGCGCGACACCGCCAAAGAGCGAGACTGGGCCCGTGATAAAGAACGATTAATGAAACACAAAGCATAAAGAGTGCATTTGTGGGTTATTGCTAGCGAAATCAAAGTGTTTCCGCTAGAATAGCAACCACTTTGGGGGCGACATGGTTTCGACGTCGGTTACAAACCCTGAGGTGCATGTCGAGAGTGATGCGTGATCTCGTAAATCCCCCGCATCAATTTAATAGTCGCAAACGACGAAAACTACGCTTTAGCAGCCTAAACCGCTGCTAGTGTGCTGCACTCAGGTTGCTCGTAGCCAGGGACTCTGCAGTATCATAAATTACGAGATGCTAACTGATGCCCCGCCTAGGGATAAGGTTCTAAGACTAAGTAGGCTCGCCATTAACACCCTGTCCTTCGGGCGGTTCGTGGTCAAATAATTGAAGTGACTAAGCATGTAGAGCCGATGGCAGAGGACTGACGGACGGGGGTTCGATCCCCCCCGCCTCCACCAAATCATAAAAGCGAGCAATTTCTTTGTTTTACAACAACTTAGAAACTGCTCGCTTTTTTATTTCCCCCTCGTGTTACCCCCACACTTTCCCCCACGTAAGTAGCTAAGTACTTTGTGGCGACATTCCCTCATTCAGATTTCAATGAGCCATTTCTCAATTTCTTGCGTATGTATCTATACTGACTAATAGCCACAACAGTTCGGGCGTGGCTGAGTTAGGTTTTTTCCATACTTTTACGCTTCAGTTATGAAGCAAGGGGGAATCTATGATCAATCATGTTTGGGGACTTCTTCATCATCCTGATAAAGAGTGGCGCGAGATCAATAAAGAACACGAGTCAGTCAGTCATTTGTACATGCATCATGTGCTGTGGATGGCGGCGATTCCTGTGGTGAGCACCTTCATTGGCACAACCCAGTTTGGCTGGACCTTTGGCGGTGAAGAAGCCATAAAAGTGAGCCTGTTTGACGGTGTTGGTTTGGGTATTATGTTTTACGCTCTCATCCTTTTCGCTGTGTTTGTGGTTGGCAATATAATCCACTGGATGGCAAGAAGTTACCCACAAAGACCAAGCCGACAAGAGTGTGTGGTGTTCGCAGGTTATATAGCGACTCCCATGTTCTTAGCTGGGCTGTTTGCAATTTACCCAGTTATTTGGCTATGTTTATTGGCGGCAATTGTAGGTGTGGTCTACACTGGCTATTTACTCTACCGAGGCACTCCAAGCTTCTTAGGGATCAGTAACAAGCAGGGCTTTATTATCTCCAGCACCACACTCACAATTGGAGTGTTGGTTCTAGAAGCGTTACTGTTTGCTGTAGTTCTACTATGGCACCTAGGGTCTGAAGATAGCATTGTGTGGACGTTTTTCTAGCCTAGGCTAAATCGAAGGTTTAAAGCGCCTTTTCTATTACCCCTCTCTTTTCGTCAGCGGTGTTTTCTTCATCGCTGGCGCTTTTTTATACCTATTTCATTGAATATCCTCGAAAAAAGCTAGGCGTACCTAGTGTGGTTTTGTTAATGTTTAGTCTGTAATCAAACCCCTAATGTTGATGTTATTAATTTAACTTGTGAGGATGAGAGTACCCGTGTTTCAGACTTCTGAAGAATGCCTATTTACACATGAGGAGTACGCCGTTTGAATGCTTTAATCTGGCTTCCTTTCCTGCCGCTTTTAGGCTCACTAGTCCCGTTATTCGCTGCTCGTTTTAGCCGCACAACTTGTGCATTCATGACGACTGTTTTACCTGCCATCACTTTGCTACTGGTGCTAAGTCATGCTGGCGATATTTTTAACGGCTCTCTCTTTCAAGCGTCTATTCCTTGGATCCCAAGCATGGGACTAGAGCTAGCTTTCCGCTTAGACGGGTTAGCACTGCTCTTCTCTATCTTGATTCTTGGCATCGGTTTATTGGTTATTCTCTATGCCCGCTATTATTTGTCGGCGACAGACTCAATGGGAAAATTTTACGCCTATTTGATTCTGTTTATGTTTGCCATGCTGGGTGTAGTGCTTTCCGACAACCTAATACAAATCTGGTTTTTCTGGGAATTAACCAGTATTAGCTCCTTCTTGTTAATCAGCTTTTGGGGACACAAAACAGAAGCCCGCAAAGGCGCTCGCATGGCACTCACCGTTACCGGTGCTGGCGGTCTGGCATTACTTGCAGGTTTATTAATTCTTGGGGATACAGTAGGCAGTTACAGTCTACAAATCGTTCTTTACAGTGGCGACCTAATTAAAAGCAGCGCTACTTACCCTGTGATTGTGGTGCTAATTCTATTGGGCGCCTTTACAAAATCGGCACAGTTTCCGTTCCATTTCTGGCTACCAAATGCCATGGCAGCACCAACACCGGTAAGTGCTTACTTACACTCAGCTACAATGGTAAAAGCCGGCATATTCTTAATGGCACGTTTTTATCCAGCGTTGGCCAACACAGACTTATGGTTCCTAATCGTGAGTTTAACCGGTTTGGCGACTTTCTTGGTCGGGGCCTACATTGCCCTATTCCAACATGACCTCAAAGGGTTACTGGCCAACTCGACGATCAGTCATTTGGGGCTTATAACCCTACTGCTCGGCATGGGCACAGACCTTGCCGCCGTCGCGGCGATTTTCCATATTATTAACCACGCAATATTCAAAGCCTCGCTCTTTATGGCGGCAGGCATCATTGACCATGAGTCCGGCTCACGGGATATGCGCCAACTTAATGGTTTGTGGAAGTACATGCCTTATACCGCCACTCTGGCTATGGTGGCCTCCGCTTCCATGGCGGGTGTACCGCTGATGAACGGCTTTTTATCGAAAGAGATGTTCTTCACCGAAACCCTGCACCAAGCGTCACTTGGTTCGCTTTCTTGGTTTATCCCTGTATTAGCAACCCTAGGCGGCGTACTGGCTGTGGCATACTCCACACGCTTTATTCACGATGTGTTCTTTAATGGTGAGCCAATTAACTTACCTAAAACCCCTCATGAGCCACCGCGTTACATGCGTGTACCGGTTGAGATACTTGTAGCGCTTTGTTTGATTGTGGGTATTTTCCCGAGCATGGTTGTCGGTGATTTACTCTTTGCAGCGGCCAGCGCAACGCTCAATGGCTTGGTGCCTGTTTACAGTTTGGCTATTTGGCATGGCTTCACCTTCCCATTATTAATGAGTGTGATTGCATTGATCGGCGGCTTGTTGGTCTACAAAAACCGTTCGCATCTGTTTAAGTTCCAATCACAGTTCCCTGCCAGCGACCCTAAACTGGTATTTGAAGGCATAGTGCAAAGCATAACCGCGAAAGCGAATCGTTTTATCAGCCTGACCGAAAACGGCTCTCTGCAGCGTTATATATTCTTCACTCTGGTTTTGGCTGTGATCATGACAGCCAGCAGCTTGATGAAGCTAAACACCACGGCAGGGCAAAGAACTGAGATCCCATTGGATGCACTTTCTATTACTTGTGCAGCGCTGTTATGTCTAGCCGCGTTAGCAACGGTAGTGTGTCACCGTAGCCGTATGATGGCATTGATCACCCTTTCAGTTGTGGGCTTAATTGTCTCCTTAGCCTTTGCTAAGTTCTCCGCCCCGGATTTGGCGTTGACACAACTGTCTGTGGAAGTTGTCACAATCATCCTTTTGATTTTGGCCTTATTCTTCTTACCGCAAAAAACGCCGAAAGAGTCTTCTCCTCGTCGTGTCGTTCGTGACTTAGGCTTAGCATCTTTTGCCGGGGGAATTGTCGGCACCATCTGTTATGCCTTGATGACTCGCCCTCTCGATACCATTTCCACCTTCTTTACGGCCAACAGTAAAACAGGCGGTGGTGGTACAAACATTGTTAACGTCATCTTGGTGGACTTCCGTGGTTTTGATACCTTGGGGGAAATCACTGTACTGGGCATCGCGGCCTTAGGTATTTATAAGCTTATCGCTCGTATGCGTTTGTACATGCCGTCCACCGATGATCATGGTCGTCCTTGGTCAAAAGACAAACACCCAATTTTGTTATCCGTGATTTCACAGAGTTTATTGCCTCTAGCCTTGCTGGTTTCCGCTTATATTTTCTTGCGCGGTCACAACATGCCTGGGGGTGGCTTTATTGCTGGCCTAATCACTTCGGTTGCAATCATTCAGCAATACGTTGCCCACGGGGTGGAATGGATTAAGACTCGTATCAAGCTGGATTACCAAGTGATGATAGGCATGGGTATCGGCATTTCCACTTTGAGTGGTTTAGGCAGTTGGGCTTTTGGTCAGCCGTTCCTAAAAACTTGGTTCGACTATTTCTACTTACCCGTGATTGGCAAATTCGAATTGGCGAGCGCCATGATTTTCGATCTCGGGGTGTTTCTCACCGTGGTTGGAGCGACCATGTTAATTTTGGCCAACCTTGGCCAGCTCACCACCAGTGAACGTCTTACTCAACAGGAGCAAGAATAATTATGGAAGGTATGTATGCGTTTTGTGTCGGTCTTTTGACCGCCTGTGGCATCTTTCTTATTTTACGAGGTCGCAGCTTTTCAGTGGTTGTCGGGCTCACACTGTTATCTTACGCCGTTAACTTGTTCCTATTCGCCAGTGGTCGTCTGAAGCTTAACGCCGCCGCCGTGCTAGGTGAGTCCGAGCAATACAGTGACCCTTTGCCGCAAGCCTTGGTGTTAACCGCCATCGTTATCGGTTTTGCGATGACAGCCTTTGCCGTCATCCTGGCCATGCGCGCCCGCGCCGATTTAGGCAGCGACCACGTAGATGGCGCTCTTGCTCCACCAAGTCGCGACGCGGCCCCGAAAAACGGAGGGAGCCGTTAAATGCAACATTTGAGTATTCTGCCCATTCTGATTCCATTAATTTTTGGCGTCATTATGTTGCTACCACCGGTTTCTCGCCAGTTAAAAGCCCAGCGTATCTGCTCGGTCATTGCGGGCTTCTGTTTGTTCGTTGCAGCCATTCTATTGTTCGCCCAAGTATCGAGCCAAGGTGTCATTGTGTACGCTTTGGGGGGCTGGCAACCACCTTTCGGTATTGCTTTAGTCGCTGATCCTCTATCGGTATTAATGGTATCGGTCACGGCATTTTTAGCCTTTGCCGTGATCCTTTACTCTGTCGCAGGGCAAGACAAGGGCGGCGCTTATTTTCACCCACTACTTATGTTTCAAGTAATGGGCATCAATGGCGCGTTCATGACAGGGGATATTTTCAACCTGTTTGTATTTTTTGAAATCTTACTGATCGCCTCTTATGCCCTACTTATCCATGCAGGTGGTAAGCAAAAAACCCAAGCGGCGATGCACTACGTGATTCTAAACCTAGTCGGCTCTAGCTTGTTTCTGTTCGGTTTAGGCATTCTATACGGCACCTTAGGCACGCTGAACATGGCGGATATGGCCATTAAAGTAGGCAGCTTACAGGGCGAAACAGCCACGCTTGCGAAAACTGGTGCCTTGTTACTGTTGGTTGTGTTTGGCCTCAAAGCCGCGATGCTTCCCATGCATTTCTGGTTACCAAAAACCTACGCCAGTGCAACGGCTCCTGTGGCCGCCTTGTTTGCCATCATGACCAAAGTGGGCATTTACAGTATTTTCCGTGTTTACACTGTCATCTTTGGTGAGCAAGCGGGTGAGCTTGCCAATATCGCGACCCCTTGGCTGTGGCCAATGGCGCTGTTGACCATTGCTATTGGTAGCATTGGTGTTATTGCCAGCCCGAGCATTCGTATTCTAAGCGCCAATTTGGTAATCGTTTCCAGTGGTAGTTTATTGGTGTGTGCTGCGATTAATTCGATCGAAAGTACTGCTGCGGCCCTGTACTACCTTGTGCACAGTACGCTCGCTTCCGCTGGGTTATTCCTATTGGCAGATCTAATTAGCCGACAAAGAGGTAAAGCAGAGGACAGATTCGTTCACTCCCGCCTTATGAAACAACCTAAGCTATTGGGCTTTGGCTTTGCCATCAGTGCTTTGGCGCTTATCGGCATGCCTCCTTTGTCTGGTTTCGTTGGCAAGATCATGATTCTTCAGGCCACCCAATCTATTGCTGAAACCCTATGGATTTGGCCATTACTGCTAATCGGCAGCTTAGTCACCTTGGTGGCTTTTTCCCGAGCAGGCACCACGCTTTTCTGGCGCCATAATGGTAACGAGGTCGATGAAGCTGAAATAGCCAAACCCGCTGAAATTCTAGCGGTTGGTCTGCTACTGCTGGCTTCTCCCTTGCTCGTGATCTTTGGCGGTAGCATGGCAGAATTCACACTGCATGCCGCAAACTACCTACATGACATTCAGCGTTCAGCTTATGACTTATTACCAGGAGTGACGCGATGAAGCTTTTGCCTATGCCATTCCATAGCTTATTGCTGTTTAGCGTTTGGCTACTTTTGAACAACTCCATCAGTGCGGGTCACATTGTTTTAGCGTTGTTTTTTGCGCTGACTATTCCATGGCTCATTGCCGATATGCACGAAAAACACCCACGCATTAAAAAGCCTTGGTTGGCCGTGCGATACAGTTTTATGGTGATTAAAGACATTATTACTGCCAACCTTGAAGTGGCGCTACTTATCATCGGCCCAGTGAAGAAGCTTACCCCTGGCTTTGTCGCTATTCCGATCAATCTAGATTCGGACTTGGGTATCACAGTACTGGCCAGTACCGTATCTTTAACACCGGGTACAGTGAGTGCAGAAGTGTCGGAAGACAAAGCTTGGCTTTATATTCATACGTTACATTTAGAGGACGAAGCGGCGCTCATCGATTTGATCAAGCAGCGTTACGAAGCCCCCATTAAGGAGATTTTTCAATGCTAATCCTGACGATTACCGCGGTAGCAGTCTGCATTTGCATCGCCTTAATTTTAAACCTTTGGCGACTCTTTAAAGGACCAAGTTTGCCAGACCGCATTTTGGCGTTAGACACCATGTACATAAACGCCATTGCCCTTATCTTGCTGTACGGTATGTACATGGGCAGTGCTTTGTATTTTGAAGCAGCACTCTTAATTGCCATGCTTGGGTTTGTCAGCACGGCGGCCATTTGTAAGTACTTACTTCGCGGCGACATTATAGAATAGGATACGTTATGCCTTTGTTTCTTGAGATTATCATTTGTGTGTTGTTGGTGATTGGTGGCGGCTTTCTATTGCTAGGCTCGTTTGGTCTTGCTCGTTTGCCAGACATCTATACTCGTTTACACAGCCCAACCAAAGCCTCAACGCTGGGGATTACAGGGGTGCTGTTGGCGTCTATGTTGCTACAAAGTCACCTACAGGGCTTTTTATCTATTAAAGAGTTCTTGATCACTTTGTTCCTGTTGATCACTGCGCCTGTGGCAGCCAACATGCTTGCCAAGACTGCACTGCACTATCGCATTAAGCCTTTGGAAAAGACCCAGAACACTCACCTGATGAAACCGATGCGTAGTCGGAGTCAACCCGTTAAACCAAGCGATGACAACGCCCCTAAGGTTTGATCTTCAAAAGCTTGGTGGTTTCAACGCAGTTTAACGGTGGGTAGTAGTGATAACCTTGAAAGATGTGACAGCCAAAGGTTTTTAGCATGTTTGCTTGGGATTCACTTTCTACCCCTTCTGCAACCGTCGTCAGTTCTAAATTATGAGCCAGCTGGGTAATGGTTTCACACAGCTGAGCATCTTCCGTGCGGCGATCACATTCGCGTACAAAAGATTTATCAATTTTTAGCACATCAATTGGTAGGCGTTTTAAGTAACTCAGGGATGAATAGCCAGTCCCGAAATCGTCTACTGAGATTTTGATACCCAGATTTTTCAGGGCCGCCATCACTTCGATACACAGTTCTACGTCTTGCAATAAGACACCTTCGGTAATCTCGATTTCCAGCAACTCTCCCGCGACGTTATGAGTCTTAAGCAGATCGGTCACATAGTCTACCAAGCCATCCGTGACCAAGTGCGTGCTACATAGGTTAATGGCAACTGGAAGACAGTCTTGCCCCTGCTCACACCATGTTTTCAACTGCAAAATGGCCTGTTTTATCACCCAGCGATCAATATAAATGATCTGGCGACTTTCCTCTGCTAATGGAATGAAGTCCTCAGGCATAATCATGCCTTTGGTAGGATGATTCCAGCGAATCAGTGCTTCAAAGCCCAGCAAATTTTCCTTTTGTAAATAAACTTTCGGCTGGTAATAAAGCTCGAAGTGGCCATCACTCAAGGCTTGTTTTAAATCTTGTTCAAAATCAAAACGGCTCGCCGCCGCTTTGGCCATGTGGGAATTATAGAACTGGGCATTATCGCGGCCCTTTTCTTTCGCCCAATACATAGCGATATCGGCTTCTTGGATAAGCAACTCAGCTTCCAAGTTATTTTCTTGGCTAATTGCCACACCAATACTGGTTGGAACCGAGATGGTTTTACCCACCAGCAGAAAAGTACCGCGCATGATATTCAAAATTTTCTGAGCTTGTTTCTCTAAACTGGCTTTGGAGACACCGTCTTTCAACATAACGATAAACTCATCACCACCCCAACGAGCAATGACATCAGACTCCTTCGAGACTTCCCGTAAGCGCGCTGCTACCTCACATAGCAGTTCATCCCCTGCCTTGTGCCCTAGGGTGTCGTTAATTACCTTAAATTTATCCAGATCAAGGAACAACACCCCTACAGGTGCATGTTGTTTAGCGGCGTTTTCTAAAGATGACTCTAGGCGCTCCAAGAAATACGTGCGGTTAAATAGCCCTGTCAACGGGTCACTGTAGGCTAGGAATTTGAGCCTCTCTTGCAGTTTACGTTGTCGGGTCACATCACGAATATGTAGGGTAAATTCGCTCTGTTTTTCAGCCACCGCGGTGGATTTTGTAATGGTGATTTCCGCTGGGAACGGATGGTTCGGGGAGCGCTGCAATGGGTAAGTATTACGACGATTCAATATCAAGCCAGATGAAGACATAAAGCCCGCAGCCAAACTACTGGTAATGCTGTCTCGATCTGCTTCGGCGATGAACAATTCAATAAAATACTCACCTTTCACCTGTTTTTTTAAACAACCAAAGGTGCGCTCAGCCGCTGGGTTAAACTCCATAATGCGCCCAAGCTGATCAATACTGACAATACAGTCCATAGACGAATTCAAGATAGCCGACTTTCTCATCTCACTTTCTTGAAAGCGGGTAAGGGCATTATCTCGATGGGTAATCTCGCTGTTCACTCGCTCGATTACTTGATTATACTTTCGGGCAATTTGGCCAACTTCTGTAAAAGGCTCTTCCGGTACTGGAGATGAAAAATCCGCGTTATTTTGTTGATATTGCATGGAATTTAACAGATCCAGCATTTCCGTGGTGGCTCTGTGCTCGGATACATTAAGCCCTTGTTCCTCGTGCTTTTTACTGACTCTAAGAGGAATGATGCGGTTCAACAAACTGATACCCACATAAGCCACAGTAAAGCAGTACACACCAATCACTGCAATTCCTAGCCCTTGTACTCCGAGCTGTTGCCAAAAGCTAAGGCCTGTGGTGATTTTATCGGCCTGACCAAATAACGCGACACATAGGGTCCCCCAAATACCTGCAAACAAGTGAGCGGGGACAATCTCTAAAGCATCATCAAGGCGCGCTCTTTCCATGAGGTGAGCACCGTAATAGCCAATCCAACCTGCGATAGCACCAATGATCACAGAAGCTCCGGGCGTCACCAAATGACAACAAGCCGTAATCGCGACCAAGCCAGCAATGACGCCATTAAGCACACTGCTCACTTCAATATATTTATCTTTGTAATAGTTAAGTGCTGCGGCACAAATACCACCCCAAGCGGCTGCAATAAAGGTATTGAGTATAATCAAAGGCACATCGGCAGTGAGCGCTAAGGTACTGCCGCCATTAAAGCCTATCCAACCAAACCAGATCAGCAGGACGCCTAATGCGGATAAGGGTAAGTTATTACCCGGTGGTAAACGTATGCCTTGCTCAAAGCGTCCGAGTCGCGGCCCAACAATCATGATAGCCGCCAATGCCACCCAGCCCCCAACGGAATGCACAACCGTAGCACCAGCAAAGTCGATAAAGCCCATAGACTCTAGCCAGCCTTGGGGGCCATTACCGCTAAAAGCACCGCCCCAAGCCCAATGGCCAACCACAGGGTAAATTATTGCACTGAGTAATACGGTAATAGCCAAATAGCCAAGAAAGCTCATCCGCTCGGCCACTGCGCCAGAGGTCAGTGTGGCGGCTGTACCACAAAACATCATTTGGAAAATAAAGAAGCTAATTTGAAAAGGCGTATGGGATTCATCGAAGAGGAATTCACTGGAGCCAAACCATCCTGAGACACTTTGACCAAACATAATGCCAAAGCCAAATAACCAGAAAATCGCTGTGGACACCACAAAGTCTGAAATGTTTTTAGCGGCAACGTTGATGCTATTCTTACTTCGGATGCGACCACTTTCTAAACATAGAAAGCCTGCTTGCATAATAAATACCAGCGCTGAAGCGCTTATTATCCAATACCAGTTCGCCATAGATTCCCTCTTAATCCCGCACTAAATCAGACCTGTTGCTCGCAAACGCCCTAAATATGCCCATGCCAATGGGCAACAATCCGCTACAGGCCTACATTTACATTTACTGAAAATATCTTGGAGTGTCTGCATTCAATAGTTACGCCAACTATCGAAAAGCCCTTAAGCTATTCTTTAGCTTAAGATTTCTAGGTCTATCTGAGGCAAAAACAGCCCTCTAAAACACACTAACTGAGCATAATTTGAGAAAGGTACATCACCATTAGGTAACCCACACTGTAGACAAAAAGTAGCACTAGGCTATAGCGAGCATAAGAACCAAAGGTTAAGCCCTGTACTTTACTCATGGCGACAATACCCGCAGCGGAGCCAATCACTAACAAGGAGCCACCTACTCCAACTGCGTAGGTTAAACCTAACCATTCTGCAGGTGACATCACAATGCCAGCTTTTAGCAATGCGGCTGTTAACGGCACGTTATCAATTGCAGAAGACAACACACCCATAATGAAATTAGCGATGTAAGGCGGCAGAATTTGATACATCTGCACCAGAGAATCCAATACGCTAATCTCTTTAAGCATGCCAACAAGCAGCAAAATACCTAAGAAAAACAACAAAGTTTCGAACTCTATATTTCGAATATACTCCAGTATTGGATCTTCTTCTATATCTTCGTTAAAGAAACGTGCCACCAGAAACATGATGGACATCCCCATCAAGAAGGTAAGTACTGGCGGAATCGCGAACAACACGTTACCTACAATCGTCAGTAAAATTGTTAATAAGAAAATAATGCCTATCGCGATATCTACACCACGAACCTCTGCTCTTTGATTATTGATCTCTACACTATTCCCCATGCCGCGACACAAGAGCGTTGCGAGCAAAATCACTGTGGTGAAGGCTGGCAACGACAACATAAGCAAGTCGATAATACCCACTTTTCCGGCCAGAAAAATCATCAATGTGGTGACATCACCGGTGATCAGAGCGACCCCGCCTGAATTCACAGCAAACACCACGAGTGTGGCAAATCGTATGGTTTTTTTAGTATCTAAGCGCAGGGATAGAATGAGCGTCACAGAGACGAGCGTTGCGGTGATATTGTCCGCCAGAGATGAAAAGACAAAACAAAAAATAGCGGTTAGGAAAAGTAATCGGCGCTCAGTGATTTTTTGTGGCAGCAGTAAATAAATAACATTTTCAATCAAACCTTTCTTATTCAAATAGGCCACAAAGGTCATGGCCGAGACTAAGAAGAGCCAGAGACTGGCAATTTCTGCAATATTTTCAGCAAAACCTAATGTCACTAAGTCTGAATGTTCTGCACTGCCTTGGCTGTGATAAATAAAGAGAATAACCCAAGATAAAGTTCCTAAAAATAAGGTCACCTTGGCTTTATTAACATGAATGATATCTTCCAGAATAACCCCAAGTAGGGCAAGAACAGCAAGAGCGATCAATGTAAATTGCAAAATAGCTGGCATTATAAGTCTCGTATCTATGAATTATTATTAGAATAAAGGCTAACTAGTTTACAAAGCTTGAGCTTTAACGCCTACTGACAAAAGTCAATTTAGTAAAAAATAATAACGGTTAGATCTCAGCTGGTAAAAAGACGAATAGCAGCTATAAATTGAAGGTTGTTTTTTATTGGCTATTGGCTAATAATTAAACGACTTCAGACTTTTGGGGACTGTTGTGGCTATTTCAAATGTAACGAATCATTCTTGGCACCAAATGCTGCCCACACCTTCCGTAGCAGTAGAGAATAACTCGGCCCAAAATCAGCAAGCCTATAAAGAGAGCGATTCGATTCAGCTTTCCGACTATGCTAAATCTCTTCTAGATAAAGCCAATAGCCAATCATCCTCCTCTCAACAAGATGAGCAAGAAGCTCCTCAAAACGAATCCATTCAAGTGTCTTCGAGTATTGGTCGATCTTCACGTATCAATGGTTTAAGCCGCGAAGAAGCGGTTGATTTGTATCGCTCAATCGAGCGGTTATCCTAATAGATTCCGCTCGATCAAACCTTTCTAATACTAACTAAAAGTAAGAGTATAACCACTACCACTGAGTAACTCGGCTTCTCGTTGCAAGTTTGCCAAGGTAAGTGGACGACTGTCTAACCACTCCGACAAAAACTCAATGTGTAAGTTTTTATCATCGGCTTTTAAAGAGAAAATTGGCATATCCCCTTCTTTACGATCATGGTGCAGTAAGATAGATAAACGCAATAAAATCGACAATCTGTCTAGGTCTTGCTGATCACTTTTAGCGAAACGGAAGTCCAGAGATTGAGTGAACTTACGACGGTGGCGCAGAATCAAGTTGGCGAGAGCCTGTTGCTCCTGTTGAGAGAAACCGGGCATATCCGATTCACTGATAATATAGGCCCCATGCTTATGGTATCGGCTGTGGGAAATGCCAAGCCCAACTTCATGCATTAGCCCAGCCCAGCGCAATAAATCTTCACTCGATATATTATCCAGCTGCCACTTTTCTTTCACTTGAGCCAAAGCAGACAACGCCGTGTGAGTCACTAACTTTGCTTGCTCTGTATCGATATGATACTGATTTAGAACATAATTAACGGTGCGTTCACGGATATCGGTTTCGGCATAACGGCCCATTATGTCGTACAGAACCCCTTCTCGAAGGGCCCCAACAGAAAAGTCCATTTGCTTAATGTCGAAACATTCAAACACAGCGATTAAGATGGCAATACCCGCTGCGATTGTGTTTTTGCGCTCTGGCTTCAAGCCAGGGAAATCCACTTTATCTGGGTGACCTGCCGCTAATAATAGTTTCTGGATCTGCTTCAAAGACTTAAGAGTAACGCCTTTTTTGCTCCAGTTATTTTCACGGATAATATTGAAAGCCGCTTTAATCGTACCTGATGAGCCAATGGCTATATCCCATTGTTCGTCGAGGTAATCATCTTGAATGCTTAGTAATTCTAGGCGGGCTGCGGTAATGGCTTTTTGGAAATTAGACTTGGTGATTTCACCTTCGGGGAAGAAGCGTTTGGTGTAGCTCACACACCCCATGTGCAAACTTTCGGTGAGGATAGGCTCAAGCTGCTGACCGATTATGAACTCTGTACTACCACCACCAATATCAACCACCAGCTTTTTCGCATCCCCATGGTCCATGGTGCGGGACACCCCTACGAAGATAAGGCGGGCTTCTTCACGGCCAGCAATGATCTCAACTGGGTGAGTCATGATATCCATAGCTTTGCCGATGAAATCATATTTATTCTTCGCCACACGCAAAGCGTTTGTACCGACGACACGTACTGAGCCAGGTGGCAAGTCTTCTATGGCTTGGGCAAACTGAGATAAACAGTCCAAGCCTCTTTGTTGTGATTCATCATCAAGGTGACCATTCACTAGCCCAGCGGCTAATTGCACCTTTTCGCCGTATTCGGCAATAATTCGCAATTGACCATGGGTTACTTGCGCAATGACCATGTGAAAACTGTTTGACCCAAGATCAATGGCCGCGATTTTTTCGAAAGGAAAGTCATGAGATTGTTGCAAAAAGAGTGATTGCATCCGTTAGCCTTCTTTGCCGTGGTCTTATTTAAAACCCGAGTATATCAGTTACTCGACTAAAATCATTAGCTGCAAACAAGGTGCCTTTTTAGGAGATATTAGGCTTTTTATAAGGTTAGACCGTACATATAAGTACAATTAGAGTCATTTCAAACAAATTACGTTAAAAATTGATCAAAAAAATGCCAAAAATCAATTTTTCCGAGGTTTCACTATAGACCTCGCCTTTAAGTCGCACTATAGTAAGTGTGTTCTTGATGCTTTTTGAAACTATTTCAATTTGCCTCAAGATTCCAATCAAACGTTTTTTGCTATACAGATTTGTCCTTTGGGATCCTTCAATTCAGAACAAACGACACAATCATTTGTTCAACATTTGAAAGCTTTATAGCTGATATTTAAATCATACTTCCAAACACAAATTAGCGTTTCAACATTTTTCACTAACACTAATTCCGTCAATTTTCCTCACATGAGCCAGCGCAAACATCCGTATATGAACCTTACCGAATTAAAACAGAAATCAGTACATGAACTATTAGATATCGCAGCAGAAGTCGGCATAGACAATATGGCCCGCTCTCGCAAACAAGACGTTATCTTTTCCATTCTTAAGCGACATGCGAAAGGCGGGGAAGACATATACGGCGATGGTATCTTGGAAATCTTGCAAGACGGCTTTGGCTTTTTGCGATCCCCTGACAGCTCTTACTTAGCTGGACCGGACGACATTTACGTTTCTCCAAGTCAGATCCGCCGCTTTAACTTACGCACAGGTGATACGATCGCCGGAAAAATCCGTCCACCAAAAGACGGTGAGCGTTACTTCGCACTGCTAAAAGTTAACGAAATTAACTATGATAAACCGGAAAGCGTGCGTAACAAAATCCTATTTGAAAACCTTACCCCTTTGTTCCCAGATGAACGCCTTATTATGGAAGCGGGTAACGGCTCTACAGAAGATGTCACTTCTCGAATTATTGATCTTGTTGCCCCAATGGGTAAAGGTCAGCGTGCTTTGGTGGTTTCACCACCTAAAGCCGGTAAAACCTTCATGTTGCAAAACATCGCTAACGCCATCACACGCAATACACCTGATTGTGATCTGATTGTTTTGCTAATCGACGAACGTCCTGAAGAAGTAACCGAAATGACCCGTACCGTTCGCGGTGAAGTGGTCGCTTCCACCTTTGATGAGCCACCAACCCGTCATGTACAGGTTGCTGAAATGGTTATCGAAAAAGCAAAACGCCTAGTAGAGCATAAACGCGACGTAGTGATCTTACTTGACTCGATTACCCGTCTTGCCCGTGCTTACAACACCGTTATCCCATCCTCTGGTAAAGTTTTAACAGGTGGTGTGGATGCCAACGCTCTAGAGCGTCCTAAGCGTTTCTTTGGTGCCGCTCGTAACATCGAAGAAGGCGGCAGCTTAACCATTATCGCGACAGCACTTGTTGATACTGGTTCGAAAATGGACGAGGTTATCTTCGAGGAGTTTAAAGGTACAGGTAACTCTGAACTGCACCTTGATCGTAAGATTGCTGAAAAACGTACCTTTCCTGCGATCAACATTCGTCGCTCTGGTACACGTCGTGAAGACTTACTTACCTCAGAAGATGAACTACAACGCATGTGGATCCTTCGTAAACTACTGAACCCTATGGAAGATGTTGCTGCGACTGAGTTCTTGATTGACCGTTTACGTGTCACTAAGACCAATGATGAGTTCTTCGAATCTATGAAAGGCAAAAACAAGTAAGCTTGCTTGTTAAGTGTCCATAAAGCCACTTATTGAAAGTGGCTTTTTTTTAGCTAAGTTATCAAACTAATCGTCCCAGTGATTTATGATGGTTACCTAACCCAACTTCGACTGGTATTGGAGTAGTCTAGTGAAAGACGTCATTGCACAAGTACAAGGTGTTGAACTGATCAATCAGAATGTTTATCAGGTCAACCTAGAGATTGCCGATACACAATTTATTGCCGGTCAATATTTGATGATCGTGTTACCTACAGGTGAGCAAGTGCCTTACTCTATCGGCAGTTCCCCTAACGAATTACCTAATCTCACGCTTTATATTCTTGTCTCGGATCCTGAGTCCTTGGCCCATAAAGTCGTTGAGCACATTCAAAACAACTCTTCTATCACAGTGAAAATGCCTGGCGGTGACTGCCACCTTGAAAATGGCATGTTAAATTCACCAGCCGAACACATTCTTTTGATTGCTGGCGGCACAGGGTTTTCTCAAATTAAAAGCTTACATGACACCTTAGTGGCCAACCAGTTTGCGGGCAAAATTTCCGTTTACTGGGGACTTCGTACGATTGCCGATGTATTTGCCAAGCCATGGCTTGAAGCGATTGCTGAACAGCCAAATGTGTCACTTAACGTGATCGTCAATGACCCAAGCCCTGAGTGGCAAGGTCGTACTGGTTGGCTATATGAGTCAGTACTCGCCGACCATGGTGATTTGAGCCAATATAAGGCTGTGATCAGCGGTTCCGTTGGCATGGTCTACGGCACGTTAGACCAGCTTGAGCTAAAGGGTTTGAGCAAGGATAACTGCTATTCAGATGTGTTCGCCTACGCGCCACACCCTGACAAACCACAGCTTTAAGAAGCAACTAAAGTTGAGACATAAAAAAACCGAAGCTAAGCTTCGGTTTTATTGCCCCAAATAGGTTAAATGGCGCTTATACCCTTTCGCAAGTTTGCTGCCACAGGGCAAGAATCTGTTGCTGATCCTCTGCCGTGACACCTTCAGACTCTAGAGTGTCTTTCAGGGTATTTTCAAAAGCGCTATCAAAAGCTTGTTGACCTTCCCCTTCAGCATTGCCATGCAAGCCTAACAATCCAAGTAGATAAGCGCAGTAAAACAACTGATCACCCTCTTCTGCTTGATGTTCAAATTCTCTTAATGTGTCGCATAGCTGATCTGCGCGCTCAGCAAAAGTCATGGTCATAAATTTCTCTGTCGTATATAGAAAGCTAATGTAAAAATAAAAAAAGCTGAGCAAAGGCTCAGCTTTTTGATCGTAAAAGACGTTTACGGCTTAAGGTTCAATGTACTTAGCGTACGCTCACGGATCGACAATAGAAGATCTGTGTTTTCCACAAGAGACTGACCGTAAGAAGGGACCATCTCTTTCAGTTTTGCTTGCCAAGACTCTGAAGCAATCTTTTCTGGGAAGCTACGCTCCAAAATACCTATCATGGTATTCACAGTCGTAGAAGCACCCGGTGAAGCCCCTAATAGAGCAGCTAAAGAGCCGTCTTCTGTAACAATGGCTTCCGTGCCGAATTCTAACTTGCCTACACCTTGAGCGTCTTTCTTGATGATTTGTACCCTTTGACCAGCGTAAGCTAGAGACCAATCCTCATCTTTCGCTTCTGGGTAGAAATTACGTAGTGAATTACAACGATCTTTATGGGATTGCATTACTTCACTAATCAAATAGCGAGTAAGGTCCATGTTGTTCTTACCTACGCTCAACATCGGCTTCAAGTTATCCAGCTGGATACTCTTTGGCAGGTCAAAGAAAGAGCCTGTTTTCAAGAACTTAGTCGTGAAGCCAGCGAAAGGACCAAACAATATGGCTTTCTTACCATCAATGATACGAGTATCAAGGTGAGGTACAGACATTGGCGGCGCACCAATTGGCGCTGCACCGTAAACTTTAGCGTGATGCTGTTCAACCAATTCAGGGTTTTCACAGACCAACCATTGGCCACTTACCGGGAAACCACCATAGCCTTTGCTTTCTTTCACGCCGGCTTTTTGTAGCAATGGTAACGCTCCGCCACCCGCACCTAAGAATACAAATTTCGCATTGATCGTTTTGCACTTACCGTTTTGATCAATAACCACATCCCAGCTGCCATCAGCTTGTTGGCTTAGCTTTTCAACTTGGCTATTTAGGCTCAATTCAAAGCCTTCAGATTGCTCTAGGTATTTACCCATGTGACGAGCAATCGCGCCAAAGTTAACGTCTGTGCCGTGCTCAACACGAGTCGCTGCTAAAGGCTCTTTCGTGTCGCGGTTTTGCATTACCAAAGGCATCCATTTGCTCAGCTCTTCTTTGTCCTCGCTGTACTGCATGCCTTGAAATGCTGGGTGTGCACTCATCGCTTCATAACGTGCTTTTAGTTTCGCAACGTTACTCTCTCCCCAGACAAAACTTTGATGAGGAACGCGCTGAATAAATTCTTGTGGGGTAGGCATCTTGCCTTGCTCAACAAGGTAAGACCAGAATTGTAAGCTCACTTCAAAAGCGGCGTTAATATTGACAGCTTTATCAATATTCACCGTGCCATCGGCATTTTCAGATGTGTAGTTCAGTTCACAATAAGCGGCATGGCCAGTACCAGCATTATTCCAGCCATCCGTACTTTCTTTGGCAATACTACCTAAGCGCTCAACCATAGTGAGTGTCATACTTGGGTCTAATTGCTTAAGTAACATCCCTAGGGTTGTGCTCATAGCACCGCCCCCGACTAATAAAACGTCTACAGAGTTTGAGGTCATATGATTTCGCCGTGTAGTAGCTAATTATGAATTTGAAAGTGATAGAAAAAAGAGGCTTTTGGCCGGCACTATTGAATATTTCTAAATAAACCTAGTGTTTTTTCTATCACTCTCCTCTGAACGCCTTTGCTTGCTAACGGGCATCAACAAGTCAAAAAACGAACAACCTAACAAGGATTCTGAGCAGGTCAGCTCGATTATACGGATTTTAGAGGCAATGTCTTGGGGCGAAAATGGAAGAATACCGATAGCAAGGCAATATCATCGCCGAATCAGCTTAAATACCATAACAGATGTTTGTAACACTCTGAATATAAATGAATTTTTGTGTTTTTTATGAGTTTCGAAAAGGATTTCAAAGAAATGAAAATAGTCGGAATAAATATAAAAAATTTTACTACTCTATTGCCTCAGTATTGCACTGAGAAAGACATTTAAAACAGGCTATTTAAGTGCAAGCCCTAAGATAGAACCTGCACTTAAACATAAAACAGCCGCTAGTGTGTTTGCGCTTGATCTCCTAGCAGGCCTTCAAAATCCGCTTCGCTAAACGCGTAATGTTCGGCACAGAATTGGCAGTCCACTTGTATTCCATCCTGCTCGATCAAGAGCTCACGAATCTCTTCAGCTCCAATGGACAAAACAGCTTCAAGGGTACGCTGACGAGAACAAGAACAGCCAAATTGCATCGTCTTTGTGTCGTACAAACGCACTTCTTCTTCATGGTACAAACGGTGTAGCAGCTCTTCGGTTTCTAGGCCTACAAGCTCTTCTTCACTTACGGTGGAAGCCAAATGCGTTAAACGTGTCCAAGCGTCTTCATCTCCTTCCTTCGCTTGCTCTTCTGGTAAGCGCTGCAAGAACAAGCCACCACACTGAACCCCATTAGCAGCCAGCCAGATACGGCTAGGCAACTGTTCAGACTGGAAGAAGTACTGCTCAAGGCTTTCCGCCAACGTGTCGCCAGTCACTTCCACAATGCCTTGGTAGGTTTGGCCATTGCGAGGGGCGATGGTAATCACCAAGTAACCGCCTTCTAGTTGATCTTTTAATGAAATCGTCTCTGGTACAGGCTGGTCCTCTTGCCACTGCACAATACCGCGAAGGTTTTGCTTTTCATCACATTCCGTCATCAAGGTAGACAAAAAGCCGTTACCCTTGGCTTGCAATGATAAGACGCCATCGATCTTGATGATGTCACGCAACAGCGCAATCGCTGCGACAAATTCACCCAGCAGTTTTTCCAACACCAGTGGATATTCTTTGCGTTTAATGATGTCTTGATAAGCACTGTTTAATAACACCCTTTCGCCACGAACATTGGTGTGGTCAAAAGAAAAGCGTTGGATTTCGTTTACCGTTAGATTGTTCAAAAAATTCACCCTGCACTGTATTTCAGCGCGTTCAAAATGTTTTACGTTATTACCGGCTATTTTACCCCTGAGTCTTCTATTCATCCACTTTAAAGCAAGGATAAACTGGGAATATTCTTGCCTATGCTATTTCGTTTCCCTGTGCAGCACTCTAAAATGCCAAACCATATATTCAAAGCATTGGCAGCTTTTATTCCTTTCCTGCCCGTAATCGACGTAAGAGACACGCTGTTTTTATGATTCAATTTACTGAAGTAAGTTTGCAACGAGGCACCCAGTTTTTACTAGAAGATGCCAACATGACCATTTTTGAAGGTCAAAAAGTCGGCCTTATTGGTGCCAACGGGGCAGGTAAATCTTCCTTGTTTGCCATGGTCCGTGGCGATCTAAGCGCCGACACCGGCGAAGTTATTTTACCGGGGCAACGTCGTATCGCCTTTATGGCCCAAGAAGTTCATGAAAGTCAGCGTAGCGCGCTCGATTACTGCTTGGATGGTGACGAGAACTTGCGCAACATTGAAGCCAAAATTGCCAAAGCCCAAGCCGACAACGATGACAATGCCCACGCCACTTGGTTAGGGGAATTCGAAAGCGCTCAAGGCTATACGGCTCAGTCTCGTGGCGAAACCCTGCTGCAGGGCCTAGGTTTCAAAATGTCCGACATGCAACGCCCTGTTGCGGACTTTTCTGGTGGCTGGCGTATCCGTCTTAACTTGGCTAAGGCATTAATGTGTCCTTCGGATGTTTTGTTACTCGACGAGCCAACCAACCACTTGGATCTTGATGCTGTCATGTGGCTGGAAAATTGGTTACGCCAATACCCAGGCACTTTGTTACTTATTTCTCATGATAGGGACTTCCTTGATGGCATATGTAGTCACATTGTTCACCTGTATCAAAAGCGCTTAACCCTCTATAAGGGTAATTATTCTGATTACGAGCGTCAGCGAGCCGAGCACCTTGCACAGCAGCAGGCCAACTTTGAGAAACAGCAAACCAAGCGTGCTCATTTACAGCAGTACGTGGATCGTTTTCGCTACAAGGCGGACAAGGCAAAACAGGCTCAAAGCCGCTTACGTATGCTGGAAAAAATGGAGATTATTGGCCCGGCTCACATTGATTCTCAGTTTGAATTCAGCATTCCATTTGCCGACAAAACCTCTCAGCAACTGGTGGATCTCTCTCAGGCCGATCTAGGCTATCTATCCGCCAGTCAGCAACCGATAGTCCAGTTAGGCGGCACAAATTTCACCTTACGTGACGGTCAACGCATTGGCCTGCTCGGCCCTAATGGCGCAGGTAAATCCACACTGATTAAATCCATTGTCGGTGAGATCGAGCTGTTATCCGGCAATCGTGTCTGTGGTGAAAACCTAAAAGTGGGCTATTTTTCTCAGCATCAGCTCAGTGCCCTGGATCTTGAAGCCTCCCCCTTATTGCATATACAAAGATTGACTCCCAAGGTGCTGGAAAATGAAATACGTCGCTACCTAGGTGGTTTTGGGTTTATTGGTGATGATGCTCTACGCCCTGTTAAAGGGTTTTCTGGAGGAGAGAAAGCACGCTTGGCTCTTTCGTTAATTACTTGGACTAAACCAAACCTATTGGTACTCGATGAGCCGACGAACCACTTGGATTTGGAAATGCGCCAAGCCCTAACCGAAGCGTTGCAAGCTTTCCCCGGTGCCATTTTATTGGTCTCCCACGATCGTCACTTATTAAACAGTACGGTTGATGAGTTTTATCTGGTGGCCGATAACAAGGTGCAAGCATTCGACGGGGACCTCGCCGCTTATCACCAATGGCTACAAGCACGCCAACTTGCCGCGACACAAGGTGACGAGCCCGTCAGCAGCCATGAAAAAGTCGACCGCAAGGAAGAGCGCCGTAAAGCCGCAGAATTAAGGGAAAAACTGCGTCCTTTGCGTAAGCAAATCGAAAAGCATGAAAAGGCAATGCAGACCGCCCAGCAACATCTCGATAAAATTGCCGATGAAATGGGAGATTCTGCACTCTATGAAGCGGAACAGAAAGATAAGCTGCAAAGCCTATTAGCGGATGAAGCCAAATGGAAAAAAGCCTTAGACGAAAGCGAAGAAGCTTGGTTTGAAGCCCAAGAGACCCTAGAAGAGGCCGAAAGTCAGTTAACTTAGCCGCCAAAAAAGTAGAATATAACCATTGACTTAAAACTGTCACATACACAAAGTACATTAACACACACTTAAATAGGAGATAATGGATGACCTTTCCATTTACCCGCATGCGCCGTATGCGAAAAGATGATTTTTCTCGTCGCTTAATGCGTGAGAATCGTCTCAGCTGTGATGACTTAATCTATCCGATGTTTGTCATTGAAGGTGAAAATACGCGCCAAGCCATTCCTTCCATGCCGGGTATTGAACGTGTCAGCATAGATCTATTACTCAAAGAAGCCGCAGAGCTAGTAGAGCTAGGCATCCCTATGGTGGCCTTATTTCCTGTGGTGGATGAGCCTCAAAAATCCTTGCTTGCCGAAGAGTCCTATAACCCTGATGGCCTTGCCCAGCGCGCTGTACGAGCACTTAAAGAAGCCTTTCCTGAGTTAGGTGTGATGACAGATGTGGCCCTTGACCCATTCACTACCCATGGTCAAGACGGCATTATCGATGACAGCGGCTACGTGCTTAATGAAACCACTGTTGAAGTGCTGGTCAAACAGGCGCTTTCCCATGCCGAAGCAGGTGCCGATGTGGTCGCGCCTTCTGACATGATGGATGGCCGTATTGGCGCAGTTCGTGAAGCGCTTGAAACATCTGGCTTTATTTACACCCGCATCATGGCTTACGCCGCCAAATACGCTTCCGCTTACTATGGACCATTTAGAGATGCCGTTGGCTCCAGTGGCAACCTTGGTAAAGGCAATAAATTTACTTACCAAATGGACCCAGCCAATTCAGACGAAGCACTGCGTGAAGTCATGCTGGATCTTGATGAAGGTGCGGACATGGTCATGGTGAAACCTGGCATGCCGTATCTAGATGTTGTGCGCCGAGTAAAAACAGAATTACAAGTACCCACCTTTGCTTATCAAGTAAGTGGTGAGTATGCGATGCAAATGGCCGCCTTTGAAAATGGCTGGCTCGATAAAAACAGCGTCATGATGGAATCATTGCTAGCGTTCAAACGCGCTGGTGCCGATGGCATCCTGACATATTTTGCAAAAGATGCAGCCCGCCTGTTAAAAGGCCAATAAGCGTTCGATAGGCTAACAGGCTGTGCTATTGTTATAGGTTAGTTAATACTTACTCTAGCGTAAGGTTAACGACGGTAATACCATAATTATTGAGACGGTATTTGGGAGCTAATAAAACACATGTCTGACCAGTCTGAAGTAGAAAATATAGAGATTCATCCTGCTGTCATCGCCGAAGTTGACGCGGAAGAATTAGTACTTGAACCCATTCCGGAACAGCCTCAAGATGCCAGCAAAATTGCCATCGAAGAGCGCCTACCAGAAGAGATTGATTTGGCCGATCCTGAGTTGTATTTCAACCGCGAATTGAGCCACCTACAATTTAACGCTCGAGTACTAGAACAGGCGATGGATGAAAACCATCCAATCTTAAATCGTCTAATGTTCCTATGTATTTTCAGTTCTAACATGGACGAGTTTTTTGAGATTCGTGTGGCGGGTTTAAAAAGCCAAGTGGAATACAGCCGTGAAGAAAACGGTCCAGATGGCATGCACCCAAAGCAAGTTTTAAAGCTCATTAGTGAACGTGCCCACAGACTGGTTCGCCGTCAGTACAAAATCCTGAACGACATTATTTTCCCTAAATTAGCAGAAGAAAACATTCGCTTTATCCGTCGCTCTTTGTGGACAGAGAAGCAATCTGCTTGGGTTAAAAAATACTTTAATGACAATGTGTTGCCTGTCATCAGTCCAATCGGATTAGACCCAACTCACCCCTTCCCTCGCCTTGCCAACAAGACCTTTAACTTTGTTGTGGAGCTAGAAGGACGTGATGCTTTTGGTCGTGAAAATGGTTTAGCCATTGTTCCTGCGCCGAGCTCATTACCACGTTTGGTAAAACTGCCAGATGAAGTGTGCGAAGGGGGCGACAACATGGTCTTCCTTTCTTCTATTATTCACGCCCATGCGGATCAGCTTTTCCCTGGCATGACAGTAAAAGGTTGTTTCCAGTTCCGTCTAACACGTAACGCTGACCTTGAAGTGGATTCCGATGATATTGGTGTCGATTTAGCAGGCGCCCTACGTACAGAATTGCAAAGCCGCCACTATGGTAGCTCGGTACGTTTGGAGATCGCGGACAACTGCCCTGAGCACATCGTTGACTCCTTGCTTAAACAGTTCGACTTAGAGCAAGCAGACTTATACCGCACTGATGGCCCAGTTAACCTTAGCCGTTTGATGGCGGTACTCGATTTAGTGGATCGTGGCGATCTAATGTACTCACCTTTCTCGCCAGGCTTACCAAGAAAGCTCGCTAACGCGGGCACTATCTTTGAAGCCATTAGACAGCGCGACTACTTGTTGATGCATCCGTTTGAAAGCTTTGCTCCGGTTATCGACCTGCTTAGCGAAGCCGCTAAAGACCCTCATGTGGTGGCGATTCGTCAAACGCTGTACCGTACTGGTTCTCGCTCACCTATCGCTAACGCACTGGTAGAAGCGGCTCGAAATGGTAAAGAAGTTACCGTAGTCATCGAACTACGTGCACGTTTTGATGAGGCAGAAAACTTAGCCCTTGCCAGCCGCCTACAGGACGCTGGTGCCATTGTTGTTTACGGTGTGGTTCGACATAAAACACACGCGAAAATGATCGTAATCGTACGTCGTGAAGGCTCAGAGCTAAATCGTTACGTACACCTAGGCACAGGTAACTACCACGCAGGTAATGCTCGTCTTTATACCGATTACAGCTTCCTAACTTGCGATAAAGAAATTGGTGACGATGTACACCGCGTGTTCCAGCAACTAACGGGGATGAGTAAAGAGCTTAAAGTTAAGAAACTGCTCCATGCGCCTTTCACCTTACGTGACCGCTTGCTAGAAATGGTAGCCCGCGAAGCGGAAAATGCTCGCAACGGCGAACCGGCTCGCATCATTATTAAAGTCAACTCACTGACCGAGCAACGCCTAGTACAAGCCTTGTATAAAGCGTCTCAGGCTGGGGTGAAGATTGACCTTATCGTGCGTGGTATTTGTACCCTACGCCCGGGTGTAAAAGGCGTGTCTTCGAACATACGTGTACGCAGTATCATTGGTCGCTTCCTTGAGCACACCCGTGTTTACTACTTCTACAACAACCGCAACCCGCAAGTTTACCTTTCCAGCGCCGATGGTATGGAGCGAAACTTGAATAACCGAGTGGAAGTCGCCTTCCCAATTCAAGACTTCAAACTAGCACGACGAGTGAAGAAAGAGCTGGAGTTTTATCTATCCGATAACACTCAGAGCTGGTTGCTGCAAAGCGATGGCTCTTATCAACTTTCGAAGCCTAGAAAAGATGAGTACCGCAGCGCTCAGCGCACCTTACTCAGCGATCTCGCTAACAGCGTACGCTAGCATCGCTTTCGGTTCATAAAATCAGCCTTCGGGCTGATTTTTTATTTTGGGGTACAAATAACTTTCAATTTATGCGAAAAGCCTTCATAAAGCTTAATAAGCATTAACCAATAAAGATGATAGGCTTTACGAACTCTTCGCTTAATTCGTTGTCCAATTTATCATCAAGGCTAAAAGCACATACTATTAAAACGGATGAGAATATATGCGTTTCGTCAAACACTACAAAAACAGTGATACTCAATGGGGCTGGACAAGCATCCTGTTACATTGGTTGCTGGCCGTTGCCATCATTGGTCTATTCGCCCTAGGCTTATACATGACCGACCTGAGTTACTATGACTCGTTTTATACCCTAGGTCCGCAAATTCATGAAGCCATCGGCATATTGGTTTTAGTCTTCATGGTGTATCGCCTGATTTGGAGACTACTCAACAAAACCCCTAAACCACCTGAGAAAAACAGCCCTTTTATCAATACCGCCAGCCAAATCGCCCACAAAGCCCTTTATCTTATCTGCTTCGTAATCCTATTGTCGGGGCTGCTCATCAGCTACGCTGGCGGCCAAGGCATACAGATATTTGAGTGGTTTCGTATACCTGGCCCACAAGACCTATTTGAAAACCAAGCAAGCTATGCGGGTGAAGTTCACTACTACTCAGCCTTTGCACTGATTGGCTTAGTGATCTTGCATACCCTTGCGGCACTGAAACACCATTTCGTTGATAAAGATAACACTTTAAAAAACATGTTAGGACTCAAGGAGAAACCATGAAAAACTTACTAAAGCACAGCCTATTAGGACTATGTATTGCCACAGCGAGCCTTGCTAATGCAGCAACTTACGTGATTGATGACTCCAAGTCAGGCGCTCACTCACAAATCGACGTAAAAGTTAAACATATCGGTATCAGCTGGGTAAAAGGCCGCTTTAACGACTTCTCAGGCAGCTTTGAATACGACAAAGACAACATCAACGCTTCCAGTGTTGACGTGACTATCCAAACCCAAAGCTTTGACTCAAACCACGCCAAGCGTGACAAACACATCACTGGCTCTGACTACCTAAATGCTTCTAAATACCCAACCGCCACATTCAAAAGTACCAGCATTAGCGACCTAGGTGACGGTAAAGTAAAAGTAGATGGCGACCTTAATCTACACGGTGTGACCAAAGCTATTACATTTGATGCCAACCTAATCGGCGAAGGCGCTTCACCTTGGGGCGACTACCGTGCAGGATTTGAAGGTTCTGTCGACCTTAAATTCTCAGACTTCGGCATGGACCAAAAACGCATTGGTACTGACGACTTCACGGTAAACATGTTTTTCGAAGGCAAAACTAAAAAGTAACACCCTTCAGCACCTTCAGGGCTTATCGAACTCGCATCCCTAACGCGACATTAGATAAGCCCTTTTCTTCCCTTTTAAACACCTATAAAGGCAAATTAGCCTACACTCCTTCGATCACATACATTGTCTTCAAGAGGTGTCTCACTTAAATTTTTGTAGATGCGCTTCAGCCGCAGGCGGAATTGACGGCAATCAAACGCAATCATCTATTCCAGAGATTAATCCAAACATCATCGGTAACCGTGGTTCCTGCGGAACCATTTCCGCATAAAGGCTGATTTTGTAGGTGCGGCTTCAGCCGCAGGCGGAATTGATGACAATCAAGCGCAATCATGTAATTCAAAGATTAGCCAAACATCATCGGTAACCGTGTTTCCTGCGGAACCATTTCCGCATGAATGCGTACCTACAGTTTTGTAGGTGCGGCTTTAGTTGAAGACTGAATTGATGGCAATCAAGCGCAAACATGTAATCCAGAGATTAACCCAAACATCCTCAGTAACCGTGGTTCCTACGGAACCATTTCCGCATAAATGCGTACCTACAGTTTTGTAGGTGCGGCTTTAGCCGCAGGCGGAATTGATGGTAATCAAACGCAAACATGTAATCCAAAGATTAGCCCAAACATCATCGGTAACCGTGGTTCCTGCGGAACCATTTCCGAATAAACGGGCTAATTCTGTAGGTGCGGCTTTAGCCGCAGGCGGAATTGATGATAATTAAGCGCAAACATGTAATCCAGGGATTAACTCAAACATCATCGGTAAGCGTGGTTCCTGCGGAACCATTTCCGCATAAATGCTAATTTTGTAGGTGCGGCTTTAGCCGCAAGCGGAATTGACGGCAATCAAACGCAATCATGTAATTCAAAGATTAACCCAAACATCATCGGGAACCGTGGTTCCTGCGGAACCATTTCCGCATAAATGCGTACCTACAGTTGGTCATCAGCATAAAATGCGCTAATTCTGTAGGTTCGGCTTTAGCTGCAGGCGGACTTGATGGCAATCAAGCGCAATCATGTAATTTAAAGATTAACTCTGACATCATCGGTAACCGTGGTTCCTGCGGAACCATTTCCGCATAAATGCGTACCTACAATTGGTCATTGGGATTTATTGGATCTGTTGTTTGGAATTAGGGAAGGTTGTGGATTTGCATTTACGCTGACGCGTCGAGGTACGAGACAGGCGCAAGTAAATGGAAAACCATAACCTGCGTTGACTACGGATCGAAACGAAAACGTACTTTATCTTCAAGAGAATTTCCGCGTCCCGCTAAAGCGGTACCTACTTATGGCATATCTGAAACGAAAAAACCCCACACAGCGTTGGCTATGTGGGGCTTCTTGGATTATAAAGCTTGACGACGACCTACTCTCACATGGGATCTCCCACACTACCATCGGCGATGGCGCTTTTCACTTCTGAGTTCGGGATGGGATCAGGTGGTTCAACGCCTCTATGATCGTCAAGCAATTCTGTTGCGTTGGTTCTGGTGGCTTTCGCTTACCAAAACACGCGAATACGTTGCTTGGATCTTTAACAATTCATTTTGAAATAACGTGTATCAAGGTTAAACCAGCTTTATCATAATGTGTCTCTGTAATCTTTGATGAGCTTTCTCATCCAAAAACCACTTTGGTGTTATATGGTCAAGCCTCACGAGCAATTAGTATTGGTTAGCTCAATGCCTCACAGCACTTACACACCCAACCTATCAACGTCCTAGTCTCGAACGGCTCTTTAGGGGA
>NZ_JBRAND010000010.1:0-7748 GCF_052747885.1 Marinomonas dokdonensis
GGTCAGCGTGACCGTGACGTTGAGCGATGGTGGTGAGACACCAGTTGTGGTGACGTTGACAGAAAAAGACAGCGAGACGGGTGAGTGGACGTTCAGTGGTGTTGACTTAACAGAGTTGGCAGATGGAGCGATCAGCATCAGTGCGGAAGTCACGGATGCGGCAGGTAACACAGCGACGGCTGAGCTAGAGGATGGCTTAACGTTGGATACTGTCGCTGAGGCAGGCATTGTTACTGTGGGTGACATTACTGCTGATGATATTGTGAATATCGCAGAAAGTGATTCTACAATTATTGTTTCTGGTACTGCTGTTGGTGGTGATATTAGCTACCAAGATGTGGTTTCCTTTACCGTTAATGGTCACGATTATGAAACGACTGTTGATGTTGATGGAAATTGGTCTGTCGAAGTTTCAGGAGCTGATTTATCTGAGGATCCAAATTTTGAGGTTGTAGTTCATTCTAGTGATGAAGCGGGTAATACCGTCGAAAGTTCGGTGTCCTCTTCTCATGATATTGATTTATCTACTTTCGCAACCATCAACGTTGATCGTGTTACAGATGATAAAGTTATCAATGGCATTGAAGCTTCCGAGGGAAATCTTGTACCGATAACTGGTTCCGTGAAAGGAGATGCTCAACCTGGCGATACAATTACAGTAAGCGTTGATGGTAATGTTATTGGTACCGGTGTTGTTTCTGATCAGTTAAGTGAAGACGGCAATTATTATTTATTTAGTGTTGATGTCTTAGGTTCTGACCTGGCTAATACGCTTGAGTATTTCCCTGAAGTTTCTGTTACTGTTTCAGGTTTTGACTCAAGTGGTAATCCATTCTCACAAACTAACGTTCAAACCTATGATGTTGATCTTAGTGCCACTGCTGGCGTTGTATCTATTACATCGTTACCTGATGGTAATGTGATCGATCTTACTGACCCCGAAGGCGATGTGGAAATTGCAGGTACCGCAATTGGAGGTGACATCTCACAAGGTGATGTTGTTTCTGCAACCATAAACGGCAAAGAATACACAACTACTGTCGGAGCCAACGGAGTTTGGGTACTTTCTGTTACTGGGTCCGATCTTGCAGATGACCCTGATTTAGAAGTTGTTGTTACTTCATCTGACTCTTCTGGTAATACAGTGTTGAGTACGGTTAGCTCTGAGCTTACGGTTAATGTTAACCAAGCTCCTGTTGCGGTGGATGATACGGCTTCTGGAAATGAAGACACTGTGATTACGATTGATGTTCTGGCTAATGATACTGACCCAGAGAATGACTCTTTAAGTATTGTTAAAGCAGAGGTCTCTGGAAATCAAGGTACCGTTGAAATTGTTAATGGCAAACTTGAATTTACACCTGTTGATGATTTCAGTGGTGAAGTGACGATTGATTACGCTATCTCCGATGGTGTATTAACGTCTCAAGCGAGTGTGACTGTCACAGTTGATGCTGTGGCGGATGCTCCTACTCTGGAAGTGGAACTTTCTGATGCCGTGTCTCAGGGTGCTATTACCCTTTCTGAAGATAATATTAATAACCTTGGTGCCCAAGGTGATGGTTATATTAATAGTAACAATGTTACAGCTGAATCCGTGAGTCGTGTATTTGACTTTGGAGCTGAGTATGCTGGTCAAGAAGTTACGATATCTTTTGACTCAGATATTTCAGGTGGATGGGAAGATGGTGTTCAGAGCTCTGATAGTAACTACACAGAGACAAAGGATACCTACACTATTTCTATAAATGGTGTTCAGCAAGATCAGTTCACCTACGAACAAAATACGGGTACGCCAAGCCATAATCAGTCTAATTCATACACAGTGACACTAGATGCTGATGGTAAGGCAACGGTTGTCTTTGAAGTAGCGTCTACTGCAACGGTTGAAGTGGTCGATATTTCTAACATCCAGGCCAGTGTTGATAGCGGGCTCTTTATTAGTCAATTGAGTATTGATGGAGCATCAACTGATACCGATGGCAGTGAAGTATTGAGCTATAGCATTTCTGCTTTACCTGAAGGTGCAAGCCTGCTTGACGCTGATGGTTCTGTTATTGCAGCGAATACCGATGGTAGTTACAGCTTTGCTGCGGATGAAGTTGATGGGTTACAGATTAGTACAAGTCAAGATACAGGCGGCTTTGATGTTGTTGTGACAGTAACATCAACGGACGGTGATTCTACGAGTCAAGTATCACAAACCATTACAGTAGGTGATCTAAACACCAACCCTGTTGCGGTGGATGATTATGGCTTTGCTGGTCTTGTGGGTAGCTATTATGGAACAGATACTCAAATTGACAGCTTGGAAGAGTTTATCAGTGTGATAGCAAATAACGAGCCTACGGCTACGTTCAATGCGACTAATATTGACTATTCTTCGACCGGTTCAACTAGTGAGTCAACCAGTGTAGCCACTCAGACAAACTTGCAGACATTCCTAGGGGATGATGCTGCTTCGTTAAGCTCAGATCCGGACGATAACACAGATGGTGGTATTCACCTGCAAGGTTATATCTTCTTGGCGGCGGGCACTTATAACTTCCAAGTTTATGCCGATGATGGTTACCAGATCTCTATTGATGGTGAAAATGTCGCGACTGTTTCTAATAACCAGTCACCTACATCAACAACTCATTCTGAGTTTGAGATTGCAGAAGATGGTTATTACGCTATTGATATGATCTGGTGGGATCAGGGAGGGGATTATGTCTTCCAGCCAACCATAAGTTCTGATGGTGGTGAGACTTACGCGACGCTTGATTCAAGTATGTTGAGTAGTATTAAGGGCACTCCATTATCAACAGATGATGAACATTCCATTACTATTAGTCCTGAAACATTATTGGCGAATGATTCTGATTCTGATGGGGATACCTTGTCTATCTCTAGTATTAGTGATGTTCAAAATGGTTATGCGTATCTAAATTCAGATGGCAACGTAGTGTTCATTGCTGCGGCTGGCTTTAGTGGCACTGCAAGCTTTGATTACACAATTACTGATGGTAATGGAGGCTTTGATACCGCTACGGCGTCTGTTGAAGTAACCGCATCTGCTATCTTGCCGACCGTTACCGTATCTTTGTCTGATGTAATTGAGTCGTCTACTTCCAGTAGTACAACCGATACGTCTGATAACTGGCAAGGGTTCAGTAGCAGTAGTGAAGCTACGAAAGTATTCTCAGGCGATTATAATTCATGGACGAGTTTTTCCGATCGAGATGATGCGGTATATGTCGGTGATGACATTGATGGTGCGGATTTGAATACTAAGGGCGGTGATGACAAGGTCTTCATTAAAGATGATATCTACTCAGGCCGCACAGTTTATCTCAAAGACGGAGATGACAAAATAATCGTTGGTTCAGCCTATCAAGATGGTGAAGTCAAAGATGGTTCTGTTGTCCAGGGTACTATCAAAGCTGGTAGTGGCAACGATGAAATTCAGATTGGCGGCAGTCTAACCGGAGAGGTGTATGGTAATTCTGGTGATGACGAGATATTAATTGGTGGGGACGCATCAGGTAATATTAAAGCTGGTAGTGGTAGTGATGCGGTGATAGTAGGTGGAAACACATCTGGTTATATATCATTGGACGATAGTCGCGATTCAGATGGCGGGAATGATTCTCTTACCATTAAGGGTTCTACTAGCTCTAGCTCGATTTATGCTGGTACGGGTAATGATTCAATTGTTATTGAAGGTGATTCATCTTCACACATTGAACTAGATGATAATGATTTGAGCACGGGTGGGGATGATTCCTTATATATTGGTGGTTCAAGTAGCGGAACCATACAAGCTGGTGCCGGTGACGATACTGTATCAATTGCTGGGGATGTTAAGGCTTACGTTAACTTAGAATCAGGTGATGACTATCTTTCCGTTGGAGGATCTGTCGTTGGCGCCACTATTCATGGTGGGTCCGGAAATGACTTTATTGTTATTGAAGGTGCTTTATCGAATGGTGCATATATTGACGGCCAAGAAGGTACTGACTCAATTGTACTCAAAAGTTATTCATTGAGTGATTATCAACTTAATCTTGATGGTATCAAATACCAAGTTGCTAATTTTGAAAATATCTTGTTCAGCGATGGTTCTTATCAAGGGGATATTACTGCTTTTAGTGATTATCTTGCTGGAAACACTCCAGATAGCAATATTCCTAATAGTAGTGACTATGCATACACTTATAACATCAATGTCGATATTGATAACGAGAATGCAACCGCTGAAGGCGCTACGGTGAATTTGTTTGGTATACCAACCGGGGTTACCGTACAGCTGAATGGCGAAACATTAACCTCTAATGTGGATGGTAGTTACAGCTTTGATATTGAACAAGACCAGACATCAATAGATGGCTTATCGATACTTACTGATGTGGAATTACCTGAGTTTGAGCTAACAAGTACTGTGACTAATAAAGTCGATGATACGGATGTAGATGGAACAATCGTAACAGATAGCTTCCAGTCCGGTACTGAAGCCATTGATACCTTGGTAGGGGATCTAGGAAGTGATGTTCTATTTGGTGGCGATGATGAAGCAGCTGACATCTTAACGGGTGGAGCCGGTAACGATGTCTTTATTTTGAATGATGTAAATGATCAGTCAAATATCGATACGATTACTGACTTTAATGCCGCAGACGATGCTCTTGATCTAACCGACTTGCTATCAGGTATTGAAGGAAGCCCAGGTAAAGATGCAGATATGGACGCTATAACAGAGTTCCTAGAGGCTCATGTTAAAGTTGAAGATGGGGCTGTTAAGGTTGATGATGAAGATGTTGCTAACTTTGTTGATGAGACGTCATCTTTTGATTCTAACGGTGATGGCTCTGTAAATACTAGCGATAGCATTAAGGTTATTTATAATAATGAGGAATACAACATTAATATAGATGGCTAATATCTACCGCTAATCTAAAAGGCCGATATGAAATTCATATCGGCCTTTTTTTATGGGGTTGTATTTAAGTGAATCTCCAATTGTAAACTTGTGTAATTGAAAGGTGGTTTTACTCTCGGCTTGTGAGGTTATGTGTATTGGGAAGTGAAAACCTATTTATTTACTACAAAGGTAAACAATGAGTGTACTTTAGTACAATAGATGGCTCCTTGGCTCAGTTATATATTTCGACGATCAGTCTTAATACTTAAACTCAGCAAGGAGACAGCAATGAGTGATATCAATATTCCTACCGAACAACCAATCGGTTATTTAGAAGTAAATGGTGGCTTAGTCGAAATAACCTCAAGCACTGGGCAGGTTAGAACTGCCGGCAATAATGATGTGGTCTTCTTTGGTGATGTAATACGCTCAATTGGTGACTCTAGCGGCAGAGTGATTTTTTTCGACGGTGAGGTGGAAATAATTGACTTTGGTCCAGGGGATGTTGTTGAGATAAATGAAGAAAATTATAACCTTGATGAGCTCGAATCTCTTGCTCAAGATGCCGCGGCAGAAGCTAGTTTACTGCAGGCGGCAATCCTTGAAGGTGAAGATCCATCGGTAATACAAGATCCCACTGCCGCAGGTGAAGGGCTAATTGATGAGGGGGGAACCTCAAATACCCCAACTGTTCATAGAAATCAAAATGCTACTGAATACCCTTATAACAAGTCTAAAGAACAAGCGGATAGAATTTCTCAGCAAGAAAGTTTTGGTTCCCAAGGCTCTGCTGCCAATGAATACAACTCTCGTTATGACCAGAAAAATATAGGCAATAAGATCACTGAAGAAACGCCTTCTACGGTAAAGGAAGTAATTGATCAGCTTACAGAGGAGAATCTCAGCATCAGTGTGGAGGAGGGTCAAAAAAATGGCTTGGTAACGGTTGTTGTGAAAGGGGTTAGTGATGATGCTGTCAGTGTCACGGTTACCTTTACAGATGGTACTAACACGGTAAAAGTGACACTTAATCAACCCGACTCGGTCACAGGTGAGTGGGTGTTTGAAAACGTTGACTTAAGTGGTCTAACTGATGGAGAGATTAGCATAACGGCCACAGTAACGGATAGCTCTGGTAATGTGACTGATATATCTGTAGACACAGGGTTGGAGGTAGATGACACGCCTTTAGGGGAGCCTACCTTGAGCTTAGTGGGTGATACGTCTAATGATGGCATCTTCAACAAGGACGAGCTGGGTTTAGATGGTAAAGCGACGGTTAAAATTAGCTTGCCTCTCGGCTTTGATGTTTCAAGTGATACCTTAACTGTCGAAGTGGGTGGTCACCTACAAAAATTCACGGCCTCCGAAATAGCAACGGGCGCAGTCACAGTAGAAGTTGGGGCAGGTGAACTAGTTAAGGCAAGCGTTAAAGACGTGGCCGGGAACGTTTCTACCGTAAGTGAGACCCCTGTAGTCGTTGATTTGTCGGCCGATGACCAGGGAGATGCCCTTAGCATTGTGGTCGCCGATACCATCACCAAAGATGTTGCCACCGTCACGGTACAAGGCGTGGATGACGATGCGCAAAGTGTCACAGTGACATTCGTTAACGGTGATAAATCAGAAAAAGTAACCTTGACTCACAACGAGCTTACCGCAGGGAAATGGGTGTTCACGGACACGGATCTTTCTTCGCTGGGTAGTGGTGATGTCAATATCATCGCTACGGTAACAGACAAGGCAGGTAACACAGCAGAGGTTACATTGAATGCTGGCTTGGAAGTCGATGTTACGCCTTTAAATGCGCCTACCTTGAGTTTGGTGGGTGATACGTCTAATGATGGCATCTTCAACTATGACGAGTTGGGCACAGATGGTAAAGCGACGGTTAAAATTAGCTTGCCGCTAGGCTTTGATGTTTCAAGTGATGCCTTAACTGTCGAAGTGGGTGGTCAGGAGCAAAGCTTCACGACCTCTGAAATAGCAACGGGTGCAGTCACGGTAGAAGTTGGTGCAGGTGAATTAGTTAAGGCAAGCGTTAAAGACGCAGCCGGGAACGTTTCTACCGTCAGTGAGCGCCCTGTAGTCGTTGATTTGTCGGCCGATGACCAGGGAGATGCCCTTAGCATTGTGGTCGCGGATACCATCACCAAAGATGTTGCCACCCTCACGGTACAAGGGGTGGATGGCGATGCGCAAAGTGTCACAGTGAAATTCATTAATGGCGTTAAATTTAAAGAAGTGACCTTGACTCACACCGAGCTTACTGCAGGCAAATGGGTGTTTACGGATACGGATTTAACGAGTTTAGATGACGGTAACATTAACATCATCGCAATGGTAACAGACAAGGCTGGTAACACTGCCGAGGTAACTTTGAATGCCGGTGTGGTGTTAGACACTCAAGCGTTTGGCTTGCCTACCTTGAGTTTGGTCGGTGATACGTCCAATGATGGCATCTTCAACTATGACGAGTTGGGCACAGATGGTAAAGCGACGGTTAAAATCACCTTGCCGCTAGGCTTTGATGTTTCAAATGACTCCTTGACTGTCGAAGTGGCTGGGCACCTACAAAACTTCACGACTTCTGAAATAGCAACGGGCGCAGTTACAGTAGAAGTTGGGGCAGGTGAATTAGTTAAGGCAAGCGTTAAAGACGCAGCGGGGAACGTTTCTACCATAAGCGAGAGCCCTGTAACAGTCGATTTGTCGGCCGATGACCAGGGAGATGCCCTTAGCATTGTGGTCGCGGATACCATCACCAAAGATGTTGCCACCGTCACGGTACAAGGCGTGGATGAGGATGCGCAAAGTGTCACAGTGACATTCGTTAACGGTGATA
>NZ_JBRAND010000011.1:0-1743 GCF_052747885.1 Marinomonas dokdonensis
TGCATGGTAGAGGAGCGTTCTGTAAGCCGTTGAAGGTCAAGCTGTAAGGCAGGCTGGAGGTATCAGAAGTGCGAATGTTGACATGAGTAACGATAAGGGGAGTGAAAAACTCCCCCGCCGGAAGACCAAGGTTTCCTGTCCCATGTTAATCAGGGCAGGGTGAGTCGGCCCCTAAGGCGAGGCAGAAATGCGTAGTCGATGGGAAACAGGTTAATATTCCTGTACTCGTACATATTGCGATGGAGAGACGGAGAAGGCTAGGCCAGCACAGCGATGGTTGTCTGTGTTTAAGGCGGTAGGTTTGGGACTTAGGCAAATCCGGGTCCCTTTAAGACCGAGAACTGACGACGAGCCCTCTTTTGGGCGAAGTGGTTGATGCCATGCTTCCAGGAAAAACTTCTAAGCTTCAGATATGATCGAACCGTACCCCAAACCGACACAGGTGGTCAGGTAGAGAATACCAAGGCGCTTGAGAGAACTCGGGTGAAGGAACTAGGCAAAATGGTACCGTAACTTCGGGAGAAGGTACGCCGGTTAGTGTGAAGGACTTGCTCCGTAAGCATTGATCGGTCGAAGATACCAGGTGGCTGCGACTGTTTATTAAAAACACAGCACTCTGCAAACACGAAAGTGGACGTATAGGGTGTGACGCCTGCCCGGTGCTTGAAGGTTAATTGATGGGGTTAGCGCAAGCGAAGCTCTTGATCGAAGCCCAAGTAAACGGCGGCCGTAACTATAACGGTCCTAAGGTAGCGAAATTCCTTGTCGGGTAAGTTCCGACCTGCACGAATGGCGTAACGATGGCCACACTGTCTCCACCCGAGACTCAGTGAAATTGAAATCGCAGTGAAGATGCTGTGTATCCGCGGCTAGACGGAAAGACCCCGTGAACCTTTACTATAGCTTCACAGTGAACTTTGAACCTACTTGTGTAGGATAGGTGGGAGGCTTTGAAACCGAGACGCTAGTTTCGGTGGAGCCAATCTTGAAATACCACCCTGGTACGTTTGAGGTTCTAACTCTGGTCCCTTATCGGGATCGAGGACACTGTGTGGTGGGTAGTTTGACTGGGGCGGTCTCCTCCCAAAGAGTAACGGAGGAGCACGAAGGTGTGCTCAGCATGGTCGGAAATCATGCATAGAGTGTAAAGGCAAAAGCACGCTTAACTGCGAGACAGACACGTCGAGCAGGTACGAAAGTAGGTCTTAGTGATCCGGTGGTTCTGTATGGAAGGGCCATCGCTCAACGGATAAAAGGTACTCCGGGGATAACAGGCTGATACCGCCCAAGAGTTCACATCGACGGCGGTGTTTGGCACCTCGATGTCGGCTCATCACATCCTGGGGCTGAAGCCGGTCCCAAGGGTATGGCTGTTCGCCATTTAAAGTGGTACGCGAGCTGGGTTTAGAACGTCGTGAGACAGTTCGGTCCCTATCTGCCGTGGACGTTTGAGATTTGAGAGGAGCTGCTCCTAGTACGAGAGGACCGGAGTGGACGAACCTCTGGTGTTCCGGTTGTCACGCCAGTGGCATTGCCGGGTAGCTATGTTCGGACGGGATAACCGCTGAAAGCATCTAAGCGGGAAGCCTCCCTCAAGATAAGATCTCACTGGGACATAAGTCCCCTAAAGAGCCGTTCGAGACTAGGACGTTGATAGGTTGGGTGTGTAAGTGCTGTGAGGCATTGAGCTAACCAATACTAATTGCTCGTGAGGCTTGACCATATAACACCAAAGTGGTTTTT
>NZ_JBRAND010000012.1:0-1221 GCF_052747885.1 Marinomonas dokdonensis
GTCAGGAGTATTTAGCCTTGGAGGATGGTCCCCCCATATTCAGACAGGATAACACGTGTCCCGTCCTACTCGATTTCATTAAAATGGCGTTTTCGTATACGAGGCTATCACTCTCTACGGCGGTTCTTTCCAGAACCTTCTACTAACACCAAATCAACTTAAGGGCTAATCCCCTTTCGCTCGCCGCTACTTAGGGAATCTCGGTTGATTTCTTTTCCTCCGGGTACTTAGATGTTTCAGTTCCCCGGGTTCGCCTCATTAAGCTATGTATTCACTTAATGATACCCGCAAGCGGGTGGGTTTCCCCATTCGGAAATCTCGGGATCAAAGTTTGTTTATCAACTCCCCCGAGCTTATCGCAGATTACCACGTCCTTCATCGCCTCTGACTGCCAAGGCATCCACCGTGCACGCTTGGTCACTTGACCATATAACCCAAAATAGTTTCGGATCACATACCTAAGGAGCTTTTGTACCTCCTAAGGATTTACGATAATAAGAAACACTAGGTTAAAGTGTTTCTCACCGGTTTAACGCTTGATTCATCGTTATTTCAAAATTTGAATTGTTAAAGAGCAAGTTTAGTGCAAAGCACTAAGTCAGACATTGAGTGCCCCGATCATTCTCAGGTCAACATCTTGCTTAGAACTCTGTTCTAACGTCTTAAGATAGGTATCAGATAATTTGTGTGAACGCTCACCAGAGCTTCTATCGTTTAAGGAGGTGATCCAGCCCCAGGTTCCCCTAGGGCTACCTTGTTACGACTTCACCCCAGTCATTGACCACTCCGTGGTAACCGCCATCCCGAAGGTTAAGCTAGCTACTTCTGGAGCAATCAACTCCCATGGTGTGACGGGCGGTGTGTACAAGGCCCGGGAACGTATTCACCGTGGCATTCTGATCCACGATTACTAGCGATTCCGACTTCATGGAGTCGAGTTGCAGACTCCAATCCGGACTACGACGTACTTTCTGGGATTCGCTTACTCTCGCAAGTTCGCAGCCCTCTGTATACGCCATTGTAGCACGTGTGTAGCCCTACTCGTAAGGGCCATGATGACTTGACGTCGTCCCCACCTTCCTCCGGTTTGTCACCGGCAGTCTCCTTAAAGTTCCCACCCGAAGTGCTGGCAAATAAGGATAAGGGTTGCGCTCGTTACGGGACTTAACCCAACATTTCACAACACGAGCTGACGACAGCCATGCAGCACCTGTCTCAGAG